>CAYVLY010000001.1:0-709517 GCA_964452565.1 uncultured Gammaproteobacteria bacterium | reverse complement strand
CAAGGGTGGTATCTCACTGGTGCCCGAAGGCTCCCACCTATGCTGAACATGTGAAACATAAATCCAATGACAAGCTGTAGTAAAGCTTCACGGGGTCTTTTCGTCCGACTGTGCGTAGAGAGCATCTTCACTCTCACCGCAATTTCGCCGAGTACATTGTTGGGACAGTATGCAAGTCGTTATGCCATTCGTGCAGGTCGGAACTCACCCGACAAGGAATTTCGCTACCTTAGGACCGTTATAGTTACGGCCGGCGTTCATCCGCGCTTCAGTCGCAAGCTTTGATTCCGAAGAATCTAACCCGCTTCTTTAACGTTCGGACACTGGCCAGGCATCAGCCCCTATACATCACCTTACGGTTTAGCAGGGACCTGTGTTTTTGATAAACAGTCGCTTGCATTCATTTGCTGAGGGTCTTTCTCTCCCGAGAAAAACCAGGCCTTATCCCGAAGTTACGGCCACTGTTTTGCCGAGTTCCCTAACAATGTTTCACTCGTACGCCTTAGTGCTTTTACACCCACCTACCTGTGTCGGTTTTGGTACGGGCACAATAGTGTTAACCCTAGAGGCTTTTCTTGGCCCACTATCCTTTCCTCTCCCCTACCTAAGTAGGGTTGCGATGACTCAGGGCGTTATGACCGACGGATTTTCCTATCAGTCTACCCCGAGCCCCCAGTGTCATAGCCATAGGACACAGGAAACTCTAGTAAGCGTCCCCCCATTGGAACACTATCGTGGTGCAGGAATATTAACCTGCTGTGCATCGACTACGCCTTTCGGCCTCGCCTTAGCTCCCGACTAACCCTGGGACGATTCTCGTTGCCCAGGAAACCTTGGGTTTACGGCGGACAGGATTCTCACCTGTCTTTTTGCTACTCATGCCAACATTCTCCCTTCGCATCGCTCCACCAGGGGTCACCCCACCAGCTTCAGCGCAATACGAATGCTCCCCTACCGCGCCCACTATAAATAGTGGACACCCTCAGCTTCGGTACGTCATTTAGCCCCGGTACATTTTCCGCGCAAGGAAACTTGACCAGTGAGCTGTTACGCTATCTTTAAAGGATGGCTGCTTCTAAGCCAACCTCCTGGTTGTATAAGTCTCCTCACCACCTTTTACACTTAGTGATGATTTAGGGACCTTAGATTGAGATCTGGGCTCTTTCCCTTTAGACCAATGGAGCTTCGCCCCCATGGTCTGACTGCCGGGAACACGTGTTGGTATTCGGAGTTTGGCTAGGGCGGCTACCCGAAGGCGCCAACCCCAATCAGTGCTCTACCCCCAACACGCTATTAACCGACGCTATGCCTAAACATATTTCGAGGAGAACCAGCTATTACTAAGCTCGATTGGAATTTCTCCGCTATCCACAGCTCATCCCGGCAATTTGCACGGTGCGTGGGTTCGGGCCTCCACCAGTTTTTAGGCTGGCTTCACCCTGGCCATGGATAGGTCGCTTAGTTTCGGGTCTTATACCTGATACAAACGCCCGTTAAGGCTCGCTTTCACTTTGGCTCCGTCCCGAAGGACTTAACCTGCAACAGATATAAACTCGTTGGCTCATTCTTCAATAGGAACGCCGTCACCCTCACACCTTTCAGGACCATCGATACTTTCGATGATTCTTTTCTTTAACTGCATATAGGCATTACCCCGTTTCTTAATTTGTCTTTCACGATTCATAGCATCACCGCGTGATGAATATGCTTCATAATAAACAAGTTTAAACGGTCTTCTATGCTTAGTTGATGTGTTCCCACCCCTTTGATGCTGGTGCACACGTCTCCTTAGATCATTTGTATAACCCCAGTAGAGATTATAATCTTTGAGACTTTTCAAAACATACATGTAATACATATATATCTATTGTACACTCTCACCTGAAAGGTGTGAGGGCTCCGACTCTTTGTAGGTATATGGTTTCAGATTCTATTTCACTCCCCTTCCGGGGTTCTTTTCAGCTTTCCCTCACGGTACTCTTCGCTATCGATCAAAACATGTATTTAGCCTTACCGCATAGTCGCGGTAGATTCCGACAGGATTTCACGTGTCCCGCCGTACTCAAGCAAACAAACCGAACGTTGATGAACAATTTTCGCATACAGGACTATCACCTTCTTTGGTTTTGCTTTCCAGCAAATTTTGCTAACCGTCATCAATCGAACCGTGCAATGTCAGTTACACACGTTTGCGCTTACAACACCTACCAAGCAAGGGCTGACACCTTTCGTATCGCATCCGCACCTCCGAAGAGATACTTCAACGTACTTCACTTGATAGGTTTAGGCTGATCCCCTTTCGCTCGCCGCTACTTAGGGAATGTAAGCAACTATTCATCATCTCGAACCTCGAAGCATCGAGTGTCGAGATGAGAATAGAACTCATTATTTTCTTTTCCTCCAGGTACTGAGATGTTTCACTTCCCTGGGTGCCTTCCCTGTACCTATATATTCAGTACAGAGTGACTGGGCATTCCCCCAGCCGGGTTTCCCCATTCGGAAATCTTCGGGTCAAAGGTTGCTTATCACCTCACCGAAGCTTATCGCAGATTGCTACGTCCTTCATCAGCATGTTTTGTCAAGCCATCCACCAATATACCCTTGAGTATCCCTCCACTCACTCAAGACGTTTAAGTTAAAAGACTTTAACTCGAAATTTCAATTAAGAAATTTCATTTTTTGAATTTGAGATTTCCGAAGAAATCTCGCGTTTCGTTGATTGTTATTTGACTCTAAATTGTGAAAGATCAGAGAGAAATTCTCATAATGAGCGCTTCATCTCTGACTCGGAAATTTTCCGAACAAAAATTCTGCCTTGTACAGCAGAACCGCTTAGGTCCCACTACCCAGTTATATTGCGAGGTGTATGTTTTCCCGAACTTACTTCCCTCATACACTCCCTGAAGTCCCCACACACGGGACAAACGGAGTAGTAGATAAATTGTGAATGCGCGAGAATTGTATAATAGGTATCAGATGATGTCAAGTAATTCATTATGACTAGGTGGGGATAAGGTTTCGGGTTGACTTTTTGGCTAATAATGGGAGAATTCGACTTATAAAGCTAAAACTATGATTTATCTTGATTTTTATTCGGTTGGTGATCTACCTAAGGGTGGGTTTGATCAAATTCGAAATGAACTTTTGAAACCCCTAAAAGCCTTTGTTAAATTCGAACACCGGATATTGAAATCTACAGACGATCTCTCTGATAGAATTCCATCAGATACATACCTGATCGTGCTAGATGAATTCGGACAAACCATGAACTCGAAAGAGTTTGCTTTGAAAATCAAAACCCTTGAAGACCAAGGCCAGCACATCGCGGTAATTCTTGGTGGTGCTAAGGGTTTATCAGATGAAATAAAAAACAAAGCCGACTTACGACTTTCTCTTTCACCAATGACAACTACGCACGACCTGACGCATTTGATCTTTTTAGAACAACTCTACCGCGCGTGCACAATCAATCACAGTAAGGAATACCATTACTAGAAGATCCCTCAACTCCCTACGGTCGCTCGGGATGGATGGTGGCTGGAATACCACCATCAAAAGAACCAGCCTCACGGCCGGTTCTTTTTCATCATCTATCAACTTCCTCGTACTCGTTTTCTATTCCCTCTCCCGGCTCAAATTGTATCTCTTCTTTTATGCAGTTCTCGATCGTCTCAAGTAGCACCGGGTACTGCTCACCATCAAAGTGCCCACAGCCGTCCACTTCAATCAACTTCGCGTGCAGTACATCTGCGTACTTTTGTGCGTGATCAAATGGAATTACGTCATCGTCCTTAGAATGGACGACCACAAAGCGTGACGCCTTCCACATTAAAACATCAAAATCTAGCTCTGAAAGAAAGAATCCACGAAATCGTTCATTACGAATCATCCATGGCGTTGATGAAATAACACATGCACGTGGTGTTGAATGAGCCTCAGCAGCTTCTAAAAATCTGATTGCCGCATTGCCACCTAAGCTATGTCCGAAAATAATAGTCTCATCATCAATCGGCCCTACCTCTTCAACCAAATACTTTGTCCACTCTTCTGGATCTGGATTTTCTGGATTTGGCAGATCTAAACAAACCACCTCATGCCCCTGTTTACGAAGCTCGTCAGTAAGCCATGGAAAAAAGTTGGTTCGAGAACTACCCTTGTAGCCGTGTACTAATACAATTTTCATAACCCTATGAGTATATCACGGGAGTTGCAGCATAGCATTATAGGCTAATAATTCAAGAAAATTCGGCCAATCATTGACAAAATCCTTATTTCCTGCTAATTTTCGAGGTTATCAGGCGGCGGAATGCTTTGTAGTTTTTACTAAAAATCAGTCCGCCTCCTGGCAACACCGGCCCCTTACCAAAGTTGCCAGTGTATCACAAAAACCTCCACTGTCTACCGAAAGGAGACATCATTATGGCATTCACAATCTTCTGGTCGCTGTTGTGGGCGATCTTGCTCATCCTCAGCATCCGCCAGGTCCTCACACGACCGCCTGACCGAGCCAAGCTCGCAGTGTGGTTCAAGACGTCGAGCATGATGCTCGGTGTACTGGGGACCATTATTGGCGCCACCTTCTTCCTGATGGACTATAGCGCCAGCGCGATCCCCAGCAACCAACAGCTTATGCACGACATCGGCATCTGCGTTGTCACCTCCCTGGAGGGCTGGATCGGTACGCTCGTCATGAGCGCCCTGTTCGTCATGCGCTCCAAGAGCCAGGACGAACACATCCGGGCCTCCATCGACCTGATGGAAGATCTCGAAAAGGTCACCGGTCTAGTCGCGCACAACATGGAGCGCGCCGAGAGCTCAGGCGACCGCATGGGCCGACTCAACAGCGTTCGCACCCTCCTGGGCGACCTGAACGAAGGCCTCAAGCTAGTAGGTCAGAGGGTGGGTGTGTTGAGCAAGATCAACGAACACCTGACCGGCATCGGCGAGAAGCGAGCAGCGGCCGAGACCCTGGAACTGGCCGGTCAAGGCACAGCTGCCCTGGCCCAGGTCGACTCCGAACAGCTAGCCCTGGTGTTCAGCGAGCTCGAGCGCCTGGATGGCATAGATTCAACCGGCCTGACCGACGTCAACACCCAACTGCAGCTCGCCGTGGATGTCCTGGCTGCACTCACAGGAGAAGACGCCAGCAATGGCATGAAGGTCCTCGACGCATACTACAGATACATCGCGGCCTTCGCGGGCCTCGACGCCGAGAGCATCGATGCCGTCTTCACCCAGCTCGATCGTCTCGGTAACGTGGATGCAGCCGGCCTGACCGACGTCAACACCCAACTGCAGCTCGCCGTGGATGTCCTGGCTGCACTCATAGGAGCCGACGTCAGCAAGGGCGTCAGCGCGCTCGGTACCATCAAGGACAGCGCCGCGCAGTTCGAGTCCCTGGATGCCGCAAAGATGGAGCGAGGCCTGAAGGCCCTCGAAGGCATCGCGACGGCAGTCGGTAGCTTGGATATCCCAGAAGGCACGATAGCAAGCCTCGGTGAGCTCGATATGGCAGTCGGTGGTCTAGCCTCCCATGGGCCTGGTGTTGCAGCCGTGTCCGATAGCCTGCGGTTCCTGCCCGCTCGACTCTCCACCCTGGCTGCCAAGATCCGCTCAAATCCCAAGCTCATGGAGGCTCTCGGGCTGGTCAAGCAGGTGTCCGTCGAGCTGGACGGGGAGTGATCCATGTTCCGACACATCAACCTCTACAGACTCTCAGGGCAAGGAGGCGATGACGACGAAGCGCACATGCTCTTCGTTCCACTCATCGACTGTTCGTTCCTGGTGATCATGTTCATGCTCGCAGCGTTCGTGCTGTTGCCACTGATCCGTGCGCAGCAAGAGATCGAGGAACCCGAACCCGAGCCCCTCACGCCAATCACCGACCAGGTGTTCGTGCTCAGCGAGGCCGCAGGCTACGTCTTCAAGAGTGGTCGATCGGAAGATGACGAGGTCGCGGATCGCATCCGCACCGATATCGTCCCGCAGATCGCCCAGCGCATGCGCGACGAAGGGTTCAACCTGGTTCAGGTCGTGGGCTTCACCGACGGCACCGCCATGAACGGCGGCTCGTGCGCCGGATGGGACCATGCCTATGCCGAGGCTGTCGAAGCCGGATCCAAACTGCCAGCTCCGTGCAACAACATAGATCTGGCAAAGCTCCGTGCCACATTCGTGGGCAACACGATCTACCAGAACCTACCGGCAGACATCACGGACATCACGATCATGACCTCTGGCAGCGGGCCTGACCAGTTCCTGGGCGACAACCCCGGAACCAGCCCTGCCTCTGGAAGGCGACGGATCGCCGTCTACCTCCTGCGCATCGGCGACGACTAGGTCGCTCAAGCGCACTCCCGTTCACAACGGACCCCTCACACGGGTCCGTTTTTGCTTTTCAATAACCCCCAGGCCTTGATTAATTTGTATATTTGTGTAATAATACTGTCGCAATTCGCACCCATGGGCGGGTGGTGGAATTGGTAGACACGCTAGTCTTAGGAACTAGTGCCGCAAGGCGTAAGGGTTCGAGTCCCTTCTCGCCCACCACAAAATTCAGTCGCAAGACTGGATTTTGTATTTTAGGGACGAGAGCCCTTACGCCTTCATGTACAGGGTTCGTTCAGCCGAGGATAGCGAGAGAAGTGGCTAAACATCGTTTATACATTTTTGAGCGACGCAGGCTGGGAGGCTGAAGTCGAGCTCAGCTCGACGAGGGCCGACGTCCCTTCTCGCCCACCACAAAACTGTTGACTGCAAAGTCAGCGGTTTTGTTTTATCTTTCCACACCTACCCTTGACCTAGCACCTCAAACATGAGGTAATGAATATACAAATACTCCCTATACGCTACCAATGCGTGTGGGGAATTTTTTGTCAGGATCCTGTTCATTCAAAACTGAATATCTATGAAAAAACTATTATATGGACTCTTCTGCTTCGTGTTTTTTGTGCTGGCAATACCCGCCAGTGCACAGGAAGCACCACAAACTACAACAGAGAGTACAGATGAGCAACAAGTCGTGCTCGAAGAAACAGAAACAGTTGAGTCTGACGCAACGACCGAACAGGCAGATGGACCAGAAGTCGTCGAAGAACCAGATTCTCAAGAATCCGAAGGATCGACAGGAGATGAATCAGAAACTGACGAACCCACTGTTGAAGAAGCCGCGGAAGAATCCTCAAAAGGATCAGCGGCCGATGGATCTGGAGTCGAAACAGCCAGTACTGAAATCGCCACAGAAGTCCCAAATATCCTCATCGGTGAGGTTAACTGGGCCGGAAGCGAACTCTCACAGGCCGATGAGTGGATTGAACTCTATAACGCACATGGTGCGGATGTGGATCTTAGCGGGTGGATTCTCACCGGATGTGCCACCTCTGGAAATGCGATAGCACTTGCGGACGGCACCATGCTTGCTGCCGGCAATGTATTGCTTGTATCTAATTACGATCTTGGCTCAGACAAGACAACTTTAACGGTGCGGCCTGATCTTGTGACCGCCTCGGTATCTTTAAGCAACTCATCACTTGAGATCATGCTTGCTATGCCAGACGGAACTGTTGTTGATGTTGCCGGAGACGGGGGATCTCCTCCATCTGGATCCACAGACCCTAAGGCATCGATGCAGCGCGACCTTGCAACGCTTGGATGGTACAGCTCAGGATCAAATACGAACTTAAGTGACTCTAATCAACTTGGAACACCAGGAACACTCTACGTAACGTCCGATACTACTGAGGAGACTGAGGGGGTCAAAGAGGCGGATCAAAGCTCACTGGTTATTAATGAATTTGTAAGCGATCCCGCTGAGGACCAAGAAGAGTGGGTTGAGATCTACAACCCGACAGGTGATTCAGTCGAACTTGAAGGTTGGACAGTGCATGATGCAATTGAACGGTCATCCGTATTTGATAAAACTTCAATCGAATCAGGAAGCTATGCGGTCATTTACAGCCCCTCAGGGCAACTTAACAATGGTGGCGACACAATCGAGCTTGTAGATCCTGATGGAAGTGTTGTTGATTCGATTACCTACGGAACCGATGAAATCGAAGCGCCAGAAAAAAGCTACTCTTTAGCACTAATCGAAAACGTCTGGACCGTAACTACAGAGCCGACTCCGGGGTCACTTAACATCTTCTCTGATGAGGTTCAGGAATCTGATGCAATCGAGGAGGTTGAAGAAGTCGATACCCCCTCCATCCCGAGCGAAGCCGAGGGATCTCTTGAAGCTGACGAAGAAGAGGCGGAAGAAGAGGCCGTGGATGACGAGGTCGTTAATCAAACTGACGACTCAGATGAATCTGAGACCAGTGAATCTCTCTCGTATGAATCGGGTGTGTTGATCATTAACGAACTTGTGAGTGACCCTGTTGAGGGTGAGGTCGAATGGGTCGAGCTATACAATACGACCGATAATTCGATCGACCTCACTGGATGGTCTGTAGCTGATGCTACTGATCGAAAAACAGAGCTCAAAGGAACGATCGGGCCTAATGAATACGCGGTGGTCGAGGAGCCCAAGGGCAAACTTAATAATGGTGGCGACACAGTGTACCTATATGACCCTGCTGGTGATCTGATAGATTCCATAAGCTATGGAACTGAGGAGGTTGATAAGCCCAACAAGGGCGAGAGTCTGGCACTGAGTGGATCTGACTGGGCTGTTACGTCGGACATAACAAAATCTGCAGCTAACGAAATAAACTATGAGGAGGAGCAAAATCAACAGGATACAGAAAACGGAACCCAAAACACAGAAGATGAAGCACAGTCAGAGTCATCAACCACAGAAACATCCGAGTCCAGCACTGATCAACAAGATGAACACAAAGATGTTCAACATGATCAGCAGGCAAGCACGGGAAATGATAATGACGTTTCCACTGAACCAGAAACCCATCGCGTTGTTGCCATAGCAGAGACGCCAAAAACCACTTCGAGCTCATCAAGTTCTAGCAGCAAATCAAACTCAAGCTATTCATCTGCTTCAGCAGATGAGGTAGTTGTCAGCGGGATTGTAACGGCGCTTCCTGGAACGTTTGGGTCGCAGATTGCATTCATCGAAGGTGCGCAACTCTACTTCTACTACGCAGACTGGCCAATGTTGAAGCTTGGAGATGTTGTAACTGCTAGTGGTGAGCTTTCTGAAAGTCGTGGGGAGCAAAGGGTTAAGCTTTCTGAAATGGGAGATGTCCAGATCACCGGCCATGTTGACTTGAATGCAACAAGTACATCGATCAATGGATTGGATTCAATGCTAGATGGATCATTAGTTACTGTTCGTGGCGAGGTGATTGATATGAACGACACAAAGATTGTCCTTCGTGACTCAACGGGCAGTGTCACCATTGTCGCAAACACACATGAAGGTATGCAGTGGAGCTCAATGAGTTCAGAGCTTGAGATCACAGGAGTTCTCCGAACCGTTAGTGGTGAACAGCGTGTGTACCCAAGAACTTCGCAAGACGTTGTGCAAATTCAGGAAGAGGTCAATAAGGAGGTTAGTGATGAAGTACCTGTTGCGGCAGCACAGAGTAATAACATCACGCCATGGATTGGTGGTGGGTTACTTCTAGCAGCTTTGATCGGACTAGCTTACTTCTTTGTGCGACGCACAAACTTACAAACTGCTCCTGCTGGAGCTTAACTAGATAAAATATGACTGATGAGAAAACAAAAGGCATGTGGATGAGCAGATTAAGCAATCGGGCGCAGGAACTTATTAACAATTTGGGTATTCCAGCCGACATGGGAGAGCGTATTAAGGACTTTATGTTCGAGGTTGCAAAAGAGCAGTACAGAGCGGGTAATAATAATGGAATCAGATGGGCGAGAACCAATCCGCAGACTTAGACTGTTGATATCCGCTGTGCACACAGTGTGTGCAAGTGCGTTTGGGGTGAAAACCACCCCAAACGCACCGTGTATAATAAATCTTGTATGAGAAAACGTATGCAAACAACTCTTGACAATATCCAAGGAATTCTTGGACAAATAACAAATCGCCTTAACAAAATAGACAAGCGATTTGACGGCATGGACAAACGGTTCGATGGTATAAATCAACGATTTGATGCCATGGATCAGAGATTTGATCTAAATGACCGGCGCATGGATGAACAGCTCAATGCTATTGACGAACGTTTCGATAAGGCTGAAAAGCAACAAAAAGAAACAAACAATCAGCTGGCTCAAATAAAATCCGAACTTCGAGTCACAAATGAAAGGGTAAGTATTAATGGTGAAGAACTTGGGCGCATAAAAGCAGAAACGCGAGACACAAAAGATCAGATGAATGCTCGATTTGATAGGCTTGAATTTGATCAGCAGGAGCAGCGAATTAATATGAATACTCGCTTCAAAGAAACAAACAGGAAAATCGACAGCCTCTTTGGCCATGTCGACGGCCTGGTTGAAATGCACAAGGGTCATGAATGCGAAATCGCAGCGCTTCAATATGCGTTTGAGCGGCATGAAGAAGTTATCGAAAAGCTATAAAGTGATCGATTCTTGACAAAAATACTACCTCACAGTAGTATTTTTTTTGAACCTCAAGGAGATCCCCATGACGATACATTGGTGCCTCGCACTCGCACTCGTCGTCGGGATCACCCTGGCGACAACGCAGTCTGACCGTAGTGTTGGGCTGTACGTAGCACCGGCAGAGCCACCGGCCGCACTTCGTCCCCAAGGCCTGGCACTCGTAGATCAGCCATGGCCCGAGCAGCATGCGATCCTTCTGGCGACCCCCTGGTGGGTGACGCCGCGAGGCCTGGACCTCAAGAAGGCCGCCTGCCCGACGAACGTGATGCACAGCCCGCGCTGCATGGTGCTCAAGAACTGGTTCCCATCGGGAATCCCCCCTCCGGGAGAGAAGCCTACCCAACCGCCCCTTCTACTACCTTCAGAGTTCTCCTGAGAAGAATCAGTTCGATCTCGCCCGGCCGCACCTCATGCGCGCCGGGCGTCATCTTTTATTGACGTTAGACCGCCATTTCGATACTATTTATTCGCACGCGGCAGTAGTTCAGTGGTACCTGCCTGCCGGCAGGCAGGGAACGCTTCCACACAACCAAAATTAGTTATTACCACGCGGCAGTAGTTCAGTGGTAGAACGCTTCCTTGCCAAGGAAGAGGTCGCCGGTTCGAACCCGGTCTGCCGCTCCAAGAAAAAAAGTCATCGCGAGATGGCTGTTTTTCTTGGAACAAAAAAAGACCTCAGGCTATATCCAGGATCTTTTTTTAGTTATCCAGCCTTGTCGCCCCTTAGTACTGATGGATGTCACCTATAAATCTGCCGGAATCTACTTGAATACACTCTCCATTTATATAAGATGAGTCCTCAGATGCCAAAAAACAAGCTACTTCTGCTATCTCGTCAACTGAGCAAAGTCGCTTTGCTGGGTAGCTCTTTGCGATCTTGGCATGCCATTTCTTCAACTCTGCTGGAGAACGATCATTTTCTGAATTTTCTATTTTGACAAATCCTGGACAAATAGCGTTGGTTCTTATTTTTGGAGCATGGTCAACGGCTAGAACGCGGGTGAGACCATTAATAGCCGCCTTTGTTACAGGATATGCTGCAAAGTTTGGCACAACTTGAAAAGCGGCCATAGAGGATACATTCACAATGGTGCCTCCTCCACTCTTCATAATAAGAGGAAGTGTGTATTTGGCAAAACGATAATACCCATGAAGATTAATGTTGAAAACATCCATCCAATCTTCCTCGGGTGTATCAATAACAGAGTTGAATATATCGCCCTCATATCCCGCAGCACAGTTCACGAGACAATGCAGCTCACCAAACTTGTCTTCTACGTATTGCACAGCCTTTTTTACTTCATCTGAATTAGCCACATTTGCTTTTATATAAACTGCCTCACCTCCATTTGCTATTACCTTATCAGCAGTACGCTGCCCCATCTCCTCAAGAATATCGACAACGACCACCTTTGCTCCCTCAGAAGCTAGTTTAAGAGCTATTGCGCTTCCTATTGATGGACCTCCATCCTTATATCCAAGCGCTGCACCTGTAACCAATGCTGTTTTATTTTTGAATTTCATATGTAATTATGATATCCAAAAACCTATTCACTTACAAACCGCAGCTAAGCTAACCCGGCCCGCCCTGAATCAATGGTAGTCGTACGCCAACATCTGGTTTAGGGTCTGCCGCTCCAAAGATACCCCAGACTTTTCTGGGGTGTTTTTGTTATACTGGGATTGACACATGGAATGTTTTGAGCTATCATTTCGTCTTTGGGATCGCCATCCCAGAGTCCTGTCTAGGCGCTGACCATTTCGGAAGCAGTCTGGACTTAACACCAAAGCTGACCCTGGCAGCTGCTTGGGAAGCATTTGGAGGAAAAATGGCACCAGAAATCGACCCCCTGACCGCAGACTTCGAGATCTGCCACAACTGCGGCATCGTCGCAGTTCGACCCAACCTTGCTGGCAGGTTCCTGGAGCTGGTGCAGCTCGACGATGAAAACAGAGAGCTCTGCTGGATCTTCGGACCCATGCCGCTGATGAAGACCCCCGACGGCCCTGTTCCGAACGAGGCCTACCGCGTCCTGCATGGCGGCGCAACTGAACTGCGCGCCCTGAAGGATTGGTTCATCGCCAATAGCATCACGTTTGCGTATGCGAAGTTCTACGTCCCCTGCTCCAACGGACCGGACGGGCCCTACTACGGGGGTCCTGGCGTGCCCCTGACCAAAGCCTTCAGTCACGAGCAGATCAGCCTGGTCCGGCTACATGGCGACTTCACACCCATGCAGATGATCGAGCAAGCATGGGTCGCCATCTCCCGAACCGCCGCCCATCCGGTGATCGACATTCTCCATGAGATGCTTTAAAACTAGTACCTCGACTCGCCGCACTCACGTACGCCCGCTCGGCTCTGTGCCGCGAGGATCGCGCCCTACACTACCCAGTGTAGGGTTCACTGCTTTCTGGGGCCCATGACCTTGAAAAAAACCACAAAATAGTGTATATTCATGCCGTTGCCGCGGTGGTGGAATGGTAGACATAGGGGACTTAAAATCCCCGGACCGAAAGGTCGTGCGGGTTCGATTCCCGCCCGCGGTACCAATAGAATCCCATATCAATGTGGGATTTTATTGTTTGCTGTATAATAGAATCAGTATGATTGAGTCGAATTTTGATGAGGTGCAAGCACAAACCCGAGAGGTCTCTGGATCCCCACAGACTGAAGAAGAGACTTTTGAGGTAAGCTTGCGTCCACGAACTTTGGAGGAATTTGTAGGTCAGGAGGATTTAAAGCAGGGTCTGCACATTTTTATTAATGCTGCAAAAAAGCGTGGCGAACCGATTGACCACACACTCTTATACGGAAACCCAGGACTTGGGAAAACAACCCTGGCACACATCATTGCAAATGAGATGGACGGCAATATCCGGATCACTAGTGGGCCAGCCCTAGAACGTGTTGGGGACTTGGCCGCAATCCTTTCAAACCTTCAAAAAGGCGACATCTTATTTATCGACGAGATCCATAGAATGAATAGAGCGATCGAGGAAGTGCTCTACCCTGCCATGGAAGACTTCGCACTAGATCTAGTTGTAGGAAAAGGGCCATCAGCACGGACGCTTCGACTTGGGCTTGAGAAGTTTACGATCATCGGAGCCACCACCCGACCATCGCTCTTATCATCTCCACTACGCGATCGATTTGGATCAACATACAGACTAAATTTCTATAACGATGAAGAGATGGGCAGTATTGTTGATCGAAGCGCCGGAATCCTAGGAGTTAAGACCGACAACAAAACATGTCAGACAATTGCAAATCGATCTAGGCAAACGCCACGAATCGCAAACAGACTTTTAAAACGCGTTCGAGACTATTCAGAAGTAAAGCATGACGGAAATCTAACATCTGACATCGCAGACGCAGCACTTGATATGCTTGCGATCGACCCACTTGGATTAGATGCAGTTGATCGGGGAATTCTGAAAGTAATTATTGATAAATTTAACGGCGGGCCTGTTGGACTAACAACCCTAGCTGCAGCCACTCAAGAAGAAACAGCGTCGCTTGAGGAAATCTACGAGCCATTCCTGCTACAACTAGGATTCATCGAACGCACACCCCGCGGGCGCATCGTGACAGACAAAGGCTATACACATTTAGATCTACAAAAACCAACTGACACACTTTTATGATCATTCCGATGTATTTTTTCTTGATTCTTTACGCTGTATTCCTACTTGCCGCTGGAATCTTTGTAATATTCAATGTCATGCACTTGCTTGCATTTGGGCTTCAAGGTTTTAAAACAGCCGTTGTTGTGCTCCTATATCTTGGTGCCACAATCACAGTGATAGGATATTCCTATGTCTTGATTATTCAATATGACTGGACTCAGGAGCTCATGCTTGATGACATAACAAGTTCAATTCTAAATCCAATTCTATGATCAGCCTAAGACAGCTACCAAACCAGGAGCGTGATGAAAAGCCGATTTTATTTTTGCGCAGACACTGGATTGAGATATTCAAGATTCTATTCTTTGCAGCAGTCTTTGTTGCAATCCCCTTTATATTTTATTATCTTTTGACAGACAATGGGGTTGATTGGACTACATATTGGGGTCAGTTTGGAACCCTGCTCTTGTCGATCTACATGCTTTTCACCCTGGCGATCCTCATGACGATGTTTACTGACTATTATCTTGATACATGGATCGTAACAACACGGAGGGTGATAAATATAGAACAAAAAGGACTATTCTCCCGTGTTATATCTGAGCTTCACTTAAACCAAGTGCAAGATGTGACCGCTGAGACGCATGGATTCCTAGCAACAATCTTGAGCTATGGTTATGTATACATTCAGACTGCTGGAACCCGTGAACGTTTTGAGTTCAAACGAGTAAATGACCCTGTAAAAATTAAGGCTCGGGTTTCCGAGTTGGTTGAGCAAGCCAAGCTAAGGCATGGAGACGCATCAAGTGGTTTATGAGGTTGATCCTTGGATCATCTTCTAAAGGCAGGCGGGCGATACTAGAACGCCGAGGATATGATTTTGAGATTATTAAGCCTGAGATCGACGAGCAGGCAATAAGATGTGATGATCCGCGTGAGCTTGTTTTGAAGATTGCACATGCCAAAGCAGATGAGATCGAGGGGCAAGTTGATGGCGATGCAATTATCATTGCATCTGACCAGGTTGTAGTTTGTGATGGCCAGATCCGCGAAAAGCCAAAAGACAAGCAAGAAGCTCGGTCTTTTATTTTAAGCTATCACAAACATCCGGCAGAGATAATAAATGGCATGGTTTTAATTGACACATCAGATGGAGAGCGCGCTGATGGACTTGATATTTCAAAAACCCTTCTCAAAGAACAGCTTCCGGACGAGGTTGTTGATCAGATTATCAAAAAAGGACACGTACTCCATTGCGCAGGTGGAATTCAGTTAGAAGACCCTTTAATCAAGCCATACATCAAATACTCTGAAGCTACTGAGGATCAGCTCAGGGGAATGCCGCTGAGACTTTTCCAAAAACTCCTTGCTGAGCTTGTTTAAGAATCAGGCAGCACAACTATTGACAGGTTGTGCTTTTTTGTTTATAGTCTTTATACTCAAATCTCACGGAGGGTGAGCAACGGGGTCACTGCAGGAGGCTACCCCTCTGCCAGGGGGGGTAAAACGCCGTGCTTTGTGCGGACACGGCGGGCAGCTTGGACCTGCGGAGGCCTCGTGTGAGTGGTGGCCGGTCGCGCTGACTGGTTCGGACGGGAGCCACCAGCATGGCCGCCACTCACAAACCCCCCCTCAAGATCAGCACCTCGATGCTGGTCTTCTTCTTTTATTTAAGACCGTCCTTGACAAGGTACATGTTTCTGTTACTCTACTCTTACCGGGTGGAACGGGAGCCACAGGGGTCTTGGACGGTCAGATCGAGAAGATCTGAGCCACGCTTGGTGGAGGTGTGGTCAACTTCCTACAGGCCCCGGGTGGGCAGCGGCGCTACGCTGGATCAGGTCAAGAAGCGGCACCTGTTTCAGCGGAGCGTCCGCTGTCCACTTCACCCCCTCAAGACTAGCACCTCGATGCTGGTCTTCTTTTTTTTATTCAAAAACCGGCTCGCGCCGGCCTTTAATTTAATCTGTGTTCTGGGTTCCCTTCGACAGGCTCAGGGCCTTCGGCTGGGTTCTGGCAATCACTCCCACCACTGCTCCAGTTCAATGTCAGTATAGAAATACTTCAAAATCTCGTCCCACTCGTAACCATCGTTTGCCATATGGAGAGCGCCGAGTGCTGACATTCCAATACCATGCCCCCAAAGCGTATTACCCTCATCCCAAGGAACCTCCACTGACTTACACCACGCCTTTGAACCAGCCCAGACTTCGGACCAGTCCCTTGTTCTTCCATCTGACCTTGAGAAGTACGGTGTAATAGCCAACTCAGCATCATAGGTCACGATAACACCTCGCGTATCTACAACCGCTTGCACAATCGTTGGTGAACCTTCTTCGTGCTCATAACCACGATATACTTGATCGTCCGCATAAGCATTCACATGCATATACTCACCCCTCTCTGACACATCATAACGAGCATTTGCGTAAGCATATGTCCTTGCCGCTGTAACAAGTGCTTTCTGATATTCGCTCGGAGACACATTCGATGTTTCTGCCAGTCCGTATAAATACTGTTCGATCGGAAGCTCATTAATAACCCAAGTTCGATCTTTGTAATCATTATATCTTAGCTCCAAAATATTTCGATATGTGTTGTACGCATACCCGCCATTGCGCGTCTCGCGATAATCAAAGTTCACAATGGTCATGACTGCATTCTCTTCCTCTGGCACCCATCGAAGTCCATATGATGAGACCTCTTGGCCACGTCCACGGTCAAAATAATACTTGCCTCCATCGTAGTAGCCCGTAACCAGTTCTCCAGCATTGAGCTCGGCCAGCAAGTTACCCTCTGTATCCTCAAGATAAAAATCTGACTCATACGAAGTAACCACTGTCTCATAATCAGTTTCCTCGTCTATAGTTAGAATCCCAACCCTTATGATTGGCTCTTCGTCCAAAACAATTTCACTACTCTGATCTGCCTCGTCATCAACTGCTGCTGCGCCGCCAGTCACTTCCACTGGAAGCTTAACAATCGCATTCTCAATATCCTCACCATTTGCTGAGAACTGGAACTCGGCAGTGTGAGTCCCGTTAACATCAGGCGACATCAAAGCAAAGCTCACATATGCCACCTCGCCTGGTGCAATGACATCAGATACATACGCAAGTTGTGTCCCTGACCAAGATGGATGGTCAAAACTCACAGATGTTGATGCATATGCAACATCCATTTCATTCAATGAATACGAACTCCAACTTGTTGTTCCAATATTCTCAAATCCAGCCGTGAGTAATATCGGTGTTCCAGCCTTTGCCTTTACCTGATTCGCGCTCAAAAGTGTTAGCTCAGCTCCTAATCCGCTATCACCGTCTTGAGACTCTAAAGCAGTCAAAGATTCCTGAATCTCGCTTGTTACATTGATGGAAAAACTTATCTCCCCACCGTCAACCCAAGCCGTATCTTCAGATGCTAGATGAAAAACCTCTTCATAAGACCCCTCAGTATCTGGCGCGTGCAGCTCAAATGTCATACTCGCTGTTTCTCCAGGTTCTACCACAGCCTCGATGATCCGTTTTACTCGATCTGGACCAAGCCATGTCCCAGGATCAAATGAACTTGATCGATACTTTGGATCGTATGTGTATAGTGAAATATATCCATCGCCGTCGTTGAACCAAGTAATATTCCCTCTATTCAAAAAAGTAACGCTCACCTCTTTGACTTCGCCCGGGGCCATGGTTAGCTCACCACTTCCTGAGATTGTAACGGGTACAGCCTCATATGATGCAGCTTGAACTGCAGTTGAGATAAAAAAGAACCCGCAAACAAGTAATGCGGTTAATATTCCCCACTTTTGTAATACATTCATAACAATTTGCATTGATTTCATGCGTTTTGATTATAGCGCACCTGGGCGGGTGGATAAAATATGTTTTCAACAGGATGTTCACACAAAACAAAGACCCCCTCACACACGTTTGGAGGTCTAAGCGGTCTGGCTTGCGCCTGACCACCTCCTTGTGGAGAGGGGGATGGGGTTGAACGTTGCGGGGCCCGTGGCTCACCCGCACTCGTTCTCGAAGCTCTGACACGCGTTCCTCGCTCTACCCCGTGTATCTTGTAGGGTAGCCAAGGGGCGTACGTGTTACTCCAGAGCCAATGCGAAAGAGGTTGAATATCAGATGGGGGCTTTCATCTCCCCACCCGCTTTGCGGTAGCTACTGGTCAGCCGGTCTCACGACAACCCCTATGGCCTCTATGGGTCATCCAGGCTCGGCTTGTGTAGTCTACCGCTCAAGAAGGTTATGCCTGTGGGAGCCTATGCACCGCGCAAGGATGGCCACCAGGAGGGGCCCAACCACAGACACAAATGGGAATGACTAAGAGGTGTCAGGAATACGCGCTCGACCGCGTTTCTCTGAATGTATCACTCTCTCTTCGTGCCACGGCTATGGTGGGCCATGTGCACTTAACAGTGTCTTGCTACATACTGCCCGCCACGACATGGGCGGATCCTGACCCCTTGCTGGGAATCAGTGCGACGAACGAGCGCCAGTATATAGGAATGATCCTTAACAGATGCACGAAGCTATTCTGTTCACTGTGGGCCGTCATATTTGCCCTAGAATCATCACCTTGCGTGTTGGCCTGCATTGTCCTACTTGCAGGCAACTGAGAAACGATTCGATCGAATCAACTCTCAGCTACCTGCAATTCTATACACCTACAGCTAACAACATTCCGATGATTATTGAATAACTTAGATAGATTATTGTTTCCATACGCACCTCCTAGATTATCGACTTTGTCAATCTCCTAGCAGGGGCGGCCCAAGATTTACGTCGACGAATTCGACTACTTGGGTTCGGTGACGTGACGACGGATGATCTTTCCGCTACGCCGCGTCACTATTACTCGAGGTTTGGAGCTGGTCAGTTCCACCTTGCCTTGATACCGAAGCTTCGAAGGAGAGGTGGTGAACCAAGCTCGCTGGCCCGTTAGGGGCCCACACGTATGAGTAGTGATCAGCTACTCCTGTGTTAGGGTTTGGTGATCCATTCCAGAGAACTGGGTCTCTCTTCCCAGTTCCCTGGAATAAATCCAGGGCTCTCTCTCAGTTGGTAAGGCTATAGCTTTATTAATAACCCTCCAGATGAACCGTTTCTGCCTCTTTTATGCTGCCAAGGCAGCGGTGGTTATCGGCCGTACACAACAGGGGTCGAGGTTTCCACGTATCCTCCAGATCCTCATCTGAACGCGCATGGGGGATACGTTCAGATGAGGACCAAGTGAATATTATTTCGAAGTGGGGGGGCCGCAGTATGCGGCTCCGCCCCAAACACGAATCACGCTCAGCGGTCCTACCTTTGGACATAGGAGGGCCTACTGTTTTACCTATCATTCCCTGTCACATACCCATCCTTACTCTCGATGGAGAGGATGCCTGAATGGCGTGCCTCGGGTGATATCGGTCATTGCAGTATTCTTACTCATGCATCAGGATGCCTGCCGTGTCCAGCGGCGGGGTCGACTTAAAGTCGTAACCCATGAGCTCGATTGGGACATACTGCATTACCACCTGCGTGGCTCCCAGGGATTATGGCTTAGCGCATCACCTACCCCTTTGTAATACCTTGATCAACTCAGGATACTGCAAAGGGTGGCGATTTAAGGCTGTAAAGTGCTCGCTTGAGCTATTTGGCTCACCAGCGAACAAAGAAACCTATCACAACTATAAAAATCTGTCAAGCCCTTAATGTACAAAAATAGCTCATTTTGAGCATATTTAGCTAAAATTAAACAAAAAAAAACCCGATTTCCATCGGTTTTTTCTGTATACTTCAGGCTTTCTTCTTTTAGCTTTCTATCTTCCTATTGACAACTAACCACTTTTCATGTATAGTACTGGGTCACGCTCGCCCAGCGCGCGTGTTCGTCCGCGGCATCCCGCTGCAAAAAACACCTGGAGTCGTCATGAACGCCTAGCGAATCCCGTTCTATGCGACGACCCCCATAACTCCACCGGAGAATCAAAAGTCAAACGACCCCATCGGGGTCAAAAACCATCACCACGTACGACCGTTTCGAACGCGGATATAGGAAGACTTCTGAATTTTCTCGGAGGAGGCCAACATGGGTGGAGTCTAGAACAGACCCTTCGTGCCACCGCCGGTGCCCTGCGCCGGCGGTTTTCCTATTTCTTTGAAATAAACTTTGCCTTTTTCCCAGATCTCCACATTGTTTCAAACAATGCCCTCATCGAATTTGCAAACATTTCACTTTCCATGACGATGACTGTCATTGAACCGATATATGAAATAAAGAAAATGTATTTATCGAAAATCGTTATATTGCCTCTAAATTCTAAATCCTCTGGCAACATCTTATACTGATAGCCCTTTCTTGGATTCCTGGCAGGACCATGGAGTAAAATTCGAGCATTCTTTGGTGTGTGCTTATATGCCTTTCTAGCAGCAAGTAGAACGTTCTCTTCCAAATAATTATAAACATCATCAACGTTTGAGATTTCATCAAACTCAGATGGCTTCACCCTTTCAATATAATCAAAGTACGCTGAAAGCGCCTCCTTCCCCTCGTATACTTTTACAATCGGCTTAGCGCCGCCACCCAACAGCTTCAAAGCATCGATTGATCGGGTAACATCCTCGATTTTTGTTTTAAACTTTTGCTGCTCTTCTTTCAAATAAGATACAAGCCGCTCTGGATCCTCTGATGCGTACAGCTGCTTTTTGCCGACAATCGAGCTACTCATAAGCCCGCGTTCAGAAAGCATACCTATCGCATCATATGCTGCTGTCCGGGATATGCCAGACTTAGTTGCAATAGCCTGCACTGGCGACGCGCCGAGCTCCAAAGCTGCCAAATAGACCTTTGCCTCGCTAGGCATTAGGCCAATCGATTTTAATAGTCTTTTCAATTCCTTTGCCATATATTTTTATTACACACACATTTTATCATATTTCATCACAAAGCTGTGCACCGAGCACCGAGCACTGTTATACTGTAGCTATTATGAACAAAACAAAAGCGCTAGCACAAAATGCTGCTATCCAGATCATTGGAAAGACCGCAGCCACACTCCTGGGTGTATTTACAGTTGCAGTCTTGGCTCGACATCTCGGTGTTGAAGGTTATGGTCAATTTACAATTGCTCTATCGTTTCTATCGATATTTGCAGTGATTGTCGATTTTGGCCTTACACTCACAACAACGCAAATGATCTCAGAGAAAAAGGCAGATGAGGCAACGCTTCTCGGAAACCTTTTGACCCTGAGAATAATATCCGCGATTGTTTTCTTAGCACTTGCACCAGTTGTTGCTATCTTTTTCCCGTACGATAATATTATCCAACTTGCCATTGCGGTCGGCGCATTCTCCTATCTCTTTGGAACAACCTCCCAGATGTTTGTCGGTGTCTTTCAAAAACGTATGCTCATGTCTAAAGCGGTCATTGCTGAGCTTGCTAACCGAACCGCGGTGTTAATTGGGGTTTTGTTGGCTCCGATATTTGATTTTGGCGTAGTTGATGTCATCTGGTTGCTTGTTATTGGAAACGCAATCCAGCTCATGCTCATGCTCACACAGACTAGAGCACTAGTTTCATTCAAGCCAAGACTCAACACAGCCATTTGGAAGAAAATCATCTTGCGTAGCTGGCCGATCGGAGCATCGATCTTCTTTAACCTTATCTACTTACGCGGTGACATCGTCTTTTTATCAATCTTTAGAGACAATGCAGAGACTGGACTTTATGGAGCTGCCTATAAGGTGGTGGACGTGGTTGCTGCAATACCTGTGATGTATATGGGGATCGCCCTCCCTCTTCTTGTTGCAGCCTGGAGCGCCTCACGCACTAAGAGATTCAAAACCTACATGCAAAGATCGTTTGACTTCCTGTCCATTGCTGCAACTCCGATTATCTTTGGGACAATTGCGCTTGGGGTGCCGATAATGCAGCTCGTTGCTGGAATGGAGTTTAGAGAATCTGGACGTATGCTTATGATCTTAGGACCTGCTGCAGCTATTGTGTTCTGGAACTCTTTATTTGGACACGCGATCGTGGCGCTTAATAAACAGAAAGTGATGACATGGGGCTACTTAGCTGTTGCTGTTCTAACTGTTGCTGGTTATATCTACTTCATCCCAACCCATGGAATGTGGGCTGCAGCATGGCTGACACTTTTCTCAGAAGCCTTGATTGGAACTCTCACCTTCTATGTTGTCTGGCGTGTAAGCAAGTACTTCCCATCTCTCAAGATGCTCTCCAAGGCGATCCTCGCAAGTGTCGTGATGTTCATCATTCTGGTGATCTTGCCAAACGTACATGTCTTGATACTTATACCTTGCGCAATGATCATATACGTAGCGGCACTAACGGCGCTTGGTGGACCAAAGCCAAAAGAAGTGATTAACTTGTTCCTACCAGAGAAGCCACCAATAAGCCAGCCATAGATAAAACCCCCTCCGTCTCCCCCTTCGTAAGGGGGAGGGTCAAGATTTCGGTTCCCCTCCTTACGAAGGAGGGGCCAGGGGAGGTCTTCGATAACTAACTATGTACCTCTTCCCCCTAACAATCCTATTCATCGCATTCGCAATCCTTGCATGGCGCAATCTTAAGATGGCGCTTGTTTTGTTATCTGGGCTTCTTCCGATTTATCTTTTACGATTCGATGTTGGGCCGATTCCCTCAACAGCCCTGGAGGTTTTGATTTTGATCTGTGTGATCATCTGGGCTTATCGATTATCACGTCCCAACACCAGAAAAAATCTTCTCAAGAAAACCTCTCGCCTTGCTCGAGGTGGAGGCACTGTATGGATCCAACCAACTCTTCTGCTTATTGCAGCTGCAAGCTTTGGCGCTGTTGTTGCGCCAGACCTTTTCTCAGCGCTTGGAATCTGGAAAGCATACTTCATTGAGCCAATTCTCGTGGCTACCATGATGATCACTACGTTCAATCGAAACGATTGGATCCGATCTCTACAAGCCTTGAGCTTATCGGCAATCGTTATTTCGATCTTTGCAATCGTGCAGTACCTTACAGGCATCGGCATCCCAACCCCATGGGACATTGAGCTCCGCGTAACAAGTTTCTTTGATTATCCCAATGCATTGGGGCTTTTCCTGGCGCCGATTGTATCCCTGAACGCTATTCTTCTCTTTCTCCACCCCGAGCGCAGTCGAGGGATCTCACGAATCTTACCGATCCTCACAATCCTCCTCGGCGTAATTGCGATAATCCTTGGACAAACTGAGGCCGCTCTAGTTGCAATACCAGCCGCTGTGGTTATTGCATTACTATTCTCAAGTATCAAACGAAAAACAAAATACGTCTTATTGGCCCTATCGGTCCTATTGGTCTTATTCTCGCTCTTGATCCCCACCTCACGCGAGAAACTCTTACTCCAAGACTATTCTGGACAAGTCCGAATCTCGCAGTGGACCGAAATGATCGAACTCTTGAAAGACAAGCCTTTCTTTGGCGCTGGGCTTAATGGTTACCCAGAAGCTCTTGAGCCATACCACGATGCGACCCTATACGAAATTTTCCAATACCCACATAACATTTTCCTAAACACCTGGACCGAACTCGGCCTTATCGGCCTCATCGTTCTTATCTGGTTCGGAATCTTGATTATTCGTTCGTTTGTCATCCCCGACTCCGATCGGGGATCCATCGACTATCGAAATCCGATCAAACTCGCCCTCTTCGCCGCCTTACTAACAATCTTCATACACGGCCTTGTCGACGTCCCCTATTTCAAAAATGACCTTGCTGTGATGACGTGGGTCTTGTTAGCGGGATTCATCACAACAAACTACAAACAAAAAATCTCGAACTGATCGAAGTTTTCTTTGTTGAAACTATAAGCACCCAACCACGAGATGGCTGGGTGTTGATACGTATGAGTGTGTTGCAGGAAATCACACCCTAGTTGTTGCTCACGAGTCGCTGGATTACAGACCTCCACGCGGCATCCCAGGCAGGCTTGGCCCACGGCCGCTTGCGGCGACTGGACTTGAACTCATAGGCCTCGACGACTCGTTGATGCTGCTCTTCGTAGAGCCGCGCGGCTGGGTGATTTGTGATTGCGCTCGCTGGAATCCTGCGTGTCAACCAGGGCCGGACGGCCGTCTTGCTCGTCGGAAACGCAGAAAGGGGGCTATCCTTACCAACAAGGACAACATCGTAGTCGCGCTTGGTCTTGATGCCATGCACGGTTATGTCAACATGCAGCGGACAGACAACGAGCGTATCCCCGTCTCGATCAACCACATACAGTGCGGTGGATTTCAGCGCGTCCCTCTCCTTGTCTATCACACCTGGCAAAGCGCAGATATCACCAGGTTGGATGTTCACCGGACCCTGTCGATCACGCTCAAGTTGCTGGGTCATCGGACCCCAATGGGCGCTGATCTCGTTGGCGGCCTCGGTCAAGCCGGCAATAGAAGACCTCAGCCTGTGAGCATGCTCCTCACGAGCTATCTCTTGCATGAGCTCCTCGTCACCCTCCTGGAGCTCCAACCTCTCTGCAAGGGACTGGTGCATCATACGACCAGCAATCTCGAAGACCCTGAGTGGGTGGGCGCCACTTTTGGCAGCCCCACCAACCTGCCGACGCGCGGCCTCCATGCCGACTTCCATATCGCGCAGCATCTCCTGTCGGAGAAACTCCTTTCTCTCATCTCGTGACTGGGTCATTTTTACCTCCGTTTCCCAGCTTAAGGTGAGTAAATAAGCTATCACGACACCTCATACATGTCAATCACACTGCCCACCACATCCTAGAAAGGTGTTGGTATTTTTCTTTCACCACAAAGCCCGCTCTGATATAATCAATGTACTTAAATCCCTCAAATTTTATGCAAAAAATAAGAAAAGTTGTGATTCCAGTGGCAGGGTATGGAACTCGATTCCTTCCCGTAACAAAGGCCATGCCAAAGGAGATGATGCCGATTATTGATAAGCCTGTTATACAATACGTTGTGGAGGGGGCAGTTGATAGTGGAATTACAGACATCATTCTAGTAACTGGTGCGGCAAAGCGTGCGGTGGAGGATCACTTTGACTACAACTACGAACTTCAGGCCTGGCTCAAAAAGCAAAAAAAAGACGACATCCGTGAGCGCATCAAAAAAATCGCAGACATGGCGAACTTCACATACATCCGTCAGAAAGGTCCTTATGGAAATGGGACACCAGTATTAAATGCCGAACATGTAATTGGTGATGAGCCCTTTGCAGTTGTATGGGGAGATGAATTCTTTTCTGGAGGGAAAAAGCCTCATCTTCAGCAGCTCATTGATGTTTATGACAAATACGAAGATATTGTTCTAACAGGGCTCAAGGTTGGAGACGAAGGCAAGAAACGATTTGCGATTGCAGATCCTGTGGCAGAGGTTGATAAAGACGTTTGGCAGGCAAAGGGACTTGTTGAAAAGCCTGGACCAGAAAAAGCTAAGTCTGACATTGCGGCCGTTGGAGGGTATATCTTACCTCCAGAAATTTTCAGTGTTTTGCACAAAACTAAACGCGGTAAAGGTGGTGAGGTTTGGCTGGTAGATGCTATTGCCAAGCTGGCTGAAGAACATCCAATGTATATCAAAATCGTTGATGGAGTATATCGAGACACTGGGACAAAAGAATCGTGGCTTAAAACAAATATCGCGCTTGCACTTGAGCATAAAGAACTCAAGACAGAAATGCGCAAATTTATAAAATCTCTTTTGTAATATGAAAAAACTAGCCGCACTACTCTTACTTGTTCTGCTTTTCACCATGGGGGCAGGATGTGGGGGATCAGGAAGCTCAGCTTCTCTAGAGGATGTCGACTTGGTCATTTGGCGCGTGTTTGATGATGACGATACATTTGATGTTATCGTGGACAATTATCGCGCTTATCACCCAAACATCAGCATCGAATATAAGAAACTTAGGTTTGATGAGTACGAAGATGAGCTTATTCAAGCGTTTGCTGAAGATCGAGGTCCTGACATTCTCTCGCTTCACAATACATGGCTACCTGCATATCAGGTATTACTTGAACCAATGCCAAGTTCAACAACGGTGACATATCAAGAGCTTCAGGGAACGCTGCGTAAAGAGACTGTGGTGGTTTCAAGAACAAATGCGACAATGAGTATGCGTGAGCTTGAGTCCAGCTTTGTTGATCAAGTCGCATATGATGTTGTGCTTGACTATCAACCAGACCCAGACATTGACCCTGTAGAAATGATTTATGGTCTGCCAATGTCAATGGATAGTTTGGCGCTCTTCTATAATAAGGATCTTTTAAATGCCGCGGGCATCGCTAACCCAGCAGAGAGCTGGAGCCAGTTCCAAGAGGATGTCATTGCTCTTACATCGTATGATAGCGACGGAAACGTCGAACAATCAGGGGCAGCCCTGGGGACTTCAGAAAATGTTGAGCGCGCAGCAGACATTCTTTCACTTTTGATGATGCAAAATGGATCGCAGATGATAGATGAACGTGGGCGAGTGCAATTCCATGAGATTCCAGACGATGCACCAGAGGATGTTTACCCAAGTTATGACGCTGCAAGCTTTTATACTGACTTTGCAAACCCTACCAAAGAAGTCTACACATGGAATGATAACTTTGATAGCTCGTTCGAGAGCTTTGCAAATGGAGAGACCGCAATGTTCTTGGGATATAGCTACCACATCCCGCTCCTGCAAGCAGCGGCACCAAAGTTAAACTATGGAATCACTACAGTTCCTCAGATCTCTGGTGGTCGTGAGGTTAACTTTGCGAACTACTGGGTGGAGTGTGTCTCTGCTTCAAGTGAAAACCCAGAATGGGCGTGGAACTTTATCCTTTTTGCAACAGAAGAGGAGCAGGTTGTGAATTATCTTGAAGAAGCTCAAAAGCCAACAGCTCTACGTGACCTTATTGCAGCACAGCTGGACGACATATTGCTTGGTGCTTTTGCAGAACAAACTCTAACGGCACAAAGCTGGTACAGCGGATATGACGCAGGTGTTATGGAAGATGTGTTTGAAGGATTGATCGATGCAGTGCTTGCAGGTGTGGAAGATCCAGATAATACAATGAGTGCAGCAGCCTCACAGGTGTCAGATACGTATAAGAAAGGCGATTAAGATGTTTAATCGCTCGGCTGCGCCTCACTTGTCTAAAGTGTTGACTCCAAAATAAACATTTGAACAACTTAAACATATTAAACAAAAATCTCCGGCTCTGCCGGGGATTTTTTACATAAGCAAAACCGCCCTCTCCAAGAGGAGGGGCGGCGGACGGACGAATGCGGAGAAGTGCTAGCGGAACTTGGTGCTGAACCGGAAGTTCAGAGTCTTCCTGTTGGTCTGGAACATGACCCACCAGTCGTTCACACTGAACATGGTCGAGTGTTCGGTGGTGTGAAGCCTGCCCTGTACGCCGAGTGTGGCGTACTGACCGTTGGGATTCACGGCACGAAGCTGTTCCATGACCACGAGCCAGCGTGCGCGCCCAGCCTTGTCCAGCTGCGTGGTTGGCAGCACCATATGGCAGCGCTCGCCAGGGTTGAGCACATAGCTCTCCTGGTCAGCTCCGCCATTGTTCACGACCACGCGGTCGGTCGAAGGCCGCGTCACAGCAGTCTGCTGGCCATCTGCGGTCTGAGCAAGCATCTGCATGGGCTTCCACACACGCACAGTGATGCCATCGATGGTCAGACGAACCGGCGCAGGAGTGTCGTTGGTGAGGGTGGCTTCGAACCAGCCAGCACCAGCACCAGTGACTTGCATGCCAACATAACACCGGCCTGGAACCATCTGGTTCCGATCGATCATGGTCGAATACGAACTCTGATGGGCCTGCGTCACCGGTGCCTGCTGCACCGGAGGGGGTGCATGGCGAGACTGAGCAAAGCTGGCTGCAATCAGCAACAGTACGAGGAGGAGGTTGTACATGTACTACTCCTCCCCCGACTGTGGTGCTGCGAGCTCTTCGGCGACTTCGAGCAGAAGCTCGTCGGCCTCGTCGGCGCGAGCCTCCTGCTCATCGGCCTTCTTGCGGGCTGCGTCACGCTGCTTGGTCAAGCTGTCGATCTTGGCCTGCTGCTGCTGGGTCTGACCCCTGAGCTGATCGCTCTGAGCCTCGGCAGCAGCCCGCTGAGTCTCGGCCTGCTGTACTTCGGCGCGACGTTCCTGATCCCAGTGCTCCTGTGCCAGGATTTCGGCCTCGCTCTCGACGATCTGCGCCTCCTGCAGCTGCGGCTGGACTGGGTTGCCGTGCTGGTGGTACGGGTCCACCGGCACCGCGTAGGACTGCTGGGGTGGGTAGTGGGTCGGGCTGGTCTGGAAGTGCACGCGGCCACGCGTCTGCGTACGGCGGCGACTGGACTGGTACTGCACGTGGACCTGGGCGCGATTGCCATGGCCACACGGGTACCAGCCGTTCGTGGTATGCACGCGGTCGACGTAGTGGATGAAGCAGGGCTTGTTCGCAGGACAGATCTCCTTGCAAGAACCGGCCTCGGCGCTCTGGAGCCCGAGCAGGGCGAGAAGGACGAACAAGATGTTCATGGTGTTCTCCGGGTTGGAAAGGGGACGGGGGTAAACTTGTTTACAGAAACTCGAGTTCACGAGAGCTCTGCAGACGTCTAACTGTAGCCAATTTTAGCTACTTTGTCAACCTCACTAAGTTGACAAAAGCTGTTTTCAATGCTAAGTTTAGCCGTCTTGATCTCCCTGTCTTTGGGACGGATCAACGACCCGTCCCATACCAAATCAACCTTCACAACGAGGTACACGTCATGGACGACATCCCCCTCTATATCAAGATTCCGATCGAACACATGGCAGAAGCTCTCGAGCGCGCCATCAGCCGATCAGATCCCCAAAACCTCAACGCGCTTGATGGCCATATCGGTCGCCTGGTGAACTTTCTGCTCATGGTTGTGCCGCCACAGCTGACCGCTGTTGCGCTCAACCTCATCGGAGAACTTGTCGGCCGCAGGCTGGCGCAGGGCAACCCGATTGCTGGCATGGCGGTCGAGGAAGTGTCCGAACGTATCGGCATTGGCCTGCGCAACTTGGCCGTTCGTGCTCGACAGGGCCACCGCCCTACCCAACAAGAAGTCCGGGAAGCGTTGGGCAGCGCCGCAGAAGAGGCACATGGCGTACTCCCGAACATGCAAGCCATCCCTGAGCCCCCGCTGAGCATCTGGACTACCTGGACCATGCGAGAAATCGACGTGCTTATGGGTATTCTGGCTGCCGCAGAAGATGAGCAGCGTAGCGACGACACGCCCGCCCGCCGAAATGGCGACAACGATAGCAACGGACTCGAAGGTGACGCGTGGCAGATCAGCTATGGGCTGCCTCGAGCGATTGAGAGTAATCCTAACGAGGTTCGACGTACGCTCAATCCCTACGATCACGACAATGGCTTCGAGTGGGCTCGTATGCGCCCCTGGGAAGACCAACGACGGCTCATCATGACAGCCAAGCGTCACTGCACTGGCCCGATGGGCTGGCTCATGGTCGCACTCGACAAGCTCGACGCCCTTGTACCCAAGGACCGGCTGTATGCCTGGGGCGAAAACCTCGCCCAGAACAGGCTGCCAAAGTGGCTGGGGTGGGGTGGAGGCGCCCTGCTGTTCATCGGCGCCCTCTGGCTGATCGGGTTCATCCCTATCGCGCTCCTTTATCTCCGCAGCGTGGATCTCTGGTCCTACGGATTGGGCTTCATTGAAAAGCCCGGCTTCCTGAACTGCCTGGTCCTGCTCACAGGCGACTGGCACTACCCGCCACTACGCCTGAGTGGGAGCCATATACTTAGCAGTGTGCTGCTCTTCACAGTCTTCCGGTCGATCTTTGCCCCGTACCACAAACTGCCGACGGCTATCAAATCTCTGCTGAGCAAGTTCAACCCGTTCAGCCGGGAAAGCCTGATCGCACCCCTGGTGCGCTGGGCTGAACAGAGGTTCAGTACCCAGATCCTGCGCGATGACAATGGCCAGCAGGCCAACGATGGACGTGGACGCGAACCCTGGTCTCGTCACCTGGCAATTCTCATGGGGACCCTGATCCCCTTGGGATTCGGCGCTGGATGGGCCATGTTCTGGGTCTTCGATACGATCGTCTGGACAAGGTCGGTCACACGCATGACAGGCTGGCATACGTTCATGGTCGCGGCAATGCTCATCTACTTCATCATGGAGTTCATGTCCTTTGCCCCGCATCACTGGAACGCACTCGAACGGAAACGCCTCGCACAAAAGGGCGGGAGCATGCTACTGCACGCCTTCTTCGTCATCCTGCCTCTGGCCTTCGTACTACTCGGGCTTTCGTTCGCCTTCAACGGCTCACAGAACGCAAGTGCCACCGTGCCCTCGAGCTCAACGACCCATCACGAGTCCTCCTCAGAGCCCCAGGACACGAAGCAGAAGGTGTGCGAGCATTTCAAGGGCAAGGACAAGAAGCCCAGCTTCTGCCCGTAGCTCAAGAAGTGTTGTGAAGGTGACCCGTGACCCCGCCCCCTCCCTTATGAGGTGTGGCGGGGTTGTTGCTTTGTAAAAACCCTGCCACAGCCAAGGGTTTTTGTTTAATATGTTTAAGTTGTTCAAATGTTTATTTTGGAGTCAACACTTTAAACAAGTGAGGTAGAGCCAAATGGTTAAACACTTTAAACATAAAAAATTACCAGGGCATGTCCCTGGTAATTTTTTTGTCTGATTGTATTTTGCCTAGTCAGCTACTCCTGCCTCTCCAAGCGCTTCGATTACAAAATTTGAAATCGCATACGCTGCAAGCAGGATGATCAATCCAATAACCGCATTGATCATGATGTCCTTAGCCTTCTTTGTCTTATCTGTCTCACCTCCAGCTGTCATCCATAGGAATCCAGCATAAAGGATTAAGACGAGCAAGATAATACCAAGAATGGTCAAGAATACATTGATCAAGCTACCAATAATAGTTGCAAGGTCAGTACTTGCTGATAGCCCTGCAGAACCTGCAGCAGTATCAAGGTGTGTACCGATATCTTGCGCATGAACTGGTGCAGCAAGCATTGGGACAGACAAAAGTCCAATTGCGAGCAGCACACCTAGCTTTTCGAGATATCTCATAGTATATGAATTAAGAGCTCTTAAATTAATAAGTAATAGTATTTTATCATTATTCACGATACTTTTCTATGTCGTACCCTGAATAGCATTAATAACAAATTGCGAAATCGCATAGGCCGCTAGGGTTATGATCAAACCAATGACTGCATTAATCATATAATCCTTAGCCTTTTTGGTCTTATCTGTTTCACCTCCAGCTGTCATCCATAGGAATCCAGCATAGATTATAAGAAGTAAAAGTAGTATTCCTAGGACTGAAAGGGCTACTCCGATAATAGTACCGATCATTGTCGCAATATCAGTTTGTGCAAATCCAACTTCACTTTGAGCCTCATCTAGTTGACCTGTGAAGTCTTGGGCGTTGGCCCAGAATACAGAACCCAGAACGCAGAACGCAGACAGGGTAAACGCTGTGATTATCTTTTTCATACTAGCTACCTATAGCTCTGAACACAAAGGTTGTAATTGCATACGCTGCGGAGATTATGATTACTCCAATAATAGCGCGTATCATCAGGTCCTTTGCTTTCTGAACCTGGTCTGACTTTCCTCCAGCTGTCATCCATAGGAACCCAGCATAAACCATGAGTACCAAGAATATAACACCAACAAGGGCAAGTGCAGGGGTGATGATCTTTGATCCAACCCACTGACCTATTGATTGATCAAGTGTTCCATATGCCTCCTCCCCAGTAGACTCTAATCCGGTCTCGCTTGGATCTAACTGTCCAAATGTAAGGGTTGGGCTAAGAAGCAATCCAATGACTGCAAGGGCGATATATTTTCGCATAGCCGAATGTCCCCACAGCGTGCGGACAAACGGTCATGTGAAAACTAATCGGCTGATGCCGTGATCACCGACTCAATAACAAAGCTTGTTATTGCGTACGCTGACAAGATGATCGCAAGACCAACCACACCAGCAATGAGCAGCCGCTTTGCCTCCGCAACCTTGTCTTCATTACCACTAGCTGTCATCCATTTAAATCCACCAAGAAGAACCATCACAACAGCGATAATTCCAAGGAACCCTAGGAATACTCGAATAAGGTTTCCAATTGTTGACTTTAGGTCGGCTTGACCTAAGCCAGTACTCTCTGAGAACTCATCTTCGAAGAAATCCTCAGTTTCAAGTTGTTGCGCATGCGCAACGTGAACACCAGTGCTCAAGCTCATAGTTCCCAAAACTGGGACGACAAGCAAGAAACTAAGTGCAAACATGGCCAATGTTTTTGTCATAGTAATGCTTAATTACTTAAATGATTAAATTAATCTTTGAGTTAATAGATCCCCCGACTCCCTGCGGTCGCTCGGGATGGAAAGAGGCTACCCCTCAACGCTTCCCATGAGGATTGCGTTGAAGATAGCGGTGGTCAACACATACGCCCCAGCAATCAAGATGATTCCAAGTGTTGCCCAAACCAAAATGTCCTTACCCTTTTTCACCTGATCACCCTTTCCCATGTCCGTAAGCCACAAGATCCCTCCATATACGAACATTAAAAGCGCCAAAGTACCTGCAACTGATAATGCACCCTTGATCACCGTTCCAATGATCACCCGAACATCATTCTCGCCAAGAGGGTTTGTAAGGGAAACTTGCGCATGTACCACATATGGCAAGGCCATAACACTAATACTTGCAATAATAGCTTTTATCTTTTTCATAAAGTGATTATATCAGGATTTTACCTATTGCGTATCAATAATATCCTCAGCCCCCTCACCAATGGTTTCTTCAATGTCGGTAGTTGGAATCTCTCCGGTTTTTATAACAGACACGATAACGTTTATGGCAGCATAGGCGCCCATGATTATTGCCAGTCCGACGAGCCCTCCAATAAGCGCCTTTCTGCCCTCTTCGACCATTGCAGATTCTCCGTGCGCCATTATCCACTTAAATCCCCCGTATACAATGATCAACATCATGACAGAGCCTGTTATTCCGAAAATGAATACACTTAGATTAACAAGCAACTGCATCATGTCTTCCAGGGTACACTTTCCATAATCTCTACAGTCGCAAGTTTCGTTTGACCCAGGACAAATTCCGGCAAAAATAAGACCCTGATCTTGGATGTCATCATAACGATCCGCAATAGACTGTGCCTGAACCACAGGCGCACCGACGCCAAATAAACCAAGGGTTAATAAAAACACTGCGAGGACCCGTCTCAGAAATAGCTTTAGAAAATCTGTATGGATCTTTTTAGCGAAAAGGCTGAAGATCGAGGAAACATAACCATAGCTATGTTGACGAGATCTAAAGTTTTTGCAGCAAAAAGAGACTACAGATTTGTCAAAGATTATTTTTGAGACGGGTCCTGGGTATTTTTTCATACGGCTTTATTATAGCAGAAAGCAGCCTGCCGGCCATAGCTACGAAGTAGCGACGGCTGGAACACAGAACCCAGTGTAAAAACAAAAGAATCAGCTTTCGCCGATCCTTATCTGTGATCTGAGTTCTGTAGTCTTTGTTCTATTATTATCTGTCCAATTGCTTTTTAAACCACTCAACATATGGAATGTCTTTTGGGTCGACTTTATTAGACATGGCTAGATAATAACTTGCAAAGCTTCCGAACTGCAATACCTCCACTACCTCCTCAAACTTAGTTTCCCCGCGAGCTTCATATTCAATCACCTCTGCCCCAAGCTTTTCAAATACCTTTGCTGTAATCGGATACCTCTTTTGAGTTCGTGCGTGATAGTGCTTTGACTTAAGCATCACAACGGTGAACTTTGAAAATAGCCCTTTTGGGAACGTGAGGCCCTCCATGAGGTGATGGTTAAGCTCAGGTAATTCGTGTGACTGTGCAAACTGCTTTGCTGTCTCATTTATCTGGTTGGTAAACACATGTGTAATGCCTGCCAGATGCTCGGACCCGACAACTAGCATGGGCCTACCCTTTAAGGCCACCGCAACTTGCTTTGCTGGATTTTCTTTAACTGGGACATCAAGGGCGCAGCTATCAACTACCTCTGCCATGGCACGCAACCAATTTATCTTTTCTTTTTTTGACACTTTAACAAGTCTAACTTGCTCAAGAAGTCCAAGGGTTCCTGCAATTGAGAACCCAAGTCCAAGACGCGGCTCCTTGGCTAAATCGCCTGGTTTAAATAAATAAGCTGGGTACTTTTGTCGCTTTACTAAAGATGCCAGCTTGCCGCCGCTAGCAATCCCCACAATCTTTGCCTTAGCCTCCCTTGCCTGCTTTGCAACATACAAAACCTCTTCTGTATTTCCTGAAAAACTTGATAGAACCACAAGTGTCTTTGAATTTACCCATGACGGGAGATTATATCCACGCAACAACTCAACAGGCACCTTTATGTGATCTGCAAGTCCGGTTTTTAAAACATGGGACCCAAGAGACGAACCGCCCATTCCAGCAACCAATACACGATCAACCCCCAAGTACGCCCCTGGTATCTTGATCGCTTTTGTGTCTTCAAATGCAGCCTTCATCTGCTGCGAAAGTCGCTCAACACCAAAAACAATGTCCGCGGTATCGTATGTTGTATATGTCCTTGTATTATCTAGTGGATGCTTAGAGCTCATAAAGTTGCTTTTCTTGAATTGCTTTTGTGATTTTTGTACGTTCTTTTGTTGAACCTAGAATCACTGCGCCAACAGTTCTGTTACCTCGATCAAATAGCTCGATAACAGCATCACCGTCTTCAATTCGACAGACATCCTGTGCGATTGATCGGTCTGTGTCGCCAATGAATGTGATCTCAATGTCTCCAAGTCGGGTCGCATACGAGCTTACAAACTCATAATCACACTTCTCACTAAGTACATTTGCTGCAACACATCTTCCTTGCTGAATTGAGTTGGTCCAGTTACCAACATGCATGGCTCGCTCCATAATACCATCTTCAAACTCACACACGTCACCGATCGTGTAGATATCTTCCTGAATCTCAAAGCGCTTGTCACATGTTGCACCACGCCCCACCTCAATACCTGATTCAATCAACCACTGACCATCAGTCTGGATTCCAACTCCAACCGCCAGGATCGAACCTTTAATCTCTGTGCCACTGGAAAGTTTCACGCCTTCGAATTCTGTGTCCCCCAGGATATCAAATGTTTGGTTTGTGTGAATGTCGATTCCGAGATCTTCAGCCTTTTTCAAAAGCATCTGCTGAGACTCTTCGGAAATAATCCTTGACCAAAAACCGCCAGATCGGAGAATGATCGAAACAGGAATATCAAGTGCCTGTGCAATGTGAACATACTCCATTGAGATAAACGCACCGCCAATAATAATCATCCGCTGCTGATCTCTCGGCTTTGATTTAAGCTCGGAAATCAATGACTTCAAAACCTCGGCATCATCAAGTGTTCGAAAGTATGCCATTCCGCGTATATCAACCTCAAGCATTTTTGGTTGCTGGCCGGTTGCTATGATTAATTTATCGTACGGAATCTCCCGTTTATCAGATGTCTCAACAAATTTGTTTTTCGAGTTGATCTGCAAAACGCGTACACCACTCATTAACTCGATGTTCTTTTCTGAATACCAATTCTCTGTTTTTAAAAACAACCGATCGCGATCAAGCTCATCGGTTACATACTTTGCAAGCAAAACTTTTGAGTAAAGCCTGTGCGGCTCCTGCTCAATAATAGTTATCTCGGCTTTTGGGTCGCGCTTTCGAATTTCTTCCGCCGCAGTGGTTCCTGCAACCCCACCGCCAATAATTACAAATTTCATATTCTATATTTCAGGATATAACTGCTTGCCATTTTCATCTGTCACGATCACTGCCATTGTTGGACAAGACTGTGCTGCCATAAGAACCCGATCCAACTCTTCTTGAGTTACCTCAACTTCCCGCTCATATGTTGGCTCATTGGGCGCCTCTCCATGATCAAGCACATAGGCCCTGTTGTCTTCATTGAGCTCAAAGCTTGTGTTATCAATCACCACACAACTTGCAGCACCAATGCACAAATCTGGATCTACTTTTATTGTTATTTTCATAATCTTTTGGCGCTTCACATCATGAACGATCGTTCACATTGTGAAACTTTATAAATATTTCATTATGTTGTCATTTTATCAGATTGCTCGCTTCTAAGATAATAATCATTAATAGCATCTCTTAGTGCCTGATCCGCAAGGACTGAGCAGTGAATCTTTCGTGGGGGCAAGCCCCCAAGGCGTACCACTATGTCTTGGGGCTTTAAATTGCAGGCCTCATCAAGAGTCATGCCATCATTTTCAGTAACAATTACCGAAGTTATCGAAGTTGAAGCAATTGCGGAAGCACATCCAAAGGTCTTCCACCAGAACTTCTTAATCTTTTCGGTCTCTGGATCAACCCACAGCCAGATCTTAAGCTCATCACCACAAGCTGGAGAGCCAACTCGACCTGTAGCATTGTATTCTCCTTCCCCGAGTTCGCCTTCAAGAAAATTCTGCGGATTAAAAAAGTGCTCTCTTACAATATCTGAATAAAACCAAGAACACGACTCGCCTCGATTAACAACATCGCCACTTGTTCCTTCTACCTCTTTGGCAACAAAATCATCTACCATACTAATTTTCAAATTCTCTTGAGATCTTTACTGGGCTTATCTTGCGAAGACGTTCAACGATCCCTGGGAGCACACCAAGAACGCGCTTCAGATCCTTCTTGGTCGTAGATCGGCCCAAACTAAATCGAATACTTCCATGCGCCACTTCAAATGGGACTCCAAGCGCTAGAATGACATGACTTGGATCAAGCTTTTCGCTTGTACACGCAGACCCAGACGAAGCCTGAACACCTTCGGCGTCGAGATATAACAAAAGCGCCTCGCCTTCGATATCTAAAAATGAAATGTTGACGTTATTTGGAAGTCGCTGCTCTGGGTGGCCATTTAATCGAACTTTTGGTATTTGATCTTTGATCTCATCGATAAACCAATCGCGAAGCTTTGTTAGCCGCTTCACTTCCTTCTCACAACCCTTTCGGGCCAGCTCAACCGCCTTGGCAAATCCCACAATTCCCGTCACATTCTCAGTTCCGGGTCGAAGTCTTTTCTCCTGTGATCCACCAAATGTGATGGGCGCGATCTTCACACCGCGCTTAACAAACAAAGCACCTACACCTTTTGGTCCATAGATCTTTGACGAATTCACGGTCATTAGATCGACATGCAACGCTTCGACGCGCATATCAAGATACCCAAAGGCTTGGCAGGCATCAGTGTGAAACAATGGATATGGTGTCTTGTTCTGTTTCCGCTGTTTTTGAAGCATGCGACCGATATCTGAAATCGGATGAATAGTTCCGATCTCATTATTCGCATACATGATTGTAACAAGAATCGTATCATCGCGAAGTGCATTTTTTACGTCATCGATCGAAACCTGTCCGTACTCATCGACGTCGAGTAGAGTCACCTCAAACCCCTCTTTCTCTTCTAGATATCGAAGAGTTTCGAGAACTGCTGGATGCTCGGTCTTACATGAAACAATATGCTTCCCATGAGCCGTATGCGCTCGGGCGGCCCCAAGAATCGCCATATTATCTGACTCGGTTCCGCTTCCAGTAAAAACGATCTCGTCGGGACGCGCATCCATAGCATCGGCCACGGTCTTTCGAGCATCTTCGATTAGATCCCGGGCTTCCTTACCCCCCATATGCATACTTGATGGATTGCCCAGTTTTCGATCTTCGATCTTGCACATCAAATCAACCACCTCTCTGCGAGTTGGGGTCAATGCTGAGTGATCTAGATATACTTGCTTGGGTTTCATATCGATGCCTCAGAATAAGAAAATTTGTGCATTCTGTCAATTATTCTATCATGGTTGACAGTGCTGCATTTATTTGCTAATGTTACCAACCATTTCAACGGATTCGCCCCATCAATACTAACCTTACCAAAGTACAAGGACGCCTTCATGCAAAGCACATTTGTGGAATCACTTCAGCGACAAAAACAAAGGTTGCATACCGAGAACGAACATCTGAAGGCCCAACTCGAAGCCGCCCAGGCCGAGAACGCCCAACTTCGGGCTGAGCTCGCCGAGTTCAAGGCCGAAGCACGCGAGCGCGAACTGCTCAACGGCCTCGACCAGAACCTCCTGAGGCGCTGCGATGAGTTAGAGCTCTCAAACCATACCTGGAGATGCCTGGCGCGCTACAACGCCCAGTATATCTGGCAGATCGCCATAAAGACCAGGGCCGAGCTCGAGGCCAGTGGCCTATTCACGTTCCGTGCGCTCAACGAGATCGAAAGGGTGCTTGGTGAACTCGGGATCGAACTCGAGACACCGATCCCGGCCGAAGTCCGCGATCTGCTGCCGGAGCCCACCAAGCTCCCCCTTACGACGGAGCTTGCGGTCTTGTGCGGCAATGGGATTCTCGATGAGCGTTCCTACAACGCACTGTGTCGCAACGGGCCCATGCTCGAGACCGCGGGCCAGCTTGTGCAGTGTAACTCCAAGCTCTTGCTCAAGGCTACGTACTTCGGTCGCGAGAGCCTGAAGCTTGTCGAGGGTGTTGCCCGGCATGTGTTTGGATATAGGTTGGGTACCGAGCTCGAGCCCGAACTGGCCGCCCAGTTCCCGTTGGAGGGCCCCTGGTTCGCCCGTCACGGCTCGCGCTAGCCGCCGCCTCGTACATCAAAACCCCACCGCCTCTCAGGCGCGTGGGGTTCATGCTTCTTATAACTTGTCATCCCGGCCACCGAGCCGGGATCCATCGTTATGTCGAGCTCAACACCTCGATGGACCCCTGCCTACGCAGGGGTGACATATTATTGCCCTTTACACCCACCAAAAGTAAAAGCATACATGCTCAAGCGATCAGACGCTGTCTTAAGCTTCAGGGTACCCTTGTGATAAACGTCCGAGTCAACCAAGTTGTACATACGCGATGCAGTCATGCGCACAACCGCCCTTCCATTCTTCATTTCAACATTGGTGCCAATCATATCTTCAGGCAATGGGTTGCCATCTAGCTCGATTTCAACCTCAGCCGCTCTATTCTTCTTTAGCGACCCAGCAACAAGGTTTACTGAGAAACCGCTGTACTTCAAAGCCAGGTATTCATTAGCAGTAGCCAGGGCTCTTGTATGACTCAGTCGTTCCTTGTCAATTACCCAATGACCGTGTAGATACACTAGATTATCTTGATGCTCGCCCCTATCAGTAAAATCAACCTCAGCGCCCGGGATTACGCCATGTGCATTTCCAAATCTACCACGCAAAAATCCAAGATATGTTTCTGGGGTTGTTCGGTAGCAGATCCCGCCGCCGACCGATACGTCAGGCACAATCTCTGGCAGGTCATCTACACCAATCTCACGAAGAGCTTTTTGAATCTGAGACTCGGTTTCAGCATATCCGCCCTCGCCAATGTGATCGTAGATTATTTCTCCATCTTTATTCAAAAGCAACTTACGTGGCCACCATCGATTAGCATACGCCGTCCAGATTTTGTAATCAGAATCAAGAACAACTGGGTATTTGACCTTAAGTCGCTTTACCGCGCTCTCAACATTAGCCTGATCTTTTTCAAACTCGAACTCTGGCGTATGAATCCCAATAATCACCAACCCCTTATCAGCATAACGTTTATGCCACGCGCGCAGATGCTCAAGCGTTCGAATGCAATTAATGCATGAGTATGTCCAAAAATCTAAAAGCACGACCTTGCCCTTCAGTGACTTCAAGGTCATTGGATTGCCATTAATCCACTTCCTCCCGCGCGGGAATTCTGTTGCATGTATTTTTTGTAATCGGTGTAAGAACACAATTAATAAATATCAATTCCAAAATAAGTTGCTACAAGCCGGCCAATTAGATATCCAAGCAATGCGGCTGTTAGTGATATAAGGGTCATCTCAAATCCACTCTTTAGCGGATGACCACCCACGACCTTCCCTTTTGCAAATCCGAGCCCAAACAATACCAGGCCAGTGATAATGATCGATGGAACGATCGCCTCAAGCACTGGTAGAAAGAAATATGGTAGAAGTGGGAAAATTCCTCCAATGAGATAAAACGCGCCCATCACAACACCAGAGGCAACGGGTGAACCAGAGACCGCGGGTGCAAATCGATATTCGCAGCGCTGGACTTCTTTTATCCAAAGCTTGCGTTCCTGTGTAAGCACGTCTGCAATACGGGAAACTTGATCTTTGGAAAACTTTTTGCGCTTCAAGGCCTGCTCAAGCGACTCGTTGTCTGAAATTCGTTCTTGAAGCATGCGTGAACCGTCCTGACGCTTACGATCCTCAAAGACCTCACGCGCAGACTTAGATGAGAGGTAACTTCCGGCAGCCATTGAGAGTCCTTCAACGAAAATGAGCACCACGCCTGTTAGCACAACCACAAATTGACTCTGAGTTCCTGCAGCAACTCCTGTCACAACGCCCAGGGTCGAAACTAACGAGTCTTCAAAACCAAAAACAATCTCTCGAATGAAAAAACCAACACGATTTTTCAATCCTCCTTTCATATCACAGGCATTATATCAGCTTTGCGTCTGACTTGGTATAATATATGCATATGGAAATCTCACATCATTATCAACCCTACGAGCAAAAAACCTACATTGTTGTCACAAACAATGAGCTTGCGCGTGTATATATCGCAAAGGATCGCGAGATCGAAGAGGTGAAAGAGTTTAAGGCCAAAGAAATCGATCGTGAGGGCATGCAAAGTGGAACAAGCAACGACGGACCTCGTGATTTTGATGAAGATAAGCACAATGTTCGACTAGCAATGTACAAGAGCTTGAGTAAGTACCTCATGAAAGAACTTCAGAAGGAACCGGCCGACCTGGTACTGTGCGCGCCCGAGGCTCTGAAGAATGAAGTTTTTGAGGAAATGCACACAGATGTTCAGAAAGCTGCGGATGAAGTTGTGCCAAAAAACCTAGCATCACTACAACTTGACCAAATCGTACGGATCTTGCAAGAGGTTCGTTAACTCACTGCCATTGGAGGCAACATGAACGCCTGGTGCCCCTTCCATCCCAGACCTCGACACGAGACAGCTGCGCTTGGTCAGATGATCGAATTCGAAACAGAGAGGGCCTCTGTCGAGGTTCGGCACACCGCTCCCGGTATTCGCCTATGCCCTAAGAAGCTCTACGCGCCCGTTAGGCTCAGTGGATGTGTGGGCTGCATCACGGACAGCTTGTACGCCAATCCGCCTACGATGTGCCGATGACTCTCTGCCCGCGCTACCGTGCCCGCCCTCACCGGCGGGTTCTATGCTTGAAAAAAGACCTCAAACCTGCTACAATCCTCGCGTGGCCACGTGGCGAAGTTGGTTAATCCACCGTCGCTCCCATCGGAGCTTTGGCGGACAGGCGCTGCTCCGCAGCTCATCTTTGACAGGTGGTCGACAGGAATACCTTCCTACAACCCATTGATAAGGCCACGTGGCGAAGTTGGTTAACGCTGCGGTCTGCAAAACCGCTATTCGCCGGTTCGAGTCCGGCCGTGGCCTCCACTATCCATGACTATTTGATATAATCGAATAGCCCTGGATGCCCCTGATCCGATCAAGGGCGTCTCATATAAAAAATCACTTCTTACAAATAGGGTTGAACCGTAAAAAGTGAAATCAAAAACACCCCGTCGTGGGGTGCTTTTGATTATCTCAACTTTACTCAACAACTAACACACCCATCATGTCCCAGTCCTCATCTGCTCGGAAATCATATTCACCTGGCTCTAGATCGATGGTTAACACAACGATCCCTTCTGGATCAATACTACCCGTTGTGAACAGGTTATTATCTGACTCACGAACCGTTAGTGTCTCTGTTGTGTAGTTTACAAACTTAATTGTTTCACCTTGGTTAACTCTAACGACATTGTAACCGCAGTAGGAATCAGAGCAGTGATCTCCGTCATCATCAAGCTCAACCTCCTCGTCTTCTGCAGCAAAACGAAGCGGGTCTTCATACATCATCACGCCAGTTGTTTCAAAAAGGTCAATGCTGTCTGAGATTGTGTAATCATCTAAATCGATAAAACTCACGTCATCTGCCAAAACACCACCAAGCACTGTGTAGTGCGGGACAAATACATCTGGAAGATCATCAACGAGGTCCATCCAATAATCACCAAATAATGCGTTGGCGTTATCTACATTCTTAATCGCAGCAAGCATGTTGCTACCAATTGGAACGTATACCTCAGATCCAGTAGATAATTTTAGCAATCTGGTTGTAGCCCCATCGTTTCCAAGCTGCGGCCTGTATGTAACCATTCCTCCGAATGGGACCATGTCCATCTCAGACACAGCGATCGTCTCAACTGAATCAAAGTCGTCATACCAGGTGAAGTACGTGTTCTCGTTTGGGAATCCGTAACGCATCTCATCTTCACCAAAGTAATAGACGGTGCTTGATGCCGCGCTCTTGATGAGTGATCCCGGCTCCAAACCAGCCACTGTTGGGAATTCCAATGCAGCTGACGCTGGAAGCGCGACTACTGCAGCCATAGCCACAAGCGCACATGACAATAAAATCTTTTTCATAAGCCTCTTTTTTACTTTTATCTTAAAATTACTCAATTACTGTAACCTCTGTCGCGCTCAGGATGACACCTTCAGCCTCCTCAATCTCCTGACCGGCCTGTGTGACAAGAAACTGGTATTTTGATGTATCGGTCTCAAAGTAGTAACGGTATCTATCAGCCCTCTCAAGCTCGCAACTCTCAACGCCCTCACACATATCTTCCTTGTAGAAACCGTCTCCCATATTTTCTGATTCAGAAGGAATCACACGCCTATCATCAAGCTTTAATACTCGAATGTAGGTGAAGTGATCGGCCACAATCTCCCCGGTCATTGCAAGGGCCTCCTCATCTAGCTCAACCGAACTTGTATAGATATGGGACGATGTGCTTTGGAGAACAATGTCCGAAATCTCACGCGAAACCCCCTCGTCAACTGGAACAGCCTCGCCGCCCATGTTGTATTCGCGGACCATGACCCACCCGTCTGGCAAATCAAATGCTAAGAACCAATCACCCTCTACTGTGGCCGCTGGCATACAGCCTGCCCCTAGTAGCACCAGGGCAAAAAGACCAAATATCGCTTTTTTCATAGAAATGCTTTATTACTGGATATATCTTAGCATTTCGCACCAAACAAAAAAAGACCTGTGGGCAGAACCCAGACACCAGACCTCAGAACCCAGTTAAATGCAAAGGCTCTGGGTTCTACAAAAACAAAAACCCGCGACTCACGGCCGGGGTTTTTGTTTATTTTATTGGTTTGGGTAAACCTCAATTTCAATGTTTTGGTATCCGAACTGGATCGCATCATCATAGCTTTCCATCCAGATGTCTACTCGTTCCCAATATCGCGCGTTCATGCGATCCTCTACGACAAAGATATCATCACCGTAGATCTCTGGGATCTTCACGCGGGTACCAATTGGCAAGAAGTTTGCCGCAAGCACTCCGTGACGAGTAGTTGTTCCAGAGGCCGTAATAAACGGGGTGTCATCAGTCTGCTCTGGAAGCGAGTTATAAGCAGTTGCCGGCACCGTAATAGTGTAGGCTGGTCCTCGCAAGTCAGACTCTGGCAACTGTCCATATTCACGGAAGTTATTCTGGATTGCATCTATTTCGAGAGCCAAAGCTTCGTTAGTGTAATCCAAGTCCATACTTGCAGAGGCTTCAATTGGGAGAACAACATAGGCCAATGCAAAAGTTAATAGTCCAATTAATGCACACTCAATCGGAGACTTTTTGATGACCGTAAGCACCTCCTTTAGAGAAATGTATTTCATAGGGTTTATTGAATTCGATTAAAGGATAAGCTGCGTAAAAGCAGTTCATTCTTTATGCGAATTCTCACTCAATCGACCCCTCTCAACCTTAGGCTTTTTGAACAGGAAAACCCATGTATCAAAAAACCCTCGCTTTACGAGGGATCAATACTATAGCATATTTGACCCCAAAAGTCAATGAATAAGTCTGATTTTGAGCCAAAATTAGCACAGAAAAAATCCACTATTTTTTGCCAAAATCGGCAAAATTTCGTATAATCTTACAAATCATTGATAATCTTGTTTACTATGAGTCGACCCCATTCTCCGCGCCGCAGAAACCATACTTGGGCTTCTTCGCGCAAAAAAGGCTGGAAGCGAAGGCTAGATTCCTATTTCGCATATCTAAAAAAGGCAGATCGACCCACGCTTATCAAAAATGTCCTATTGGTACTTGTGGCCGTGGCGCTGCTGGGGAGCATATTTTTGCTAGGTGCTTTTGCCTGGCTTTCTAAAGACCTGCCAGACCCAAACTCACTGACAATCCGCGAGGTTCCGCAGTCGACTAAGATTTATGACAGAACCGGAGAACATCTTCTCTACGAGATTGCAGGGGACGAAAAGCGAACACTAGTGACGCTCGACCAGATCCCCGAGTACATGGTCTGGGCAACTATCACAGCTGAGGATCGGAGCTTTTATGAGCATGGGGGCATCGACTACAGAGGAATCTTGCGCGCAATCTTTGTTGATGTGGTGACTTTGAGTAAATCTCAAGGCGCATCAACCATTACACAGCAACTTGTTAAAAACGCCATTCTTTCAAATGAAAAAACCTTTACTAGAAAGTTTAAAGAGATCATTCTGTCGCTGGCGCTTGAACGACGCTATACAAAAGACGAAATCATGCAGCTGTACTTGAACGAGATTCCGTACGGATCACGCAACTATGGTGTGCAGGCTGCAGCAAGCGCATATTACGATTCTGCAGTCGAGGATCTAAGTCTTTCTCAGGCAGCAACACTTGCTGCGCTTCCACAGGCAACAACATATTATCTTAATAATCCTGATGAGCTCGAAGGACGAAGAAATTGGATCTTAGGCGATATGGCAGAGTTGGGATACATAACACAAGAAGAAGCCGACGCTGCAATGCTGGAGGACACCAGCATAACAGCTTACTACTCTGACATTGACGCTCCACACTTTGTTCTTTGGGTAAAGGAGCAGCTTGAAGAGGAGTATGGTCAAAAGGAAGTAGAGCAGGGCGGAATGACTGTTGTCACATCAATCGACTATGACATGCAAATGGCAGCAGAAGAGGCGGTACTAAATAACCGAGACGCACGATCAGAAACTTATGGCTTTAACAACTCTGGCCTTGTTGCGATTGACCCAGACAACGGACACATTGTGGCTATGGTTGGATCAGTTGACTACTTTGATGACGACATTGACGGGCAGGTAAACGTTACACAGCAACCACTTCAGCCAGGCTCATCATTTAAACCAATTGTATACACTGCGGGATTTGAAGCGGGCTACACGCCAAATACGCTCTTGTGGGATGTTGAGACTGAGTTTGGAACGGCTACTGGTCCGTATTCTCCGAAAAACTATGACCTAAAAGAGCATGGGCCGCTAACTATTCGAAGTGCACTGCAGGGATCCTTAAATATCCCAGCTGTTAAGATGCTTTACCTTGTTGGTGTTAATGCTGCAGCTGATTTTGCCGGGCGACTTGGCTACACAACACTCACTGACCCAGCTCAATACGGGCTTTCAATGGTGCTTGGTGGCGCTGAGGTCAAGTTGATCGAACACGTGTCTGCATATGCCGTGTTCGCAAATGAGGGAACATATTATGAGCCTGTTTCTATCTTGAAGGTCGAAGATTCTGACGGAGAAGTGCTTGAAGAGTGGGAAGAAAGCGACGGAAAAGACGCGCTTGACACTAACCTGGCGCGAATGATTACCAATGTACTTTCAGATGACTCAGCTCGAGCTCCATTCTTTGGCGCTGGTGGGTATCTGACACTAGGATCTCGACCAGCTGCAGCAAAAACTGGAACTACAAACGACTACAAGGACGCCTGGACCATTGGATATACTCCGCAGCTTGTTGCTGGAGTTTGGACAGGGAACACAGACGGTACAGCAATGAACCGTGGATCTGGAGGAAGCTCAGTGGCAGCACCAATCTGGAACGAGTTTATGTATGCCGCGCTTGCTGATGAGCCAATCGAATACTTCAACGCGCCTGAGATCCCAATTACTGGCATCGCGGTGCTTGATGGAACCCTGCCAAGCGAAGAGGTCACAATTGACACAGCGTCAGGAAAGCTTGCAACAGATAAAACTCCGGAACGATACAAGGAAACTAAGGTTTGTGGCGAATATCACAACATCCTCTACTACATAAACCCAGACGACCCAACAGGCGGTGTTGTAAGCGAGCCGGTTGATGGCGCCTACGAGCGTTGGGAGTCTGCAGTGCAATCATACATCACAAATTATAATGAGAGTCTCGAGGAGGGACAGGCACCACTTGAGGAGTGTGAGATCCCAACAGAAGAGGACGACGTGCACACCGATCGAAACGAACCAGATGTGTCGATTAAGTCGCCTGACAACAACGACTCTGTTGGCCGCGAATTCAGTGTAGAAGTCAAGGCAACTGCACGTCGCGGGGTTGATCGAATCGAATATCAAATCGATGGCGTTGTGGTAAAGCAGACCAGCAATACATCAGACATTGATCTCGAACTCCCAAGTTGGGTCGATTCTGGAACGCACACACTCACAGTTGTCGCGTATGACGACGTTGACAACCAAGGAAGTGACGACATTAAGATCGACGTAGCCGAGGACGCTGACACAGCAAATGTCACGATTACCAATCCATTCAATGGGCAGGAAATCGAAGCCAATGGAGAGCCATATACGGTGGTTGTAGAGATGAATGAGTCAGACATTCTCTCAATGACATTATATGCTCAGAATCTTTGGGACAGCACCACGAGCCTTATCGAACACATCGAGGCGCCGTCCGCAGTGAACACTGTAAGCTGGGCACTCCCAGGCGAGGGTGACTATCTAATCTATGGATTTGTTACAGACGGCGGAGACAACAACATAGACATCGAACCTGTTCAAGTTTCAATCATGGGGACCGAAACCGCTGCAGCTGAAAATCCGTTCGAGTATTTGTCAGAAACAGGGGAGGAGTCCGAAGAAGAAACAACGGAATAATCACAAAACAAAAAAACCACCCGCTGTCCGCGGGTGGTTTTTGTTTTTCTTCCTATTGCCTGATCGGCATTACGATGTAGATGAACTTGTCGCTCTCGTCTTCATGCGGTGCTAGTACAAATGGGCTGGACGGATCGATCATCCGTATTTCGACCCTTTCTGAATTGATCGAGTTTAACCCATCTAGAACATATCGATAATTCAGAGCCATTGTATTTTCTTTCCCTTCGACCTCGCACTTCAGATCAACGTCGTTCTTTCCTCGAGTTGCATCTTGTGCAAACAACGTCAATGCCTCGCCCGGCCTAGCACTCATCTTAATATCGTATAGTCCTTGCTTTGCGAACAAACTAACGCTCTTAATCGCCTGAACCAGGTCCCGCCGATTTACTACAACCTTGGTTTCGTGCTTGCCTGGGATGATTTGTCGATAATCTGGATACACACCCTCAATGGTTCTTGAGATCAGCTCAACCGAAGCATATCGGAAGACTACTTGGTTGTTCGCAAGCTCCATTGTAACGCTCTCAGAGGCCTCTACATCGTCTTTAAACACACTAAAGACCCTGTTTAGCTCAGCAAGGGTTCTTTGCGGCACAATAACCTCGTACTCCTGATCCTTTGATGGTGCTTTTATCTGAACTTCTGATAGACGATAGCTGTCTGTTGCTGCCATTGTCAGCTTGCCGTTCTTAAATTTCATATATACACCGGTAAGCTCTGGTCGCGCCTCGTTGGTGGCAGTTGCAAATAGTGTTTGTGATAGCGCCTTTCTAAGATCGGCTACATTAACCTCAAATTTCACCTCCCCCTCTACCGGCGGAATGAGTGGAAACTCTGCCGGAGAGATCCCATTGATTGTTGTCTTTGCCTTGGCGCATGACACGAAGAGTCCGGTGTCATGAAGGTCAACGCTTACCACCTCGTCTGGCAACAGACTAACAAATTCATAAAACAACTTTGATGGCACTGTGTATTCTCCTTGCTGCTCAAGCTTTCCTCTAATGGAACAAGTGAGCGCGATTTCTAGGTTTGTTGAAATTAGTTTAAGTCCTCCCTGGTCAGCCCTAAGTAGAACATTGTTGAGTATCGGCAAGTTAACGTTCTTTGTGCTTATATGGCTTGTTATGGAGAGCCCCTGACAGAGGTTCTCTTTTGTGCAGGATAACTTCATGGGACTTATTGGTTATTGTTTTAAGTTTATATATTTATATAAATAGTAGTAATAGTAGGGGGTGTGGATGAAGTGCAAAAGTCTGTTTTTTGCTTTGTTTTGGCCGGGGTTTGCTGTGTGCAGTTGGGGGTTTGCTGTGCGTTTGTTGGTGTTCTCTGTGTGCATAGTTTTTTGAACAAGTTTTGTGTCGTATTTATGCACACCCCGTGTTCACCTCTATGCACAGAAAATCACATAGTTGTTCAATGCAGGCGCACAGGCCGTCCACAGATTTTATCCGGAGTACATCTTTTGTTTGATTAGATCAAGGTCTCTTTTTAGCTGTTCGTCGTCTTTGAGAATTTTTTGGATCTTAGAGTAGGCGTGCATTGCTGTTGTGTGGTCTCTTCCACCAAGCTCCTGACCAATCGATGGATAAGAGATGCTCATTTCTTCTCGTAGTAGGAACATAATGATTTGTCGCGGAAACGCTAGGCGCTTTTCGCGACTCTTTCCAAGAACATCAGAGATATCAATGTCAAAGTACTCAGCAACTGTCTGAATGATGTGCTTTGGAGACACGGTCTTCTTGATCGTGTTCAGATCAAATCCATCAACGATCGGAGTTACAGTCTCAAGTGTTGGATCAAGGTTTTTAAATTGGTGGTAAGCGACTATTTTATTTAGAGCACCCTCAAGTTCTCGCACATTTGATGAGATATTTGATGCAACATAGTGCAGAATGTCTCGAGCTAAATCGATTCCACGCTTTTGGCACTTGATTTGAAGAATTGCGATACGTGTTTCAAGGTCTGGGGCCCCGATATCGACCAACATTCCCCACTCTAGGCGCGACAAAAGCCGCTTTTCAAGTGCTGCGATTGCTTTTGGTGGCCTGTCAGAGGAAATCACGATCTGTTTGTTTTCCTGGTGAAGCGCATTGAAGGTATGGAAGAATTCCTCCTGGGTTCCTTCTTTTCCTGTAATGAACTGAATGTCGTCGATGAGCAATAGATCAACGTTTCGGTACCTGTCCTTAAATTCCTTTGCTCTTCCTGCGCGCACAGCCTGGATAAAATCATTGGTGAAGTGCTCGCAGCTGGCATATAAGACACGTGCGTTTGGATTTTGTTTTTTGATGTGGTGTCCAACGGCCTGCAAAAGGTGTGTTTTTCCTAGCCCCACGTCGCCATACACAAAAACGGGGTTGTATGTACCTCCTGGGTGTGCGGCAACAGCCTGGGCTGCAGCGTAGGCGAGCTCATTTTGTTTTCCTACAACAAAAGAGTTGAAAGTATAGTTTTTATTGAGTGAGGATGGCCTAGTTCCGCCACTTTCCTGACCGGCAGTTGTGAACCCAAGGCTTTCGGCAACCTCGTATGCCTGTTGTGGTTCAGGAGCGTCAGTTACTTGCTTCTCTGTTTCAAAAACAATAGCCTTTGGTTCGGATGGGCGTGTTTCAACTTGATACCCCAGTCCTTTCAAAGGCTGTTCTGTAATGTTTTGAAGCGCATTTAAGATGTCCTTGTGATACTTTTTCTCAAGCCACGCTTTTGTAAATGTATTTGGAACCCCCACAACCACCTGGTGATTTTCATAATCAACAATAAAGGTGTTTCTAAACCACGTAGTAAAGTGAGCTTTGCTGAGCTTTAGCTCAAGCTCGCCTAAAGTGGCCTGCCATAGTTCGTGGGTGTTCATAGCAATGGGGGTAATAACAGATCTCTGCAAAATTCACGACCTGTTGGCTTATGGGTCCCTGGCATCTTTTCACCGTACGTTCTAGTACGCCTCAAAGGCTGCCATCCCGTGCACCAACATTTCATAGAATTTTGCAAAGACCTGGATTAATATATCTCACAGTCGACGCTGTGAATAATATATCAGATATCCACAGGTCGCAAGTGGCAATAAATAGTACAAAATGTGAAAAGAATGTGGATAGTGTGTGTGAAAGTCTGGGTTTATCCCCGATTCTTGACAAAAAACCGTTTAAATTGTATAGTTTCGGCACTTTGGATTAATAAATGCAATTGTTGGGAAAAATCGATGAGATGTTGGTGCACGGCGAGGAGCGAAGTAAGTCGTACTGGAACGTACGGCGTCGAACACCACAGGCGTGAGCCAACAGATCGCGATTTTTACCAGAATTGCCTTAAGAGCACATATGCCAAAGAGGACATACCAACCAAAAAAGCGGCGCCGTGCTCGTAAACACGGATTTCGTAAGCGAATGCAAACGAAGCCCGGACGCGCAGTACTAAAGCGCCGCAGGGCCAGGGGCAGAAAGCGACTTACAGTCGCAGCCCGCATGGCTTAAAGACAATAGATCGTGCAATGCGATCTATTTTCTTTTATACTAAGCATATATGAAGTCAAAAATCGGACTAATAACATTGGGTGTTCAAGATTTACGCAAGGCAAAAGCTTTTTACCAGGGGCTTGGATTTCAAGTTCACGGAAACGATGAGGATAATATGGAGATGGTTATGTTTAAAGCTGACGGATCTTGGCTTGGGCTTTTTCCGTGGGATAAATTAGCTCAGGATGCTGCCGTAGATCAGTTTGGTGAGGGGTTTCGAGGTGTAGCACTGGCGCATCTTGAACCAACTAAGGTAGACGTTGATCGTGTTATCGATGAGGCTCGTACACTGGGCGCTAAAATCGTAAAAGAGCCACAGGATGTATTTTGGGGCGGGTATTCAGGCTATTTTCAAGATTTAGATGGTCATCTTTGGGAGGTGGCTATGAATCCATTTACTGATTTGACTTAATTATGTTCAAGCAAAAGAATCGATTAAAGAGAAAATTAGAGGTTCAGAATACGGTTAAGACCGGTAAGAGTGTTTTTGATCCAGTCTGTGGTATTAAGTTTTTGAAGAACAATCGAGACGAGTCACGATTCGCGATTGTGGTCGGGACAAAGGTTCACAAGAGTGCGGTTAAGCGAAACCGCGTGAAGCGGCAGTATAGGGAAATCATTCGACTGCACCTTGATTCGATTAAGTCGGGCTTTGATGTAGTGTTGTTAACATCAGCGAAGTCGCTTGAGCTTACATATGCGCAAAAAGAAGAGCTACTCCTCGCGGTACTTCGAAAAGCTGAACTATGGCAAGACTAATTCGATATTGGCGCACTCTGGCCACCTGGCCAATAATTGCATATCAAAAAACCCTCTCGTTTGACCATGGTCCGATGAGGGTATTGTTTCCGCATGGATATTGTCGCTTCCACCCAACCTGTTCTGAGTACTCGAAGCGCGCGATCTTGAAGTATGGGGTTGTGTGGGGGTGTTTGAAGGGTGGTTATCGAATACTGAGATGCAACCCTTGGAATGATGGTGGGGTTGATAAACCCTAGTTGTCGAATTGCACCCCCCCATCTTGAGCGACCAGAGGGAGTCGAAAGATCTCTTGAATCTAGTTTCGTGAGATCCCTCGGCTGGCGCTCGGGATGGAAAGTTTGTTATTTGATCAGACTTAGATCAACCGAATCTGGAAGTTCAATATGTTTAACGCGGCTTGAGTGTCCGCGTTTTATAGTTATGAGGCTTTTAGCTGCCCCCAAGTTTTTCGAAAGGAATTCGATAAGCGCCCTGTTGGCCTTGTTGTCAACCTCTGGCGCTGCAATGTCGATTTTTACAGTCCCAGAATCAAGCCAGGCTTTCACCTGGTCCTTTTTTGCATTTGGTTTTATGTGAACAGTAAGGATCATGTGCGTGTAAGCTTTAGAAGCTTATCATGCAGCAATGAGTTTGATGCGATTATTGTGTGATCTTCCGGCGCCCATGCATTGCCCGCATAGTTTGTTACTTTTCCTCCAGCCTCTTCAAGAATAAGTGCTGCCGCAGCGCAGTCCCAGGATTTTACTCCTGTAACAATAAACCCATCGCCCTTCCCTTCTGCCACATAGCACACCATAAGTGCGGCCGAACCAAGATCGCGGCGCATAGGGATTTCTAAATTTATCGAATTTATAACTGGCGCGTGTTGGTTGCGCATTTCTTCCCCATATCCATGACCCTCAAATACCATGGCTTCCTCAAGAGTTTTTATCTTTGAGACTGATATCTGCTTATCGCCCAAGTGCGCGCCCTTTCCACGCTCTGCCCAATAGAGATCCTTCCGAAGCGGATCATATACAGCGCCAAGAGCCCAACCACCCTCGTCTCTCAAGCCAATAGATATCGCATAAAATGGCAGATGGTGCACAAAGTTGTTTGTGCCATCAATTGGGTCAACATACCACTTTCTTTTTGTACCATTTCCATCAACCATCTCTGATTCTTCGTTAACAATGTCATCATCTGGGAATTGATTTTGAAGTTGATCGATGATGTACTTATTGATCTCTTTGTCCAACCTGGTAACAGTCTCGCCAAGCTTTTTATGTGAGACATCGCCGCGCCTGAGTGTTGGAGTTAACTTGTTGAGCTTGTCGCCCGCATTAACGATCAAGTCTTTTAGGATAATGAGTTCTGACATATGTGATTGTTGTTGTCCTTAGTATACCTCAACCGCGCGGATGATGCGCTTTACGGCTGTCACAGAGCGTTCTGGGTGTTCGCTGTGAGCGGTTTCGTTGCAAAGCATGATGGCTGATGCGCCGTCGAGCGCTGCATTGGTCACATCAAGTATGTCAGAGCGTTGCGGAATGTTTTGTGAGAGCATTGAAGTAAGCGCGCCGGTAGCAACAATCGAATACTTACCCTTTGCGCGTGATTTTGCGACCAACTTTTTCTGAATCAACCCAACATATTCATACGGCATGGTAAGCGCCATGTCCCCACGGGCCACCATAATGCCGTGAACGAGCTCGAGAATCTCGTCGATATTTTCAACCCCCTCCTTTGATTCGATTTTAGCTATGACGCGGGGGTTCCAGTCAGGCGTCGTGTGCTTTTCAAGCTTTGAAAGAAGCTGTTCAAGCATTGCCCGCGATTTAACAAATGAAAAGGCAACAAGGTCAGGCCTGCTCTTTGGTAAGTGTTCAATAATATCGTCGATAAGCGGGACTACATGATCCAATCGATCCAGCGCACGCGGAATTGCCATGCCTGTTTTTTGTACAATCTCACCAGCGTGGCATGTTTTGGCAATAAACTCGTTTGGGCTGTGTATCGCGGTCACCTCAAAGCTCATCTGACCATCTTGAATGTAGAATTGTTCACCAACACGTAAGTGATCTGCAAGATTTTCAGTTTGGAACGGGATGTATGCATGAGGGTCAGAGCTTTCTGGGCCATGTAGGAATCGAAACTCCTGCCCTGCGTGCGTTTCGATTTTGTTTTGAGGGAATTTACCAAGTCTGAGCTTTGCCTCGGGGAGATCCGCAAGCAGCATTACGTTTCGACCCGATTGATTGATCTGCTCACGGGCTTTAACAAGCGCCTCAGAGATCTTATCAGCACCCCAGTGTGAGCATTTAATGCGAAAAGCATCGACCCCAGCTTCGATCATGGCTTGGTTTCGGTCAAAATAGTATGGATCTTTCCAAATGGTAGCTATTACTTGCATATTTTTGATTAAAAAACACAGGAAGTTCCTCCTGCTTGTGTCTTAATTATACCAATCTGGATCAGATCTCTTCAAACTTGACGTTGATAGCTTGTCGTGCGAACCTGGGTTCATATGCAACCCATTGAAGCCCTGGGACATCTACTCACCCAAACGCCAGAAATGATCTCACAGGTCCACAGATGGACCCACTTCCCCTCTCTTCCTCGTCATGAGCGTGAGAGTGTGCTTGAGCATACATTTCGAGCAGTCACACTAACCGCTGCTATGTTGGCGATTGAAGAGGAGCAGGGAAATTTACTTAGAAAGCTTGATGGTGAGCAGCTGTTACTTACAGCACTGCTGCACGACATTGGCGAGGGTCGTATTGGTGATGTCCGCTATGCTGTTAAGCAAGACGAACGCGTGAAGACCATGCTTGACGAGATTGAGCGCGAACAAGCTACAGGTTTGATGAAGGAACTACCCTTACCGGTTCGCGACAAGTTCATGAGTGCATATCAGATCGTTGGTGAGGATTCGGTTGAGGGTCGTTTTTTCGACGCTGTTGAGCGCATGGGATACATCTACTACTCGATTGAGCAGTATCGGGATCGAGGGCGTAAGGATTTTATCGAGACCTTTCAGATGCAACACAAGAAAATCCTAGAGCGCGAGCAGGAATTTCAAAGCTTGAAGATTTTATACGATCAGTATCGCGATTACATTGTTCGCGAGCTGGAAATTGAACAAAAAGCCCGCGAAGTGCGCGAATCAACCGGAGCGAAGCTTGAATAAAAAAAGAATGACGCCTGACCGCAGGTGCGGCAAGGCGTTCAGGCATGGGCTGTCGAACTTAGCGCCATGCTATTTTTGCAAGCCTCCGTTTTCTTGGCCTGCAGACCCCTCTTCGTCCATCACGGGAAAGGCTTGATCCAGCACCCGGGTAATTGGGTAGAGGAGGAGCCAGGGGTTGTCTTTGATCTTCTCGATGTGCTGGCTTCCCGGGATGCGGTACCAGTCGATGCGTTGGTCCATTGTGATCACAATGGCGCCGCTTTCGTTCTTGCGCAGGGTGGTGCCCCAACCGCAGTTGATACCAGGGGCTTTCTCCTGAGCCTGGTATGTTTCGTACGACGAGGCCATCTCGAAGCACTTCGTGATCCTTGCCCTGGTTCGCTGCTCAGCCACCTGTTCTGTGGCCATTTTGAGCGCAGAGCAGAAGGCGAGGTAGAGACAGAGCACCATCCACGAGATGATGATCCGGTGAACATTGTCTTGTTTGCGAACCCGGTTCTTCATTGGGCCCTCCTGCGGTCGATGCACTCGCCCCGTGTGGGGCCGAGGCCAAACTGGTTGGCAAGGGCCAGGGCAAGACCCAAGCGCCTTTCAGGATGTTCGATGACGAGGATGGCCGTATCTCCGTTTTGGTAGATGTATGCCGCAGCAAAGCCATGGATGTGCTTGACGCAGGGGTCCACATCATTGTTCCGCTTTTGGCACAGTTGCTTGTTCTCCGTGCTCTCGCAGTCGTTGAGCTTCGCTCGTTGCCAGCACTCTTGTGCCGAACCGTCACAGGGCCTGCATCCTTCCATATCATGGCGTTGGTAGGTGGTTGAAAGGTGGTGCCAGGTGTTCTGCTCCCCCTTGAGACTCCCGATGTATGACGGGATGATCAGGAGAGCTAGGGCACCAACTATAATGGCAATCCATTTGAGGGTTACTCTGCGGGTGTAGGAATCCATGCAGTCCTTTCAGCATTGCTGCATTTGGGGTTGGTGGCTGGGGTTGAAGGTACCCTCGAACATACCGTATTATCGCCTTTTTGTCAATATCAAAAGAACCGCCCGAAGGCGGTTCTTTGTTGTTTTGTATTGGTTTTACTTAACTATCTTTGATCGAAGTAGGTCAATAACCTTTTTATTCTTCATCTGCATCTCCACAAAGTCCCGATACTGTGGTGATTGGATGTATTTTTTTTGTTCTTTGTCCTCGTATTGCTTTGCAACCTTTTCGATTTCTGAATCAAGTTCTTTTGCGTCGATCTTTACAGCTTCGTTCTTCGCGATCTCCCGCAAGATGAGAGAGACTTTTACTCGAGTGAGTGCATTTGGTGCAAAATCGAGCTTCATATCTGCCATCGTCTTTCCAATTGACTGCAAGTACTCTTCAAGCTTCATCCCACGTTGTGAGATAGATTGCTGCATCTCATGGATCATTTTTTCAACCTCTTGGTTAACAAGGATGTCAGGGATGTCATCGAACTTAGATTTGTCTGCAATCATCTCAAGCATCTCCTTTTCTTGTCGTCGAGCCTCTTCCATTTCGTTTTCTTTTGTAAGGTTTTCAATAAGCTTTTCTTCGAGCTCCTTTATATCCTTCATTCCAAGCGCTTGCGCGAACTTGTCGTCAAACTCTGGAGTGTCAAGTTCAAAGATCTCCTTCATCTCAACAGTGAACTCAATGTCCTGACCGGCTAGATGCTTTTGATAATGTTCTTTAGGGAATTTTAGAGTAAATGACCTGGAGTCACCTTCCTTCATTCCGATAATTTTGTCGATAAACCCCTCAACATAGTAGCTCTCAGTAGTGTAGATCCCGTGATTCTGACCTTCGCCACCCTCAACCACAACTCCATCTTTCTTCATTGTAAGATTTACAACTGCCTTGTCGCCTTGCTTGAGTTCATATCCGGCCTTTGCGCGAACTTCTTTTGTTTGCATGCTTGCAAGATCTTTCTTTGATTGATCAATAAGCTCCTGCTTTGGAGTCGCATCCCCTTTCTTCACAGAAAGTTTGTTGTAGTCAGCAAGCTTTTGGATCTTTGGCATGAGCGACACTTCAGCAGTAAACTCCATATCATTTCCTGGAGCCATTTTGTTCATGTTAAAGTATGGCTGACCAACACTTTCGATTTTCTCTTCGAGCAATGCTTTCATGAAGGCCTCTCGAACCAGTCCTTCAGTAGCCTCTTCAAGAATTTTCATTTCACCAACTCGCTTTTCGATCGTAGCATAGTCAGCTTTTCCGGGACGGAATCCTTTAATATCTGAGCTCTCACCTATCCGCGTTGCAGCTTCTTTCATTGCTGCCTTAACTTCTTCTGCCGGAATGGTGATGGTAAAAGTAACCTTGTTTTTATCTGTTTGTGTCGTATATGACATAGAAATTATTGATTGATTTACGCGCGGAGTATGTCGGATTTTGTCGAATATGTCAACAAAAAGACCCCCGAGCGGGTCGGGGGTCTTTTGTGTCAGTTCTAGATAATTAGTGCCACAATCAGCAATGCAATGATGTTCACGATCTTAATCATTGGGTTTATTGCAGGTCCTGCTGTGTCTTTATAAGGATCACCAACAGTGTCTCCTGTTACTGCTGCATCATGCGCCAATGACTTCTTTCCGCCATAGTTTCCTAGTTCAATATACTTCTTTGCATTGTCCCATGCTCCACCTCCAGTTGTCATTGAGATTGCCAAGAAGAGTCCAGTTACGATTGAACCGATGAGTAGGCCACCAAGGGCTTCGGGTCCAAGGAAGATTCCTACAACAATTGGTACAACAATTGGAATGAGCGCTGGAATGATCATCTGCCCAAGAGCAGCCTTTGTAACGATGTCTACACACGCACCATACTCGGGCTTTCCAGAGCCATCCATGATTCCTTTTATTTCTTTGAACTGACGTCGGACTTCCTCAACAACTCTACCAGCAGCTTTTCCGACAGCCTCCATTGCAAATGCTGCAAACAAGTAAGGAAGTAAGCCTCCGATTAGTAGCCCAGCCACGACATATGGGTTTGAAAGTGAGAACGCGAACTCCTGCCCTGCTGCTAAAAGTTCCTCAGTGTAACTTGCAAACAATACAGTTGCTGCAAGTCCAGCAGATGCGATTGCGTATCCTTTTGTAACAGCCTTTGTTGTGTTTCCAACAGCATCAAGCTTGTCAGTAGTCTCTCGAACGTCTGCTGGCAGTCCTGACATTTCCGCGATTCCTCCAGCGTTATCAGTTACTGGTCCATAAGCATCCAAGGTAACAATCATTCCAGCAAGTGAGAGCATTGACATCACTGCCATTGCTGCTCCGTAGATATCTGCAAGCGCGTATGATGCTAGAAGTCCAGCAACGATTACTAATACCGGCCATGCGGTTGAGCGCATTGAGAGTGCTAGTCCTGAAATGATGTTTGTTCCATGTCCTGTTTGTGAAGCCTCTGCAACGTTACGTACTGGCTTGTAGTCTGTTGATGTGTAGTACTCAGTAATAACCACCATTAGTGCTGTAACAACAAGTCCGATAATCAATGACCAGAATACGTTTATTGCATTGATTCCCTCAATCCCACCAAGCAACCAATTTGTAAGTGGGTAAAAGGCTGCGGCTGATAGAACTCCGCTAACGATTAGTCCCTTGTAGAGCGCTGCCATGATTCCCTGCTTTGATCCAAGTCGAATAAAGAAGGTTCCAATCACAGTTGCGATTATTGCAACCGCCCCTACCGCTAACGGGAATGTGATAATAGCTTCGATATTTCCAAATATGAGAAGTCCGATGAGCATCGCGACCATTGTTGAAACCACATAGGTCTCATAAAGGTCAGCTGCCATTCCAGCGCAGTCTCCAACATTGTCTCCAACATTGTCTGCTATAACTGCTGGGTTTCGTGGATCGTCTTCTGGGATTCCAGCCTCAACCTTTCCCACAAGATCAGCCCCAACATCTGCTGCTTTAGTAAAGATTCCTCCACCGAGTCTCGCAAATACGGAAATAAGTGATCCTCCAAATCCGATACCAATCAAAGCATGCACATCATGCGTGAAGTAGTAGAACGTAGCTGATCCGAGAAGCCCAAGCGTTACTACAAAGAGTCCAGTTACAGCACCTGACTTAACAGCAACATTTAGTGCTGGCGCAAGTCCATCTTTCGCTGCCACCGTTGTGCGGACATTTGCACGAACAGAGACAAGCATTCCAATGTACCCGGCAATTCCGGATAGGACCGCACCAACTGCAAATCCGATTGCTGTAGTCCAGTTTAGAAAGAAGCCTAGTAGAAGAAATACTACGACTCCGATTAGTCCAATTACGCGATACTGTCGCGCAAGGTAGGCGTTTGCTCCTTCTTGAATTGCAAGAGCAATACCTTTCATTTTTCCCTCACCTGAAGGAAGCTTCATGATCCATGAGATCAGAAAGATGGTGTAGATGATTGCAAGACCTGCAACCAACATCGCCAGAAGCGTTATATCCATAGAAAAGATCTAAGACATTAAGTTTTTAATAGCGTGCTAATAATACGAATCGCTCGAGCTATTGTCAACGAACGCGGTTTACAACTCTTTATTGATTTCAGACAAAAAGATGACCAGCGTTGGTCAAAAAATAGCTTTTTTTGATTGACATCAGGGCGAGGTTTTGCTATCGTTAGCATTGTTCTAAGCATTACCAAATAGGTATACAAGAGCGTTTCAAACAATTTATTGTGAGACATGCACTCAAGGCTGTTCGAATCCTTGTTAGGATCAAGCCTGTTTTTTTGCGTGCACTAAATTCTGTCTTCGGGCCCATGAGAGTTGTCACAAAAGTATTGGTTTTTGCGCTTGTTCCGGTATATCAGCTTTTGTTTTCTTTGAAGAGGCACTTGATGGCAGTTTATAAACCAGCCAAAAACAAGATGATGCTCGTTGTTGCTAATCGTTACACCGTGCATGGTGTTATCATTGGCGTTGTGCTAATCGTTGGAGTTTTGAATCTGCAAACAAGCATTGTTCGGGCGGAAGGATTTGGTGAGCAAAGTCTTATGTATGCTCTTGTTGCAGAAGACGCTGGGAGGATTGTGCAGGAGTATGCGAGTGAGGACGTTGTACTAAGTGTTGCTTCTGTTGAGTATCGTGAACGCACCGGGGTTTCTATTGAATCCACTCAGGCAGTGGCTGTTTTAGAAGAGGACATTGCCGTGTCTGAGGAGCTGCTTTATGGCGGAGAGGCCCTTGTTGCCATTCCTGGCACTGAGACAGCTACTGTTGCCAAGATTTCAACAGACCGATCTGAGGCTGAGTCTTATACAGTTGCTGGTGGAGACACGCTTTCCTCGATCGCGTCTGATTACGACCTTTCGATTAATACTTTGTTGTGGGCAAACAACTTGAGTGTTAGCTCTGTGCTGCAACCAGGAGATACTTTAACTATCCTACCTCTTGATGGAGTAAAGCACACAGTTTTAAGCGGAGATACTATCGCGCAGATTGCATATGACTATGATATTGATCAGGATGAGATCTTGGATTACAACGGAATGAGCAGTGGCGCAATCTTATCAATTGGTGATGAGTTGATTATTCCCGGAGGAGAGGTTCAGGCAACTACACGGTCTACAAGTAGCGCCATTAGTTCGCTCTTCTCAACCCCCACAACTACAACAACTACTACCAGCGTTACATCCACCCAAGCAACAGGAACTGGATACTTGCTTTGGCCAACCGATCTGCGTGTGATCACACAGTACTATGGTTGGCGTCATAGTGGACTGGATGTTGACTGTTACTACGATAACTATAACTACGCGTCAGATAATGGATATGTGACATTCTCAGGATGGAATGGTGGCTACGGGTATGTAATTGATATTGACCATGGAAACGGAATAATGACTCGTTATGCCCATAACTCAGCTTTATATGTTTCTTCCGGACAGTATGTTACTGTGGGCCAGGCAATTGGTCTTTGTGGGACAACCGGATACTCAACAGGTACCCACCTTCACTATGAGGTGATTGTAAACGGTGTAAAGATGAACCCGTTAGAATACATTCGATAGTTTGAAAGCTTAAGAGCACCTCGCGTACGTGGGGTGTTTTTGGTTGACATAGCCTCAGTTTTTGATAAGAATAGTGGGCTTGTGGTCTATGATAAGGAGGTGGCTCATGGGTGAAGAGGTGGGTTGGAGATCTGACGAGGCAACTTATATGAAGCTCTCATATATGCAGGATGACTTCCCTGACCTAGATTGGGGGCGAGGACTGTGCTTACGTGGTATGCCAAGCCCGGCATTTATGTGGTTCTTTCTGGGGCCGCTCAAGGAAGTGCCCAGGGCGGATCTTCGGCGCATTGCCTTCCGGGCGTTTGTGTCTACGCCCGACAACGAAGACTTTGCACAAGTCATAACCGCCGCGGAAGGTAACTATCTGATGCTTTGGGGCACAGACCTGGTGCTGCGCTCGAGTGTGATGGTCGCTGGGGTTCGACTGCCGCTTTGTGCTGTCGGAACCGCCCAAGATCAGCACAGGTACAACTTCATGCTGCTGATGCCTGACGTATGCGCTGTGCGTTCGTGACCCTGTCCGAGAGCTCTCGGTGCGGGGTCTTCTGCTTTTAATAACGCGTACACCGATATCTTAGAGCTTCGGCAAGGTGGCTGATCTGAATATTCTCAGACGCATCGATGTCGGCAATGGTTCTCGCAACTTTAAGCGTGCGAGTATAGGCGCGCGCAGAAAGGTGGTACTGGTCTATTGCTTTTTTGATAATTTCGATACTTTGATCATCTAGTTTACAAAATCGTCCAAGCAGTTTTGTTGTTAATTGATCATTAGTGTTGATCAGGAGTTTTGAAAATCGATTATCCTGTTGTTTCCGCGCTTGTCGAATGCGTCTACGGATTGCGCTTGATGATTCCCCAACAATATTTGAGGTTAGTTTTTCAAACTCTACTCTTGGGACGTCGACTGTTAGGTCTATCCGATCAAGGATGGGGCCAGAGAGCTTGCGCTTGTAGGTTTGAATCTGGCCAGGTGTACATTCACACATACGTTGTTGGTCATGTAAGAAGCCGCAGGGGCATGGGTTCATGGCAGCGACCAACATAAAGTTTGAGGGAAAAGTAATTGTGCCTGAGGCGCGGGAGATTGTTACTGTCTTATCTTCAATTGGCTGACGAAGGTTTTCAATAGTTTTGCGAGTGAACTCAGCGAACTCATCTAAAAACAATATGCCATTGTGCGCCAGGGATACCTCGCCAGGCCTTGGCCACGTCCCTCCCCCGATAAGTGCCGTACTCGAGCTTGTGTGGTGCGGATGTCTAAAAGGCCGTGCCCGCAGGAGATGTGTTCTCCCCAATAGCCCTGAGATGGAGTATATCTTTGTTGTTTCCAGCGCTTCATCAAATCTCAAAGGCGGCAGTATTGATGGAATAGCCTTAGCGAGCATTGTCTTACCAGAGCCTGGCGGGCCTATCATGAGCATATTGTGGTTACCTGCTGCTGTGATTTCGAGAGCGCGTTTTACATGTTCTTGACCCTTAATGTCTGCAAAGTCTGTCAGATCGTCCTGTCTGGGCTTTTTTAGCTTCGGTGCGATGTGAGAGCTAAGCTCATCATTTACTCTTAAAAGATCTACAAGCTCGCGTAATGATCCAATGGGACAGATGCGCACTCCCTTAACAATCGATGCTTCATTGGCGTTCCCTTGTGCAACAATTAATCGTTCAAGTTTGTGCTCGTGACACATTGTCGCTGCCAGCAGCGCGCCATGAACAGGACGAACATGTCCCTCAAGCGAAAGTTCACCCAGCAGAGCCGATGATTGTGTGATGTTGGTTTGCGAAACAAGCCCAGCTGCGATCAAAATACTGATTGCAATTGGAAGGTCGTACATTGGGCCCTGCTTTTTTATATCAGCCGGAGCCAGATTTACTGTGACTCGCGTGCGCGGGAATGGCATCCCGCTATTTTTAATCGCTGCACGAATTCTTTCTCTGGATTCAGAGATCGCAGCATCAGGAAGACCCACAATTGTAAATTTTGGAAGGCCGGGCGATATATCAGCCTCAACTCTTATGCGAATGCTATCAAGTCCAATGTGTGCTGATGAATAAATAAAAGAAGATCCCATACACAAGGTGTTGGGAGTGTTGATTTAGAGCGCTCTGTCTAACGCTTCTTCATGTCCGTACTAATAAAACTGTACCACAAAGTCAGAAGAACACCAGCCACTATGAGGATATCTGCGATGTTGATTGCTGAAATGTTGAAGAAAATTAGATAGTCAGTTGTGAATCCATTTAGAATGCGATCTATAAAGTTTCCAAGCGCGCCTACAGATATCAATATGACTGGTATTGTGTACGGCGACCTCTGTTTCCAAAATCGAAACATGAATTGGACCAGTATCGCAAGTATAATTCCTGAGATTATCAATGTAAGCCAGACTGGGATTGGCAGGCTGAAAGCAATACCATAGTTTTTATGAAGTGATAGGCAAAGAATGGAATCGAAACAACCTTCCTGAAAGAGAGAAGGTTGTTTTAAAGCTATATATTTGATGGCCCCATCGACTATTGTCAGAATTCCAGCTGCGATAAGGGCAAGGATATTGCGGTTCATTATAGTTCCTGGGTTAGGGTCTTTTTGCATGCAACACATGAGGTTGACGTTGGTCGTGCGCGCAGCCGATCTTCAGTTATTTCGGTTTTGCAGTACTTGCACATTCCATAGCCCTTCTTTTCGATCCGTTCAAGGGCGTTCTTAATGTCCCTTACTTCTTTTTCAAGTTTATCTTCAAGAGCTATGTTGTTGCTGTATGTTGCAACCTCACTGGCGTTTTCGTCGTCGTCATCTCCGTATTCTGGGAACTTAGACACAAAATCAGTCCTTGTTGCCTTTGGGTCTTGTTTGGCAAACCCAGAAAGGTCTTTTATTAGTTGTCCTAGTTCATTTTCGAGACGTTCCTTCATCTCTTGAACAAATTTCTCATTCATACGTGATTATTATCTCATTTTTTCCAATAATTCGCTAGCATTGCGATTTGTGTAATAAAAATGCAATAAAAGGGTCTATCGATGATAGAATATTTTTAAATTTTTGTAAAAAAAAGAAAAGGCGCGGCTCAACGGACTGTGTGTGGAAAAGATTCCGGAGCTCGCGCCCACGCGCGGGTGTAGGGACACCGCTGTGGGCGGAGGGTTCTGAGCAAATTATGCATTTGCACAAGACTCTCCGTCCATCGGCGTCTAAAACCTATATGTCCCGCTAAAGGACAACTGCCCTGCCATGTATTGGCTGGACCGATTTGACGGTTTTGCCGCGTTCTATCCGCTTGTCCCCCAAAGATTCAAGCGAACTAACACCGCAGCGCAGTAGGGCTGTTCCCCGAAAGTGGGTTCGGGAAACTTCCCCTGACGTCGTCAGGTGTTGTAGAAGGAACGACTGTATCTATATATATTGTATTCAGTTGAACACATATTGTCAATCAATAAATACCCTGTGTTTACAGGGTATTTTTGCTATGTGGATAAAAAATGTGTTTATAGTTATTGCATGCCTGTGGATAAGTTAGGGATTATCACAGGTTTATCCACAAGCTGTGTATTACCAACAAAAGAATATTGAATTGTTGTTTACTGCTACCAAATCAAGATATGTGATGATCGATGGAACCTTATAAGTTTTTATAAGTGAGCTTAACTCGATAAATGTATGCGCACCTGATTTGCACGTATTCTCAGTCTCAATATTCTCTAAACTTGGCGATGTATCATGGTTTGTAATGAGTAAGTGTGATGGGGTTTGTGTGAGGTGGAGTTCATTCTCGCCCTGCGATATATGGAGGAAGTGAGTATCCTGTTCTGTTGTTATTGAGATGGTTGGTTCTTGGGAAGATCTTATCTCTGAAACTATTGTTTTGTCCTCCAATGTCAACGCTGTCGTAGACAAACTAGCGAATGAGCTAATGTATTTTGCAACCTCAGCTAGTTCCTCTAGCTCATATACGCTTTCAATGAGCAGCGAATAGAAAAGGTTATCGTTTTCATCAGATGAAACAACCAGCTTCCAAGGTGATGAGAGGTTACTAACAATGCTGTTCAATGGGGTGGAGATCAATACCGATAATTGGTTTAAGGCGTCAGTTTCTGCTGATGTTGAGGAGATCATTGCAGTTATGCTTGTATCCATTGGAACGCTTAGCTCGGTACGAATTTCGGATTTTTCACCAAAGCCATGTAATGTTAGCCCTTTTTTGTGGATCGAGAGCCAGCCAGAGCGGTTAGATTCATATATTTTACCGTCAAAGAAGGGATTTAAAGCATGGACTGTCAGTTTTAGCCCTGGCTCATTAAAGGTTTTGATCAACCCAAGACTTATTAGTGTCCTTCCGCTCGATGTAATCGAATAAATACCCATTTGTTCCAGTTGGGTCTGTTCTTGTCCGCTAAGTTCGATATCGACGGTTATTTCACTAATTTGGCCCAATTCATTTAGATGTAGTGCGAATTCCCTATCTGAAAGCTTTATGACGCTGTTTAGCGTCAATGGTCCTAGAATGGTGGCGTTTCCGAGGCTGTTGTTAAGCTGTTCGATGCTGCCTGCGTGTTTAAAAACCTGAATCGACGCAACAATCTCATTTGAATGAAAGGAACTAACCGTGTCACGTGTAATCCAGACTTGAAAGGCGATGATCGCTAATAAAACAACACACCCTGCGTAGATGTAGTTTTTTATGTTCGACCGAAAGTGTTTCTTGGTCGTTTCAGCGTGCATTGAAATAGATAAGTTTTGCATGTTTGTTATTCTATCGTAGTTGTGGGTTCATATAAAGCAAAATCACCCGCACGGGGCGGGTGATTTCTATTTTCTATTCAGATTTGTGATCTGGTCTTGGATGTTGTGGTGGTCTAGGGCGTGGTGGTCGAGGTCCGCCCGGGCGTCCTCCGGGCCGTCCGCCTCCACCTCTTGGGCCACGTGGCCCTCCAGGTCGTCCACTACCCATTCCTGGCTTTTGTGCCTTAGCCTTCATTTCCTCTGTGTAAATGTTTCCTTCAGCTTGTTTCATTGAAAGGCTTGTTTTTCCAGTTGGGTCGATTTCGATGACTTTGATTTTTACCTTGTCACCAACCTTTACAATGTCTTCAACCTTATCAACGCGCCATGGTGCAAGTTCTGAAACATGCACAAGACCGTCACGTCCAGGTAGGTAGCTTACGATTGCCCCAAAGTCCATTAGGCGATCAACAGTTCCCTCAAACTCCTCACCAGCTTTGATTTCACGAGTAATATCCTCTACCCATTTCTTAGCCTCAGCCGCAGTTTCACCGTCAGGTGCGGTGATGAACAACATCCCATCGTCCTCAATGTCGATTGTATGAACTCCAGTAGTATCGATGATTTCGTTAATAACCTTTCCACCCGCACCGATAACCTCACGGATTTTCTCAGGGTCAATCTGCATCTTTGTGATACGCGGTGCGTACTTAGATAGCTCAGCGCGCGGCTCTTTGATGGCGCTCTCGATCGCATCTAGAACTTGGTTCTTTGCATCATGAGACTGAGTCAGCGCCTGTTTGATAATATCGATTGTCAGCCCATCGGTTTTTGTATCCATTTGGATTGCAGTAATTCCCTCTCGAGATCCTGTGATCTTAAAGTCCATTCCACCAAGGCCGTCTTCGATGTCTTGTAGGTCGGTCAGCACCTTCCAATCATCTCCCTTTGATGCAAGCCCCATCGCGATTCCAGCAACAGGAGCCTTGATTGGGACCCCAGCATCCATAAGAGCCAATGTAGATCCACAAGTTGATGCCATCGAGCTTGATCCGTTTGAATCAAGTGTCTCCGACACCACACGAATAGTGTATGGGAAGTCTTCCTTTGAGGGGATCATTGGGTCGAGTGCCTTTTCAGCAAGTGCACCATGTCCAATGTCTCGCCGACTTGCTCCTCGCAACGGTTTTGCTTCTCCAACAGAGTATGGAGGGAAGTTATAGTGGTGCATGTAGCGTTTTTGTCCAGTGATTTCCATTCCATCGAGCGTCTGCTCATCTCCAGGAGCACCTAATGTGCAAATTGAAAGTGCCTGAGTTGTTCCACGCATGAAGTGTCCTGTTCCATGAACACGCGGCAACAGAGCAACCTCTGACGTTAGGTCTCGAATCTCAGTAAGCTTACGTCCGTCAATTCGTTTACCTTGTTCTAGGATGATTCGTGATGCCTCATCTTGTGTGAAGTTATAGATTAGGTCCTTTGCAAAAGCTATTTCGTCAGATTCATGCCCCTCTGAAGTTAGATATTCTTCTAGCTTTTCTGCCAACTCTCTCTTTGCTTCGTTGATTAATGTTTTTTTCGTGAGTGATGCACTTAAGATCTTTTCTTCAAAGATTGGGCGCATGAAATCTTTTGCCTTTTGTGCCAATGGTGCACGTTTTTCCAAAGCCTCAAGTTCTTTTTCTGTATTTAGGGCTTCGAAGGTAAGCTTTTCTTTTCCAGCCTCAGATCGAACCTTTTCAATAAGGTCGATGATTGGTTGCACATTGCCCATAGCATGCTCAAACGCTTCTTGCATGATGTCTTCGCTGGTTTCATTTGCACGAGCCTCAATCATTATGACTTTTTCTGCAGTACCTGCAATGTCTAGGTCAAAGTCAGTTTCCTCGCGTTCGGCATAGGTTGGGTTTAGTAGCCACTCACCTTCTTTTTGGGATACGCGAAGAGCGCCTATTGGTCCATTCCAAGGAATGTCACTTATGTGAAGAGCGCATGATGCACCAATCAACCCCAATATATCCGGATCATTCTCTCCATCAAATGAGAGGGCCGTAATGATAACTTGAATGTCATTTCGGATTCGGTCATCAAACAAAGGGCGTATAGCTCGGTCAATGAATCGACCAACAAGTACGGCATCATCAGTAGGACGACCTTCACGCTTGATGAATCGAGATCCTTTGATCCGACCAGCTGCGTAAAGCTTTTCTTCATAGTCGACCATGAGTGGGAAGAATGGGAGTCCTTCACGTTTGGTCTTGGACATAACAGCAGTAGCGAGCACGATTGTCTCACCAAGCTGAACAAGGCAGCTAGCATTTGCTGACTGCGCAAACTTTCCTGTTTTGATTGTGAGCTCTTTGCCACCAATCTCGCAGGAGAACGTTTTCTGTTCCATATGCTTTGTTGTGATCGGCTTTTCCAGTTGGAGGCAGCGCAAGGAAGAATCAAGGCTTTGCCTGAGGCGTACTGGTCACGTACGGCGAAGGTAAAACACAGATTCTGACACCGCGATGCGCCGACTGGGAAAGTCCGATGTTATCGCGTCGGTTTGAAGCTCAAGGTTTCAAGGTTGATCCTTGATGACCTTATGGTCTCAAACCGACAGCGTTAAATTAGTTATCGAACGATTAGAATCGAGCAACTTGATCGACTCTACCCGTTCGAGAACGGGTGGTTTTGTCATCCCGGCCTACGAGCCGGGATCCATCATCTATCGAAACTCGATAAGCGATGGATTCCTGCCTTCGCAGGAATGACAAGTTTTTTTACTTTTTCTTCGCCGGTGCTTTTCGTTTTCGTGCCGGGGCCTTTCTCTTTGTAACCTCGGGCATGAGGAATACTTCTGGTTGGTCTGATAGGTTTGTGTACATATCAACCACCTCGAGAAGTTCAGATGATGTGGACTCTCGGAATGATGCAACGTGGAAGAGCCGTCCCTTTCCGCGAACATAGTCTGCAAGCGGGGCAAAGTCGCCATCACCTGAGACCATTACTACAACATCAAGCATATCGATCATCCGAACAACATCAATTGCCATACCAACATCCCAGTTTGCCTTTTTGTGGCCGGATTCATATTCGATTAGATCCTTTGCAATAACTTCGATGTTATTTTTTTCTAGAGCTTCTAGAAATGGACTCTCGTCTCCCGCCTCTGTTGTGACCGCATAGGCAAGTGCTCTGACTAGTTGACCATCTCCCATGGTTTCTTCAACGATCTTGGGAAAGTTTACCTTTCGATTAAATAGATTGCGTGCACTGTAGTACATGTTTTGCACGTCAATGAAAACGCCAACGCGGCGGTTTGGGGTCTGTAGCATATGAAAAGAATTATGTTTTTAAAAAAGATTCAAGCCCGGCCGATAAAATCGAACCGGGCTTGATTAAATTATTCACTAAGTGGTCGGATCTTGAGCGCTGCAATCAAATCTGTGTAGCCCTTCTCGTCCTCTCGTCGGAGGTATAGCATTAGGCGTCGTCGCTCAGTAACTTTTTTTACCAACCCCCGTCGAGAACTAAAGTCCTTTTTGTGGGTTCGTAAGTGCTTTGTAAGTTCTTTTACCTCTTCGGTAAGGATAGCGATCTGCACCTGGGGTGAGCCAGTATCTTTATCGTGAGTTTTGAACTTATCAATGATCCTCTGCTTTTTCTTCTTATTAAGCATATTTCTATATTACACCCGAAGGTCGAAGTAAGACGTCTGCTTAATCGTCAAACCGCGGCCAACAGCAATGAATTATGTGCTTATACTAGCCGGATTATCAGAAAGTGTCAAGAAAGCAGTGGCCGGGGCTAGAGTATGAGCTCCAGCCCCGGCACGGGGTAGTTGGTTTCCCTGTGGGGACCCAACTGTCGGCGATGTAGATGTAGGTCCCGGTCCAAAGAGTCGGGCCATCATGGTGGTAAAACGGTTAGGAACCTCCCACCTCATATTTATATTACCATAGAAAAGTGCCTAAATATATTTTGTGTCGTATAATACTAGGGAGCTCTGCAAAAACACACCCACACTAAAGTGATTATTTTCCCCTCAAATCCATTCAGAGCTCGTCAATGATGCAGCCGCATCACCTCCTCGCCCTTCAAGGAATTGAGAAGAAAATACTTAACTTTATTATAGAGCCTGTTTTTACAGAGCTCCCTGGCATATGGCAAAGAAAAGCGCATTGCAAAAATATATCCAACAGTTTTTGGAATATTTAGAGATTGAGCGAGGGCGATCTGATCGCACAGTTCGAAATTATGACTTTTATCTACAGCGATTTGCAGATTGGGCTAAGTACCCCTACCCAAACAAGATCACTCAAGAGATGATTCGAAGGTATCGGTTGTATTTGAATCGGTCTGTTGAAGGTCGTGACGATGTGACATTAAAGAAGTCAACGCAGAATTATCATTTGATCGCACTGCGAGCGTTTCTAAAGTACTTATCAAAACGCGACGTGAAGACTTTGTCTCCTGACAAAATCGAACTTGCCAAAACCGGCACTCGCAAGATCGAATTTCTTGAAGAAGACGAGCTTCGAAGAATGCTAAACGCCACCAAGGACACTGGCGGGCTAATCGGAAAGCGCGATAGAGCAATTCTCGAGATGTTGTTCTCGACCGGATTGCGAGTATCTGAATTATCACAACTCCAGATCAAAGAAGTTAACCTTCGGCGCGGTGAGTTTAGTGTAAAAGGAAAGGGCAGTAAGCATCGAGTTGTGTTTTTATCAGATGATGCGCGTGATGCAATCAAGAATTACCTTGATGCACGCAAAGATACTTCGCCATACTTGTTTGTGAGTCATGACCGAGCTAAACATCGAAGAGATTCACTGCCAATATCACCTCGATCGATTCAAAGGGCAGTTGAGCGTTATGCAACTGCAGCAGGAATCACAAAAAAGATCACCCCACACACCCTTAGACACACGTTCGCAACTGATTTACTTCGAAACGGAGCAGATATTCGATCAGTGCAGGCTATGCTCGGGCATGAGTCGATTACAACAACGCAGATCTACACACATGTGACTGATAAACAGCTCAAGAAGATTCATAAGAGGTATCATTCAAAGAAATAACTTGTCACTCCCGACCCCGATCGGGGGTCCATCGATTATCGAGTTCGATATAGGTGATGGATTCCCGCTTTCGCGGGAATGACACATTGAGTATATGAAATGGTTTGATGATGTAAAAAAGTTTTATGTTTTTTCAGCGCTAACGAAGCGTCTAGCATTGCCGGTTATAGCGCTTTACATGATAGATTCTGGAGTAACGTTGCAAGAGATTGCTTTTATTGTAATAGCGACCTCAATTTTGGGGTTGATCATGGAAATTCCAAGCGGTGCAGTAGCAGATACAATGGGTCACAAACGTGCACTTATCATTTCAATGATAGGGCAGGGCGCGTCCATGGCGCTCTACCTTGGCGGCGATTTTTACTGGATATTGGCAGGTAGTTTATTGTATTGGGGTTCGGGCACACTCTTAACCGGAACAAATCACGCCATATTTTATGAACGTCTACAAGTACTGGGACGTGTGCGAGAGTATAAAAAACTCTTAGGGCGCTCACGATCTGTTGCACACGGTGTTGGTATTGTTTTCATGGCAGTAGCAGGGGTATTGTACATGGTTCATTACTCAATTCCATTCATTGCGGGGGTCGTACAGTTTGGATTGGCCGCGGTTATTATTTCGATGTTTGGAAAGACCCGCAAGGGAAGAGTAGGAAAATTTGAAATTGCAATGGTAGGCGACCACATCAAAGAAGCGATTGAATTGATGAAGAAGAATAAAGATATCTTTTGGATTGTGATTTCATTCGCGTCTGTTCTGGCCTCCACATATGTATTTTATGAATATGATCAAATCCGAATGGAGGAGCTTGGACTTCTGGCATCGGGTGTTGGTTTTGTCTATGCAGGAAAACGTATCATTGGTGCAGTTGCTCCATTAACACTCGATAAGATAGAAAGGTTTGCAAGCGATCGGCGCGCAATCAAGTTGGGAGTTTTGCTGGTTGCGATATTTTTTGTCATGTCAAGCTTTGCAGGGTCATTCGAGGTCATCATCATTGGAATATTGATCATGACATTTGTTTCTATAGCCCTTGAGGTAATAGTCGATAACCATATCAACCAAAGGGTTGATACTGATGCCCGTGCGACACTTCTTTCATTCACTTCTTTTACAGTTGGGCTTGTTAAGTCCCTAGGTATGTTGTTTGTGGGCGTTTTGGTCGGTGTGCTGCCATTATTTGCTGCTCTTGGGGTTTTGTCAGTGGTAATATTGATTGCATGCTTGGTGATTTTCCTCCCAGGCTTGCGGCATGTACGTTGACACTCCTTTAAAATAAGAATACGGTTTAAGTATTCTTAACCTCAAAACATATGTGGATTGGTCCAGTTATAATAATTATCCTTGTTCTGGTTGTTGCGACTGTGCGGCAGGTGAATCAGGGATATATTGGCGTGAAATATCGTCTTGGTAAGTACATTGGAATGCGTGAGCCAGGTTGGCGCATTGTGATTCCGATTTTTGAATCAATGCGCAAGGTCGATATTCGTGTGAAGGCAGTTGATGTGCCTGATCAGGAGGCGATCACGAAGGATAACATCAGTGCACGGATCAATGCAGTTATCTATTATCGAGTGTCAGATTCTGATAAGGCAGTAAATGAAGTTGAAGATTTCCGCTATGCTGTGAGTCAGCTTGCTCAGACTACAATGCGAAATGTTGTGGGAGAGCTTGAGCTTGATCAGCTGCTATCAGAGCGCGAGTCGGCAAGTGCTCGCATTCGTGAGATCGTTGATAAGCTCACAGACCCTTGGGGAATCAAGGTCGAGAATGTTGAACTTAAGGACGTGACGCTTCCTGAGGAGATGAAACGCGTTATCGGAAAGCAGGCTGAGGCAGAGCGTGAGCGACGATCAGTAGTGATAAAGGCGCAGGGTGAGGTTGAGGCGTCTAAGAATCTTCAAATAGCAGCCGAGACGCTTGCACGAACCACAGGTGCGCTTCACTTGCGAACATTGAATACACTCAACGACCTTTCATCAGACCAATCAAACACAGTTATCTTTGCTGTGCCACTTGAGATCTTGCGAGCATTTGAGGCGCTAGGTGATATGGGGAACACGAAGAAATAAAATTGAGACAGGATGTGGGGGTGGGTTATAGGCCTGCCCCTTGATTTTTTCTCGAAAATGGTGTATATTCTCTTCGCAATGTTGCCCTGGTAGCTCAACTGGATAGAGCAGGTGGGTTCTAACCACAAGGTTGCAGGTTCGAGTCCTGCCTGGGGCACCAGCCGACGCTCGAATGAGCTATGGCTGGCACGGCCATAAGTGAATTTCATTAATAATACGGCGGCCATGGTGAAACGGTTATCACACTAGTTTGTGGTACTAGTATTACGGGTTCGATTCCCGTTGGCCGCCCCATCAAAAAGTCTCCCTTTCGGGAGGTTTTTTGGTTATAAAACAGAACCAGCCGCATCCATGGGATTGCGGCCGGGTGAGTGGCAGGCGATCGAGGAGACCGGGCCACACGTGCTGTTGTGGTATGGCTACTTGCGTCGGCGAGCCTGGAGCTCGGCCTGCTGCATGCCGTAGTTCTGGAGCGCCAGCTTGGCGCGCGGGCCAGCGATCTGTTCGAGCTCTTGGCGCCACTCGCCATTGCGGGGCGGAGCATCCTGAGCGATGTCGAACCACTGCTCGTCGTATTCGCGCGTGCGGAACTGGAGCCACGTGTCAGCCTTGGGTGTGAACCGGTGCACGGCCGTACGGCCAGCACGGGCACCGATGTTCTCGATCAGCTCGAGCTCGCGCAGTGTCTGCATCGCATAGCGATTGACCTTGTCGACGCCGATTCCCTGACGCTCGCCATCTGCAAGCAGCAGGATCGCGGCTTCCTCGGGGGTCACGAACACGATGCATGCAGTTGTGTCCGGGTTCTCCTCGGCGAGGCCGCGTTTCTGCCATGTGGTCATGCCAGACATGACTCTCCTTCGGGGCTGTGCCCCTGCTTTTGCCCTGCTAACCTGCAGGAACGTCAAATAATGACACAAAACTAAGAAAGAGTCAATGCCTGTGGGCGCCATTTCAGTTTTACAGTACAATACTTATATATGAAGAAAGGCGTGGATTATGTAGGAGTCACAACGGTGTTTTATTGTCATGACGGAAAGGGGAATGTGCTTATGCATAAACGATCAAACCAATGTCGTGACGAGTTTGGGATGTGGGATATTGGTGGTGGAGGGCTTAAGTTTGGATGCAAGGTCCATGACAATATTCGCCGTGAGATTATGGAAGAGTTTTGTACAGACGTAATAGACATTGAGTTCCTGGGGCATCGAGACGTTCATCGTGAGCATGACGGGGGTCAGACCCACTGGATTGCATTGGACTTTAAGGTTCAGATCAACCCAGACAAGGTGCAAATCGGAGAGCCACACAAGATCGAGGAGCTCGGCTGGTTTACTCTAGATGCTCTGCCTGAGCCACAACACTCCCAACTTGGTTTTTTCTTAGAAGATTATAAAGACAGATTATAATATGCCAAAAAAATACAACACATTAGTTTCTTGGAACGTGAATGGCGTACGAGCGGCGGCTAAAAAGGGGTTCTTGGATTGGCTTAAGAAAACCAAGCCCGAGGTTGTCTGCATCCAAGAGACCAAAGCTCAAGTCGATCAACTCGCGCACGAGATCCTTCATCCAAAAGGGTATATGGGGATTTGGAATAGCGCCGAGCGCAAGGGTTATAGCGGTGTTGCAACATTCCTTCGAGAAAGGCCCTTGATGGAGATTTCGCACTTTGGCAACAAGATGTTGGATGAGGAGGGTCGCGTAATCATGACAGAGCATCCTGATTTCTTTCTTTTTAATGTGTATTTTCCAAATGGTGGGCGTGATATGGCACGTTTGAAATATAAGATCGATTTTTACAAAAAGATGTACGCCTTGATGGATAAGTATAATAAGCAAAAGCCAGTAATTCTCTGTGGGGATTTAAACACCGCACATCGAGAGATTGACATTGCGCGCCCCAAGCCAAATGAAAAGCGATCTGGGTTTTTACCAATGGAGCGCAAATGGCTTGATAAACTCGAAGATAAGGGTTATATCGATACATTTCGATTCAAGTATCCGAATAAGAAAGACGTTTACTCATGGTGGGATGTGATAACCCGGGCTCGTGAGCGAAATGTGGGCTGGCGCATTGATTACTTCTGGGCCGAGAAGCGCTTGGAGTCAAAGATCAAAGATGCAATGGTGATGATGGATGTATATGGCTCGGACCACTGCCCTGTAGGTATCAAACTCGACGCAAAGGTATAAACAAAAGAGCTGCTGGATGGGCGGCTCTTTTGTTTTTCTCTCCTACCCAATCTTCGGCGTTAGAGATTTTGCAGCAAAGAAGACTTAAACGACCGAACTATTTTTTGTTCGCTTTCAAATCGCTCCTCGGCTAAATTGATTAGCTTTTGTATGAGATCTATGTTCGATACGCCTGAAGCCTTCCAGTTGTGGTGATAGAGACTGCCGGGAAGTGCATTTACCTCATTTACAAACACTTTGTTTGTTTTTGAATTGATCAGGAAGTCCACGCGAGCGATCCCGGTGCATCCAATGATTGTGTACACTTCTTTGCCCAGTTCCAAGATTTCTTTGGAAAGCTCGGGAGAAATACTTGCGGGAATCTCGCTGTAAGAATTATTAACCCCGGAACCAAGTCCCTTCTTGTCCCCCGACAGATATTTGTCTTCGAAGTTGAAAAACTCTGTTTTGTTGAGTGGGCGTTCTATTGATGCGCTCGTCAGGTTATTGTTTCCCATGATCGGAAGGGTGACCTCGATAAGGTTCTCAACACTTTCCTCAACAAGTACTTTATCGTCATAGTGAAACGCAACTTCGAGTGCCCGTTCTAGTTCCGTCTGATTTTTAACTTTTGTAATTGCAATAGAAGACCCGAGGTGTGCAGGTTTAACAAAAAGTGGCCATTGCAGCGCGTTGGCGCGTTTAATAAAGTTTTTCCTACTTTTCTTCCACTCATCTCGTTCCAGCCAATCATAGCGCACGATTGGCAGCTGAGTTTCAGACACGATCTGTTTTGTTAAAACCTTGTCCATGGCAACAGCAGAGGCTGCTAGGTCACATCCAACAAAGGGCACATTTGCCATGCGTAGTATGCCCATTAGGCTACCGTCCTCTCCATATGTGCCGTGCATGGCCGGAAAAACTAAATCAATATCGATTTGTTTTGCGAGCATGCCAGAAGTGGTTATTGATAATCCATTCCCAAGTGACAGCTTAAGTGGTTTCAGTTTCTTTAACTTATCCTGAATATCGCCCCTGCTGAAGTACTCAAGACTGTTCATCTCTCCGTCCGAATACCAAAGCCCTTCTTTGCTGATGTAGATAGGAATCACCTCGTACTCATCTAACACCAGAAGCGTATCAATTATTGGCGTATGCGCGGTGATGATCGAAACGTCGTGCTCTGCACTCTTTCCACCAAAAATAACTGCAATTGTTTTTTTGTTTTTCATAATTAATGACATTAGATATATTGATCTGGCCAGTCGTTTTGCAAGAGCACAATGTCGCCCTTGATTGTCATACGTGGTAATGCAGCAAAAGCCTTTGGGGCATCTTCGAACCATATAATCTCTCCGCTGTACTCCCCATCGCGCAATCCCTCTTCTATGAATGGAGTAACAGAGTTCTTAATGAGCACCACTTTCTCAATTCGTGCTCTTGCCAACTTTCTTCCGATTTCACGATGTATCTCTTTCGTCTTGTAGCCCATCTCGACCAGGCCCGGTGTTACATAGAATCGCCGCCCTTTTAACGATGCCAAGAATGCAATAACCGCTTTCACGCCATCTGGATTTCCGTTATAGCTATCGTCGAGTATCGAGACGCCGTTTATATCAACGCTTTTTGCTAGGCGATGTTCGAATGGTTTTATCTTTGATGTTCCCTCACGGATTTGGCCGGGTGTTAATCCCAGGCTTCTTGCAAGGTCAACAGAGAGGGCGATGGGGCCCACCTGATGCAGACCTAAGAGCGAAGCATGTATTTTCATTGGTATGCCACTTTTATCCATAATGAAAGAGGTCCCAGAAAGTCCGGAGCGCGTATCCTCAATACGCCAATCATTAATACCTTCACGGCTATATATCATGTGACCGGGGCGTGCATTGTCGCGTGCCAAAGCGCTTTCGCCGTTCACGTATACAGGTTTATCAGCAAGGAAGTCGGCAAGTTCGTAGATGGCCCTCACCGTTCTTTCAATTGTCTTGAATTTTGTAAGATGTGCTTCGTTTATGCCCGTGATTACCCCAATATCAGGACAGATCATTTTACATAGCTGTTTAACATCGCCGGGGCGGTATTCTCCAAGTTCAAAGATTAGCACTTCTTCGTCTCCTTGGAGCGTATTGATGAATTTGCTAATGCCCAGTGGTGTGTTGTAGCTGTGCGGTGGGGCCGCGACCTTGTTGTCTTCCGATAGAACTGTTCTCAAAATCTCTCGCATTGAGGTCTTGCCAAAACTTCCAGCAATGGTGATTTTGATCCCACTATGTCTGGAGAGTTTTTTCTTTGCCAGATGAATGATTACAGATTCGACAGGCTTTTGTATAAGTAACTGAATAATCATCAGAGGCGCAAGGACGATATAGCTGAGCAGTGCGGGTGAAAGAAGTACAATCGCCATGCCTAGTACGTGCAGGTAGGGTTGGCTGGTGGCAAATATGATCCAAAGGCCAGATAGTGCAATACCGATCAAAAGCACCCAGCTAATAAGAAGAAGCGCGACAGTTTTTACAGACCACCTTATCTGCTTGCGCCTTTCTACGGCACGAAAATCTTTGACCTTATGGAGCCATGCCAAGTAGCCCTGCACTTTGTACTCACTAGCTTGAAGCATGTATATCAGAGAGCGAGCGTATCTAGGATGAAATGTTGAGAGAATCCGCATCATCATATAAAAGCGTTTATAAGACCGGCCACGCGTTTGGTGTCAGTTGCAAATACAAAATGGCCACCATCTTTAATGATTTGCAGCTGGGAATTTTGAATATGGCCTTGAAGCATTCTTGCGTCAGAAAGAGGTACTTGTTCATCTTGATCTCCCCAAATCAGGAGCGACGGAGTTTTGATATTTCTTGCGTCACCTTCCAAATCCTCGTTTACAACCTTTACAAACGTTTCCTGTAAGCCACCAGCGCTGCGGTAGTCCTCGCTTCCCAACCTGTGCCTTGCAAGGTTTTTTAATCGTCCCCGAATAGATGTTAGTGGTATAGCGGCTACTAGCTTTTTTCCAAGTCTGATCACAGCAGACATGCAATGTTGAGAAAAAGCTTTTTGAGAAACTCCGGCGGCACCGATGAGTATGAGTTTCTTTGGGAGCAATAGCTCTGTTGCGATCGCCTTTATGGCTACCCTTCCACCAAATGAGTGAGCGATGACAGTATCGATTTCAGAGATGTTTAGCTTTTCAAGAAAAGCCTGAAGGAACTGTGCGTAGTCGGTCACCCCCCAGGGAATAGGTGGGTTTTGACTGCTGCCGAATCCTGGAAATGAAAGTGAAACGAGTCGTTTACCCCTTAACTCACTTGCTAGAGGATTAAAAGAAAACGCATCACCGCCCCAACCATGGAGCAATAACACGACCGGCCCAGAGCCGGAATTTTTGTATTCGGTATCGATGTCGCCAACAATGATTTGCATGTGGGTGTGCTTGATGGCGACAAACGATAGCCATCAAGTTTTATGAATTTTCCGTCATCTGCTGCCAGATTTGTTCGAACATCCAGCGCTGCGCATTTGCAAACTCTTTCGACCGCACAATGAATCCAATGATTCCCGTCCTTTCGTTAAAGGAGAGCATCGCGATTTTGTCGCCGTAGATGTAAGTCTCATTTTTAAACGGGGCATTGCCTTTAACAATGCGTGTTTCTCGTTTGCTTGATTTGTCAGCCTCTTGAATGTCACGGGCCCTAGAGGAGTCTGTTGCTATCAGACGAAGGTTTATGTCTTGTGTAATGCGGCGCTTTATGAAAGCGTCATGATCCTTTCTTGAAAACACACGATCTTCTTCCTCAAAGTTGGACATTAGAAGTAGCTCGAAACCAGAGTTTGAAAGAATGTCCTCCATGATTTGGTGAAGCCCTTCAACGCCAGTAAAGGCTTGAAGTACTGGACGATCATCGTGGCTTCCATACTGAGCCAGGAGCTCTGGCATTGATTCTTCAATAGCCTCAACCTGTCGACGCATACGTCGAATTTCTGTTCGCAGCCTGGCAATGATTGCTTTTGGCTCACGTGTCCAAATAACTTTTCGGTTACCCCTTTCTTCCTCGTCCATGAGTCCCAGTTCCTGAAGTTGCTGATAAGCAGCATAGGCGGATGAACGGTCCATCTTTGTAGCTTTTGCTATTTGCCCTATTGAAGAACGTCCAAGCGTATAGCTCGCAAGGAAAAATGTGATTGCGTTTTGGCTTACGCGCAGGTTTTCCAACGATGACTTAATACTTGTAAGCTCGGTCATATATTATAGTTAGCAACTAATTTGTAGAAATAAAATGCACAAAAGAGGTTCTTAATAACAAAAAATACTGCATTAAAAGGGAAAAGTCAAGAGATTGGTGTGGTAGATGGTCCTACAACAACACCGTTATATAGATGTAAGTTGGGTTGCCTTGAGCTGTATGGGGAGGCAGGTGCCTGAATTGCGTAACTAAAAACCGCCCTAGAGGCGGTTCTTTTGTTTGTTTTTTTATTGTCGTCCGGTAATGAGCATGTAGAGCCCCAGCCCTATGCCGCCGAGCGCTATCGCGGTGGTCACGATGAGTATTCTGCCGGTCATGATGAATCCTGCCAGGGTGCCGATCGCAAATATGATACCCATGCTAAAGCCTGCCAGGCCAATTTGTCTATTGTGTGCTTGAGCTTCTTGCTTTGAAGCCTTTCCTGAGGCAATGCTTTGCTGCTTTGCCTTTTGCTTTTTCATTTTCTTTTTGAATTGCTGCTTGAAGCTGCTCATATTGATCAGATTAGCGGTGTCCCTGTCATCTCTGGAGGAATTGGGAGCTCTGCGGCCTGCAAGATAGTTGGTGCTACGTCCGCCAGGATGCCGATCGGTGCTTTCAAATGTAGATTCTCGTGTGTGACCTCTGTATTTCGTTGGTCTTTGAGCGCGTCAGATACCATGATAAACGGCACTGGGTAGTTGTTATGCTCCTTGTCTACTTTTCCGGTCACCGGATGAAGAAGCTCCTCAGCGTTTCCGTGATCCCCCACTATGAATACCTGCCCGCCAAGCTCTATGATTTTCTCAACTACCTGTTTTAGCGCACTGTCCGCTGCTTCAACCGCCTTTCGTGACGCCCCTAGGTTTCCGGTGTGACCAACCATGTCTGGATTTGCAAAGTTTATGATGTAGAAGTGGTGCTGTTGTGCATCGAGTGACTCAATGATCTTTGCAGTTAGTTCTGGAGCGGACATTTCTGGCTTTTCATCATAACTCGCGACTGATGGCGATGGGATGAGCTCGCGATCTTCTCCCGGAAAAGGCTCTTCAATCATTCCGTTCATGAAGAAAGTCACGTGCGCATACTTTTCTGTCTCTGCAATGTGTAATTGTTTGAGTCCAGCGTCGGACACAACCTTGGCGATTGGGTTTGTGATCAGCTCTGGCTCGAAAAGAACATTAACCGGAAGGTCTTTTTCATACTCTGTAAACGTCAGAACATGCATGTTTGGCACAAGCGCGCGTTCGAACTTATCAAAAGCTTGGTTAACCATTGCCTCGGTGAGCTGCCGGGCGCGGTCTGCGCGGAAGTTAAAGAAGATTACTGCATCGCCGTCGGCGAAAGTTGCGATCGGAGTTCCCTTTTTGTCAGTGATAACAACTGGCTCAAACTCTTCGTCATATTGCTCTTGGGTGTATGCGTATTGAATGGCTTCAACTGGATTTTGATGAACTAGACCGGCAGATCCAAGTGCGATTGTGTTGTAAGCGCGCTCAATCCGATCCCAATTGTTGTTTCTGTCCATTGCAAGCTTACGACCACACACAGAGGCGACTCCTGCAATCTTTTGCTTGCCGCAAGTTTCAACAAGCTCTTGCATAAACTGCGCTCCAAGATCCTTTTGCGTGTCTCGACCATCCAAGAAGGCGTGAATGAATGTGTCTTTGTGAAGCTTGTTTTTATGAGACCATTCAAGAAGTGTTTCAAGGTGGCGTTGGTGTGAGTGTACGCCTCCATTTCCGATCAATCCGATGACATGAAGCTTTCCTTTTGTTAATTTGAGGTGGTCTTTTACGGCTGCGAGCTTTAGATCATCAAAGAAGGCCCCGGTTTCAATTGCCTTATCAATTCGCGGCAAGCTTTGATAGCGCAAAACACCAGATCCAATAGTTATGTGACCAACCTCTGAGTTTCCTACTTCACCTTTTGGTAGTCCAACTTCGATTCCAGAGGCATGCAAGAGGTGTGTTGGGTAAGTGTTGATCAATGAATCGATGAATGGGGTTTGTGCAGTCCAGATCGCGTTTGGATCAGAAGGCGGGGCAATCCCAAAGCCGTCCAAGATAATAAGTGCTGTTGGTTTCATATTGGCGTTAATTGGCGCTTTCGAATTGTCTCTTAATTACGTCCTCCAAGTCAGCGATCCCCTCTTCAAGTTGTTTGTGCTTGTATTCGTCATCTTTAAACTTCTCTAGGCCCACAACATGCATATTGCGGTCATAGATAAGGTCTGTGATGAGCGGTAAGAGCTTTGCCTTTGCATCGGCATCTTTGACGCCAAACTCTTCAAAGTACTGCTCTAGTGATTTCTGTGTGTATTCCATATGGATATATTATAACTCAATAAAGTGGTTTTTGGCTGCTATAGACACTTAGTGGCGGTTTTGCTATACATAAAGTAGTCAGGTAGAAAGGAGGTGACCATGAGAACTCGGGTCTGATCACGTCAGGTAAAGAGTTCAAGCCATCTTCTCCAGAGCCCTGTTAGTGATCGCCATGACCCACCTTGGTGACTCAGGAGTGAACACAGTAGGATCGTATCATCTTCTCCTTTACGAAAACGATCCTCTCTCAGCTGTGATTGCTCCGCGTGAGCCCTTGTGCTCGATCGGTAGAGTCCGCACTTCGCTGCGGGCTCGTTTTAGTTGGTTGATTTATAAGGATTTTTTGCGCATTTCCAGATAATGTCAAACATCGCTTTGAAGGTATGCGCTACATCACCACTTGCCATAATGATCATTGCGTTCTCACGTCTGGTGGTCATAAATGCAACCTCACTACCGAACTGTATAACTGTTGCCGGGATCTTTGTGTCGGGCGGTAGGAAGCGTGATTCGCGCAGCTGTTTTGTGTCGTCTTGAACAATTTTTCGAGTTTCCCGATTTTCCGGTAGTAGTTGCAAGCTCTTAATCCCGAGCTTAATCCGACGTGCGATAACGCTCTGTATAACATAGGGAGTTTTTACATAGTCAAGCATTCCGGTGGCGCTTGTTAACATCCGATATTCATCAACACCAGAGTTGTAGATTCTTTGCCACATTCGTTTGAACCCGTCAGTACCTTCGTATAGGACTATATCTGGGCTGGATGAAACATGGTCGTATAAAACGCCGAGTTCAGATGAAATATCGTCAAATGCCAATTCCCTTTCCTTTAGTTTTCTACGGAGTACTTTTGGTGGCTCAACAGCGAATACAGTTTTTTTCTTTTCCTTTCCTGATTTTAGAACACCGCGCGCGACTAGGTTTTCAAGTGTTGGGTAAAGCGCTGTACGTGCAAGCTGTGTTTTGCGTGATATTTGCAAGACAGTTGCGGGGCCGGTCTGGAGAATGCAAAGATATATCCCTGCCTCTTTTTTTGACAGACCAAAAGCCTCAAGTCCAGCAAGCAAATGATCATAGTGTCCCATATACATATATAATAAGGATAAAGCAATAATCATTGCCCGTCAAAAAGTGTCAGAAAAATACGACAGATTGCATGGTGTGAATATTTACTGTATGACATAGTCTAAGTGCACAATGGTGTGCATGTTGTGACGACCCTAAGGAGGGAATCATGGACTTCGCTCTGCTCGTACTGCTCGTGGCCACCAAGCTCGCGGTCATGTATCTCTTGCACGCCTGGGGAGACTTCGGTCTGCAGAGCAGTTGGCAGTGCATGGAGAAGGGCAAGAGCCGAGGGGTTCTCTTCTACCATGCGTGCACGGCCAATGCGCCAATTCTCCTGCTCTGGGCCATTCCGAGCTTTCAGCTCGATGTAGTTCCAGAGTTCACGATTGCACTGAGCTTCAATCTGACGCTCGCCGCTATCGTGATTCGAGTGGCCCTACACATGGTGATCGACGATCTCAAGGCGCGCTATGAGGTCATCAAGACCATCGAGATGGATCAGTTCTGTCACGCTGCCGTGGATCTGGGGCTCATCCTGACCGGCCTGGTCTAGATCTCGAACGCTCCTCATCGTGAGGCCCGCTGTGGACAAGCGGGCCTCTTGCTATTGACTCGTCGTCACTGCTATGGCATAATCTTGAAGCATTTTTCTGAAGGGTTGAGTCGAACGAGCTACGGAGCCTGCAGACGTTTTGTCCTTGCAGAGGGCAGCGGTACCGTTAAGATCCGCCGTCACGTAGGCAGCTACGTCTCGATTTAATCCTGGGCCGGGCCGCGCTCTGCATGGAGCCGCGTCCCACAGCGCTGACCACGGCGCACCTGCAAGTAGGATCAGTGTCTCCAAGGAAGCTACCTACTATGCCACGCCGGCAAGCCTCAGAGCCTGCTGGCCCGGTCCCAAATCTACGAGGTCGGGTGGTCGTCGGGCAGAGCCTTGCTCGGCCGTCCTCCCCCCCACGCCAGCGAGAGTCGCTTGGCGGCCCCCGGCCTCAAATCTGCGCGCTTGGAGACCCTCGTGTCTCTTGCGTCTCCTCCCCGCCTGGGTAACCTCGGTTGCCCAGGCGGCATGCTTTTTGCAAATAGACAACAAATGGAATACTATGTAAATACCGCAAGGGTGCACGTGCGCAGCCAATGCGGAAGCGCTGATACATGAAAGCTAGCCCGGGAGCCGCCACTGCTGTAGTTGCTCCTGCAGGCTCTCAGTGCACAAGCTCTGCCCTCGGTTGTCGCCATGGAAGACGATGCCGAGGGCGTCTTCTTTTTTGGGCCCAAAAGAGGTAAAATCAATGTATATGGCGAAGAAAAAAGTCTTTTTAGTCTTAGATGGAAATGCACTTTTGCACCGTGCGTGGCACGCAATTCCACCATTGACAACATCAAGCGGTCAGGTGGTAAATGCTGTGTATGGGTTTTTAAATATAATTGAGAAAATGCGCACGCAGTATAAGCCTGATTACATGGCTGTAGCTTGGGACTTAGCAGGCGGCACGTTTCGACACGAGGCTTACGAGGATTACAAGGGAACGCGTGAAAAAAAGGAGGATGAGCTTTACGAGCAGATCGGTGTCATAAAAGATGCACTTGATGTTTACGGAATACCATCACTTTCATCAGAAGGATATGAAGCTGATGACGTGATCGCCACACTTGCGAAGCGCTATGCAAAGGATGATATTGCTATAAAGGTTCTGAGTGGTGATATGGACTTACTACAGCTAGTAAATGGCGCTGTGCGAGTCATTGCATTTAAAAAAGGGATTTCGGAAACCGTTGAGTATGATCGAAGGGCCGTGAATGAGCGCTATGGGCTTGAGCCTGAGCAAATGGTCGACTTTAAAGCATTGATGGGTGATCCGTCCGATAATATCCCAGGCATTGAGGGTATTGGAAAGAAGACGGCTGCAACTTTATTGCAAAAATACGAATCAATTAATGGTTTACTTAGGGCATTGAAGCGTGAGGAGCTTGAGGAAAAGCATGCAAAGCGTTTACGTGGTAAAGAGAAGGAGCTAAAGGACATGCAGGTCTTGGTTCGGTTAGTACGAACCGTGAAGTTGCCTGGGTTTAGAATCACAGACGCTAAGATTCAGGATCCGAGCATTGACGAACTCATCCCGATGCTTGAGGATTTGGAGTTTAAGAACCTGCTAAAGAAGTACAAGGGTGTAGAGGATGTTGACAATCAGGGGTCGAAGTCAAAAAAGAAGCTTGCCTCGATCGAGAAGATCAAAACAGATGTTGTGTATGTTGCGGCGCGCGCCGTTCAAGCTGATTTGTTTGGTAAAGGCTCAGTTGAGGTTGTTGTTTCAAATGGATCGAAAGTTGCGAAAGCACAGACAAAAGATGAGCTTGATGCATTTATTAAGGTGCTTAACAAGGCAAAGCTTGTTGTGGGCCACGACCTGAAGAGTGTGATGCATTTATTGCAAGTTTCGATCGATGCCTCGGTTTTCGATACCATGGTTGCGGCATATCTTGCAGCATCACATGAGAGAGCTTTTGATCTGCCGGCATGCGCTAAGAAATATCTCAAGAGCAGTATTAAGGAAGGTGCGGCACTAGAGGATTGGATCGACGTAATTCTTGGATTATATAAAAAGCTCGAAAAATTACTTCAAAAGCAGGGGGTATTGAAGCTTGCCCACGAAGTTGAAATGCCACTCGTTCAAATTCTTTATATAATGGAGCGCGAGGGCATCGAAGTTGACGCCGATCATCTCAAGGAACTTTCAAAGAAGTTCGAGCGTGAGCTCAGGAAGTTGACCAAGAAGATCTACACACTTTCCGGGGAGGAGTTTAATATAAAATCCCCTTCTCAATTGGCGCATATCTTGTTTGATGTTCTAGAACTTCCAACCAAAAGAATTAAAAAGACAAAGACCGGACTTTCTACTGCGGCAAGTGAGCTTGAGAAGCTTTGGGAGGTGCATGAGATCGTTCCTCTGATCTCAAAGTATCGAGAGTTTGCGAAGATGAAGTCTACTTATGTTGATGCACTGCCTGAATTGATCGAAGATGATGGCCGAATACATTCATCATTCAATCAGGCAGTGACTGCTACTGGTCGGCTTTCATCATCAGAACCAAACTTGCAGAATATTCCAGTGCGCACAGAGCTTGGAAAAGAGATTCGTAATGCATTTACTGCAAAACACGGCTATACATTAGTGGCATGTGATTATTCCCAGTTTGAACTTCGTCTAGCTGCGGTTTTCGCCAAGGACAATGCCTTTGTTCGGGCTTTTCAAGAGGGTGCTGACATTCATACACGTACCGCTGCTGAGATTCTAGAAAAATCAGAAGAGGATATAACAAAGTATGAGCGTCATGCAGCAAAGGCGATCAATTTTGGGATATTATATGGAATGGGTCCACGTAACTTGGCGCGATCAAGTGGCCTGTCAAAGCAAGAGGCACAAGGATTTATTGATAAGTACTTTGAACTTCATCCTGGGATTGGTAATTATATCGACGAGATGAAGACCAAGGCGCACAGCGATGGGTATGTTGAGACATTATTTGGCCGACGACGCTATTTGCCAGATGTTAATTCGGGAATGCAGATGTTGCGTGCTGCTGCAGAGCGTATGGCTGTGAATATGCCAGTTCAAGGCACACAGGCCGATCTTGTTAAGATGGCAATGATTGAAGTTCAGAAATGGATTGAAAAGAGCGAGCTTGATGTTAAGATGTTGTTGCAGGTGCATGATGAGCTTGTATTTGAGATTAAGAATGATGATATTAAAAAGGCTGTGCCAAAGATTAAAGCTATCATGGAGAGTGTCTGGAGCAGTGAGGTGCCTTTGATTGTTGATGTGGAGACTGGAAAGCATTGGGGTAAACTTAAAGCTTGGAAATAATATGCAATTACCAAATTCATTACGTTCGTGGTTTGTAGCGCATTTCATCGTGGATATGATTTTCGCCATCCCGATGTTTTTAGCGCCTGCCTGGGTGTCTGATTTAATCGGAATTGAAGGTGAGGGTGTGTTGACGATCAGATTGGTAGCTGCAGCACTCTTCGCGATTGGTCTAACCTCCCTTTTAGTCCACAGAGCCAGTCCTGAAGTATATAGGGCAATGCTCAAGCTTAAGGTCGTGTGGTCGCTCTTAGCCATGATCGCGATATTGATCACATTACTTTCTAATTTCGCAGCCGCCTTGGTTGTCATTTTTATTATCTTTGCTATTTTTTCAGCAACATGGATGTATTACCTTTCACGACTGGGTCGATAGTATGAGGCGACCAACTTTCCATTATGAAAGGAGATATATTAAAGAAGGATTTAGGATAATCGCAGGAGTTGATGAGGCTGGGGCTGGGGCCTTGGCAGGTCCGGTTGTTGCCGCTGCTGTTGTGTTGCCGTTGAATTCCAGGATTGGAGCGCTCAATGATTCAAAGTTGTTAAGTGAGAAGCGCCGAGAAGAGCTTTTTAATAAAATTCTGTTCCGAGCTAATGCTTGGGGTGTTGGTCAAGCATCGCATGAGGAGGTTGATTTAATCAATGTTAGGCAGGCCTCCCTGCTTGCGATGAGACGGGCACTTGAGAAGATTAAAAACTTAGAGGTTGCATTGGTTGACGCGTGGCATGTTCCAGGAATCAGGTGTGAGCAAGAGTCAATTGTTCGAGGAGACCGATTGGTAAAATCGATTTCCGCAGCATCGATCATCGCTAAAGTAACAAGAGACCGTTTGATGCAGTCAATGTCAGATTTTTACCCAGAGTACGGATTTGAGCGTCATAAGGGATATGGCACAAATATGCACTTGGGGCGTATTAAAAAACACGGCCCCTGCCCTATTCATAGGATGAGTTATAAGATATTTGATAAATACAAATAAACACCTCGCAAAAAGCGGGGTGTCTGCTTTTCACTCCGTCCATCCTGAGCGACCGAAGGGAGTCGAGGGATCTTTTGAGAATGTGATAAGATGTCAGCACTATGCTGATATTTGTTTTTGGCGAGGATAGATTTAATGCAAAAGAAAAAGTGCGCGTGATGCGTGAGGCCTTTTTGGATAAGTTTGATGCATCTGGCACGAATGTTGTTGAGTTCCCTCCTAAGGATCAGAAAAAGCTTGAGCTGGGTCAGATTGCTCAGGCGATTCAATCTCCTCCATTTCTTTCGACTAAGCGGATGGTTATTGTAGGGGGGCTCTTGAGTGAGGTGACGCGCAAGCCAGAGTCAAAGCCATGGATCGAATTATTTGAGAATATTCCAGAGAGCACGATCGTGATTTTGTTTGATGAAGTTGGTAAGAATAAAGCACAAAGGCATGCGATAGTTTCTAGTTTTAAGTCGAGTGAGGATGTTCATGAATACATTTTTGAGCCAATGAGTGAATCGCAGGCAATCAAGTGGGTCGCGAGTGAGGCTCAGAAGCGAGATTTAACAATGAACTCCGCCATATCTAGAAGTTTTGTGATGATGGCAGGGGTTGATGCTTGGATCTTGTCACTTGAGCTTGATAAGTTGTCGGCTTACTGTAAGGGGCGCAAGGTTGGTCAGGATGATCTTGATTTACTTGTAAGGCCGAGTGCGGATGATCAGCTATTTGTGTTACTTGATGCAATGAGCCAGCGTAACGAAGCTCGCGTAAAAGAGCTCTTAGAGCAACAGCGATTATTTGGAATGCCTGACGCGCAATTATTCGGAATGCTGGTTCGGCAAGTGAGGCTCTTGATAGCTGCGAGTGATTACTTTGAGCAGAATACAGGTTCGAATCAGAAAGATTTAGCAGGGGCTCTTGGTGTGCATCCTTTTGTTGCAAAGAAGCTTACAGATCAGCAGAAGCGGTTTTCAAAGGATGAGCTCATTGAGATTCAAAGGAATATGATGGTGAACGATCTATTTGTAAAGATTGGAGTTTTGCAGGCTGATCAGGCAGTTGATATGTCTATTCTCCCGCTGTCGACTGCTAATCATTGACAAAAATGGCTAGATTTCGTACTATTGCGACGTGTCAAATTACTTATATCACGCTCGATATAACAGATTATGCCAAACCTAGATAATGCAAAAAAGGCTCTTCGGCAGAGCAAAAAGCGCTATGAGCGCAATAAGATCTACCGATCCGAGCTACACTCACTTCGTCGACAGATGCGAAAGCTATCTGATGATAAAAAGACAAAGGAGGTTGAGTCTATGATTCCGAAGCTCTACAAGCTCGCCGATAAGATGGTTGGACAAAATATCATCAAGAAGAACAAGGCGGCGCGAGTAAAAGCACAAGCAATGAAGATGCTTAAAAAAGCAGCATAAATAAAATCGGCCCATAAGGGCCGATTTTGTATTTAGCTATCCGATCTGTGGTTTTGTTATCTCGTCTACTTCAATTACATCGTCTACGGTGCCAGTTGTTATCTTTGAAACGTCCTTACTAACTTTGCGTAGCTCGTTGCTGGCACTGTTGTATTGATTTACTACTGTTCCCAGGTTCTTTCCAAGGCGTTCGTGGTAGTCGCTATAGCTCTTCATGTGCTTTCCGAGTTCTGATACGCGTTTGATTATTTCCTGTGTAGATTTTTCCAATTGTAGCTCGCGTAAGCCAAGGAGCACTGTCTGTAGGTATGCATAAAATGAGGTAGGAGATACGATCATGACATGCTTTGCAAATGCGTATTCAACCAAGTTGCTACTGTTGATGCCAGAACCAACATCTGCATTGAGGAGATTGTAATAAACTCCCTCGGCAGGTATAAACATGAAGGCAAAATTCATAGTTCCCTGTTCCTGACGAATATATTTACTAGTTTCATCAATACGCTTTTTTACGTCGGATTTAAATTGTTTTTCAAGCTTTTCCTTTACTGCCCCATCATGGGCCTGTTCCATCATTCTATTGTAGTTTTCCAAACTGAACTTTGCATCGATTGGAATGATTTGATCTCTTACGAAAATCGCAGCATCAGCGATAAGTATTTGTCCTGTTTTTTCATCCTCCCCCATTCTGTATTGCATCTTGTAGCTTTCTTTTGGGAGTACATTGCTTAGAAGTGTCTCAAGCCAATACTCTCCAAGTACCCCGCGCTGCTTTGGATTTTTCAGAATGTTTTGAAGATTCTGCAGCTGTGATGAAAAGTCGAGTACTTGTTTGTTTGTCCGATCTAGGTTTATTAAGCGCTTTGTTACGTCCTGCACAATCTGTGATGTATGTTCGAATTGTTTTTGCATTGATGAGTGTGAGTGGCGGATACCCTCACCCATTTCCTTTTGGAGGTGTTGAATCTGTATGAGTAAATCTTTCTTATGCTGGTCGGAGCTACGAGAGAGATCCTCTTTGATCATTATAAGCATTTGATCAATATTTTGCGACGCTTGTTCCTTATTTGGTTTTGATAGTTTATAAATAATGATTGCGAGTGCAATGGCACAACCGATTAGAAGGATAAGTAAAATAATGTCGAATGTGTTCATATGTTTTTTGTGTTGTGCTATTATACCACCATCGTGATTTTGATGCGTTATTGGTTATTATGTCGTTTTACGACGCATGTTTCACGTGAAACTAAGGCTCCGTAGCTCAACTGGATAGAGCAGATCCGTCCTAAGGATAAGGTTGTAGGTTCGAGTCCTACCGGGGTCACCAAAAGAACCGCTGCAAGGCGGTTCTTTTGTTTCCTGGATCAGCGGCAAGCGATGAAAGTACTCATTATACGAGCTGTTTGGGTCTGACCCCCTCCGGGGGTATATTAAAGTTGCTGTCTAAAGTGTCTTTTTTATGGAAAATTGCAAGAAGGCAGAAGGCCGAGTCGTGGACTAACGAGTTTTCCGGTGGTGCGGTCACGGTTTATCAATGATGAGCACCTTATCACAATTAATTTCAGTACACTCTTGGGATTTTGCGTGATGCCTCATGAGGTTCCTGGTTATTGAGAAGAAAAGCACTGCCAGTAAAGAGCAGTGCTGTACTTACGGCTGCCAGGATACAGCCTGGTCGCATCGCTTAATCCTCATTTGTTTATATTGTGCAGACCCAGGTTGCCATGAAAAGTTTACGTTCGACATTTTTACAAGATGTACTTTGTCAAAGGAGATGAGTTTCATGTGGTTTCACGTGAAACTAGATGTCCAGCATGGCGTAGACAACTAGGATTCTAACTTCTCCACAGGTCATTCGTTTTTAAAGGGGTCAGACCCAGAATTATCCACACCCTAGAGTATATATTATGCTAAGGTTGGCCAAATATGGCTTTAGCTAAAAATTGTGTTCATTGATATAATTCTTGTGTATGAAACAGAAGGGGCTAGTCATTGCTCTCACTATTCTTGTAGCTATTTTTGGCTGCCGATTTTCTGTTTCTGGTCAGATGACCTCAACCAACTTCCAGATTCAATGGGATAGCATAAGCGCGGGAGGTGACGACGCCTCTTCATCAACGTCATATATCTTGAGAGACTCCGTTGATCAAAGCGCGGACTCTGGGGGTTCAAGCACGACTTATAAGCTTGACCAGGGATATCGAGCCGGTGTCTACGATCGCGTTGCTGATTTTTCAATTTATATAGAGGATCGCTCATCTCAAGTATCGGCAACATCCCTATCTAGCACAACGGTAACAGTTTCTTCCGTAACAGGATTTTCGGTTGGTGATATGGTTGCGTTGGTACAGGACGAGGGAGCCTCGCAGGTTTCGACAATGGGAAAGATAGCTTCAATTAGCGATCCTGATATCACTGTTGACGAGTGGCATTCTGGCGCTACACCAAGCATAGATGGAAGTAGCGATTATCTTTATGCATTGAATGCAAGTGCGACCACAATGGCAGAGCCGACAACCTCTACGGTTTCAACTTCTATAATTGGATGGGAAGTAACCGCAGATGTTGGTGATGGTTACAGCGTTTATGTATATGAGGATCAGAATTTAACTAATGGAACTGATACAATTAGTGATGTTTCTGACGGTGCTGTCGCGGCGGGGTCTAAAGAGTATGGTGCCAAGTCATCTGACACAACGCTTGCAAGTTCAGATTTTGATACACAGGATAGCCCAATAACAAGCAGCCTTCAGCAGATAGGTAGCAGGTCATCCAACTCATTCAATACTAGAGATTTCATAACCTTAAAGCTATCAACCGACGATTCTATAAGTAGCGGAGCCTATTCACACACAGTTACATTGTTGTATGTCGGTGATTATTAGAGTTGTATCATTGGTTATATTTTTTCTATGCCTGACGCAGCCTGTACATGCATCGCTTTTATATCCATCGGTTCAAGACGTTTCTATTGATCCTGGCGAGAGTGCCGAGATTCTAATAACACTTCAAAATAGCAACGAAGATTCTCGGGCATATGCAATTGATTTCATTGGAGTGGACCTTGGTCTTGAGGAGGGTGAGTATAGTTTTTTTGATCTAGACCCCGGGGTTGAAGAATGGTTTTCGTCAGAACTCCAGGAATTTGAACTGATGCCCGGTGAGGTTAGAGAATTTGGCATAGTGATAAGTCCTGATATTGCGACCAAATCGCAGACAATGGTAGTTGGGATTCGAATAGTAGAAAGTGTTACAGGCCAGCTGGAGCCATCTGTACAGTCTGGCTTTATTTCGTTAGCTTTTTTAACAATCGGTGATGATATATCTGAATCTGTTGAATGGTTGGGGTACCAAGCTGACAGATCATTTTCTTTTGGCAATGCTCAGACTTTTTATACTGTGAGAAATTCGGGTGATAGGTTTGTGCAGCCAAACGGCATAGTTTCGCTTATTAGTTGGACCGGCGGCGTGGTTGATGTGTTCGATATCAATCCAGAATCAAAAAGAATTGCGAACAACCAGGAGCGCACATTTGTTGTTGATATTTATAACAATTGGGCATTGGGGCCCTATGAGCTCAGATTTGATGCGGAGCCTTGGGATGGTGGAGAAGTGCACTCAGATTCGGTGGTAGTTTGGTTTGTATCAGTCAAGACCCTGGGGTTGATACTTGGGTGCTTGATTATATTGTTTATCATTTGGAGGTATGCGAAGCGTCGTTAAAACATTTGTTCTCCTCGTGATTGCTGCATTGACCTTGTCGGCTAGCTTTGCTTTTGCATTTTCTACACCCACAGATCTTTACGACCAGATAACCTCCTCAAAAGTAAGCACGGGATCTAATCACAGATTTGTTTTTACTACATCGGTTGCCATTCCCGACACAGACACCCTGACGATCACTTATCCCGCAGGTTTTGATCTTTCTTCAATAACAGAAGACGATGTCGATGTATCCGACGATGGAGTTGATTTAACAACAGCTGATGATTGTACCGGAACAGACCATGTAGATATTTCCGTTTCTGGCCAGAATCTAACAGTGGCTTGGTGTTCTGGGGATGGTGGTGAGGTGGCATCCGGAAGTGAGGTCATTGTTGAGATTGGAACAAACGCATCAGCATATGGTTCGGGGTCCAATCGAATTACAAATCCATCAAATGCCGCTACGTATTTTATTTGGATTACAACAGCGGCGAATAAACTTTCAGGGTCTGTACCAGTTCCTATTGTGACTGATGATGATGGAAATGTGAGTACAACCGTGCCAAGTCCTACTGGTGGTGGGGGTGGCCCTGTTGGAGGTGATGATGGAGACGATGGTGAGCCGGAACCTGAGCCAGAGCCGGAACCGGAACCCGAACCCGAACCAGAGCCGGAACCGGAACCCGAACCCGAACCAGAGCCGGAACCCGAACCAGAGCCGGAGGATGAGGGTGATGACGACGATGGCGACGCAGACGGAGAAGGGGACGATGACGGTGAAGATGACGGAGATGGCGCAGCTGATGATGGAGGCGGTGTAGTTGATTCAGAAGAGGATGAGGATGAACCTGAAGACGACGGAGTTGGAGAGGAAGAAGATCGCGAAGTTGAAACGCAGATAACTGTTGGTAATGGCCAGATTGTTATTGATGATGACGATCTACTCCCAGGCACATATGCTCAGGTTGAGGTTATTGTTGATGATCAAGAAGACGTTGAGGAGGTTACGGTGGTCGTTGACGATACAACTTATGGTTTTGCTGAAGTTCTAGAAGGTATATATCAGGGGTTGATCCCAGTCGAGCAGGATGATCAAGTGGTAACAGTCATTGTTGACTACACTGATGGTCAGACTGTTACAGATACTCAGTCATGGGGAGTTGTTAGTTATGGTTGGGTTTATGAGGAGATCGACGATGAAGATCAAGGGGTTGAAAGTGCGGTGGTTATTGTTTATGAAGGAAGTGGTGAGGATCGAACTCAGTGGGATGCTGGTTCATATGGGCAGTCGAACCCTACCTCATCCGGCAGCAGTGGGGCGATAGGATTTTATGTACCTGATGGTGTTTATACTGTGACTGCAGGTAAGAGTGGCTATGAAGACGCAGAGGTTGTCATACGAGTTTCAAATAATGTATTAGCCCCATCAATTCGGATGACGCGTTCTGAAATTGTGGTTGTTGAGGAGGAAGAGGAGCCTGTTGGTGCAGTTGCGGAAACAGTTGAGGTTGTTGCCGAGACCGTAGTAGAAGTCGTGGAGGTTATTAATGAAATACGCGAACTTCCCGAGGTACAGGCAGTGGCAGATGTGACAACTCCAGTTGCAGTTGTAACTGCAGTGGGAAGCGCTGGAGTTCTTTCGTCATCCTTTAATCTCATCCCATATCTACGGTATTTGTTTAGCTCGCCAATTTTATTCTTTGCACGTCGAAGAAAAAAGCGCATTGGAACTGTTTACAATGCAATAACAAAGTTGCCGGTTGATCTTGCAACAATCCGACTCTATTCGGAACAGGGTAAGCTTGTTAAGACCACGGTCTCTGACAAGGAGGGTCACTACATTCTTCGTGTGAAGCCGGGTAGATACAAGCTCGATGTTAAGAAAGCTGGATTTACATTCCCAAGCGAATACATGGAGGGAGCTACTAAAGATGAAATGTTTGAGGATATTTATACTCAGGGCATTATTGAGGTGACTCAAGAAGATGTCGTAATTGCTGCAAATATTCCGGTCGATCCTTCGCAGGAGGAGAAGTATCATTCACCAAAGAAGTTGATATTCAAGAGGTTCTTGAGGGTATTTCAGAATGTTTTAGCCTTAGCGGGATTGTTAATGGCAGTTGTTATTCTAATAATTCAACCAACAATATTTAGTATTGCCCTTGTAACTGTTCATGTGACCGTTTATGGAACCACAAAGGCGTTAACAAAACTACGAAAGAAGAAGGGGTGGGGAATTGTTCGTGACGCCCATGTCAAGAAGGCATTACCAAATGCAGTTGTTCGGTTATTTGAACCAAAGTTTAATAAGTTGATCGAATCCACTGTTACAGATGGGTCTGGTAGATATGCATTCATGGCAGGGCCAAATGAGTATTATGTGACATTTGAAAGACCTGGATATGAAAAACAGGAAGTTCGCCCTATAGACCTGACCGGCAAAAAAGAACCAGAGTTGATTTCTGTTGATACAGAGCTAAAAAAACAACCGTAAACGAGGTATAATACATCCGTCGTATTTCCTACCTGTGCACAACCATGCGCATAGATGTGGAAGTATGAGAATACTGAGTGAACCATTTTCAAAAACAAAAAAGGCCACAGTCCTTTTGCTGGCTTTGTTTATTGTTTTTTCAGCTTTAGCTCAACTTGTCTCTGCGGCTGCAACTCCACCGAGGTTCATTACATATCAAGGTCGTATTCTAAACGCAAATAGCGTTCCAGTATCTGATGCCACCGTGGATATACTATTTGAGTTTTACGATGACCCAACAGCAGGTTCGTGTATCTGGTCTAACTCATCTGCAACCTGCGCCACATCAACTGCAAAGACAATAACCCTAACTGATGGTCTTTTTTCAGAGAACCTTGGTGATACGGGCGACTCGTATGCCGCGATTCCGGCCGGGGTTTTTGGAGATAATGCGGGGGTATATCTAAAGGTTACGATTGAGGGAGAGGCGCTAACCCCAAGAAAGCGTTTGGTGGCAGTTCCGTATGCACTCAATGCCGACACACTCGATGGTATTGGATCTGCAAGCTTCTTCCAGTTAGCAGCGGACAATACTGTGACTGGAGTAAATAATTTCACTGCTGCCACATTTGCTGGAGAAAACGCCTTAGTGTTTGAGGGAGCTACTGCAGACGATTTTGAAACAAGGTTTGCGATAACTGATCCAACGGTCGGCGATAAGACTATCACGTTCCCTAATTCTACAGGAATTGTTGCTCTAACCACTGATCTCGGTTGGACTGACGGAGGCTCGGTAGTCTATTTAACGACTTCAAGTGACGATGTTGCCATTGGTGCAAATACAGCCGCGGCTGCGGATTTTGGTGTAGCACCAGGCACAGGAATTATCTATTTTGGTGATGCAGCACAGAATCCAACATTGAGCTTTAAAGATGCTGGCGGTGCTGATGCTGACATTTTATACAATGCTGATAAGTGGGATTTTCAAAATGGCTATTTAGAGCATAGTCCAGCTGCCCTATATGCTGCGGCTCCGGGCAACTTTAACTTATTTGAAGCTAGTTCCACAGTTTCGGCAGCAGCATCTGGTGGTAACGGAATATACAATCTGTACGAAATATATTCCGCGATAACCAATAGCAGTGTTGAGGCAGGGGGCTACGATCAAAAGGCAATAGCAATTGGTGGGACCGCCACCAACTCCGGTTCAGGGGAGCTTAATGAACTTCGTGGAGTTGAGGGGATCGCTATAAATACTTCAACGGCCGCAGGTGCAATTGAATCAACAGTGACTGGACTTTATGGACAGGTTCAAAACAATGGCGCCGGTTCCACTGTTCCATTAGCGATTGGTGTTTATGGAAATGCTGTAACAACTGCAGGAACTGTTACACAGGCGACTGGTGTGTGGGGTAATATTTCTTCAGGTGCAGGCACGCTCACAACAGGTTTTGGTGGTGATTTTTCAAATAATAGTGCCGGCACAACGCGTTATGGAATTCGGGCAAGTGCCGGCGGTGGGACAGCTAACTATGCAGGCTATTTTCATGGGTCAGCAGTGCATATAGAAAACAGTAACTCTCCCTCTACCGCAGCGATAGCCACTGGAGCAGGCGATTTGTACATGTATGGCCTGCTGGAGATCGATGGAACAGGTGAAGCAGTATCGAATATTGTTGATATAACAAATAGCACTTTGACAACCGGGCAGGCAATTAATGTGAACCGTACCGACTCAGGAACAGACTTTACAAATACCACAACCGGCTTGGTGAACTTCCAGATTTCTGATACCGCTTCGACGGGAAATGTTCTCAATTTGAGTAATAGTGGTACGGGAGCTTCTTTGAATATTAATCAGACCGGAAATGGTAGGGGCATCAACATAGCTAATTTTGGTACAGCAGATGGTCTTTATATCAACCAAACAGGAGATGGGCAGCCGATAAATGTTTTCGCAACCGGTACCACAGATTTTATTGCAAGTTTCTTTAATGATGGAAATGCAGATACAAACATGGGAATTAATATTCAGGCATGTCTTGATACGAACCCAACCGCGGCTTGTAACTACCTCATGTTCAAGGACGGGAACGGAACAGTGCTTGGAGCAGTTGAGGGTGATGGCGGTGGAGGAGTAACAAATGCATCAGCTGGATCTGACTATGCGGAGCTTTTCCCAGGGACGCTCTCCAGTTTTTCAGAGGGCGATATCATTGGACTTGATTCATCTGGGAACGTAGTTCTTGCATCAGACGCCGATGAGATAATTGGTGCATACTCGGTTGCACCAAATACACTTGGTAACTGGTTTGATGGCTGGCGAGACACTGGTGTCTATGTTCCAGTAGCGCTTTTAGGGCAGGTTCCGGTGACTGTTAACACTGAGGGTGGTTCGATTAGTGCTGGAGATTACATTACACTTTCATCAACTTCTGGAGTTGCAAAGAAGGCAACAGGAGTTGGCTATGTTCTAGGACAGGCGCTTGAATCGCACTCTTCAGGAACAGGAACTATAGATGTATATGTTAAACCAACATGGCAAGCTGTTGGGGTATTAACAGATAGCGGATCAGTAACACTTGTTTCTGACGATCTGGCATTGGGTGCGACCGGCACGGCCAATGCTTCAACTCAAGGCATGGATTCATATGGATTGATGCTGCGCGGATCTGGATGGGACGGGGCAGGCGCGCAGGATGTTTCTCTTGGATTTGTCACACATGTCACAGATGCGAGTGAATATAAGTTGTCTATCGAAGACGGAGATTCAAATGAACTAGCTTTCGTGAACCAAGATGGTGACCTGGCAATCTCTGGAAAGCTATACCCATCAGATCAAGGAGTACTTCAAACCGATAAGTACATTTATTACGATGGCTCAACTGGATTAGGCGGTGACTTCATGAGGACAAACGCATCTGGATGGGGCTCGGGGTCGTATGACTTTGCAGAGATGTTCCCAGCGGTTGAATCTGTTTCACCTGGAGAGGTTGTTGTCTTTGCAAATGACGAGGAGTCAGTAATGCGTTCAACTGGAATAACCTATGACGACACGATTGCAGGAATTGTTTCAACCCAACCCGGATTCTTAGCTGGTCAAAACATCGACGGGCACATTCCCGTGGCTCTAGCCGGACGAGTTCCAACCTATGTAAGCGCAGAAAATGGATCGATCGAAATTGGTGATCCACTCACAACCTCATCAACGCCAGGGTATGCCATGAAGGCAGTTGAGGCTGGCCCAATTGTTGGATATGCAATGGAATCGTTCAGTAGTGGCACAGGATCTATTACAGTGTTTGTCAGACCATCTTATTACGATGGACAAGAGCCTGATATTTCAGACAATGAGTTAACCGAGTTGATCCCGTCGACATCGTTGGATCTTTCAGGTGTGGTGAATCTAAACGGTGGAAGCTTGATCTCAGTCAGTTCATTGAGTGGAATTGGAAGCGCCTGGTCGATCGACGACAGCGGCGCATTTAGGACTGGCGATCGATTTGTTCAGGAGATCGAAACCTATGGTGGAGATACAATCGAGACATATGCGGTGACCTCACGTGAAACAACGATCCAGCTTTCAGGAACAATCGAACTCGAGCAGGGAAGAGCACACATTTATTTTGATGATTATGACGAGAGCTTCGCAGATGTGGTTTCATTAACAGCCCCATATCGCGTGTACCTAACAGCGCACAATGCTACCGGCTCACTTTATGCAATTAACCGTGAGAATGACGGATTTATCATTAGAGACACCGAGGGCACATCACATGTTGATGTTGACTGGCTTGTGATTGCATATCATAAGGACTATGAGCCAGATGAGCAGGTTGAAGCAGATGTGATTGCTGATCAAGATGATGATGAGGTCGTTGAGGTGGATGATCAGATTGAAGATGAGGAGCAAAGTGAAGTAGATGAAGCCGATGATCAAGAGACTGAGAAACAAGATGAGGCCGATGAATCTCCAGATCAAGAGACTGAGGAGCCTGTTGATGAATCAGAAGAGGAGCCGGTTGAAGACGAGCCGTCTGATGAGTCTGAGGAGGTTGTCGAGGAAGAAGTGACCGATGAGGCCATCGAAGAAGAGGTTGTAGAAGAGCCTATTGATGAGGAGGCTGATACAGCTGAGCCTGAGGCTGTCGAAGAGTCTGAAACCGAAGCAGTACCAGAGGAGCCTGTAGAAGAGACACAAATTATAGTAGAGGAATCAACAACGGAGGCTGAACTTTCCGAATAATAAAGATCAAATATGTTAGATGTTTTGCATAGGCGAGAGCATCGTCTCGTTTTATTCTTTAGAAAAGCTGCACGATTTTTTTTGTATGCAGCACTTATTCTGATTCCGTTAGCATACTTACCATGGACCTCAGATGCACTTGAGATAAACAAACAGACAGTATTGGTCTTTTGTGCGATCCTTGCACTACTGTCATGGCTGGCATCGTTTATTGTCTTAAAGTCGCTTGAATACAAAAAAACAAGCCTGCACGTTTGGTTAATAATACTGTTAGCCGGAGTTTTAATCTCATCTTGCATGTCGCTCGCCCCTTGGACTAGCGTCTTTGGCGGTATGGGGCAGGAGTATGTGAGTTTGGTGTCCTGGGTTGCAATGATTGTTTTGTTCCTGGTTGGAGTAAATGTTTTGGATAAGAAGGATTCGATATATAGGGCTGTAGATCTTGTTTTCATTGTGAGTGTGTTCATCCTTCTTTTTGGAACACTGTCTGTTTTTGGTGTAAATGTTTTTGCTGAGAACTTTATTGGGTCACCAAATGCAATGGGGGTAATCGCTGTAATGGCTCTTGTAATGGCTTTGGGATTTGGATTTTTGCAAAAGGATTTTTTTGATGGTGAGCGGGGCCTCTTATCAAAAACCGCTGCATTGTGTTCGAGAGCAATCATTCCCCTTGGTGTCATTGTTCTTTATGGGTTAGATTATTGGTTTTTGTGGGCTTTGACGGTTTTGGGGGTTGCGATCATCTTTAGCGTTATGCTCTTACGCGACCTCAGACACGTGACATTATCGAGGATCTTCTTACCGGTGATGGTTTTGGTCATCTCGCTGGTGTTCATGTTTGTTCCAACTCCAGGTGGGCTTGTTTTTCCAGTTGAGGTTGCGCCAACCTATTCGTCAAGTTATCAAATAGCAAAGGACACACTCGCTAACACTTCTTGGCTATTTGGATCAGGCCCTGGAACATTTGAGATTGACTATCATCAATACAAGCCTGCGTCAGTCAATCTGTCAGAGTTTTGGAATTTATCTTTCAATCGTTCTGGAAGCCACATACTGACAACGCTTACCACTGCAGGTATAGCCGTGACGCTTGTTTACCTCATTGTGTTGCTGGTAACCATGCTGAAGGCAGTGGGGTGGCTCTTGAGAACTAAAAAAGATGACAAGTGGCTGCCAGTATTCATTCTTACACTTGGCTGGATTATATTGGCTGCATCTCAATTCTTGTATTCATCAAATACAACTATATTGTCTCTACTTTGGTTGTTTGGCGCGGCCATGTTGAGCGCAGTTTTAACAAAGTCGCGGACAATTACTTATAAGAAAACTCCAAAGGCATCGTTTGCATTATCATTTGGCTTTGTTGTGTGTGCAATATTAATTGTCACAACTGGTTTTATAACGATTTCTCGTTACGCAGCTGATGTATCTTTTGCAAAAGCTGTAGCTCACAGTGAATATGGAGACAGCACAGATGAGGTGATTGAAGATCTTGTGAGCGCCACACAGTTGAATAAGTGGAGCGATATCTATGCAAGGAATTTATCCCAGGCATTACTTGTGAAGACTGCCGAGTTATTGACTGACCCAGATGTTAATCCAGAGGCAGTGCAGGGATATATTGCAAATACTGTCTATTATGCTCAGCGTGCTGTTGAACTTTCTCCAAATGTTGTGGCTAATCAGTCAATGCTGGGAGATGTATACCGCGAGATGACTCCGTTTATCTCTGGTGCTGATGCTTTTGCCATTCAGGCGTATGAGAGCACCATATTACTATCTCCAGTAAATCCGGTTTTCTATGTATCACTAGGAAGGGCATATATCGCGCAAGCTGACTTATTGGATATAGTTGCTGCAAGTGAGGATGAGGGTGTTTCAGAAGACGCACTGGCGTATAAGGAGCAGGTGTTAGATTTGGCAGTTCAGGCTCTCATGAATGCGTTATTACTAAAAAATGACTACTCAATAGCACAGTATTATTTGTCGCTTACATATGAAAGGCAGGGGAATCTAACTGATGCAATTGCTGGGCTTGAGGCATTGCAGGATATAAGTCCATATGATGCAGGACTCGCGTTTCAGCTTGGAGTTTTGTATCTACAGCAAGGAAAGCTAGATGAGGCACAGGTGCAGCTTGAGTATGTGGTGGAGCTATCACCTGACTACAGCAATGCACGATGGTTCCTATCATCTGTATTTGAACAGCAGGGTGAGATCGAGCTTGCAATCGAGCAGGTGGAGATTGTTTTGGAAGAAAATCCTGATAATGAATTGATCATTCAACGTCTCGAGCGACTGCAAGAAGGGTTGGTCAGTGAAGAAGAACTTGAACCATTGGAAGAGGGTGAGGGGGTGGTTGAGTAAAAGATTTTGTTTTATTTTAGGTAAAAAATAGGGGTCTGCTATTGACAGCGGGTCCCTTTTTTGATATATTGATCGGCTTTTTGAGTCCACCCAGATCAAACGAAAGGATCATCGCGATACTCACGAGTCTTCTGCACATCTTCCTCCTCAGCCTCCGCCAGGAAAGGGACAGGCAGCGTCAGCGTCAGGTCGGCAATCCGTTCCGCAGCCAGTGCGAGCAGGATGCAGGGTACCTGATCGAGTTCATCAAAGATACGGAAATCGGCGACGCTGCAGTTACCAAACGGTTCTGGATTTTCTTCGGCAAGTACCGCCGGCACGATCGGCTCGAGCCGATCGCTGCCAGGGTCTGCCGTGCCATGGCCCAGCACCGTCCCGGTCTCACCGAAGAGCTCGGTGTCAACAGGTAGTGATCGAGATCCACTTCTCTCCCGCTCAGGACTCCTGCCTGCGGCGGGGGTTCTTCTTTTTTTACCGGAGCATCACAGCTAAGTCTGTTTCGATGTATTGATATAGGAAATTAAGGCTTAACCTCAGAGGTTGAACCTTGAGACAAAAAGACTAATTTTATTACCTATAAAAAGCATGGCGCCCGGGCTCTCGAGGATGAGAGTCCGGGCGTTTGACGTACGTACGTGTGGATCTACCACCGAGCCGTGAGGCTCACCTGAGCTTCGGGGCCGTTGGGCGTAGGCTTGAGGTACAGACCCCCGCCCAGGCCGACGATGCCGAGCGCTCCGGTTCCACGTGCCATCCAGGCCCAGGTATCGCGCAATGCAACTGCCTGATTGTAGCTGTCGAGATCGTGGTAGCACGGTTCGGTTAGGCACTTTTGCCATCTGGACGTGATTATCCAGCTCGTGGCGCTTGCGACGAGCATTGTGCCGCCAGTGATGATCGATGCAGTGCGGATCCTGGGGTTCACGCTCAGGCGCCAAGCGCGGGGTTCGCGGGGTTCGGGAAGCTCGATTGGCATGGAGATGATCGGATCGGTGGCAGCCTTCCAGTCGCCGTTCACACCAGGGGGCTTGCCACCCTCGAGCATGATGGTACTGACCATGAAGCGACTCAGCTCGCTAGGCGAGATCTGGTTGTTGCCGTCGAGATCTGCGTCTCCTTCGAAGGCACTTGCGAGCGTCTGGCCGAAGAGCTGGCTGTCTGTGGGCATCTGCTCGACGTCACTCACGTGCGAGATCGCGAGTACTCCCTCAGGGGCGTGCTCAGCGATCGGGCCGATCGTGGAGATGTTGATGACTCCATCAGAGCCTATGATGTCAACGGAGCTGTTGTAGACCGCATCCAGTGCCATGATGAGCTTGGCGCCATCTGGGCTGAGCGTTGCGTGAACTTCGTTCGTGGTGGTCGTGGTCGTAGACAGCCCATCCTCAGAAGGAGAGAAGTCATAGGTGAGCAGCACAGGGTCACCGTAGTCACCACCAACTCCTACACCGATGAAAATGAAGATCACAGTGTCGTTATCCTGCAGCCGCTCACCCAGCTGTTGTGCAGCCGCCAGGATCTTCGCACGCATGGTATCTTCGGGCTCGCACAGCGCGACCACGTCGCCGCGGGGGAGGCCCTTGTAGAGCGTGGTCACGATGAGTTCACAGAGCGGTTCGGCTTCGGGCCTGGTGAGCTGTGGGTAGTTCACGAAGCTCGAGGTACCCACGACCATTGCGAAGGTCTTGGGTCTGCGCACTTCTTCGAAGTCCGGTTCCGGACCGATGATCGTCGGCTCAGGCTCTTCTGGGGGCTTTTCGGGAGGTTCAACAACCTCGGGCTGCTGTACCTCTGTCGGCTCGACCACCTCGTCCCCTTGTGCGAAGGCAGAGGAGGACAGGGCCAGGCAGATCGCAAGGAGAAGGGAAAGGATCATGATGATCTCCGGTGGAAAGTGGTAGATTCACGGCCATAAATGACCAAAGGGCTGGGGGAACTATCGCAAAACGCCATATTTGGTCTAAACTCCTGAAAGTCGGTATCTTTGCCTGAAAATTTTTTAGCCAATACCACAGCATTGCCGAAAAAATTTTCAAACAAATCTACTCAAATTTCAGAAGTTTATACTCAAAAGAGCATTTTACGATAGTTCCCAGGAAGGGACATTAGCCTGATTTTAGCCTTTTGTCAATTATCAGGCAAACGTCACAAAAGAACTGTTCAAAAGGCCTCTCATCAGGTAGACTCACCGTTGTATGTTAAAAGTAGGAATTGTTGGACTCCCAAACGTTGGAAAATCTACATTATTCACCGCACTCACCAAGAAGCAAGTGGATTGTGCAAATTTTCCTTTTTGTACAATTGAGCCAAATGTAGGAATTGTTGAGGTTCCAGATGAACGTCTAGCAATTTTGGCTGAGTTTTCAAAATCTGAGAAAGTCATTCCAACCGCCATTGAATTCGTGGATATTGCGGGACTTGTTAAAGGTGCTCACAAAGGCGAGGGGCTGGGTAATAAGTTTCTTTCAAATATCCGTGAGTGCGATATGATCGCGCATGTTGTGCGCGCATTTGATGATGGAGATATTGCACATGTTGATGGAAGTATTGACCCGGCTAGAGATTCTGAGATCATTGAAATGGAGTTAATGATGGCCGATCTAGCAACGGTCGATAAGCGACTTGAGTCGATTGAACGCAAGGCAGAGAGCACAAAGGACAAGGAGTTGCTTTTGCAGGTTTCTGGCCTTCGAAAGTATAAGGATGCACTTGAAGATGGAAAGCTTGCAATTACAGTTGAACTTGATGATAAGGAGGCTGAGGCTTTGTGTGAGCTTCAACTTTTGACTACAAAGGAGATTCTTTACATTGTGAATGTTGATGAAGAGGCGGCAAAAGATAGAGACTGGCAGTCGCCGCTTGGAGATGATCGCATTGCGATTCCGATTTCTGTGAAGCTTGAGGCAGAGATGTCGACTTTGACAGATGAGGAGCGTGTTGAATTCCTTCAGGAGCTCCGAATCGGCGAGTCAGGATTAGATAAGGTCATTCGAAAGAGCTATGAGATGCTTGAGTTGATCACATTCTTGACTACTGGAGAAAAAGAGACGCGTGCATGGACTGTGAAGAAGGGGACACTTGCACCTCAGGCTGCAGGTGTTATTCATACAGACTTTGAAAAGGCTTTTATTCGTGCCGAAGTAATTCATTATGAGGATTTTGAGACTCATCAAGGTGAAGTTGGTGCACGCGAGGCTGGAAAGATGCGGGTCGAGGGTAAAGAATATGTAATGCAGGACGGCGATGTCTGCCATTTTCGCGTTGGTGTGTAATTTATTGATCAATAAAGCAGGAAAGACCCCGGTGAGGGTCTTTTTGAGTAGCGCCTTTGCCTTGGCAGCATTACTTCTTGCGTGCTCGACGTTCGAAGTAGGTCATCAGGCAGAGGATAAAGATCACGGAGAGAAACGATCTGGCGACATAGATTTGGCCAAGAAGGCTCTCCTCCACGTATGGCGGGTAAAAGCCCACGATCGATGCTGAGAGAGCCAGACCCCAGGCCTTGAATGATTCTGTGTTCTTGCCTGATCGGACCATATGCTCTGTTGTTGGGAAGTACCCAAACGTCATGAGCACTTGTACGAGTAGGTTGGAGGTAAAGGCATCATCGAAGACTTGCCAAAAGAGCACGATGTATAACGCCCCTGCTAGGTACTTCTTTTCAAAGTCTTGAAGCCGAATCTCTTTGTTCTTACCGAAGATCATTACACCCACTATGATCGTGAATATAGCAAGCACGTCTACAATGTTGAGCGCACTGCCCAAGACGTCGGTCTTGTCATCAGAAAGGTGAGTTGTGAGGCTTAAGCCAGCCCCGATGAGAAAGATGAGCCACATAGATAGGGTGGGATCAGTCTTTTTCTGCTTGACCAGCATGATGTATCTCCAACTGAAGACAATCATTATCAGACCTACTGTGATAGAAGCAAGTATCGCCAACTGTTCTTTTTCCAATTGTTCTCCCGCATGTAAGTGTGCTGGTTTATTTTTACTGCAAAATTGTGTACTGGTCAATTTTAGACGCAGCGAACCCCCGAACCAGATGGTCGGGGGTCGAAGGAGGGAAGAGGGTGACTAGAAGCCGGTGAGCAGGACGAACTCGCCGTGGGTATCGGTGGCCAGCTTGGACATGGAGCCTTCGCAGTCGCCATCTCCGTCCGGGATGCAGTTGGCGATCACCGGGGGCAGGTCAGGCACGCTGTCCCAGTCCCAGTCGTCTCCGATCTCGTCGGTCACAAGGATGATCACGTCCGGGTCGGCATCGGCCACGACCTTGAGCGCACCGTGGGTGTTCTCAGTGTCGCCGCTGGTGTGGAAGCCACCGTCCTCGACCTTCCAGGTTTCACCATCGGAGTAGAGCCAGATACCGACATTGTCCCGGCCGTGCTTGTTGAGCGCGGCACTGTAGAACTGGGCTACCTCCCTGAGGTTGTTGCCCATGGAGCCGGTGTCATCGATCAACAGGCCGATCTTGTCGCTTGCTTCGATGTTCTCGAGCACGATGTCGTGGATGGCCTGGGGCGCTTTGCCGGGCGGGATGATGAGCGTCCAGCCGGGCATGAGCGTGTTCCCATACGGCCGGTTGTACCGGTCGTTGCAGAAGGTGCCGCGGCGGCTGGAGCTGTTGCGGTACCCGGCGGACTTCTTGCTGCAGATCTGCTCGTACTTGGCCTTGAGTGTGTCGTTTGCCAAGAGGATATCCTCCCAGCTCACGTTTTCGTACTTCGCCGCGATCTTGTGCAGGTTGTCGCCCTTCTGCACGATGTACGCGCGCTCGGGCTCCTGGTGCCAGGCCGTGCCCATCTCGATGTAGGTGAACTCATCATCACCAGAGCAGGAGATGACGAGCACCACGAGGGTGGCGAGAAGGCCGAGTACGATCATGATGCCGGCGCGTTGGAGCTTCTGGCGACGGGCGTGGTTGTACGGGGTGCCTTGGTTGAGGCGAAGGTCAGTGGGAAGCATTGTGGACCTCCTTGGGTCAGCTTCGGGGGTGGAGTCCAGGATGGACAGGTAAGGCGAATGAAGGAACTGAGGAACCGGTGTTTATACACTAGTTTTTGGGTTTTGTCAACCCCTTTGGGCTAATATTGGTCTATTTTTTGCGGAAAACTAGAATATTGCGGCCTAGGTGCTGCTTTTCACGTTTATATAAAAGAGGTTTTTGAACTTGCTCGTATCCGAGTTTTTCCAGTATTTCAATTGTAGGCACTGGGAAAGCCTGTTCTTTTACAAAATGAATGGGGGAGGCGATAACCATTACGCCACCTGGTTTCAAGATTTTATCGAGTTCTTCAAACGATGATTCGTACAATTCGGTCAAAGCTTCGATCGCATGCTCTACATCCTGCACACGTTCTTTACCGGATCGAGGATTGCCCAAGAACGGCTCGGTAACAATCACGTCGACCGAGTTTTTATCAAGATGCTTTGTAAGCTCAGTTGCTGATTCGCATATTAGAGTATTGTCTGCGACCCGGTACTTCTCTTTGGTAAGCCAATCAAGATTTTTGCGTGTATCATCAATAGCTTTTTTCGAAATGTCTGATCCAATCACATTATCGAACTCCAAAAGCGATGCTTCCATTAGCACTGTTCCAGATCCGCAGAACGGATCAAGCAAATAGCTATCCCTGGGTCTGACCCCTGCGAGGTTAACCATCATGCGCGCCAGTTTTGGCGGAAGCATGCCAGACTTTGCATCACGTCCGGGTCGGTCATAGTCTCGATGTGACCAATCTTCGAAATCTTGCACTGCTTTTGTAACTCCAATGTGTATTTCTGATGCGTCGACAAGCAGAACAAACTCAATTCCCTTTGTTACTAGTTTATTTTTCTCAACTACTACGGTCGATAGTACGGGGTCCTTAGATGTAACGAGCCGAACTGATCGCCCAGATTCTTTCACGATCTTTTTTACGGAGATTCCGACCTTGTGCATGTACTTTTGAATTTCTCTTGTCCGTTTTGGGCTTCCAAGATCGTACACACTTATTCCGAACTTAAGCTTTCCCTCTGTTTCACGTTCGATCAAAAGCGCGTGAAGGTGCTTTTCAATCTCCTGGTGGTCTTTGACGGTTCCAAGGATCTCACCAAGCTTTTGCGTACCCCCGAGAATACCTTGAAGTTCAGGAATGTGCCCATCTGACTCAAAAACAGCAGCCTGATCAGAGCTCTGATCGGCTTTAGTCTTAGTAACGGTCTCTAGTTCAGCCAGGCTAAGCTCTGGATGTAACCCCAAAATCGCAAATTGTTTCATACGTTCGCATAATAATCGAGTTATGGCTTTTGGTCTAGCGATTGACTTGGGGGTGAGATTGCGCTAAGTTTATCTGTCGTAGACACTTGGAGGTGAACCATGAGCGAAAGGCTCATCGACAAACTGCATCGCAATATGGCCTGGTTCGTGGAGCACCGGTACTTCAACCGCGTGTCTGGCTGGGTGTCGCTTGCCAACTCTGTTGCTCTGGCACCACAGCTCGTGAGTGTGATCGAGAACGAGAACGTCGAGGCGGTATCGATCCCCATGTGGCTTATCTTTATTGCTCTTCAGACCACGTTCACTCTCATGGGTATCAAGACCAAGAACACTCTGATGTTCTGGAGCATGCTCGTGAGCATCCTAATCTCCCTCGCCGTGATTGGTGTCGTCCTCTACAAGACTTAGTTCCATAACCTCGCTGCCCTTGGAGCTGCCTGCTTCTACGGGCGGTTTCTTGTTTTCCGATAATATTGACCAAACTATACAGATGTTATACTTTGAGCAGTCGACAGTCCCGTCGATGAATCGCATGAATTACTGGAGGTCAGATGCGACGCGTTCTTCTTTTCATGGCAGCAATCGCCGCACTGCTCATCGCCAACGGATGGTTCTTTACCCCCAAGGCACGGGCGATCTACTTCGACATGAGTGGATCACCGCCGACAGCCGATGCTTTACTCGAGGATGGGGGAAGGGGTATCCCACACCTCAAGATCGAGAACTACCTGAACCTGGATACGTTCTGCGAGGATCTGGGGTTCGAGGGCAATTCCCACTATGCCATCGGCTACAAGCAGATCCTGCCTTGGGCGACCACGGTCCTGTGCCTGACGCGAGCAGGCATCTACGAGGTTGCTGTGACCCACAATGGCGAGCGCGTTCTTCATCAGCGGGTCGTGCAGTCAACCGGTCGTGTGGCCTTTGCCTGGGCAGATAGGCCCACGAGCCAGATCGAGATCGCTCGTGATATGCTCGAAGGGTGCCCCGGTGGTGATTCACCTATGGCAATCCTGCCAGACTGGGGGTCAACCAGTGGCCTCTACGCTGAGATCACTCGCGGCAATCTGGTCTGCGTGGACGAAGACATTGTGGTCTACGATCTGCAAGGTGAAGAGCAGCTGCGCTTCGAGAGCTTCACGCCCTACTACGGCGGGTCGTTCTAGCCCCTCTGCCATTCGACAGCCTCGACCCCGCGCCCTTCTTGAGCCGGGGTTTCGTGCTTCCAATTTTTCACGATGTACGCGATCGCGTACATCGTGAAAAATAAGAAATGGCTAATGCTTGACGAAATCATTGGTCTAAGCTAGTATTTGCTCACTAACTCATAGGACTAATGTAGTCCATAGCCATAAGGCTGCCTCGAAAAGAGGCCTATAAATCTATGATCTACGAGATTTTATATATCATTCCTTCAAAGTTCTCAGATTCTGAGATCGATGGAGTGATTGAGCGAACAAGTAAGTCGCTCGAAGATGCTGGTACCAAGGTCGAGCAAACACAAAACCTTGGAAAGATTAAGCTTGCATATCCAATCAAAAAAGTAACACATGGAACATATGTGTTGTCTTATTTTGAGCATGACGGGTCAAATCTACAAAAGATTGATCAAAATTTCCGACTATCAGACGATGTTTTGCGTCACACTATTGTGAAGCATGAAGAGGGGATCCCAACAGGAGACTTTAAACTTTCTGCATATCAGGAGCCGCTTACCCCAGAAGGAAAGCGAACGGCTCCAAAGAAAGAGAAAAAGGTACAAGTTGCTCAAAAGCCATCTGACGAATCAAAGATGTCAGTTGACGACCTTGATAAGCAGCTTGATGAGATACTTGATTCAGACTTAACCAACGTTTAATATGGCTTCTTCACTTAACAAAGCAATGATTATCGGGAACCTTACACGGGACCCAGAATTGCGACAAACTGGATCAGGAACAGCAGTATGTTCTTTCGGAGTTGCAACAAACCGAACATGGAAGGACGCTAGCGGAGAAAAGCAAGAGCAAGCAGAGTTCCACAATGTTGTTGCATGGGCAAAGCTTGCAGAAATAATCACACAGTACCTAAAAAAGGGTAATCGTGTGTATATCGAAGGTCGACTTCAGACTCGTGACTGGGAAGGACAAGATGGAGTAAAGCGATACCGAACTGAGATTATTGCAGAAAATATGGTTATGCTTGGTGGCCGAAATGATTCAGCAGGATTTTCAGCAGGATCATCTGCACCAGCACCAACAGAGAGCTCAGCACCAGCACCGGCAGCTGACGACGAGATTAAACTAGAAGATATTCCATTCTAATATGGCAAAAATTACAACAATGAAGCAGAAGGAGTCATCACGATACTGTAACTTCTGCGTGAACAAGGATGCAATTATTGATTACAAGAATACTGGACTTTTGCGACGATACATCTCTTCTTTTGGAAAGATTGTTCCTCGCAAGCGAAGCGGAGTTTGTACTCGACACCAGCGACAGATCTCACTTGCAATCAAGCGAGCTCGAATTATGGCATTGCTCCCGTTCGTACATAAATAATGAAATTGATACAATAAGAGGCGGGCAATAAGCTCGCTTCTTTGATCTTAAGTATTATATACCCCCTCCAACTCCCCCTTCGAAAGGGGGAGGGTCAAAAATTGTGATCCCCCTCCTTACGAAGGAGGGGCCAGGGGAGGTTTCTAAATTTTTATTCTATGGCTTCTCCAACTTCTATTCGACGTGGAACAGTTATCAAATATAAAGACGACCTTTGGGTTGTTGTTAGTTATACGCGGTCATCATCAGGTCGTGGTGGCGGTTTTGTCCGTACACGTATGAAATCACTTTCATCTGGGAAAGTTATTGAGGAGAATTTCAAATCTGGAGAAACTCTAGAGTTTGCAGATGTGATGAACAAGAAGATGCAGTACATTTTTTCAGAGGGCGGATCATTCACATTTATGGATGGGGTGACCTATGAGCAGGTGATGATCGATGCTGACACAGTTGGCGAGGCTGCGCCTTATCTAAAAGAGGGGCTTGAGGTTACTGTTATAATGTATGGTGATCAGCCAATAGCAGTTGATATTCCTGTTAAGGCTGATTATGAGGTTGCGCAAACTGAACCAGCTACAAAAGGCGATACGGTTTCTGGGAATGTTCAAAAAGATGCAGTGATGGGTAATGGCCTAAAAGTTCGCGTACCGATTTTTATCAAACAAGGAGATACGATTCGAGTTAATACTGAGGAGGGTACCTATTTAGAACGGGTGAATAGGTAGGTTGAAAATGTTTAAAATGATGAACATGTTTATTCCAGAATAAACACATTAAACAATTTAAACATTTAAACAAAAAATCCAGAAAATTCTGGATTTTTTGATGCAACAAGCCCACCCGGGTGAGGGGTGGGCTGAATCCCGTAGCAGAGAGAATCTGCTAAGGTACGATTTTGGCAACGACCGTAGTGGTCGGCGTCACGCGAGCGACCACGACGGTGACATTGTCGGCCTTGAGGTGCGGCTGGTACAGCAGCGAGAGCTCGATGAGATCGCTGGCGACCTGGGCGCAGGTGCGCCCACCCTTGCGGGCCCGCAGCAGAATCTCGATGACCTTGAGCACGAGAACGTTGTCGGCGATGTTCAGCTCTCGGTGGATCTCGGTGACCCGTTCGGACTCGAGCAGAACCTGATCGTAGGTCTTCTTGGTCCACAGCCCATACATCACCATGTTGATGATGTCCTCGTGAACCACATCGTGCAGTCCGTCGCTGCAGAGCAGCAGGGCATAGGTGTCTGGGCACGTGGGTTCGTAGAACTCGATTTTGTCCGATCCTCGACCAACATGGCGAGTTATGATGCTGTTGTACGTGCACATCATCCTCTCGGACTCTGTGAATCTCGGGTGATCTTGTTGAACCAGGGTGTGGTCAGTTGTTACTTGAATCCAGCTCTGGCGGGGGACCATCATGTAGCAGCGAGTGTCGCCGATGTGGGCGATGATCAAGTTGCCCGTGCGTTGATTGATCCACGCAGCCGTCACCACACAGCCGGGCAGGTTGCTTTCGTGGATACCCTTGGCGTCTGAGTCAGCCCGGATATTGACATCTGCCGCCAACAGCTCCGCACACAGCTTGCCGACAGTTGGTCTTTGTCCAGCCAGGCGCGTGAGGTGTGAGCGGGTCACGCCGGTAGCGTACTCACCCCTATCAGGGCCGCCCATGCCGTCGATGGCTGCGAGTAAGGCGATGGTGCCTCTCGGAGAGACCAGACAGGTCGCTCCGTCCTCCTGATTTGAGCGTCCACCGATGTGTACGCGTGCTGCGGCTTCGATGGCCATAGCATCTCCTTTTGATCATGGATCGTGAAGGGGGTGAGTGTGAAGGGGGGAAATTTCGTCCGAAGACCACTGAATATATAACAAAAAAGGCATTTTGTCAATGCTTGTGCCCATTTTACGCATCAAATAATGATTAGATGTGATAAAATACATACTGCTATGGCAAAGAAACGTCGCAGGAAGCGCGGTGGGTCGCGCAGTAAGTCATCTGGTCTCTCAGATGGCGTAAAACAAAGTATTTTTGCAATTGGGTTAGCCGCACTCGCGGTTTTCTTTTTGCTTGCCTTTTTTGATCTAGCAGGATCTGCTGGTACATGGGCAGATGGAATACTGGCACAAGTCTTTGGATGGGATCGTTGGTTGTTCTCACTTGTGTTAATTGTGATCGGTTGGCATATCATATTCCCGCATAGATCTGTCTTTGGTGTTGTAAATTACATCGGTCTCATATTGTTTTTCTTATCATTTAATGGACTTTTGAACTTATTTATCCTTGACGACGTGTTTTCAGTTGAAGAACTGTCAAAAGCAGGTGGGTATGTTGGAATGGTTGTTTCAGAACTGCTGGTGGGTTGGTTAGGATTCTGGGGGTCATTTGTGATAGTTTTTGCAGCCTTGTGTATTGCGATAATTTTGATATTTGATATTTCATTGCAAAGTATTCTTACGGTCCCTGGTCATTTTGCACAGCTTGGAGGTTTGATAAAGAAATCGGACGATCTTGATGACGAGGACGCGCTTTTTATTGAAGATGAGGAGTTTGAAGAGGAAGAATATGACGAGGATGAAGAGAAAGAAGAGGTTGATGATCGAACTGAAGAAGCTGAAATAGAGGAATCTGATGAGAGTGAATCTATTATGACAAGTCGCCGTAGGCGAAAAGTTGAGATTCCACTTAATCTTCTCAATGAGAGTGGTACTGATGGTAAATCAGGAGATATTGACCGAAATCAAGAGATCATTCGTCGTACTTTTGAGAACTTTGGCATCGATGTTGAGATGGCAGATGTACGGGTTGGCCCAACTGTAACTCAATACGCGCTTCGACCAGCTGAAGGGGTCAAGCTCTCACGCATCATTGCACTTCATAATGATCTGGCCCTAGCACTTGCAGCGCATCCGATTAGGATTGAAGCACCAATTCCGGGCAGGTCGCTAGTGGGAATCGAGGTACCAAACCAAAAAGTTGGAATCGTTTGCTTGCGTGAGCTTATGGATTCAAAGGCATTTAAGCATCGTAAGACAAATTTCACATCACCACTTGGAAAAGATGTTGGGGGTGCTGTAAATATGGTTGCAGTTGATAAGGCGCCACATATGTTAGTGGCAGGTGCTACTGGATCTGGTAAGTCAGTTTGTTTGAATGACATTATTTTGTCGCTTTTGTATCAGAATGGACCTGATGATCTCAAGTTCATTATGGTTGACCCTAAGCGTGTTGAAATGGGTGTATATTCAGGTATCCCACACCTACTCATTCCACCGATTACAAAGGTTGATGAGGCAATCAATGCCCTTAAATGGGCTGTAAGAGAGATGGAGCGACGTCTTGATCATCTGGCAAAGCAGGGTGCTCGTGATATTGATGTATATAACAAGAAGTGTAAGGACAGAATGCCAAAGATAGTGATCGTGATTGATGAGCTTGCAGACTTAATGAGCCAAAACAAACGAGATGTTGAGGCTGTGATCGTTAGAATTTCTCAAATGGCTCGTGCAGTTGGGATTCATCTTGTTTTGGCAACGCAACGACCTTCGGTGGATGTTATCACTGGTTTGATTAAAGCCAACATCCCGACGCGACTCGCGTTTGCTGTTGCATCTCAGGTGGACTCAAAGACTATTCTAGATCAAGCTGGTGCTGAGAAGTTGCTTGGACGTGGGGACATGCTGATGACCACGCCACAAATTTCAAAACCAAGACGACTGCAAGGAGCTTTTGTTTCTGATGAGGAGATTGAGCGTGTTGTTGTATTCCTCAAGAAGCAGGGTGAGCCTGATTATAACTACCAAGTCACAGAAGATACTCGAACAGGAGGCACTTCCTTTGCAGGTGAGGACGCTGACCCACTTCTTAATGAGGCAATTGAAGTTGTGATTGAGTCAGGAAAGGCTTCGACTTCATTTTTACAGCGAAGAATCAAGGTTGGATACTCTAGAGCTGCTCGAATCATCGACACGATGGAAGAGATGGGTATTGTGGGAGGTGCAAATGGATCAAGACCACGAGAGGTTTTAGTAGATGAATGGCCACAGGGCGGTCGTCAAGAAAAAGAGACTGAGCTTCGAGAGATGGCTGGTGATGGCCATGAAGAAGAGGAAGAGTTTGAAGATGAGTACGAGAAAGACGAGGAAGAATATGTTGATGAAGATGTGGACGAGGAGTTTGTAGAGGATGAAGAGGAGGGGTACGATGAAGATGAAGAAGAGGAAGAGTATAGCGAATAGATTTATGGTCTTTGTAAAGCGACAATTGGACGGAGAGCCCCAGAGCTTAGCTGAGAAGCTCCGTGCTTTGCGTCGCAATCAAGCAGTGACCCTAGACATGATGGAAGGCAAGACTCATATTCAGCGCAATTATCTTGAAGCGCTTGAGAAAGGGAAGTTTGAGGATTTGCCAGAGCCGCTTTATGCTCGAAATTTTATTCGAGCCTATGCTCGAGCGCTAGGTGCAGACGAAAAGTACTTTTTAGAGCTCTATGATGAGGAATGTGGACTGTGTGACTTGATTGAGCCAATGTGTTCACCGCGACAGCGAGTGAAAAGCAAGCGGTTCTACATTTGGAACAAGTTTGTTCGATATGGAATCATCGCAGCGCTTCTGTTGTGCGTTGTTTCATACATAGGCTGGCAGCTAATTTCGATCATTGAGCCACCTGAGATAGTTCTTTTATCACCAGCAGATGATATTTTGACCCATGACGCAGAAATCTCTGTTTATGGCTTAGTGGAGGGTGAGGCAAGTGTCTATATCAATGGAGAGCCGATTGTAGTGAATGATGATTTTACCTTTGAAACCACTGTGGATCTAGAACAAGGGCTTAATGATTTGGTTATTGAGGCTGAACGACGATACTCAAGAAAGGCAATTATCGAGCGATCTGTTGTATTTGACCCTCAGGCACAGTCGGGGATAAGTCAGGTAGGATATTCTGTACAATAAGATATAATGTAAGCAAGGAATCTCTGTAAGGTTCCTCGAGGAGGACGCGCGAAAAAGCCGTTCTTTTGTTTTTTCTCTCTGGGCGCGTCTTATTCATAATAATAACTATGTCAAAAGAAGAACAAAAAGCTAGGTTCCAAGCAGCTGATGAGGCAATATCTCAAATCAAGCAACGGTTTGGCGAGGGATCGATTATGCGACTTGGGGAAGCGAAAGCCATGAATGTTGAATCAGTATCCACTGGGTGTCTATCTCTAGATCTCGCACTTGGTATAGGCGGTGTGCCGCGTGGACGAATTATTGAGGTTTATGGACCAGAATCATCAGGTAAAACAACGCTTGCGCAGCATGTTGTAGCTGAAGTGCAGAAGACCGGAGGTGTTGCTGCATTTGTTGATGCTGAGCATGCACTGGATCCTGAGTATGCAGCAAAGATCGGAGTTAATATCGAAGAGCTGTTTATCTCACAACCTGATACTGGGGAACAGGCGCTTGAAATTGTTGATACACTTGTTCGATCAAGCGCGGTGGATGTTGTGGTAGTTGATTCGGTTGCAGCACTTACACCAAAGGCTGAGATCGAAGGTGATATGGGAGATCACCATGTTGGATTGCAGGCACGATTGATGAGTCAGGCGCTCAGAAAGCTGGCGGGGCTTGTTGCAAAGTCAAATACAACTGTCATTTTCATAAACCAGATTCGGCATAAGATCGGAGTGATGTTTGGCAATCCAGAAACCACTTCTGGTGGAAATGCGCTTAAGTTTTACTCTTCTGTACGAATCGAAGTCCGTCGTTCAGCGCAGATCAAACAGGGTGAGCAAATTATCGGAAACCGCGTAAAGGCAAAGATCGTCAAGAATAAGGTTGCTCCCCCATTCCAGCGCTGCGAGTTCGATATCATGTACAACGAAGGAATATCTATTGCAGGGGATCTGCTTGATGTTGGGATCCAGATTGGCTCGATTGATAAGCGTGGCAACACCTACACATTTGGCGATGTTAAGCTCGGAGTCGGAAGGGAAAACACTCGGCAGTTCATGATGAAGGATAAGAAACTCCTGAAGCAGATTAGGAAAGCAACCGAAAAGGCAATAAAAGAGCAAAATTAGAAAAGCAAAAGCCGCACCGAAGTGCGGGAGTAGAATTAGAGGGTCTCACTCATTTGAGGGCTTCAAGCAGTTGGTTGGCTTTATGCGTATCAGCTTCAGCGATAGTGAGAACAAGTGGTCCTCCAAAGCGGAGTCTATGCTGCGTTGCAATGGCCTTCAATCTCTCCAATGTAGGATTGCGTAGCTGATTTACTCCTTTTTTGAATGCAAGATACCTGCCATTTTCGTCTTTCACAATAACACTTCTGCGAATTTGGTGGGGTGGGTTTGGTACTGGCACGATTTTTCTCCCATTGATAGCTGTGTTGAAAAGTACCCTTTAATGGGTTTGTTGTCAATCACTAATATAACGTAAACCCGCGCGAGAGCGCGGGTTGCGTGTGCAAGATCTCCTATTTGTAGCCCTTTTCCCGCAGTTGTGTCAGGAGTTCCTGAACGCGTTCGCGGTTCTGGGGTGGGACAAGCTTCCTATCGGGAGGCAGGAGGGCGAACAACGATGCACCTGGATCGTAAGGCGGATCTTGCCGGGTGAGAGTTCGAAGTTCACGGTAGAGATCGTCATAGATGTTTACGTTGTAGAAGAAGCCGACCGTTTCACTGGTCTCTTCATCAACAACGAGCAGTTGCGTGTACCATGCTTCTGTCACGATGAGTCGATGGCGGCCTGCATGTACTCTCCTTGAGTTGGGAATGGGTTGCGTTGCACTCCCTGTGTCGACATGACGATCAGGTTGCAGCAGTATTTAATCAAATCTATCTGAAGACCGCAACCCATCCACATTCACAAAAAAATCAAGATCAATTATTATATAGGCAAAGCCATGCTACTTTAATTTCTTTGTTTATAAACTGCGGGATGAGGTGCAAGTCGTCGGATCAATGTCTGCACGTCCCTTGCTTCTGCAAGGCTCTCTCTCCTCTCGTGCACTAGCATTGGCTCGGATGGCTATTTGTGTCCTTGTCCTGCAGTTCGTAAACATAGGAGGGGATTGAAATATATAGCTGCATTTGACCAAACTTCATTTCTTTTGATATACTTGCGTCGCTTTAGCGAGTAGGAATTTCCAACACCCATACTATGACGTCAAAGGGGTGATACATTCCTAACGTTAGTAAATAAGTTGTACAACTGGTGACCCCCAAACACCTTCTTCTAGACTCTGCGAACTGTGTGGCGCAGTCTTTGGAAGCGCAAAATTCAACCCAATAATAAGCTTCATTGAGGGTAATGAGGCGATTTTTGTTTATATGGCGAAAAAGACATCTTCTGTGCGAGAGCGCAAGTACTTTGACTCAATGCGAGAGGCGATGGAGCTTCCAGATTTGATCGAAGTTCAAAAGTCATCATATGACTGGTTTCTAAAGGAGGGGATTTCAGAGCTTCTTTCTGAAGTATCTCCAATTCAGGACTTTATTGGTCGTGATTTGGAGCTAACATTCGGTGAATATTTCATTGACGAGCCTAAATTCGATGAAAAGACCTCAAAGGATAAGAACATTACCTTTGAAGCGCCACTTCGTGTGAAGGCAAAATTGACCAACCTTCGTACAAAAGATAGCAAAGAACAGGAGATTTTCCTTGGTGACCTCCCTGTAATGACAGACAGAGGAACATTCATCATTAATGGAGCTGAGCGAGTGATTGTTTCCCAGTTGGTTCGATCAGCTGGAGCGTTCTTTACTGCAGAGGCAATACGTGGACGTCGATACTATGGAGCAAAAATCATTCCAAATCGCGGAGCATGGCTGGAGTTTGAGACAGATGCTAAAAATGTTATTTGGGTAAAGATTGATAGAAAGCGTAAGGTGGCGGTAACAGCACTTTTACGCGCATTTGGATTTTTTACAGATGAAGAGATCCTTGATTTGTTCAAGGATATTGATACCCATCCACTGAATAAGTACATTGAAACCACATTGGCAAAGGATATCTCTACTAATGAGGAAGAGGGGCTTAAGGAGGTGTATAAACGAATCCGTCCAGGAGATCTGGCCACTGCAGAGAATGCAAAGCAGTTGATTCATTCAATGTTCTTCAATTTTGATCGATATGATTTGGGCCCGGTTGGACGGTTTAAGTTCAACACACGTTTTCATAAAGAGAATCCAGAAGATGGGGTAACAATTGAGGAGAACCGAATTTTACGAAAAGAAGATCTAGTAGACATTATTCGCGAGATTATTCGATTAAACATCACCCAAGAAGAACCAGATGATGTTGACCACCTTGGAAACCGACGTGTGCGTGCGGTTGGAGAGCTAATTCAAGGACGATTCCGTATCGGTCTTGCACGAATGGAGCGGATTGTCCGCGATAGAATGAGTACGCAGGACATAGAGTCTATTACTCCAGGTCGTTTGATTAATGCGCGGCCAGTAATTGGAGCAACAAGAGAGTTCTTCATGTCATCACAGCTTTCGCAGTTCATGGATCAAACCAATCCACTGGCGGAGCTTGAGCACAAGCGTCGTTTGTCAGCCTTGGGTCAAGGTGGATTGTCACGTGAGCGTGCAGGATTTGAAGTTCGTGATGTGCATACAACTCACTATGGACGAATCTGTCCAGTACAAACTCCTGAGGGACCGAATATTGGACTTGTTGGTCAGCTTTCAAGTTATGCTCGAATCAACAAGTACGGTTTTATCGAAACTCCGTACAGAAAAGTTGTGAATGAGGACGGAAAGATGAAGGTAACGGACGATATTGAATACATTAACGCCTTTAAAGAAGAAAAGTCAGTTACATGTCCCGCAACAATCCCACTTACTGATGATGGATATATTGACGCAGACAGAGTAGAGGCACGAAAGTTTGGTGAGGCGCGATTGGTTCAGGCGCAGGAAGTAAACTATTTGGATGTTTCATCAGCACAAATCGTATCAATCGGAACTTCATTAATTCCTTTCTTAGAGCACGATGATGCAACTCGAGCGTTGATGGGATCTAACATGCAACGCCAGGCTGTTCCGCCAATCAGACCAGAGGCTCCACGAATTGGAACTGGGCGAGAGCGACGTGCTGCAATTGATTCAGGACACGTTCTAACTGCTCGTGAAGATGGAGAAATTAAGTATGTAGATGGCGGAAAGATCGTAGTTGAATACAAAAAGGATGGAGAGGTTACATACACTTTGAATAAGTTTAAACGATCAAACCACTCAACTTCAATCAACCAGCGGCCAATTGTAATGGTTGGTGAAAAGTTCAAAAAGGGAGCTGTTCTCGCAGACGGTCCTTCTGTTGATGAGGGTGAGTTGGCGCTTGGTCAGAACATGATGGTTGCTTTCATGAGTTGGGACGGATGCAACTACGAGGATGCAATCATTCTTTCTGAAAAGATTGTTCAAGATGATCGTTTCACAACACTCCACCTCGAGCACCACACTCTTGATGTGCGTGATACTAAGCTTGGACCTGAGGTTGTGACATCTGATATCCCAAACGTCTCAGAGGAAAAGCTTAAGAATTTGGATTCCGAAGGAATCATCCGAACAGGTGCAGAGGTAAAGTCAGGAGATATTTTGGTAGGAAAGATCACGCCAAAGGGTGAGACAGAACTTTCAGCCGAGGAAAAGTTGTTACGAGCGATCTTTGGAGAAAAGGCACGAGATGTTCGTGATTCATCAATGTATCTGCAACATGGAAATAAAGGAAAGGTGGTAGACGTAAAGATTTTCTCACGTGAGGATGGAGATAATTTGCCAGCAGGAGTAGTAAGGTCAGTTCAGGTTACTATTGCAGACCTTCGAAAGATGCAGGTTGGAGACAAGATGGCAGGACGACATGGAAACAAGGGCGTTGTATCACGCGTAGTTCCTATAGAGGATATGCCTTTCACAAAGGAGGGTAGACCAGTTGATGTGATTCTTACTCCGCTCGGGGTTGTGTCACGTATGAACCTTGGTCAGATCCTAGAGGTTCACCTCGGACTTGCGGCTGACACTCTTGATTATCACGTAGCGTCCCCTGTGTTTGCTGGAGTCCCAGAAGACATGATTCGAAAGGAGCTTGAAACCGCCGGGCACCATCTAAGCGGTCAAAGAAAATTGCTTGATGGCAGAAATGGAGAGGAGTTTGATAATCCTGTAACCGTCGGTGTGATGTACATGCTGAAGCTGAACCACATGATTGAGGATAAGATGCACCAGCGATCTATCGGCCCATACTCATTAATTACTCAACAGCCTCTTGGAGGAAAAGCACAGTTTGGAGGACAGCGATTTGGAGAGATGGAGGTCTGGGCGCTTGAGGCTTATGGAGCAGCACATACCCTGCAAGAGATTTTGACCATTAAGTCAGACGATGTCCCAGGCCGCTCAAAGGCTTATGAGGCAATCATCAAGGGTGATCCAATTAGAAAGGTTAATATTCCTGAATCATTCAATGTGCTCATTCGTGAGCTTAAGGGGTTGTGTTTGGATGTAGAGCTTCTCGACGAAGGAGAGGCGATAGACATCGATACAAAATCACAACAAAACAACCGCTAAGTGAAATCATATGGCTATACACCAACTCAATACACTTAAAGCGACAGACTTTGACTCTATTCGCTTACGGCTCGCTTCACCTGATGCGATTCGTTCATGGTCATATGGTGAGATCACCAAGCCAGAGACCATTAACTACAGAACACAAAAGCCTGAAAAGCATGGTTTGTTTGCAGAAGAAATTTTTGGGCCATCAAAAGACTGGGAGTGTTACTGTGGAAAGTATAAAAAAATTCGATATAAAGGAATTATTTGTGACAAATGTGGCGTTGAGGTTACTCAGGCCGTTGTTCGTCGCGAGCGCATGGGTCATATCGAGCTTGCGAGTCCTGTAACACACATTTGGTTCTTGCGCGGAGTTCCATCAAAGATTGGAACAATCCTCGACATGGGTGTCCAGGCACTTGAAAAGGTCATTTACTTCTCAAGCTTTATTGTCACTGATGTAAATCAGGAGGCACTTGAACAAACACTTGAAGCTGTTAAAGCAGAGTACAAGTCAAAGAAAAAGATGATTGAAGGTGAGCAAAAGCGTGACATTGGACGGGTGATAGAGAAGTTTGCTGAGGACAAGAAGCAGTTGAATGCTGAGCAAAAGCGCATTGAAGAGCTTTCTGAAAAGAAGTTGGAGGAGCTTGAGGAAGATTTCTTGCAGGTCGATCAGGATCTAAAGGAGATGAAGGTGATGCAGGTAATTCCAGAGGCAACATATCAGGAATGGTCAATTAAGTTTGGTCACATTTTTGATGCTGGGATTGGAGCGGAAGCTGTCCTAAAGCTTTTGAACCGCATGGATGTAGAAGCAACAATTGAACAATTGAATGCAGATCTGGAAGCAACACGATCTAAGACAAAACATGACCGAATCGTGCGTCGATTGAAACTCCTTCATTCATTGAAAAAGAATGGAATTGTTCCAGATTGGATGGTGTTGCGCGCAATACCTGTTATTCCGGCTGACTTACGACCAATGGTTGCTCTTGATGGAGGACGATTTGCAACAAGTGACCTAAACGATCTATACCGACGTGTTATTAACCGAAATAATCGTCTAAAGCGATTGTACAATTTGAATGCACCTGAGGTCATTACACGAAACGAGAAGCGCATGCTGCAGGAGGCAGTTGACTCACTTATTGATAACTCTGCACGATCATCAAAGACGGTCATCGCAGCTACTGGACGAAAACGTCAGTTAAAGTCTTTGGCAGATATTCTGAAAGGAAAGCAAGGACGATTCCGCCAGAACTTGCTTGGTAAACGAATTGACTACTCAGGACGATCAGTGATCGTAGTTGGACCTCATCTGAGTATTGATCAGTGTGGAATTCCAAAGAAGATGGCACTTGAGCTATTCAGACCATTTGTAATTTCAAAGCTAATCTCACGTGAGTATGTTCACAATATTAGATCAGCAAATAGATTTATTGAATCAGATCGATCAGAGGTTTGGGATATTTTGGAAGAAGTTGTACTAGATGCATACGTGATGCTTAATCGTGCTCCTACGCTTCACCGTTTAGGAATTCAGGCTTTCCGACCAGTGCTTATCGAGGGTAAGGCGATCCAGGTACATCCAATGGTTTGTGATGCGTTTAACGCTGACTTTGATGGAGACCAAATGGCTGTACACGTTCCGCTAACACGCGAGGCAAAGCGTGAGGCTGAAGAGTTAATGCTTTCAACCCACAACCTATTGAAACCTTCTCATGGTGGGCCAGTTGCAACCCCTGGTAAGGACATTGCATGGGGAGCATATTATTTATCGATGACACATAATGAGCTAGATGAAGAGAAGTTAAAGTCATTTGCAAATGCGCAGGACGCCAAGTATGCATATCAATCAGGTGGCGTATCACTACATGATTGGATCCGTGTTCGTCTGGATGGAGAAATGCTTGTTACTACAATTGGACGTATAATTTTAAACGAACGATTCCCAGAGTTTGTGCCATACATGAATGAAACAATGGGGAAGAAGCAGCTTGCAAAGATTGTGCGTGAGACTTTGGAGCATCATGGTTCAGAATTTACATCAGAGCTTTTGGATGAGCTTAAGGAGCTTGGATTTAGATATGCGGAAAAATCTGGTTATTCTTGGGGAATGAGTGAGCTACCTGAGATTCCTCAAAAGAAGGAAATCGTGGAGGATGGAAACGCTCGCATTGCTGAGATTGAAAACTTCTTTGCTCAAGGTCTTCTCACACAAAGTGAGCGACACACTCAGATTATTAAGGTTTGGGCTGAGGTAAAGGATCGAATTGCAGATTTGGCAAAGGGAATGCTTCCAGATGGAAGTTCAGCATTCACTATGATTGATTCTGGTGCTCGTGGATCATGGGGTCAGATGACTCAGATGATTGGAATGATTGGTCTTAAGGCGTCAGCTACCGGAGAGACTATCGAGCTTCCGGTGAAATCCTCATTTAAGGAAGGTGTTGATGTGCTTGAGTTCTTTATCTCATCACATGGACAGCGTAAAGGACTGACTGACACTGCTTTGAAAACTGCAAACGCTGGATATCTAACACGCCGACTCGTTGATGTTGCTCAAGATGTTGTTGTTCGAACAGAGGACTGTAAGGACACAGAAGGAATGGTTATAACTGCTAAACAAGCGGAGGACATGGGTGTGTCAATCTATGATCGAATCATCGGACGAACAGCCTTGAAGCCAATTATCATGCCTGGAGGTCGGAAGACTGTGGTAGAGGCTGGTGAGCTCATTGTCGAGGATCATATTCGAACACTAAAGAGCGCGAAGAAGGGCCTCGAGGAAGCACATATCCGGTACCTACTTACATGTAAGGAGTATGGGGGAGTTTGTCAGAAGTGTTATGGATATGATTTGGCTCACAACAAGCCTGTGAAAATGGGAACATCAGTTGGAATCATTGCAGCGCAATCTATTGGAGAACCTGGAACACAGCTGACCATGCGTACTTTCCACACTGGAGGAGTTGCTGGAAAGGATATTACCTCTGGACTTCCACGTGTTGAAGAGCTATTTGAGGCTAGAATGCCAAAGCAGAAGGCGATCATGACTGAGGTTTCTGGATCTGTCCAAGTTGACCGCGCTGAGCGAACAATCGAACAGGTTGGGACTGGTAAGAAGATGACTGATGCTCGCCCAGGTCAATCAATTATAAGAATTCGCTACACAGCTGTTGAGGACAAGAAGTTCTCTGTGGGCCGTGGTGGTAAGCTTATGGTTAAGGATGGAGACAAGCTGCGAGCAGGGGATGTAATTGGTGAAACCACTACTGGAGAAAAGCTACTTTCAGATGTTGAGGGAGTAGTTGTTGCCAAGAAGACAACAATTACAGTAACCCATGATGCTCCAAAGGTACGTGAATACGTTATCCCCCAAGGGTATACACTATATGTCAAAGACGGCGACGAGGTTCTTGCTGGGGACACGCTTACAGAAGGACACTTGGACCTTCAGGCACTGTTTAAGTACAAGGGTCGCCAAGCTGTTCAAGATTACATCTTGAACCAGATCACAGAGGTGTATGCTTCACAGGGACAGAAGCTGAACAGCAAACATATCGAAATTATCGCACGGCAAATGTTTAGCCGAGTTCGCATTACTGAACCCAAAGATTCTGATTTCTTACCAGGTGAGGTTGTTGAGCGTGCATCTATGGAGAATGAAAACTCTCGTGTAAAGAAGAGTAAGAAAAAGCCTTCTGAGTATGAAGATCTATTCCTAGGAATTACAAAGGTATCACTTTCAACTGAGTCATGGCTTTCAGCTGCGTCCTTCCAGGAGACCGCTCGGGTCCTTATTAATGCGTCAGTAACTGGAAAGGTTGATGGATTGAACGGTCTTAAGGAAAACGTGATTATTGGTCGCTTGATTCCCGCCGGAACTGGATATGATAATGAGTACATTGATATGCCAGAGGAGGCTGAGGAAGAGCCTGTTGAGGAGCCAGATGATCAAGAACAAGAAGGTGAAGCGCCAGATAAGGAGGATGATGTTGAAGTTACTGGAGATGAAGTTCAGGATAGAGGTAAAGAAACAGCAGAAGAATAACCAAATGGCGCCGCATGGCGCCATTTGTTAATAAGGCAGTACCGAGAAGATAGAATTCAGAGCATAGATAAGTAGATCCCTCGTTCTGCTAGGGATGACAAAAACATTCAATTCCAGATTCGAGATTCTATATTCCAAATTCGATAAATTATGTCAGGACACAGTAAATGGGCGTCTATTCGCCACAAAAAAGGAGCAGCAGATGCTAAGCGCGGTAAGGCTTTTTCAAAGCTTGCTAAGCTTATTTCGGTTGCAGCGCGTGAGGGGTCAGACCCAAGTATGAATTTCTCACTAAGATTGGCGATCGATAGAGCAAAGGCAGCTAACATGCCAAAGGATAATATTGAAAGAGCGATTAAGCGCGGTGCCGGAACAGGAGACGGTGGAGCGCTTGAGACAGCTGTTTATGAATGTATGGGCCCGGGTGGCGTCTCTATGTTGATCGTAGCCTTAACCGATAATACGAACCGCGCTTATACAAACATCAAAACCATTAGCAATAAAAACGGCGGCAACATGGATGCAAAGGTTAAGTGGCAGTTTTCACAAAAGGGAATCGTACGAGTTGATGATATTACTGGGGTTGAGGACAGGGATACGATAGAGCTTGGGCTTATCGATGCCGGGGCAGAAGATATTGATTGGGACGAAGAAGCTGGTTTGATAGTTACATCTGAAGTTAAGGATTTGAAAAAGGTTTCTGACGCGGCAAGAGAGTTGGAACTTACAGTCTCATCGGCTGGACTTGAGTATGTACCAGATACAATGATTGAATTAACTGACGAACAAGGTTCAAAGCTGATGAGATTCATAGATGCACTGGAGGATGACGACGACGTTGATAGTGTTTATACTAACGCCGCGTAAATAACCCCACGGCCTATGCCATTAACAGAGCAAGAACAAAAGATCCTGGATTCCATTCATGTTCCATCTGAGAATGATCCAAAGAAGCCAGAGTTTCCGCCAGAGAATCCCCATTATCCGTCGACCCCAACGTTTGAGATTCAGGTTCCTGGAGTTGCAAATGTTTTTGTTAAGGATGAGAGTGTGAATCCTACTGGTACCCATAAAGATCGAATGGCCTGGGAGATGGTTGTCACATATAAGAATCTTTTGCTTGCAAAGCAGGCTGGTGTTACAGATCATCTACCGCAAATGTCGATCATATCCTCAGGCTCTGCTGCGGTCGCGATCCAGAAGATGTTGCGAAGATACAATTTACCTAATTTGAAGGTTCTTGTTCATTTCGAATTAGATCCAGAGGCAAAGCAGCATTTTGAAAATATTGGCTGCGAGGTCTATGAGACCGATCTTGATAAACGCGTGTTGTTCACTGAGGACATCCTTAAGCTAACTGACAACGAAGGGGGTATTGATATCACATCTGACGAAGCGCTGGGGCCATTTGATGTTTTCTATGACTGGATGAGCTATGACATTTTGAGTCAAAATGCTGATTGGGTCTTTGTTCCATATGGCACTGGGCATTTATATGAAAATATCGTAAACATAGCTCAGCGTGAATCTTCATCATTTGTGTTTCACGATAAGCGGTTCAAGGGTGAGGCAAAGAAGATTGGAAAGTGCCACTTCATGGGCGCGACAACAAATAATCCAAACAGCATTGCTGATAAGCTCTATTCTCCTCACTTGCCTTTTGTGCATCTGGATCCGCACTGGATCAACCTTTCTAAGAGGAAGGGGCATATCGGAGCAAAGTCACGTGTTGGAATTGTGCGTGAGGAGTATTTGCAAGAGGCGATAAAGATTGCAGATATGAACGATCTGGTTTGTGAGCCCTCAGGCATCGCAGGGCTTGCAATGCTTTTGCAGATGAAAGATGAGGTGCCTCAGGAGGATAAGAAATTAATTGTGAATACTGGAAGGGTGAAGTATGAGTAGGGTACTTGGCATTGATCCAGGATTTGGTCGTTGTGGCTTTGGAGTTATTGAGCTTCAAGGTCGAGATTGGAAATGTGTGCATCATGGCGTAATTACATCAGACGCTGGGTTGGATTTTGAAATTCGTCTTTTAGAGATCGGACGTGATGTTCAGGAGTTAATCGAGACATTTAAACCCCAGGCTCTAGCGCTTGAGGAGTTATTTTTTGCAAAAAGCACCACAACAGCTTTGCAGGTTGCAGAGGTCCGCGGCATGATTCAATACTTAGCCGCCAAGGCTGGGGTCGAAGTCATTGGAGTTAAGCCAAATGAGGTTAAGGTTGCGGTTACAGGCTATGGAAAAGCCGATAAACACCAAGTGCAAGAGATGGTAAAAACAGTTTTTGGATTGAAGGAAGTTCCCAAGCCAGACGACGCAGCTGATGCTTTGGCAATTGCCTGGACAGGTGCTCAAAAATTACGATTTGGGTAGTGTGTGGTGCTTTTCGATTCAATTCGAAAACGGTACAATAGAATGCATATGAAGAAGTATATTCTATCATTAGGTATTGCGGTCATTATGATCGTTTTTTGTTTTCTAGTCGTTAAACTTGTTCAAAAGGATCGTGAGCCAGAATCAAAAGTTTATGTAACCCTAATGGCGCATATTGAGGGCGGAGATATTTATACTGATTGTCTAGCCTATCCGAGTTTTCGCGAAGAGCTTCTAGATTATTCAAGTATTATGCATGAGAATGGATATAGATTGAATCTCCAGATTTCATATCAGTTCTTTAGTGGTGTATTGAATTGTGAAACGCCTGAGATGCAAAAAAGCACAAATGGCATGAATGTTATTGACTATCTTGCCAAAGAATATAATTTTGAAATCGATGAGCACCACGGTGGAGCTTACGATTGGGGGAGCGAGGAGAATCATGCAGATACTCGATATATTGGAGGCCTTGTTACTGATCGGATGACTGACATCGTAGGTATTGTGTGGAATTCTGGATCCCAATTTAAAGAGCTTGATAGTGGACAGCAGGGGAATGTCTACCCCGACTTTACTTTTTACCCGGAAATAATTAGTGGCGCGGTTCATTTTGACCATCATCTTGGTGATTTTAGTAAGGATGATCCTAACTCTGGAGTTTGGATTCCTGCAGGCGCAGGAGATGATTTTCTTGTTCACGATCCCGAGGGTCGTATGGTTAATGTTGCGTCTGGGCCACACGCTAGCTGTACCCGCCCCGAGATAGTGAATGCTTTTGAGAACGAAATAGATTACATTCAAGTTTTACTTGATTATATTAACGAGGGAAAAATCGAAGATCAGCTTTTGACAGTGTCAGTAGCCATACCACAAAAGGAGCTCTTTGGTGGTGCTAGCGAAGCCGTGGAGCTCGTTCGTGAGCTAGACTCACTACCTGAAGACGATCGCATTATATGGGCTTCATACACTGAGGTTGTAGATGCCTGGCGTAGTGACTATGATTCAGAGCCACAGATATTCTTATTTGAGGATATAGATTCTGCAGATTATACTTGTCAATAAGGACTCTTCCAGCTCAATAAGGAGTCTTGTATACTATATTTAAGCTAATTTATAAAGAAAAACTTATGAAAAAAGCATTGCTTTTGATGAGTGTATTTGCACTCGTCCTAATGGGGGCAGGTTGTGAGCGTTCATATGATTATGAATGGGAGGATGACTATGATTATGATTACTCATGGGGTGATTATGATTCAATCCCAGAGGCAACTATTGATGTGCCAACATCAGTGGTTGTAGGAGAAGAGTTTGACGTTGTGGCAACTATCTCACATGATTCTAGCGAAACACAACTCTTGCATAGTATTGATATCGGAGAGACATACCTTGAGGGTGTGGCTATCGGATCATCTACGCCGGATTTCTCAGAGTCATACTTGCTTGATGATGGAACGTATACCCACACATTGTTAGCAGATATACCTGCAGGTGGCACAACAGTTACTTTCCATGCTGTAGCGCTTGAGAGTGGAAACTGGAAGGGTGCATTTGATGTCTGTTTTGACGACGGACTTAACTGTAGCTTCTACACAGTATCGACTTACGTTGAATAACAGAACTCAGAACACAGACTACAGAACCCAGACAGATAAAGAACCGGTGCGAGCCGGTTCTTTTTAATTGCTGTATAATGCAGATATGAGATCAAAGTCACTCAAAGCAATAGCGGTTATAGCTGTAGCCCTGATCTTCATCGAGGCGATGTTTATTGTTGGTTGGTTTTTGGGTGCTGAAGATACCAGTCGAAACTTTTCAATGGCTGCTTTTCGAGAAGATTCAGCTGAGGCAACTATATTTTCAACTAACAGGTACACGCAGTCGCTCTATGATTGGGCATATGAGAAGGCAGAGGGTGTTGATCAAGTTAAGTCTCAGTCTGCGATCGTTGCACATCATTTAGTTGTAGCTGATGAGATTGCAAAAGTATTTGAAACAATCTCGGATGATCGTGCTGATACAGTTATACTTTTGAGCCCAAACCATTTTGATTTGGGCATGTCGCCAATACAGACTACGTTGGGAAGTTGGGAGACGTATTATGGCGAGGTTCGATCTAATCAGAGTTTGATCGGAGACTTGGTAGAAGATGTTGAGATACTTTCGATTGAAGATGATACTTTCGAGTATGAGCATGGTATTAGTACGTTAATGCCGTTTGTTGCGAGATCATTTCCAGGCGCTCAGATCGTTCCCATTGTTTTGCATGAGTCTTTAAGTGATGAAGATCTCTGGGCGCTTGTTGAGGCGATTGACGATCATGCTAAGGATGCTGTGGTGATCGCAAGTATCGACATGTCGCACTTTTTGCCGCAGACCGCATCAGAGTTTCACGATGAGGTCACACTGCGTTTAATTGAGTCCGGATTAATGGAGGGTGCAGAGCCTGAGATTGATTCGAATGTTGGTTTAGATGTCCTGTTGCAGGTGAACGCAGAACGTGAAGACCAAATTTGGAATTTGGTGCATCATGGTAACTCGCTTGACATGGGCTTGTCAGAGGATTATGAAGAGAATACCAGTCATATCTTAGGCTACTTTACAGAAGGAGGGTCAGACGCTGATACCTTTGCGGCTCTGCATGTTGTGGGAGATATAATGCTTGATCGTGGAGTCCGAACATTGCTTGAATCAGAAGGGCAGGATTATCCATGGTTGAATATGGAGCGATTCCTGTCAGGAGTTCATACCACGATCGGGAATCTTGAAGGAACAGTTAATGAGCTTGCAAGCACTTATACAGTTTATCCGCCATTTAGGTTTGTTTTTGCTCCAGAATCGGTTGAGGTTATGAATGAGTATATCGATGTAGTAAGTTTGGCTAACAATCATGCCAGTGACGTTGGATCTGCTGGCCTTCAAGAGACAAAAGATCGATTGGATGAGATGGGTATTCCATGGTTTGGATCATATGCAACGCCTGTACCTCGATATGACGAGACGATCAATGGCATTGAACTTACGTATATTGGCTATCACCAGTTCCAACCTGATACAGCAGAGTTGGAGACCCAGATTCAGGCAGCTGACGAAGAGGGTAGATTTGTGATTGTGTTCCCGCATTGGGGATCTGAGTATATTGTTGCTCCAAGCTGGTCGCAGCGTGAATTAGCACAGCTTATGATCGATGCTGGTGCAGATTTGATCATTGGCGGGCACCCACATGTAGCGCAAGGGATTGAGATTATCGACGATGTGCTAGTTGTGTACTCGCTTGGGAACTTTATATTCGATCAGGTTGATCCAGTTACCTTTCCGGCACTAACAGCAGGTGTGATTATCGATTCTGACGAGATTGAGATTCACTTGATGCCAGTTTGGACACAGGGAAGCCAGCCAGTACCAATGACAGACGTTGAGGCCGTTGACCTGTTTGCTGATCTTGCAGAAGTATCGTCAGAAGAGCTCGTGACACAAATACAAAACGGTGTTATAACAACATCATATATAAAGTAACCCGATTAATTATGAAAAAAGGTTTTACAGGGATCTGGGTGATCCTAATTGCAGCGGCAGTTGGACTAGCCATTGTCGCTTTTGGGGCCGGCTATTGGCTCTCTAATCAATCAGATAGTGATGTAGTTTTTGTTGATGATGATGTCGAAGATGTTGAAGATATTGACGAGGAAGAGGAGGAAGTGGAGGTCGAGGAAGTTGAGCCAACTGTGCTTGAGAATTCGGAAATACTCGACATTTCTTGGCTTTCAACACACTCTGAGATTGAGCCAAATTCAGCATTAGCTATGGCATTTCTTGACGAAGATCGAGAACCATATGATGAGGATGATGTAGAGGAGGTTATCGCATATGAGATTGGTGAGATCCAATCCGGAATATATGAAGGATATAAACTTACCATGCAGATCGCAAAGATTGCTGGCATGGGTTATGCATATGACACTTTTTATATCCTAGTTCCAGACAATGAGACACAGAAATCGGTCTTGCTGGATGGGTATCTAACAATTCTGGGTGGATTTTCTTCTGAGACAGAGTTTGATTCAGTGCTAGAAAGGTACGATTCATCAAGTTCATCAAATACAGGGGAGTCAGTAATTTCGGTCCTGGCTCGGGAGATGAATTTTGATACAGATTCAGTTATTGAGGAGTTTGAGTATGGCGATATTGTTGATTCGGATGGCAATGAGTATGTATTGCTCGGAATTGGAAGTTATACAGGTTATCCTAATGAGATCGATGTCAGAGAATTTAGCATCGAGGGGTATCTGGATGGCAAAGTATTGTATCGGTTGTCAGACCACGATGGGAACCTAATTGAACAAACGAGCGATTCGGCGTTGTCTGTGTTTGATAACCTGTTCTTCTATACCAGCGCGGATAGCAGGGTTATTGTATACGATATAAAAGTTCCATTTTGGGATAATGTGGATGGGTATAATCAAGTTGTTCCAGTTGCATGGGATGATGGAATAGAAAATGAATATGCTTACTCTAAAGCCGAGTCATATAGGTGCGGCTACATGTCACCAACCAATATTGCTGATTTAGATGAGATTGGCTCTTTAGAAGCAACTGGATCAGTCGAAGCACATGGGGTGGTTTATGACATTTACGAGCCAATTGAATATTCCATGGAGTACTATGTGGATGAGTACACACAATGGCTTCTACGAAATGACGAAGGGTCATTTGAGGAGTTTATAGCAATGAACCCATACTTTTATTATCAAGACTCTTTGGGACGATGGATTGAGTTTGAGAATAATGAGATTGTTCCAGCTGCTGAGTGTGGAAAGCCAGTAATCTATCTATATCCAGAAGAAGAAATGCAGATTGATGTGATGATCGAGCCGCAAGGCGGATTCACATACACTGAGCCAGTGTATGATGATGGATGGTCGGTTATTGCACAGACTGACGGAACGCTTACAAACCTCAAAGATGGCAAAGAATATACTTACTTGTTCTGGGAGGGTCGCGGAGGTGTGTACTCTGCGCCAAAGTACTACTGGGTTGTAGAGCAGGCTGAAGTTGAGCGGTTCTTAATAAAGACACTTGGAAAGTATGGACTGAACAACCAAGAGATCTTTGACTTTATGGAGTTCTGGTATCCGCGAATGCAGGAGGCACCGTATTACAAGATCGGATTCCATGGCACGCAGGTTATGGACGCGATCGCACCAATGAAGCTCTCGGTTGAGCCAGATTCGATATTCAGAATATTAATGGACTTTACAGAGCTTAATGAGCCGATTGCATCAAATCCCATGAAGATTGAAACATTTGACCGTGAAGGATTCACAGTGGTTGAGTGGGGAGGCGTTATTCAATAAAAATAAAAAACACCCTTGAGTCGAGCTCGAGGGTGTTTTTGTATTATTGTTTTCGAGGCGTCTTCTTTGGAATCGTAAAGTACACTGTGGTCCCTTTGCCTACTTCAGATTCAAACCATATTTTTCCGCCATGCGCCTCAATTATCACTTTACATATATAAAGCCCAAGGCCAGTACCATCAGTCTGCATAGTGAGAATATTGTCTGCGCGGAAGAATTTCTCAAACACTCTAGCTTGCTGGCGTTTTGGAATCCCAACTCCATAATCCTTGATGATGAATGTTGCTTCTTTCGGAGTTTGTTTTATACCAACCGTCACCTTTCCATTACGTTTTGAGTATTTGATCGCATTATTTAGGATGTTATGAATGACCTGCTCAATACGTTTTGGATCCACACTTAGTATTATGCGTTTTTTACCCTTACATTCTTCAGTGGGCTCTACTGTGACGTGTCGACTTTTTGCAAGAATAGAATCTTCTTTAATGACAGACTCAATAATTTTACAGATATTTATTTGCTTGCGTTTTATGATTAGCTCTTGGCCTTCTTCCATGCGTGATACATTCAAAAGGTCTTTGACAAGGGTTATCATGCGCTCATTGCTTAGCGCAATGTTGCTAACTGCATCTTTTTGTTTTGTAGTAAGCTTGCCCAGCGATTCATTTTGTAGCAGTTCAGTAAACCATTTTATACCTCCAAGTGGAGTGCGGAGCTGATGGGATGCTACTGACACAAACTCAGTTTTCATTTTATCAATCTCTTGCTCAAGTGTGATGTCACGGAATACTACAACACATCCAATAATATTTCCTCGTGCGTCTTTTAATGGTGCTGCACTGTCGGCAATTGGTTTTTTCTTTCCTTGTGCATCGATAAGCACAGTCTTGTCATGCATAATCTGCCGTTCGCCAGTTGCAAATACATCTAAAATGAATTGGTCCACCTTTTTGTCATTATCTGCATGGACAAACCTGATTTTTGTGTCATAGCGTTTTCCGAGGATTTGTTCAGGCTTGATACCAGTGATATCTGCAGCGACTTTGTTGAATTGAGTGACCTTAAGGTCTCTATCAACGGCAATCACAGCATCTCCGATGTTATAGAGTGTCTTATGTAGCTTTTCTCGCTCTGCCTCAGTCTCTTCACGAATCATCCGTCTCTCAAGTGCCTGAGAAAGCATGTTAGCGATAATCTTTAGCACACGCACCTCTTCTGGATGCCAGTGCCTGCTTCTTTCAATCGAATGGAAGCATATAAATCCATTGGTAGCTCGGAATGGTTTAATTGGAAGTGATAGAATAGATTTTATTTTTTTCGACTTTAGGAATATGTAAAGATCGTTTGGCAGTTTTTTGATGTCATCTGCCAAAACCACACCCTTTTCCTTGAGCATTTTTACAAATGAAGGCGTCGAGCCTAGGTCGATCTTTCCATCTTTAAGGCAGTAATCTTTTTTTCTCTGCCAGGAGAATGAAGCTCGTGCTATATCAGTCTTATCGTCCAGCGTGAAGCCGATAATTCCATCCAACATAAATGATTCACTAAGTTGTTCTAGGATGCCGCTTATGGTTTCTTCAAATGATTCAGATGCATTAAGTGCGATGCCTATTTTTGAGAGCAGCTCATAGTTTTTGACTTCATCCTCAGCTTTTTGCTCTGCAACCTTGCTTTGGGTGATGTCTTTATCAACTCCACGATATCCAATTAATTTTCCATCCTCTAATAGCGGCACCCCATTTGTTAGTAGACATACACGTTTTCCTGATTTTGTTACATTCCAGTTTTCCAAATCAATAATAGGTTTTTTGCCTTTAGCTATTACCCCAAATGCCTTACCGATCTTGGCAGCCTCTTCTTCTGGCATATAATCGAATGGGGTCTTTCCTAGAAGTTCTTTCGGTGAGTAGCCAAGGATTTGCTTTACCTTTCCAGATGCATAGGTGTATTGACCTTGCGCATTAACTTCCCAAATCCAGTCACCAGAGCTATTAGCAATATCCTCGAACCGTTCTTTAGTATCCTCAAGCAATTGTTTTGCTTCAAGCTCCTTAGTTACGTCTTTTGCCCGCCCAACAATCGCCATTAGTTCGCCAGCGTCATTTTTTATTGGAGCTGCTTCTGCCTCTGCCTTAAAAGTCGATCCATCATCACGCATCATGGTGAAGTTTATTATTCCAGAGTTTTTACCAGTCTTTATAACTTGACCAATTCTATCTGCCAAGAACTTATGCTGATCTTTTGAAACAAACTCAGCAATGTTCCTACCAACCTGGGCGTCCTTTCCTCCTTTGGCTTTATGTAACCTAACAAACATCTCATTACATCTAATAATCTTTCCGCTTAGATCCCAGAGAACGGTAGATGCCGGTGAGAAGTTAAAGATTGTTCTGAATTGCTCTTCATTGCTCCTGAGCTGCTCTTCAAACTTTCTTTGTTTGGTGACATCACTTGCCACAGCAACAAGTCTATAGTCGCCTCCGAATTGTGTGCGGCTAAGGTGTACTATTGTGTGATGCAATTTGCCATTTTTGTGAACAAACCCCCATTCAAATGTTTGTGGTTTTCCTTGTGCTGCTTTTTTTATCTTTTCTATTATTTTCTTTTGTGAGAACTTTGGTCCTTTTGGTGAGAATCCAGCAACACCCATTTTCATTAACTCTTCTTTTGAGTATCCGGTTTGATCTACAGTAGCTTTATTAACATCAATAATTTCACCGGTTTTTGCATCTTCCACAATTATCATGTCTTTTACAGATTCGAATACTGTTCGATAACGTTCTTCGTTGGTGACGAGTTCTTCTTGGGCCTGCTTCCTGGCTGTAATGTCCTGAACCATTGAGAGAACGCCAACAACCTTTTTACCATCCTTTAATGGTGTATTAGACCAGGCACAGAAGATATTCTTTCCATTCTTAGTGAAGTTTGAATTTTCACTATGAGCTGTTTTATCACCTTCCAATAATCTGCCCCAGATTTTGTCAACATGTTTCTGTGCGCTTTTTGGGACTATTAGATCGTAGGGGTGCTTTCCGAGCGCTTCTTTCTCTTTGAACCCAAAGATCTTTTCTGCCATTGGGTTCCAAGATTTAACCTTAAAGTCAGCATCCCACACAATTAGGCCAAGCGGCATGCGTTGTACCTGGAGGTCCAGATACTCTTGCAAATTTTTTATCTCCATTTGTACTTCCTCCTCTTTTGATATGTCACGCGATATACCAAGTAGCTCGGTGACATTGCCTCGCTCATCTTTTAGAGGGTGAAATGAAGCAAGCATTGTTATAGTTTCTTTGTTTTTCCTCTGTGCACGGCCTTTTATGTTTAGAATTGATTTTCCTTGTTTAAGTGTTCCAATTGTATGTTTGAGTTCTTTTATGCTTGATTCTGGATATATTCGCGAAACAGGGTGTCCAATAAGTTCATCAGGTGAATATCCAAAAATCTTACATGCGCCATTGTTTGCGGAAGTTATTATTCCTTTGAGGTCTGTTGTAATAACGCTGTGATTTGTAACATCGATGATCTCCTTGCTTTTTTTAAGTGTTTGTTCGGCTTGTTTCTTCTCTGTAATATCTTGAACAGTACCTATGAGATAGTCAACTTTCCCTTTTTTGTCTTTAACTACCTCACCAATAGCATGAACATGTTTTATGGTCCCATTTTTTAGCAGCAGTCTGTGCTCTATGTCCCATGGTTTTCCCTCTTTTAAACCCCTCTGTATCATTCCAAGGTCATATTCGCGATCATCTGGGTGAACGACTTTTGCAAAGTCATCCAGCGTTGATCGATCACGAGGAAATCCAAAAATTTTAAAAAGTTCATCAGAACCAGTTACCTTTAAGGTTTTTGCATCAAGCCTCCAGTGACCCAAATGAGTGATCTCCTGCGCCCGACTTAATAAATGCTCACTCTCTTTCAACTCCTCTTCGCCTTTTTTGCGTTCGGTAATATCTTCACCAGAACTTAAAATACCTGTAATATTTCCATCTTCATCTTCAACATATGAGTTATGCCAAGCGATCATTCTCTGAGAGCCATCTTTGCGTAGAATAGGATTCTCGTAGAATTTAGTTAGCTTCAGGTCACCCTCGATGATTTTATTAAATACACCCTTTACCTCCTTGATGTGCCCTTTTGGCAAAAAGTGATAAAACCAGTCTTTGCCAATAATTTCATCACGCTTGTAGCCTAGAATCTCGCAGCCCCTCTCATTTATCATTGACACCTTTCCTTGTGGGTCAAGGGCAATGATCATAACACCCGCAATATCTAGGAGGCGTTCTGCTGTTTTTTTTGCATCCTCAAGTTGCTTTTGCCTCTCATGGCTATCAGTTACATCGCGAACAACTCCAGAAATTCCAATTACTTTTCCATTTTTTCCTTTGATAGGAATTTGAACAGTGTGGAGATAAAAGATCCTGCCATTAATTGTCAGATTTTCAACTTGATCGACCTTTTTACCTCTAAAGTTTTTATTATCAACTTTACGGATTTTTTGAGCATTTTTTTTTGAGAATATCTGTTCAGGAGTTTTTCCAATAATTTTACTTACAGACAGTCCCATCATCTTTGCTGCTGCAGGATTGACAAAGGTGTATTTACGATTAGCATCCTTTGCAAAAATAGCATCTTTTAGATTATCGGTAATGGTACTTAGATTTTCCTTAACCTCCATCAGTTCTTCTTTCTGCTTGCTTTCCTCTGTGACATCACGCACAGTCCCCGAGATCCCAACAATGTTTCCATTTCGATCCTTTATCGGGTTTTGTACTGTGTGCAAATAGTGCTCGATGCCATTCTTAGTAAGCTGTTCCACTACGTCAACTTTTTTCCCTTGAAAGTTTGCATTGTCAACTTTACGAATTTTCTCTGCATCAGCCTTACTAAAAACTTGCTCAGCGGTTTTGCCTATAATTTTTGATTTTGGCTTCCCGATCATCTTTGCTGCGGCAGTATTAACAAAGATGTACTTCCGAGATCTATCTTTTACAAAAACTGCATCAGATACGTGCTCAATTATTTTTGGGAAATTGATTTCGTTGCCTTTGGTTCTCATACAAATTTATTATAGCAGGGAAGGGGGCATGTGTGGCTGAGGTTGGGGAAAGATTTGTTTTTATTAAGGATGCGTGTTTTTAGGGTTTGTTTCATTGACATAGAGGCTTTTTCTTGCTACCTTACGTTGGTCGAAAATGGATTTCGGCATGTACTTTTGAGAGGAGGGAGTATGTTTGAAATAATGAGTGCGTTATTCAATGCAGGGCAAAGCATGGAAGATCCGCGAGTAACGCATATTCCATCACGGCCCAAGCAAAAGGCGGATGTTTGGGTGCAAGTAGATCACGGATTCCTGCTTGATGCTTGTGATGACGACGAGGTGGTGACGGCAGTGGCTCGGTGGGTTATGGACCGTAATACTTCCGGCAGCGTCTTGGATCCTGTGACAGCCTTCAATCGTCTGTCAGATGCACTGGAGCGGCGTTTGATGTATGGACTATGCATTGATCGCTATCAGTATGATAGGGAGTGGAAGCCTCAAGCTCTTCTCTGTGAAGATGAGGATGATCCCGATGCAGAATGCTATGTTATGGTTCGCGACAAGCCATCATCTTTCATGCAGATCGTTGAGCAGATGATGCATTCGTCAATCGCTCAGGCTGAAAGAATTGAGCACATCGTCGAATACCAAGGACAGAAACTCAGATTCCTCATTCTTGGCGGATGGGTCGCTGGTATCTTCGCGGCCTAACATCCAAACACACCCGCGCGCCCTACTCCGGTAGGGTGCTTTTGCTTTTGGGAGACAAAAACACCCTCGTGGGGTGTGTTCTGAATTAGTATCGTTCTATTTTAATTGATGATTTTTATAATTCCACTGTTTGCATCTACTTCGACCTCGTCTCCATTTTTTAGAATTTGTGTTGCGACTTTGGTTCCGATGATGCATGGTTTTTTCATCTCGCGTGCGATAACTGCTGCGTGACATGTGACCCCACCCTCGTCAGTTATAAAGGCTGAGGCTTTTTTCATAACTGGAAGAAAATCAGGTACTGTCATTGAGCTTACAAGTACCTCGCCCTCCTCGAATTCATACATGTCTTTATATTCCAAAACCAAGCGAACTCTTTCGGTTGCCTTACCAGCATAAGCAACATCACCAGAAAACTCGCTGATATCATCAGCTGTTTGTTCTCCTTCCAATGTGAAATCACTTTCCTTGAGAAAATCAGCAAAGCTGATACCTGTAATTAATCCATCGTTTGTATAAATGAATTCTTGTTTTCGTTTATAAATATCTTCTGGTGATGGGCACTTTTCGTCTATTATCTCCTCTATAGTAAGCATGCTTTTTGCATCATCATCGGCGAATGAGCCAATCGAATCCCAAATTTTATTGCCAATATTGTACATGAACTGGTCTGTCTCGTTACGTGCCTGGATAGCTACATCCTTTAGGTTTTTAGCAAGACGATCAGCAGCTTTCATTTCACCTAAGGACATTATGGCATTGAGCGTTGGCCACATTTTTACCACGTTTCCGAAAAGTGTAGCAATATCTTTTTTGTCCGCAGCAATCATCGCCTCCTCATAAAGCGTTCGATATTCTTTAATGTCCTTTTCAAATTGTTTTGGGTTTTGTAGATAATATTTTATAAACCCCTCTTCAGCTGTTTTCATCTCTTCTTTTTCAAAATAGACCGTTACCGCCTTTCCACTTTGATAATGAAAAAGTGGAGTGAACGGCACTCCAAGAAGTTTCCTAGTTTCAAAAGTTCCACCCCTGTACCAATACTGTATTGCATAAAGCGGTAGATATCGATTGCAGTATTTGACGAGCGTTTTCATGGTTTAAGTGTAGATCGGATTTTCGTTTTAGGCAATAACAAAAACACACCTCTTTCGAGGTGTATTCTTGGAGCGGGTGGCCCTGACAGTAGAACCTTTGGTTCACTGCAGGGCAGGCGGGAATTATCGAACCCTTACTGCGGGTTCGATATTCTGCAGTCCATGAAAAAAGCCACCTTTCGGTGACCCTTTTTCATGGAGCGGGTAGCGGGGATATGGCTGCGCTATATACCTACTCCTCGGCTCGGAAATAGAAATGCTAGCATTTCTGCTTCGCTCGCCTCGTCGTGTTATCGAACCCCACTGCGGGTTCTCATCCCACACACAGCAGAAAAACCCCGACCATGAAGGTCGAGGTCTTTCTGGAGCGGGTAGCGGGAATCGAACCCGCATATTCAGCTTGGAAGGCTGACGTAATAGCCGTTATACAATACCCGCGGCCTTTGATTGCGAAAAAATAGTAACAAATATTAGGTGTTTTGTAAAGAGTGGGGTAAAGAAAGCACCTTTTGTCATTTCGTGGGCAGTAAGTTCTGAGGAGATGGTGGGGTTTTTTTGGCCGGGTCTAATGGAGCAGGTGAGAATGTATTTTGCTTATTAAATACGAAACCGCCCACCGAGGTGAGACCGCAGGGGCGGCTCGCGGTGGGCGGCGAGGTTGTTCAGGCTTCTAGCTTAGGACGCTGCGGCGTTGCTCTGCTCGTAGCCTCGGTTGATCGCCTCGGGGGCGATGATCTCGATAGCGATATCGAGCAGTCGCTCGGCGAAGGTGCGAACATGCGTTCTGGCGTCCTTCCACGACATGTTGAACGCGCCGGGTCCCATCATGCCTCCCATGCCGCTCATGAGCGCCGTCATGTCCTTAGGCGCGATACGGTCGATGCACTCGAACATGGCGGAATGGTCGGCGGGGATCCCGTAGCTGACGTTGCACAAGTGCACGATGCGCGCGAGGTGGTCGGCGCACTGGCGGAGCTGGATGCTGAGCATGATCAGGAGGCTCCGACTGTCTTCGTTGCCTTGGTCCCAGGTCACGTCCTTCAGGTCGTCCGAGATCTGCGACAGCACCCCGGCGAGATCGGACCCCTCGAACAGGGTCGCCAGCTCTGCCATGGGCATGGCTGACGGATTGAGCGGCCCGATCGTCGTCCACGGGTGCTCCGTCGCCTCCTGTTCGTGTCCCGTGTGCTGTGCCTCCTCGAAGAGGAAGATCAGGATCATCCAGCGGGCGATGCGCAGGCGATCGACAAGCATGCTGATCTGGCTCACACCGTTCATGCCGTGCTGCTGCTGGTCACCTGCGGTCAGGAAGCGCAAGCCGAGTTCACGGCTCCGCGCGATATTCCCCAGGTGCGTTGTCAGGAAGGGCAGGGTGCCCGCTTCGTTTCGGTACATGAGTCCTCCAGGGTGGATCGTTTACCACAGCGTATTGCTGCGCAACGCAAGAATGTATCAAAAAAATTGGTCCATGTCAAGGTCCCAGGTTCAAAATAAGAAGGCATTTCTGACATTAGAATAAGGTAAAATCTGGCTCAGATAATTCGCTAAGGCAAAAAGAAAAACACGATTCAACTAAATCGTATTCTTCTGGTGCCGGAGGAGGGAATTGAACCCCCGACGCAGGGCTCTTCAGGCCCTCGCTCTACCACTGAGCTACTCCGGCGTCATCTTTATTCTATATTATTTTTTGCTGGTCGGGGATGCGAGACTCGAACTCACGACCTCTTGGTCCCAAACCAAGCGCTCTAGCCTACTGAGCTAATCCCCGATTCTGCGTCAGAAATATACCAGAAAAATACCCATCTGGCAAGGGCTTTATTCCCCTTGACTAAACAGCAAAATTTACGTATGATTATCGCGCTTTTGATAATTAATGCGGGTGTGTAGCTCAGGTGGTTAGAGCGCAGTCCTGATAAGACTGAGGTCGGAGGTTCGAGTCCTCCCACACCCACCATCCACCGTCGCTCCTAACGGAGCTATGGCGGACTACGAAAAGCCATCAAGCTCAGCTTGGCGGTTTTTTGTTGAGTTCATCTTGGTACAGGCTACCTTGGTTGTTCCTTGTTAATTTGGTAAAATTCTATAGCAACGCCCGGTTTTGATTATCTAAATGACAATTATGCAATCATTGATTAATGAAGTAAGAGAAGGCTTTTCTGATCTAAAAGTTGGTGAGAAATACAAAGAAAGCGCTTTGGTTTTTTTGGAAGATTGGGTGACTAATGATGAATATAAGGACTATCTTCCACAGATCAAACATCTAGTTTCTAACAAAAGTTGGAATTATATATTGGATTCTTTTTATCAAGTTATGCCATTTGGAACAGGTGGAAGGCGTGGAGAAGTAGGTATTGGCCCAAATAGAATCAATAAATGGAGCGTCAAAGCATCAGCTCAAGGTCATTCTCAGTATTTATTAAAAAAGTATGGCGACCAAGCCAAGGAAAGGGGCATTGTTTTGGTGTTTGACGTTAGGCAGTTTCCGGGCAGTAAGTACTTGAGTGACGATATTACCAGTCCAGTGAATGACCTTTCAAGTAAGGGCCTTGCTATGGCTGCAGCTAAAGTTTACGCAGCCAATGGGATCAAGGTTTATACTTATGAAGATATTAGAACAACCCCAGAGATGTCATTTGCGATTAGGCAGTTGGGGGCTGTTGCTGGCGCTAATATTTCAGCATCACACAATCCACCAGATCACAACGGTAAAAAGATCTATGATGAATTTGGTGGCCAATTGATTCCACCGGATGATGAGGAATTGGTTAACGAGGTTACAGACAATGTAAGAGAAATTCTTGAGATGCCATACAATGATGCATTGGCACAAGGGTTAATTTCGATCCTTGGTAAGGATATTGATGATGCATATATTAATGCCGCAGCGAGCGTTTCATTGTCTGATGAAAGGGACGTCAATATCGTATATACACCTCTCCATGGCTGTGGAGTAACATCGGTTTATAGGGTAATGAAGCAGGAGGGTTTTGATATAAGAGAGGATCCGAAAACCAGTAATCCAAGTGGGGCATTTGAAAACATTACATTTAACATTCCAAATCCTGAGGTAATTGAGTCTTTTAATACCACACTAAAATTCGCAAAAGAAGAAGACGCTGACATAATTTTGAATAGTGATCCAGATGCTGATAGGTTTGGCGCCATGGTGAAACAGAATGATGATTGGATTTTTTTGGATGGTCATCAAATAGCAACTATCTTATCTGAGTATGTTGTACAAAAGCGTAAGCATGAATTCAAAGGAAATGAAGTAATAATAAAAACTTCAGTCACAACAGGATTAGTTAAAGAGATTTGTGAGCAAAATAACATTGGGATAATTGGCGATTTGTTGGTTGGCTATAAGTACATCGCCGACGAGATGAATAAACTGGAGAGAGAAGGGAAGATAGGTGGAGTTTTGTTTAGTTGCGAGGAGAGTAATGGCTATTTAGCGGGGGATTATTCACGTGATAAAGATGCTGTTACGCCAGCGATTTGGCTTTCAGAGTTGCTTGCTGAGCAGAAAAAGGAGGGAAAAGGTTTAATAGATTATCTTGATGATATCTATGTTAAGTATGGTTACTTTAAGAATTACTTGACTGAGGTTCGCATGCTTGGTGCCATGGGTCATGAGAAGATACATAAGATTCAGGCAGCGCTGCGCAGCGATCATCCAAATAGTTTTGGTGAGTTCGAGATTGATGAGCTTGAGGATTGTCAGCTGAGAAAGCCGATTGTTTCTGAGACTGATAGGCGATCAAAAGACATGCTAATTTTTCATCTCAAACCCAAAGGTTTGGCTATGAGTTTGAGGGTGACTATTAGGCCATCTGGCACAGAGCCAAAGATAAAGATGTACTTTGAGATCGGTACCGGCCCCATGGACCCTGATGAATTAGTTAATGTGAGATCAGAGATCGATCAGATGATGATGGACTTGGAAAAGGCTGTAATGTTGCATTGTTTTAACATAATTGATGTCGATTTTCCGGAAAGAGGTTTTCTCTTGTTTTGGCAGTTGCCACTTGACGATAAAATGAAGTACTTTGAGATTGAGACTGAGATTGAAGGCCTGAGAGACATTGCAGATCTAAGCGACCGCAAAAAGGCATTGCTTGATCTCATCTCTTTCCTGGGTGCAGATCCTGTAGAAAAGATGGATAAAGCATTCAAGGCTAAGTATAAGATGTCTGTTCTTGAGTACCTTGATATAAGCTAACATGAGTTTTCTGTTAGATGGTGTTTAATAAAGTATATATGGAAATAAAGAAAAAAATCTGGCCAGAATACTTTGAGGCCATTATCTCTGGAAAGAAAAAATATGAATTGCGGCTTAATGATTTTGATGTAAACGAGGGTGATGTTTTGATCCTTGAAGAGTGGGATCCTACAACGAAAGAATATACAGGTAGGAGCTGCTCAAAGAAAGTGACATATGTCGGCAAGTTCGATATCAACGACCTTTTTTGGCCAAAAGAGGATATTGAGGAAAAGGGGCTCCAGGTAATTTCAATCGAATAGGGTTATCTTGCTTCTACCAAAAAGCCACCAGTCACAGACCGGCGGTTTTTTGTTATCATAGAGTTATATGAAATATTTATCGCTTTTGTTTTTGATCCCAACACTTGTATTGTTTGGCGGCGCCTGCCAAGGGCCTGATGGGGAAGTCGAAGATGTAGATTATGAGGAAGATGTTTATGAGCTCATCGAAGAGATCAATGGTGACAATCTGATCAAAGGAAGTTGCAATATGATTTCGATCGGTAGCAACTGTGTTGATTTCGTTGGTTCTTTTTGGACGCAGGAGCAGATGGAACTGAGCTGCTCGGCTCCAGGCTATGAGTTTTCAAACCTTACATGCCCATACTCTGAGTATGGTGGATGCATGGCCACACCAAACACTGTGAGCGAGAGCGTTGCATGGATATATGGTTATGGCGGAGTGTCATATACGGCAGAAGAGGCAATGTATGCGCAGATGGCGTGCAATGCACTTGAAGTATCGACTTGGGTCACGCCGGAAACAATGGATGCAGTTCGAGCAGAAGCTGCATCAGATTTATCAGAATAGCATAAAACAAAACACCCTCACACCTATTGTAGGTGTGAGGGTGTTTTTATTGTTGTCTTCACATCTGTGCGATTACAACGTCATTCCAAGGTTTTGCTTACTATGTAAGCTTGTTGTTTGTCTAAGACGCACAACAATCGACTCTTTCTATCCCTAGAAAGGAGGTGATCCATCCACAGCTTCCGCTACGGATGCCTTGTTACGACTTCGTCCCTATCGCTGAATCCGCCTTCGGCCGTTCTACAACGACCTTCGGGCGTCCCCAACTCTCTTGACGTGACGGGCGGTGAGTACAAGACCCGAGAACGTATTCAAGGCGGCGTTATGATCCGCCTTTACTAGCGATTCCGGCTTCAAGGAGTCGAGTTTCAGACTCCTATCCGAACTGGGACCGGCTTTAAGGGGTTTGCTCCGCATCGCTGCTTGGCATCCCGTTGTACCGGCCATTGTATCATGTGTGTTGCCCCAGACGTAAGGGCCATGCTGATCTGACGTCGTCCCCTCCTTCCTCCTTCTTACGAAGGCAGTCTCGTGTGAAAGTATAACACACGACAGGGGTTGCGCTCGTTACCCCACTTAAGGGTACACCTCACGGCACGAGCTGACGACGACCATGCAGCACCTATCTAGCACCCTCGAAGGCGACTCTATCTCTAGAGCTTGCAGCTAGTAGTTGAGCCTGGGTGAGGTTTCTCGCGTATCATCGAATTAAACCACATGATCCACCGCTTGTGCGGGTCCCCGTCTATTCCTTTATGTTTTAGCCTTGCGGCCGTACTACACAGGCGGAGTGCTTAACGCGTTAGCTTGGTTAAACGGCACTGACAGGGTCGATACTGCCAATACCTAGCACTCATCGTTTACGGCATGGACTACTGGGGTATCTAATCCCATTCGCTACCCATGCTTTCGTGCATCAGCGTCAGGAGTGTTCCAGTGAGTTGCTTTCGCTTTTGGTGTTCCACCCGATCTTAACGGATTTAACCCCTACACCGGGCATTCCACTCACCTCTCCCATCCTCAAGTCTTGCAGTATCACCCGCAGTCTCCAGGTTGAGCCTGAAGATTTAACAAATGACTTACAAAACCGCCTGCGCACGCTTTACGCCCAATAAATCCGGTCAACGCTCGGGGTCTCTGTATTACCGCTGCTGCTGGCACAGAGTTAGCAACCCCTTTCTGCTGAGGTACCGTCACAAATTCGTCCCTCAGAACAGTCGTTTACAACCCGAAGGCCTTCATCCGACACGCGGTATCGCTCCGTCACACTTTCGTGCATTGCGGAAGATTCTTGACTGCAGCCTCCCGTAGGAGTCTGGGCCGTGTCTCAGTCCCAGTGAGCCGGGTCACGCTCTCACGCCCGGTAACCGTCATAGCCTTGGTGAGCTTTTACCTCACCAACAAGCTGATAGTACATAAGCTTCTCTTGCACCGCCGGAACTTTCAATGGGAATGGCCTGCGCCCCCCCATCCTATCGTGTATTACTCCAGATTTCTCTGGGCTATTCACGAGTGCAAGGTGAATTACTAATGCGTTACTCTCCCGTTTGCCACTAACTTGATTTCCGAAGAAATAAAGTTCGTTCGACTTGCATGCCTTAGACATACCGCCAGCGTTCGACCTGAGCCAGGATCAAACTCTCAATATAAGTTTCTTGATTTGACAAGATCTCTGCTGATTTGAATTTATTTGGAATATTTAGATTTCCGAAGAAATCTAGAATTCGAAACTACTAAGAGCTTCGAAGACGTTGTAATCGCACAATTGTGAAGGTTCTTTGCTACTCTCAGGTAGCGCGGGCATTGTACTAAACCTCCTAAAATGTGTCAAGGATTTTTGTGAGGACAGAAAGTGGACAAAAAGTGGCCGATCTTGGCAGGTTTGAGGCGATATTCAAGCCTTTGATTTCTACACCGGATTGTGACTATAAGATTGACTCAGGAGCTTGTTATTTGCTATTATTTTTAGGCAATAGTTTATCTATCGCACGATTAATAATTGACCGAAAAGCTAATATGGCTAAGGAGTTTGATCAGGAATTTACAGAATTCATTGTGAAGGCGATCGTTAACAATCCAGATGACGTTCGAACAGAGCGCACTGTTGATGAGCGAGGAGTGCTTATCACACTTCACATAAACCCAGAGGATATGGGGTATGTGGTTGGCCGACAAGGTCAGACAGCGCGTGCAATCCGCACATTGCTCAAAAAGATTGGAGCACGTGAGAATGCACGAGTTAACCTAAAGATCTACGAACCAGAAGGTTCACGACAGCAGCACCTTGAGCAAAAGGCAGCAGCTGCAGAGGCTGAGACACCAGCGGCATCTGAGGAAGAGGATACAGATACTTCAGTTGTAGATAACCTCTCACTGTAAAGTGAATCAAAAACAGACCCGCGGGTCTGTTTTTGTTTTCCCGACATGCTACAATGAGGATATTATGAAATTCGATATCCTTACTCTCTTTCCAGATGTAATCCAGCCGTATGTAAAGGCGTCGATCTTGGGGCGTGCGCAAAAGAAGAAGTTGATAAAGATCAAAGCACACGATCTGCGGAAGTTCTCAAAAGATAAGCACAAGAAGGTTGATGATACGCCATACGGTGGGGGACCAGGAATGCTTATGACTGTGCAACCGATTGATTCTGCAGTGCGCAAGGTTCGAAATAAGATCGGAAAGAAGAAGACGCGCGTGATTCTCACTGCGGCAAATGGGAAGATGTTTACACAGAGTGACGCAAAGCGTTTGGCCAAGTTCGATCAACTGATTTTTATTTGTGGGCGTTACGAAGGCATCGATCACAGAGTCGAAGAAGCTATTGCTGATGAAGTATTCTCTGTTGGAGAGTATGTTTTAACTGGTGGTGAATTGCCGGCTTTGATTATGACTGATGCGATTGCTCGGAATGTGCCAGGTGTGCTTGGGGAAGAGTCTTCGTTGGAATCGGAATCTTATAATCAAACTGGAGTCCTTGAGTATCCGCAGTATACAAAGCCAGAGATCTATAAGTTTAAAGAAGGACTTGGATCAAAAGAGTTGAAAGTCCCAAAGATATTGCTTTCAGGTGACCATGCAAAGATCGCCAAGTGGCGCGAGGAGCAATCCAAGAAGCGATCGGAAAAGAATAAATAAAAACCGTCTACACTCAGCACCACCTCGAGCGTAGCGAGAGGTCTTCTCAAGAAGATCCCTCACTTCGTTCAGGAAGGAGAAGGGGTTGGGGCGGTTTTTAAGAACAAAGGAACCGGACCACATGGGCCCGGTCGAAGGTCCTGGCGTCCGTCTAGCTGCCCCACAGGGCGGCATTTGCCAGGTTGATGACAGGGATGTCCAAGAGGGCATCGTCGAAATGGCCGTCATCGTAGGGGTTGTCGAAGATGTACGTTGATGTTTCCATATCCCACTCAAACACCAACATTCTGTCTTGGTTGTCGATTGCATGCGCATAGACGATTTGCCAGTTTCCACCCCCGGTTTCTTGTACCAAGATCACCGTCAGGGAGACGTTGTCAAGCGTCAGGCACTTGTCGCAGCTTTGCTCGTCGAACACAGGGAGGTTGATGTTGTCGCGCATGACCAGCAGCTGGACGTTGTAGCATGTATACGGAGGCGCGTCTTCCATCTCGATGCGATTGAATGCTTCAGTGTAGAATGCCTCCATGCCGTTGTGGAGAAAGACATCTGCCCTGACGCCTGCTTGATCAAACAGGCGATTTTGGACTTCCTTGATCTTGGCCTCCAAGTCGGGGGGTATGTCTGCGACCCCAATGGTTCCGTCGAAGTTGCGTTGACATTGCGTGACAGTCTGCCCATTGTTCAGCTGCCGTGTTGACTTGGGCGTCTTGGCGCTGTCGAGCATTGAGTCGAGCATTGAGAGGGGGGTGTAGTCGTGGCAGTTCCAGTGGGCACATAAGGCTCCAAGTACTGGCGCCAGCACGATTGCGCCTACGAATATTGCGGCGGGAACCAACAAGATCCAATAGCTGAATCTGGCCCACCAGTATGCGGAATGAATTAGATCAAGAGCCTGTTTGAAGAGCGGCATCTCACCTACTTTCGTAAGGTGAAGGTGCTAGAGAGGGCTGATCCCCAATCCGGCAACTATGGAATATACTCCTGATTTTGGTTTTTGTCAATGAATTACCCAAAAAGAAGAACCGGACCACGTGGGTCCGGTCGCGCGTCCTGGCTTCCGTCTGACTATCCTCCACGGAGAATGAGTCCTGCCAGGTTTTCGGTGGCCGGGGGCGAATAGCGCCCAGGCCAAGTGTCCAAAGTGTATGAGCACACATAGGTTGTATCGTTGCAGTCGTATGTATGGGTGGTGCCCCACATACTCCCGTTGTATGCCTCGACCTTCACGACGTACCAGGTTTTGTCCAGCTGGCTTCGTACGAGCTCCATTCGCGCGTGGTTGGTTTGAGCCTCGATGGCCTTTTCAGCCACTGTGTCATAGAGCGGAATTTCGATTCCGCAGGCATAGACTGTGAGCGTCTCGCCCTTGTCGAGGCTGGTAGCTCCATCCACAGGATTGGTTTTCTCCAAGTGGATCGCTCCGAAGTATGCCTCACGATTGTGGATGCGGAGTTTCTCGTGAAATCGCATTTCAACACAGTTGGATTCGTGTGCACACGGCTCATTTAACCATGGGGTCATTGAGCCAATCAGGTCCTCGGGCTCTTTCAGCAGAGCAACAGGCACTGCGGCGTGATAGGGGTCTGCACGCATCTTTCGGTATGCTGCATCCTGCTCCTTACGAAGTTGCTGAAACGCTTTTTGTCGTTCTTGCTTTTGCTTCTCCCATTCAATCAACCGAGCGTCTCGCTGAGCGAGTTCATGTGCAGTGGTGCCTTGCTGCATTGATTGAAGGTCCTCTACCAGGTCGGAGAGGGTCAGGGATGCAGTAGGAGTTACCAGGGCTACGATGACCACAAGGATGGCAGCAACTAGCCAGCTCAAGGGGATTTTGACAGTATTTCGGGGCGACATATCACCTACTTTCGTAAGGTGAAGGCGCTAGAAAGGGGCGAGTCCCCGATCCGGCAACTATGGAATATACTCCTGATTTTGGTTTTTGTCAACCATAAAGCCGCCTTTGCGGCGGTTTTATTGATAAGATGATTACTCTGCAGCTTCTTCTTTCTTGTCCTCTTCAGCTGGCTTTTCTTCAGCTTCGGCTTGTACTTCTTCTTTTGATTCTTCTTGCCCTTCGACAGGCTCAGGATTTTCAGCGGGAGCCTCCCCTTCTTTCTTCTTTTCAGGAGTTTCTTTTTCCTCCTTCTCTTCAGTGGCCTTTGCTTTCTCGGCCTCCTTTGCTGCCTTTGCAGCTTCTTTAGCCTCTATTTCTTTTTCAGCTTTTTCTGCTTTCTTACCCTCCATCTTAGCAGTACGCTTCTTGCTGATAGTCACAACACCTTGTTTATCTGCCTTAATAATCCCAGCATTTACAAGTATGTTATGCACGGTTGCAGATGGCTTTGCTCCAACTGATAGCCAGTGCTTAATCCGCTCTTCATCAAGGATGATGTTATCTTTTTCTGCGCGTGGGTTGTAGCGACCTAAGATTTCTTTTGCAGGAGACCATGGATCGCGGTGACTTTCTTGAAGAACAATACGATATTGTGGTTGTTTCTTCTTTCCAGTTCGTGAAAGACGAATAGTTAACATAGTTGTTTAAGATGTTTAAGTTGTTGAAAATGTTTATTACGCGCATATGTTAGCTTTTTGATTAATGTTTGTCAACCCCTGTCCCGGCATCTGGCAGTTTGCCTGCCCGCCGTAGCTTAGCGAAGGCGGGTCAAGCCCTGTGGTGGCAAATAGCTTTTTGCATGATATACTTAATCCAATAAATCCATGCTTATGCCTATAAAATTATTGATTCCAGTGTTAGCTGCTGCTGTATTGGCAGCAGGAGTTGCATCGTATGTTACTTATAGGGTTGTGCTATCTGATGACGTCCAAGAAGAGGATGTGTTGGTATTGCAAGAAGCAGAGCAAGACGAAGAATCCGATCCCTCGGTATTGGACGATGAAGTTGACGATGCCGAGACCATGGATGAAGAGCCTGTAGATTCTGAACCAGAAGTCTCAGAGGCTGATGGGTCAGGCTTGTGGACCTCATATGTAAATCCAACTTATGGATACACTGTTGCATATCCCGCATCCTGGTTCATGCCACCTGATGCATGCTGTCCGCCACCACCAGCGTATGTTGTTATAAATAATTTGTCTGACGTATTTTTTGACTTCACACCACACCAATTGGATCCAGGAGTTGAGTCAGTGGGAATTTACTGCGGTACGCAGGCTCCATTGAGCGAGCACGGAGAGGTCAGACATTATATTGATTATGAAGGTCTGGATGGTGAATATTTCTCCCTAAATGGATCAGAAGCAGTATCGTTTCATTCTGGAACTTATTATGTAAGCGACGATATTCATACATGTCGCATCACCTTTGATCCTTCGTATCAAACCTCTACTGACATTGTTTCTACATTTACGTTTTAATTTATATTTTTCTAGATTAGTATGCGTATATTACTTGGCTGCTTCATCATTTTTCTGTCTGTAATGACTGCGTGGTTTTCGCAATTACAGCATAGGGTTGAGGATTTCCGTGCTGCAGAAGAAGTTGATGCCACCATAGAGCAAGATGGTTATGTTTCTTTTTATGGCTCGGTTGAGTATGGGGGTCTTGTTGATTGTCCAGATAGTGAAGTGCAATGTATCTATGTTCAGGAAGAAGTGTATGAGTTTGTTGAAGCTCAGGAAGTTGTTTGCGGGGATCTAAATCAATACGATGAGAACATGAGGGTTCTTGAGCAGATCGATGATCAGTGCGATGAACATGGATGCGAGCCGTGTTATCAAGTTGCAAGAACATCTTGGGAAAAGCAGTCTGAGCAAGTTAGCGCTGCAGATGTAACTGTCGGAGCGTATACAATTAAACTATCCGAGGACACACTTTTTGTTGATGAGCAATCAGCAACAATACGTTATTATGAAGATCCGATGGATTTGTCAGATCTTAGTAAGGAGTATCCCGACGCAGTTGGTGATATTCGATATGAATATAGCTTTGCACAGATTTCGGATTCGCTTTTGATTGTTGGGTTGGCTCACGACGGAGTTGTTAAGTCGGGTGGTGATCGTTACTTCATAGTTTCACCTCATGGTTATGATGAGACTGAGCGATTGCTTGGAGAGCAAGATAGCGCAGCGAAGTGGGGTCTCAGGTTTGGCTCTTTGATATTCATGGTTCTAGGATTTGTCATTGCAGCTTCTCAATTTGCTGCTCCAATCGCTGGAGTGCTCAGAGCTATTCCATTCTTTGGAGGCGGGCTAAATCGAGGACTGCAAGGAATAGTCTATCTTGCTGTCGGAGTTGTGGCTGCACTTGTGTGGGTTATCATGATCAGCTTATTCATCGTACTTGATAGCATTTGGTTATCGCTCTTGGCATTAATAGTCTTAGTAAGTGCGATAGTTCTGATAGTTCGGGCAAAGGCACAAAAGAAATAGAAATTAAAAAACACCCACGAGGTTATCAAGGGTGTTTTTGTTTACCTTCGTGTTGTTCCGTTTTCTTTCACATCTGATAGTTGTACCGATAATAGATTCGAAACCCCATCGTCTCCCATGCTTACTCCATACAGTAGATCTGCGTGTTCCATAGTAGCGCGGTTGTGAGTCACTACAATGAACTGAGTGAGCTTCTGAAGTTCATCAAGAATATTTGCGAATCGTACTGTGTTTGCCTCATCAAGCGCTGCATCAACCTCATCAAGTACCACAAATGGGGAAGGGTTAGTAGCCATTATTGCTGAAAGCAAAGCGATTGATGTGAGTGCACGCTCACCACCAGAAAGAAGATTCAAAGCCTTGAGTCGTTTGCCTGGAGGTGTTGCTTGGATTTCGATACCGGCAACATGATCTCTGCGTTTTTTAACACGCTTCATGATTGCACTCACTGAGTTTTCATCCTCCTCCTCTTCTTCGATCTGTTCTTGTGCAAGTGCTTCCATGGCACGATCTAAACTCACCTTGGTTTCTTTCTTTACATCTTCCTGCTTCATCTTGATTAGTCCGCAACTTCCACCACCGAAGAGAATCTTAAAGTACTTTTGAAATTCCTTGTTGATTTCCTTGAAGACCTTTTCAGATTGTGTGCGGATGTTTGTGTCGAGCTCATCAATAACCTTTTCAGATTTACGTATTGCCTCGCGGATGTCTTGGACTTGACCATCAAGAAAGTCGTGACGTTCTTTTGTTTCTTCAAACTCAGTAACAGTCTCTTCATCGATTCCTCCAATTAGTTCGAGCTTATGCTTGAGACTGAGCATTCTGGACCGAAGACTTTCAAGCTTCGAGAGATCCCTCGACTTGCTCCGCTCGCTCGGGATGGATGAAAGGGGAGCGTTCTTGATTTCCTCGATTCGCCCTGGGATTTCTTCACGCATCTCGCGTTCAAGTCCCTCGACTCGGGTTTCGATCCGTACTCGATCGATGTTAAGTTGATTTGATTGAGTTTCGATCGTATGAAGCTCTGATTGAATCCCCCTTAACTTTCGTTGGAATGTAAAGATTTCAGTCTTATCAGTCCCATCCTTTTTGTTGGCCTGATCCATCTCTTGCTCAGCATCTTTGAGTTTTTTCTCAGCTGCTTTGATCTTATTCTTTGCGTCATCGATTGATCTTAGCGTTGCCTTGTCTGGCTTAAAGTCGTCAGGATTTGGCTTTGTTAGGCGTTTCCGAAGTTGTTTTGCACGCGTAAAGATACCCTCGATTGCATCAGTTATCTTTGTGAGTGCGTCTATATTCTCCACACCTTTAAGGTCTTTCAGCGCCTGCTCTTGATCGCTAGTTATAGACTCAAGCTCGTTAAGGATATTGGAGAGTGGCAGGGGAGACCAGGTTGATTGCGCTTTGACCTTGGCGAGCTCAAGTGTTCGTTCAGCATCAAACTGTTCTTGGCGTGCCTTGTTCAGCTCAACCTGAGCTTTTTTGTATGCTTCATGTGCTTTGGCGCGGAGTTCTGATTTGTCTTCCTTTGATGACTGCTTTTCAAGTTCAAGGAGCTGCTTGTCACCATTATCTAGTTCTTTTTGTTTATGTTTGATCTGATCCTCAACACCATCTAGTTTTTTACTTACACCATTAAGCTCACCTTGTAGTTGCGACCAAAGACCTCCAAAGTAAGTGTTTTGAACCTCGCAAAGCTCTACTTCAACGACCTCGCGTTTCTCAAGTCGCTTTACCTGGCGTTTCAATGATCGAAGTCTAGGAGAGATTTCAGCCAAAAGCATTTCAACCTCCGATAAGTTGTCACTAGCTTTTTGTAGCTTAAGCATGGCTTGATGTCGCTTGATCTGAAGTCCGCGAACACCAGTTGCATCATCAAAAAACACTTTTCGCTCTTCAGGTGAGGCGGTGAGCACATGATCAATCATCCCTTGTCCAACAACTGAGTAGGTCCGTTGACCAATGCCTGCCTGCGCTAGAAGTAGTTGAATATCAGCAAGTCGAACTGGTTTTCCGTTAAGTAGATAATCTGACTGTCCATCGCGATATAGCCGGCGGGTAATTACAACCTCTTCATAATCAACTGGCATTGCTTTGTCTGAGTTGTTAATTGTCATCGTGACCTCAGCCATTCCAGAACGCGATTTGCCTTTTGAACCAGAAAAAATAATGTCTTCACTTTTTTTTCCGCGAAGCATTTTCATTGATTGCTCTCCTAGGCACCATCGTATTGCATCAGCTATGTTGGATTTTCCCGATCCATTTGGTCCAACAATCACAGTAAGTGCGTGTTTGTTTTTCTTTGGCGCAGAGAAGTCCAGCGTTGTCTTTTTAGCAAATGTCTTAAAGCCTTGAAGTTCTAATCGTTGTAGGTGCATAACGGCTCTATTGTATCAAACAGGACAGGCGGATCAAAGAGAAAGCGTGTATAATAAATCTATATGACATACTTTATTATTATGATTCTCTTGGCCCTTGCAGGGATCGGGGAAACAACGTATTTGATCGCAAGGCGTCGTAAGAATCAAAAGCCAGTCTGCACTGGTCCAGGTAAATGCAATGGAGTACTAGAGAGCAAGTATAATAAGACATTTGGGGTCCATAATGATGTGCTTGGGTTGGCGTTTTATGGTTTTACGTTTGGTGTTCATAGCATTACATTATTAGGGGTGCTAGTTGGCGGGCCTTCAATCGCATCAGATGAGCCACTTGAATTGTTGCATCTGATTTTTTTAATTGGGCTAATAGTAGCTCTAATCATGTCGACCCGTTTTGTGTACATTATGGCGTTTATATTGAAGAAATGGTGCCCCTGGTGTGTTGCCTCTGCTATCACAACCGTTTTGATGTCTATCACCGTTCTTCTGTCGATTTTGCTGTAATACTTGACGTAAACCATACTAAGAGTTAAGCTGCTGTGCTTATGATCCAGATGACGTACAAGAGGATTGATGCGGAGGTACAGCGGGCGGGTCGTATTTTGCTACTTACAGATGAGCGGATTGACGGTGATACTGTTGGCGCGACTCTTGGGATGTATCATATTTTAAAAGCAATGAATAAGGACGTTGTTGTGTATTCTCCACGCGAGATTCCAGCAACGTTTTCTTTTATGCCAGGCATTGGGCAGATTCAATATAGCGATGAAGTTTTTGAGGATGATTCGATTGACTTGGTGATGATTTTTGATTGCGCTGATGGTGAGTATATTAAAGACCTGCTTCCAAAACTGCCAAAGCGTTCACCATTGATCGTTGTTGATCATCATGTCACCAATCCTAGATATGGAACAATCAATCTGGTCGAAGATCACTCTGCATCTGCCTCTGGTGTTGTATGGCGATTTGTAAAGGCAATGAACTATCCAATGAGTAAAGCTGCCGCACAGTGTATTCTCACGGGGATTTGTACAGATACAAATATATTTTCTACAACAAACACAGATGCTGCATGTTTGGATGCGGCGCATGAGCTTTCTCGATACGGTGCACGACTTCAAGAGATTGTACGTGAAACTATGATGAACAAGTCAGTTCCAGCTTTGAAACTTTGGGGGCTTGCGTTTGAGCGTCTGCATCACAATGATGAGTTTGATGCGATCGCAACAGCGATCACGCTAAAGGATATGAAAGATTTGGGTGCCGAAGCTGAGGATCTTCAGGGGTTGATCAACTTTTTGAATGCGATGGTTGATGGGGCGGACACTGCGCTTGTTTATTACGAACGCGATGATGGATCTGTGAAGGGAAGTCTTCGGTCACATACTGTAAATGTTGCAGAGTTGGCAGGGAAGTATGGCGGCGGCGGGCACATACGCGCAGCTGGGTTTCAGATTGCAGACGCCCGACTGGAAGAAAAAGACGGGCAGTGGTTCGTGATGGGAAAAAGTGATAAGAAGTAATAAAAGGTGGAAAAGGTGATAATTACTTCTAACAACCTTTGATCACCTCTGATCACCCTGATATAATCAAATATATGAATAAAGAAAACATTACTCCAGAGATTCGTTCGCAGGTGTTGATTCCAACCGTTGTTGAGAAAACACATCATGGTGAGCGGGCATATGATATTTACTCAAGACTTCTGAAAGATCGCATCATCTTTCTTGGAAGTGCTATTGATGACACAGTAGCAAATGCTGTGATTGCTCAGTTGCTATTTTTGGAAAGCCAGGATCAGGAGCGGGATATCAAGCTATACATTAATTCTCCGGGTGGATCAGTTACTGCCGGGTTGGCGATCTATGACACCATGCAATACATCAAGCCAAGTGTTTCAACCATCTGTGTTGGAATGGCGGCATCAATGGGAGCGGTGCTATTAACTGCAGGAGAGAAGGGTAAGCGATTTGTTCTTCCAAACTCAGAAGTTATGATTCACCAGGTGCTTGGTGGGGTCCAAGGGCAGGCAACAGATATCAAGATTCACGCTGAGCGCATTCTGGCTGTAAAGGATTCTCTCAATAAGATCATTTCAAAGCATGCCGGCCAGCCATTAAAGAAGGTTGCAGATGATACTGAACGCGATAAGTTCCTAACAGCAAAGGAATCTCTTGCGTACGGATTGGTTGATAAGATAATCAAATAAGAGAAAAGCAGCCCTTCGGGGCTGTTTTGTTATTCAGAAAAGAAGAACCCCCACGACCGCGAGACCGTAGGGGCCTTCGGGGGTGGGGGTGAGGGTGAGCGCCGGCTACTTGCGGCCGGGGTCCAGCGAGACGATCGACAGCAGCTCGCTGATGGAGAAGAGCTGGTGGGTCTCTCTGGTGGAGATGTTGACGAGCTTGAGGTACGCGGTCCCGCACAGGCAGGAGCTGGTGAACGCGAATTCCTCGCGGCTGGCCTTCTGGACCGTCAGACGACCCGCGCTCTTGGTCTTGACCTGCTCCTTGAGGCGTTCGAAGACCTCAGGGCGCAGGTAGCGCTGGGCGAAGCCGCCGGTGAAGAGTTGGGCAGCGAGGTTGAGCTGGTCGATCTCGGTGATTTCCCGGAGCTCGACCCGCTGGCCGCTGACCAGGCCGTCGGTGATCATGTCGAGGAACTTGTCGCTGGTGGGCGTCATGTAGGAAGTACCGCTCTGCTCGGCCAGGGACTCCACTGCCTTCTCGTTGAGGGCCAGCTTCCAGGCGTAGCCTTCCATGCAGAAGGGCACGCCGATCAGATCGCTGATGTTGTGCAGTCCGAGGCTCTGACGGATGGCATCGAGCTCCCACTCTGGCATTCCGGAGCCGGAGCGCATGTTGCCGTAGCGGATGGTCACGCTCCAGTGGGAAGGGGTGCTGTGGATGTCCTCGTATCGGTTCAGCTCCATGAAGGTCGTGACCCTCTGTCCATCCGGGCAGGTGGGGTCGGCGGCGAGCGCGGGAGCAGTGGTGAGAGCTAGAAGAAAGATTAAATGTCGCATGGGAACTCCGTGCGGGTTGGGGGTTGAAGGGGCCTAGAAATATATCATTGAAAAGCCCTTTAGTCAAGGGCCTTAGCCAATTTTTGGGCTATTTTCAGGTACTTTTTACAGGTGGGCGAAAGGGTTGACATGGGGAGAAATGCGTGTTATTATACTTCGTCATGGTGACACCCCTTTTGACCTGCAGCCACGACAAGCATGGGGGTATATGACCTGTATGACTTTGGCTCCGGCTGATCCCATACAGGATATATATCTTCTTGGCTGCAGCTTAAAGGGGGTTTTTGTTTTTTAAAAGCACCCCATTTGGAGTGCTTTTGGTATCCCTCGGCTCCCCTGCCTGCCGGCAGGCAGGTCGCATAAACGCTCGGTCGCTCGGGATGACGGATTGTGGAATATGGCTATTCGCGACCGTCATTTCTTCTTGCGTTTTGTTGATTTCTTATTAGAAGCTTTTTTTCTTGCCTTTGCTCGTAGGTCTGCAACCTTATCAAACTCATCGATGATTTCTGTTCCAATTATTTCCTCCAGGATGTCCTCTACGGATATAACACCTTCAAAGCCTCCAAACTCATCTCTGACAATAAATAAGTGTCTGTGTTTCTTAATGAAGGTATTCAAGACATCATCAAGCGGGGTATTGGTTAAAACCTCTATTATTGGTTTTTGCATGAACCTTTCTACTAACTTACCCTTTATGTCTATACCAACAAGGTCATGTAGATACAGGATTCCAACAATGTTATCCTGCTTTTTGTGATATACAGGAAATCGTGAGAAGCCCGAGTCCCTGAGCTTCTTGATAAGGGGTAGTGTTAGTTTTGTTTTTGTATCAAGTATTTTAGCTACTGTGTTAGGTGTCATAACATCTGCTGCGGTTTTATCTGAGAATGTAAGAGCACCACGCGTGATGCGTTCTTCATCAGTATCTAGATCGCTTTGTGTTGAGCTACCATGTTCTTCGATAACTTTTAGAAGCTCGCCACGCGAGTAAATACTTGGCATTTCATCACCCAAAGCTTTATCTAGGATCCATGCGATTGGGTAGGTAAGCGGCAGAAGGATGATAATAAGTATACGAACGATCCATGCGGTCTTTGCGCCAAATGCCATGGCGTAGCGAGAGATAACAGCCTGCGGAACAATCTCTCCAAATACAAAGATCAGTGCTGTTGATATGATTCCAGCAACAAATCCTGCAGCAATTGATCCTAGAAAGATCGCCAGTGCTGCATTTACTGCAACGTTTCCCAAAAGCAGTGTTGTTAGAAGTAGATTCCCACGCTTGCGGATTGGATAGATCTTCTTTGCGTATTTATCTTTTAGGTCTACCTTGCGCTTTAATTCGTGGGCATCAAGCCCCATGAGTCCAAGTGTTAGCCCGGAAAAGAGTGCTGAGAAGCAGAGTAGTACAAAAGTGATCAAGTAAGCCATAGAATAAAATAAAAAAGATTGATTCCATTATAGCAAATCAATCTTTCTTTATCATAATTATTCTTCCCCAGAGGCTTCCTCCTCTAGTTCAGATTCGGTATCTTCATCTTCTATGCTGGATTCATCTGATTCGTCTGAGGATTCACATTCCTCACCCTCTTCACACTCTGGAGTGAGCTCCTCGACTCCGACCAGGCAGATCATTGGCAGGGATCGGTAAACTGAGGTGTAGGTTTCGCTAAACTGTGTTCGATCTGCATAATCAACATAGTATGTGAACTGTGCTGTGGCTCCTGGGTGTGGAGATTGGCACGATTCGACACCAGGTTCAAGGTCAAGAGTTTCAGTATATTGAGTTTCTCCGTATCCAGTCCATGAGAGAATGACCGGGGCTGAGTAATATCCGTCACGTCCATCATTTGTTCCCCAGAAGGTAAAGATTACATCGCGGTTAGCAACATCAACCTCGGTTTGTAGGAGAATGTAGTTTTCATAATCGTTGGTGAATTTGAAATCTGGGTACGGATCATAGATGGTTGCGTCTGTTCCAGGATTTCCATTTGAAGGATCGTTATAGTATGAGACAACAAGAGAATGATTGCTACGCTCTGTAACCTCAAGTCCGGCGTTCATCACAGCACGGAATGTTGTTGTTCCAATCTGGCAAAGCCCACCACCAACTTCTGGTATGATCTCATCGCCTTTTATCACAAGCTCGGCCAAGTATCCGTCAGCAACTGTAAACGGTCCGAGTTGTTCTATGAGAGATACTGTTTCACCAGGCGCAATTAAGAGTCCGTTGAGTTTTGAAGCTCCATGTTGAATATTTGAAATACGATTTGATGGTGAGCCAGAAAAGTCGGACGTTCCAACTCCAATTACTTCAGAGATTCCAAAGTCATTTACATCATTTGTTGATACCTCTGGTGGCGTGCTAGCAACAGTGATATTAATAATAATATCCTCGTCGCCTAATGATTCGAGAAGCTCCTGCATTGTAGTCTCTGAGTCAAATTCGATTCCATCTTGGCTTCCCGCAAACTCAGTAACTAATCCATTCTCCATCACAAAACGCGCATTAACTGGATCAATATTCACATCATTTGCGACGGCTTCAACAAATTCCTCATACGAATCTCCTGCAAAGGTGAGAACAACGCCATCTTCCTCGGAATAAGCCGGTTCGATCCAATCGGAAACATCGTCGTCATCAATTGTCCACCAGTACTCACGCAGAGTTTCAGATGTGTAGGTGAGGTAATAGGGGGTAGCTTCTACAGCAGCGACTACTTCGTCAGAAATCGAAAGCGCATCTTCTGCGGTCATCTCGTATGTAATATCACGTAGATCAATTTCAAGTGTACTAAGGTCAAGGTCATTCGCATCGTCCCAAAGATCAGCTACTGCAGCATCATAATCTATTTCAATACCATCTTGACCTGGCAAGAATCGTACAGGCACATCTTCATCGTTAAGATCAATGGCATAATCTGCTGGCTTTGATCCTTCCTCAAGTTCACCAAATTGTTCTTGAAGTTGTTCGCGAATGTCATCCTCATCGACTACCACTTGCTGTAATAATGTCTCAGGACCAAAAAGCAATCTAACAGGCGCTATGAAGTCAGACCAGAACGATTCTGTTCTACCTACTGTCATTGCAGATTCGATAGCATCAGCGGTGTTGTAATAAATAACATCATGCGCAAGATCCGGCTCTTCGATAATCAAGGATCTTAGATCGAGGTGCCCATTACTTCCATTTACCTTAACGTCAACTCCTTGATTGAGCATGTCATCAATATGCTGTTGAAGTACTTCAGTTGCATCAGCTTGAGTAAGTTCTCCAACATCAACGACTCCTATAAATACATTTGGTAGGATTCTACCCTCATAAGCTTTGGCATAAGCAAACGAACTTCCAGTGATCACAATGGCTATAAATAAAACAACACCGGTCGTTATTAAGATCGGTTTTTTGTAATTACGGACACTTTGTATGCCCGATTGTATGAAGTTGGCCATAAAAGTTTTTTCAATCGGATAGATCCTCCCGGATTGGTACGTGCATTTCACCATGCGCTTTTGGAATGGTCAATGTAAGCACCCCATTTTTCATTTGAGCGTTTGCTTCATTTGGTCGAACATGTGCTGGAAGTACAATTGATCGAGAAAAACTTCCCCAAAAGCATTCCTCAAAGTGCGTTGTTGCATCGTGCCGTTCAGTGCGTCGTTCTCGTTCACCTCTGATGGTCACCAGATCGTTTGTAACGTGTATATCGATGTCCTCTGGTTTTACTCCTGCAATAGCTGAGCGAATTATAATCTCTGTTGGCGTTTCAATAACGTCAACTGCAAGCTGGCCCTCTTGTGATTCCCAGAGCTGGTCTTCCATATTACTTTAACAACTTTCGTCGGATAAATTCATAAAGCGGACCAAGTACAAGTCCAAGTGCCAATGCCCAATAAATAAGATCAACAGAAACTCCTTGAATCAGCTCACCTGTTTGAATAAAGGGAATTGCCGGAGTCGTTTGAGTGAATGCTGATCCAAGAGTTGATGCGACAAATACGATAAATGCTGTAAAGATTGCACTCCAAATAGCGTCTCCTAGTAGATCATGTCTGTGACTTGTAATATAAACAGTGAGTATGATCGCGGCGATCAGTAGGGCCACTGGAGTTGAGAGCCCGAAGACAACTGCAAGTAGTATAGTTGTCCAAACAAATAGGAGCAGTCCAAAGAAGATTGCCAAGATCCAAATATGCGCAATTATGTCACGGTCTTTTTTGCGCTTTGGCTTTGGCATGTTTTCGTAGTGCTTTCCAAAAAAGACATGGAAAATTGTTGCTGCTATTCCAGATACTGAGAACAGGAAGATTAAGTCAAGGAAAGAGAGTGACGAGAAGAGCTCTTGCACTGCTCCTTGGCCGACTGCCTGGGTTGCAATCCAGATTGGCAGCAAGAAGATTGAGAAGATGCTGATCAAAAGCATCTCTGTTCTAAGTTTCTCCTTGGTAACAAAAATAAGTATCCAGGTGAGTGCCAAGATAAGTGACATCACTGCATAGTAAGAAAGTGCCTCCATATGGGTTTATTATAGCGCAGAAAGCAGAACGCAGAAAGCAGAACGCAGGAAAAGGCTCGACTGAGTTCTGTAGTCTGTGTTCTGTAAGATGCACGAAGCCCCACCGGAGTGCCGGCAGGGCGAGGGTTGAAGCATGGGTTGTGTCAGGCGGCCTCGGGTTGCTCGGGGCGCACGAGGCGCACGCGCCCGCGTTTTTGGGGCAGGGGCGTTTCCTGGGCCACGGTCGGCGTGATTTGCGCGTAGCACACCTCGGGTTCAGGCCCAATATCATCGTCGATGATCTCTATGCTGCGCAGGCGCATCCTGTGACGTTTAGCGATTTCGCCAGCTATCTTGTGGATCAGCCTCAGGCGGTCTTGCCCTCGACCCTTCACGCGACCCACATCCTCTGGATGAACTACCAGATCTACCAGGAGGTTGTTGCCATCACATTCTATGACGTCGAGACGAACGCAGTGGGGTCGTGTGACAAAGCACATGATGAAGCTCACAAGAGCGGCTTCAAGCATGGTGGTGGGGCAAGTATCAGCGGGACTCATGTGAACCTCCAGGGGATGGAGTTGAGGGTGGGGATCCCTCGAAGAAATCGAGGGGGAGGGTGTGGAGTGGCTCCACACTGAAAGAATACGCAGATGTTGGCGAAATGTCAAGAGCGGCAGAACCCAGACGCCAGACTTCAGAACCCAGTTAAGTTATCCCGGGTTCTGTGTTCTGCGTTCCAGCCGTCGCTACTACGTAGCTATGGCCGGCATGCTGCTTTCTGCGCTATAATCAATGCATATGGCCAAAGTAAAACCTACAGCATCACAAATTCGATGGTTTTTTATCGTCGCGAGTGTGATCGTCCTATATCTCTATTGGCAGGTTATTGCACCATTTGCGTTGGTGCTTGTTACCGCCGGTGTGTTTGCGATTATTCTTGGGCCGATCGAAGCGCGGTTACGCAGGTTGGTTCGTAGTAAAAAGCTCTCAGCACTTATCATGCTACTTGGCGTGCTTGTCATTGTTGTGGGGCCTTTATTTGGCATTTCAGTATTGATGGTTCAGCAGGCGTCAGAGATTGTAGAGGTTTCGATTGCAGATGACGGGTGGATGGAAGGATTGCAACAGTCAACAGATGCGATTTTCCAGGTTCTTCCTGTGCCGATTCAAGAGGAGATTCAATCAATTGATTTTGTGGAGCTTGGAAAGTCTGCTGCAAACTGGGCAGCTGAGAATGTTGGCGCAGTTCTATCAAGTACAGCAAAGCTGATTATCAATACGTTCATCTTTTTCATTGCGCTTTTCTATTTCTTGCATGATAGGGAAGAGATCTATAAGTTGGCACTTGATATAAGTCCGTTTAAGGACAGTTTGGACGCAAAGATTGTTGCACGAATTTCAAACACAGTTCGATCTGTGGTCTTTGGGGCATTAGTTGTTGCGGTAGTGCAGGCAACGCTGGCTACGATCGGGATGACAATCTTTGGAGTACCAGGTGCGATACTTTGGGGGTCGCTTGTGGTTATTGCTTCTCAGGTCCCAATGGTTGGAACAGCTGTTATTCTAGTCCCAGCAATTATCTATTTATTAATTGTTGGTCAGCCATGGGCAGCACTTGGACTGTTGATCTGGTCAGTTGTGGCAGTGAGCACGGTTGATAATCTCATCTCACCATTTATTGTTGGAGCAAAGACTCGGATGAATCAATTACTAATCTTGATCTCGATTCTTGGAGGGCTGCAGTGGTTGGGACCGATTGGATTCATTATTGGACCCACCATTTTGGCTTCGGTAATGGTGGTGATCGAGCTTTATCGGAATGGAATCCTAGGCTCAGCAAAATAATTGTCGGACAAGTCCGGACAAAACAGCCGTAGTAATAACGGCTGTTTTTGGTACAATGAATAAGCTATTCACAACATTGCCGATTAACATATGAAGAACAAAGCTATTATTACAAATGCAGAGTTAGCTCTAATTGGGCTTTCACAAAAGGATCTTGATGTGTACCTTGTCCTTGCTAAGCTTGGCAGTGCGCCACTTAGACAAGTGGCAGAGGTTTCAAAGATTAGCCGCTCGACTGTACATGACACACTTCGTAGGCTAATAGATCTAGAGCTGGTAAGTTTTGTCGACGCTCAGTCGCATCGATACTTTACAGCCGAGGATCCACAGCAATTGCGTCGATTAGCCTCTCGAAAAGAGCTTGCTCTAAGTGAGGCTCGCGAGCGGATTGAGCGTGTGATCCCTGAGCTCCAAAACATCTTTGGATCCATGTCATATCGTCCAACAGTTCGATATTATGAGGGGCCGCGTGGGGTTAAGCAGATTCTGCAAGACGTTCTTTGTACAACTGAGCGAACAAAAACAAAAATCTACAGAGTGTATTCAAGTTCTGGAATCCGTGATCTTATCGCACAGGCCTGGCCCCGTTACAATGCTACGCGAAAGCAGCGCAAGATCAATGTACGAGCAATTGCCTTAGGGGAGGGAGGTAAGACTATTGGTTTGGATGAGCGCAAGTGGCTTACGCAAAAGCAGAGCGCCCCAACATATATCTTTATCTATGGTGATAAGACTGCGTATGTGTCGGCTGATGAAAAACAAAGGCTATTCGGAGTTATTATTGACGACACATCAATCGCACAAACACAAAAAATGATCTTTGATCATTTGTGGCGGCACTTGGATTGACAGTTCAGTCCTCCCCCTTCCGAAGGGGGAGATAGCCTGCCGGTCGAAGCTCCGACAGGAGCGAAGTCCGGAGGGGGTTGCCGGCGAGCTTGTCATTCTGAGCGTAGCGAAGAATCTATTTAACAGATCCTTCACTGCGTTCAGGATGACATTTTCAAAAATCTAGATTAAAAGAGGTGATAGATGCAAAAACCCAGTCGCCCGATCAACACAACGCTCAAAGTGCTCTTCATTGGCTTATGGAAGGCGCAGCATTCCTGGAGGGGATTGACGTGCCGCCCAGGTGAGATGGAGAGTGATAGAGTGTGGCAGAGGCGTGAAACTGCGCGCTCGTCAATGAACGCACTCTACATGCTGATGGAGGCACGCGATGCAGGCGAACCCTTTGATCTCATTGTTGCTTGTCCTGACCCTGCTCTGGGCAAGGACTTCAGCCTGATGATCAAACTGGCACATAGGTGGGGTATTCATACTCCAGGTGTCCTGATCGGTAGCGGGACGTGTGAGCTGCATGTCGAGATTGCCGGAACGCTAGGGTTCACGCTTGTGACCGACGAGGATGCGTTTTCTAAAGCCATTCGAAATGGTGTAGATGTGATCCGCTTGCCAATGGCGCGACCCGCCTAGTTTGCTCAACATTCTCCTAACCCCGTCCGTGTGACGGGGTTTCTTGCTTCTGAGGCACTTTACTTGACTAAAGTATTGTGTTAGTATAGTATTGTTATGGATTGGAAAACAAAAGAGTCAAAAGAGTTGTTTGAGGCTATATTACAGCTTCAAAACGTTGAAGAAGCTCAAAATTTCTTTCGAGATCTTTTGACCGACCAAGAAATTATCGAGTTCGCAAATAGACTTAAAGCAGCAAGCATGTTGCATCAAGGATCTTCCTACGTTGATGTTCAAGAGACAACTGGAATGAGTTCGACAACTGTGGCTCGCATTGCAAAATGGCTAAATAAAGGTATGAGTGGATACAAAACAATTTTGGACCGAGTGCATCATCATGCAGATTCATCTTCTGAGAAGAGTCCTGCTTGATATTTGATTTAAAATAGCAAACAGACCCCTTCTCGGAAGAGAGGGGTCTTAAGTCTATAAAATATGGGCGATAACGCAACGGATCGAATCATGAATATTATTTGTAAGTACGATGTAAAGGGATCTCAAAATGAATCCTATGAGTTTTCGCGTAAGCGTATTGCATCAATTGTTGAGAGAGGTGATGAACTGGTCTTTCTCACTTTCACTTGTTCGACTATCAATGCAGAAAAGATGTTTAGTAAAGCTCCTTGGGAATATGTTGCATTAGATCCAAAAGGGAATAATCTAGAGAATGATATCGATCGCGTGGCCACAATTATGCAGGAGATCGGAAAAGTATATCCAAAGACGAAGCTACGCATTCTAATCGGAAATACTGATCCATATTACATATATACAAGACAATTTTCTGATTTGAAGCTACAAAAGGAAATGCTTTGGAAAAAGTTTCAGAACCGTTGGGATTTGTATAGAAAGTTTTTAGAGATATGGATCGAAAAGCGTGATATTCAATGCGTTTGTGAGGTTGTAAGTTGGTATGAGTTTGAAAAGGAAATAGAGCGCACGCAAAATAGGAGTTTTGAATCTGAATATGAGGAGGTTCTCGACGAGATTCAAGATTACACTAGAAAATCAGATCTTGATTGGGAGCTGCGGCAATTAAAAACTCAGTTTACATCAGGTAAGTACTTTGATGGCTTGAAGCGACCAAAGGATGCGGTGTTACAAGATTGGATCAGACGTAAGTTTTCCGAATATGCTGTACAGGCATTGTGGATCTACATGTTTATGCCAAACGCTTTGTTGATACAAAACGAGAAGCCGAGCGATTTGCGAACATCTATGTATCAACCTCTAGTTCAAGAGCGTTATTCTGAGGACTTTCCAGTTTTATATTTTTGTGGCGTGGATAATGAAGGGTATCAGTAGTAATTGTTCGCCTTTTGGTGTGTGCGGTTCTAATTCTAGAACCCCACGCATTCAGGAGGTGGGGTATGGCTCGAATTTTGCAGGATGGCACTGTTCAAACACCAGCAAAGGCATTTCGATCTGCGTGGCGTAAGGCGTTGCCCGATGCTATCAAGTACTTTCAGGTTGTTCAGCACTTTGAACAGCACGATCCGATGAATATCGTAGATCCTGTTCAGGTGCTTGATCTCATGGAGGGGCAGAAGATTCAATTCATCGGATTTTCATGCCTTGGGACTTACACGGGTCGCGAAGAGTTGATTCCGGATTTGAAGAAGACCTACTTCTTTCGGGATCGGAAAGTAGTTCGTCGCGCTCAAGAGTTATCGGACGCCCTTCAGAGAGTGGGGGCTGAGGTGTCGGTTGAGATTTTCCTCCCCGATTTAGAACCTCGCCGTACTTGGGGCTGGACTGTTGATCAGGCAGAACTCACCTACTATTGCCAATGTATGTGCGAAGAGGCTGATCTGCCTGAAGGTTGGAAAGTGACACTCTGGTCAGAAGTAGAAGCAGAGCTCGAGCAACCAGTTGATTTCCAGCAGCGGGTCGAAGAGTCTCAAGCTCAGCACCATCTTCTCATCAGGCAGATTGAGGCACACCTTCGTCAGTTTAGGGAAATCAAGTTCACAGATGGTCTTCGCATGGCGGCAATACGCCAGGTAGCAGCTTACGCCTTGGAAGGACGCGTCCTGGAGCAAGTTCGGCTGGAATCGATCCTACTGCAATCTGAAACACCGGCAGAGCGCAAAGATAGAATGTATCAATTATGTCGGGAGCGTCCGCTTCCAATCATCCACCCGTTCCTTTAGGAGGAGTCATGGGACTTCGCTGGAGAACGCCCAACCGCAGTGTGGGCGGAATCGCAGGTCACTGATACAACGTACGCTCGGACGAGTTCTTCGTCCGGGCGTGATGCTTTTAGAAAAATGATGAGACCCACGGATGTAGTATGTGTATAAAAAATAGACCGAGGAGTCCCCAATAGATCGCATGCTCTAGGTCTGTGTAGCCCTTGATGTTGAATTTTGCTTTTCGATAATCCCAATAGCGCTTCTTCCAAGTGAGATGCGAGATGAATCCTAGCGCATACTCGAGTGCTGCCAGGCTGATCGCAAGAATAACGAACTGTGTAATGAGATCGAATTCAGTTATCCAATCACTAATCGTGATCAAAAACAACCCACCAAGCCCGTAGCTTGTGCAAAAGGGAAGGTTTAAAAAGCTACCTTGGTTGAATCGCTTGGCTTGAATTGATCGATAGCTAGTATCTAAGATCCAGCCAAACAGTCCGTAGATAAAAAAGAAAATCAAAACTTCTTTCATATGTTTTGATTATATCTCAGAAAGCACTTCGCCCGCGAGCCTGGAGAGGCCGCGGGCGCGGAGGGGGATGAACGCTACTGCTGTTCCGGCGGCTTGCCGAACATGGTGGTGACGGTTGTGCCGCTGTCGATGTTGCAGAGCCAGGTGCTGTGCGTGGCCCAGATGATGCTGTAGAATGCGGCCTGGGCGAGGTTGAGGTCGTACTGGGCGCGTATGTCGTTGCGCTTGGCCACGGCCTGGAGCATGATCTGGTCGCCGTCCGGGCCTTCCGGCTCTGTGTACTTATCGCCTGAGCTGAGAGCGTACAGGCTCTCCCGGTCGGCGAGATAGGCCTGGGTGCACCCGCCCTCGAAGTCCTTGAGGGGCGCACCGAACTCAGCTCGCAGGGCCTTGGCCTTGGGGTTGAGGCCCCAGGACACCCTCAGGCCGATGGCGCCGAGCACGAGTAGTACGAACAGCGCGATCGCGACTCTTTCCAACTTCTTCTTCATTGGTCTCTCCTTGGGAGTCGGGTTGGCGAAGAAGAGAATAAAACTACCACAGAAAAGCCCCTTTGTCAACCCCTTGTACTAGGTTTAAGCCAATTTGAGTTCATCAAAGGGCCAGGCGTTTTGGTGGCAAATGGTTTCATTAAGTCCACGATCGTGGACTTAATGAAACTGTGTTTTTTATATCAATACGACTAAGATTTTTAAAACACGATGCCCGCGAGCCTGGAGAGGCCGCGGGCGCGGAGAGTGGGTGGTCAGCTAAGCGAATACTTTGGCCAGTCCTGCAGTAGTCCTATGGCTGGATGCTCGGACACCACGTCTGGCGCGGATGAAGCTGGCTTGACCCCATCTTTTTCCCGGAACCACGATTACTTCGAGGAGCTCTTTTGCTTCACCTGCGGTGAGTCCGGCAAAGAGTATTCCCCAGGCAGATCGTATGTTGCTGGGAAGGACGTCAGGGATATTGCCGTTTTCATCGAGATCAAGCTGTTTTGGTACGGCGCGAAGGCGGCCGTGCATGATGTCGACCCGCATATTCGCAACCTCGGCCTTGGTGGGTATAGAATCGAGACCTGCAAGCCAGTCGATGAACTCCTGAGCTTCATCTACATTCAGGACATCGAACAGTGTGTGGTAGGCACTGTGATAACGTCCCGGAAGTCGTACTATATTACCACTACGTTGTCCCCCCCTCACCCGAGCCTGGATGTGGTGGTCGGTTAGTCGATAGCCTGAGGTATTGGCTGGTTTGGGTTTCTTCTTACCCTTTGACAAGATCAAACCTCCAGACGTAGGTGATGGTTGATTGTTGGTGAAAGAACCCTCCGCTCTTTCTTCTGGATTAATTATAACATAGTGGATTTTAACGGGTGTTATGCTAGAAATCGTTTTTCTGCTAACCTTTATAGGTTGCTCTAATAAGTAATCAAAACATATGAAACAAGATTTTAAGTTAAAGTTATTATTAGGGGTATTTATTGGATTATTGATCGGCATGAATCTTTTAGGAGGGAAAATCACAACTCTACTTGGTGTTTCGGTATCTGTAGGGATATTCATGGTTCCGCTCACATTTTTGATCACAGATATTGTTGCAGATGTATTTGGAAAAAAAGTCGCACGGCAATTTGTAATCATTGGACTTGTCGCACTAATCATCACTTTTGCCTATACCGCATTATTTGTAGTTCTTGGCCCGCATGAGCGCTATGAGTTTAATGATGCTTATGTCACGATTTTTGGGACTTCACTGCGAATGATTATTGCCAGCATTATCGCTTTTGCCGTGGCACAGTTGCATGATGTGTGGGCGTTTGAGTTTTGGAAAAAGAAGACAAAAGGCAAGATGCTCTGGCTTAGAAACAATCTTTCAACTTTTGTTTCGCAAGCGATCGATACGCTTTTATTTATGACAATAGCATTCTACGGGATATCAGATAAGTTCACGTTTGGATTTATTATTACACTTGCTGTTCCATATTATCTTTTCAAGATTGCGTTTGCCGCGATCGATACGCCGTTTGTGTATCTTGGTGTGAAGTGGTTGCAGAATCAGGAGAAGTAGTTTAATGAAGAGCAAAATCAAAAGAACACGCGGGAGCGTGTTCTTTTGGTGACCTACTGTATTGAGCATTGGAACACCCTGATCCAGCAAATCAAGCAATGGTCGGAGACATTGCCGCATATTTTTGGATCTCAAAAAATGCAACCCTTTTCTCTCGACTAGTCATGCTCAACTATATTTTTCTCTCTTTCTACTATTGTCTTCATCCATCCACCAAGTGTACCGCGGTTGTTGCTGATTATTCTTTTTTGGTCTCGCAAGAAATCAAAAGCTTTTTCAATCAAGACCTCCTCAAGTGCCATGTTTGCATCAATTGGATACTCTTGTTTCTTTTGATCATACAAAGATAATCTTCTCGTTGCCTCCGCAATGATAGCTGATATTTGCAACCTCATTTCTGTAATAAAATCAGATGATATTTTCATGAGTGTATCATGTGATATATCTGCGTTTGGTTCAAACGGTTCAGGAAGCGCTCTCAAATTGGGCAAGTTTCGATAATCTTTCCCTAACAAACTTCTCCTCAACTGGAACAAGGCTTTTACTGCAATTTCATCAAAGTTTTGTTTCATCTGTTCTCGTTGCAATTCGACTATTTCGTTTGCTGAATCGGGGGAATGCTCTTGTCCACGTCGTGTCTCTGACATAGATATTGTTGTTATTGAGTTAGTGTTTTTGCTTTTTGTATAAGAATATCAAAGAATGATTCTGTGTCCAGCCTTCCATATAACACCTTTCGCATATCTTTTTCGATGGCCATACCTAGTTTTTTTCTTACAGCGACCAGACTAGCTTCCTTATCTTGGTCAACTCTTGGAGCAGTATTTCCAAAGGGCTCTATAGTTTCTGAAAAAATGGATTGCATGGAATATGCAATGGCTTCATCGCATAGTGTGGAAAATATCCCTTCTGGATCAGGAATACTACTCATTGCTTCTATCTTTTCATGAAGACTCGAGTGTGGCTTTGACTCCAAAAAACTATGTATTGCTTCGTGTAATATCGTCGAACAAGTGATAGCAATACCAATGTTTTCGAGTTGTTTTTTCGTAATGTCATCAGATTTCTCAACCATTCTTTGCAAAATGAAGCTCATCCTTTCCTCTTCTAACAACGGGATGTCAATAGTAGTACCTTTCACTTCTCCAGAACCAAAATCTTGATCGGTCGCATCAACTATGACAATCTCGAGTTCGTTTCCTTTTCTGCAATAAGTCTCGAACCTTGAAACAAACATTGAAAGAGCGCCCAGTACCACCTTCTCAATGTGATTCCTGACTTTTTCAACCTGTTCAGTATCAGGCACCGATCTCCTGTCAGCTATTCTCAAAATTATATCCCTACCTCTTTCTTTACATTCTGGACATGAAAATAGGAAGTTTCCATGTTCACAAAATTGCTGATCAAGATTCTTACTTTGTTCGACCTGCATACCTCATCTTTTATTTCTCCATCAGTTTCAATATGTCTTGCTTTTTGTACCTGCGATCACCCAGTGACCCCAGACGCACGGCAACAAGGATGCCCTTGTTGTCCCAGTTACGCAACGTATTCGGGTGACAATGCAACAAATCAGCCGCCTCTTTGAGAGTCAACAACTCTGGGAGCTTTTTTGTCTCTCGTGGAGTTGACCGATCTTGCATATTTGGTAAGTTACCATAAGTTGACAAATCTTTGCAACATATGGCTGGTACAGGAAGTTTTGATCCATCATCGTTATTGATGAAGTTTGACCCCGCACTCCTTGGTGAGTTCGCCAAAAAGTTGGAGTTGGATTTTATTATACACGACGATGAAGAAGATGAAGCTCGTGCTGACCGATTTTTGGTGGTAGTCGATACGCAGGATGAGCAAAAGCATGGTGAGGTTCTCACGGCACTCAATGACATCAGCGACATGTCTGGCTGGGCTTCCGTAGCGTATCTACAAAAAACCGCAGAACGCTTGCAAAAGTCCGTGGACTGGAAGGTGTACGACGAACTCCCCAATCATCACTCCCGAGCCTTGTGGTTCTTTATCAATCACGAGGACATTTTCCATACTTCGGTTGACGAACATGCGCTCGATAACATTTGCAGCTGGAAAAGTGTTGTCATCCCAGATGTTGAAGTGGCGACTTTGACCAACGGCGTCACGACACTTGAACAGTCTATTCAGAACATGTTCACATTTGGTCGACGAAAGACACGGTGCAAAATCAAGCTCATCGAAAAACCTGACCGCTTGTGCATGGTCGCCTATGTAGAAGACCGCTTTGTAAACGACTTGAAGTTTGAGACAGATGATAAGCTCAAACCTGATACGCCAAGACGTCCTATTCTACGAGCGTATATTCAATACTGGCTGAACGGAAATAAACTCGAAGTGAAAGTCAAGGGCGGACAAACAAAGGTTGAGGGGTTGCAACGTGCCGTTATTGAAGATGTGTGGAGTCTGCGTTATGAAGACTGTAAAACAAGCTCATATAGGCTCGACGTACTCAAATCACTCGACCCTGATCCGCTGACCATAGCGGAGGAAGAAAACGTCGAATCAGTTCAACTCAAGGCAATGAGCCTGCGATTTCGTCCGAATGGGAGCAAGGTGTACTTGACCATTGGATCAGATGCAAAAGGTGGCGTTGAAAGCATGAAAGAAATGCTCCAGTATCGCAATATCAACTTTGATTTCTTTGATATTCTTCAAGCCAAAATCAAAGTCGTTTTCAAAATCAACGGAAAAAGGCGCCCTGTGACCTTCGATGTAACGCATGGCAAAGGGCATAATCTCAAAAGCCGAGAGCAAGACATGTTGGTGCGGAAGCTCCTCATCAAGTGGGGTATTGATACCGTGAATGAGGTATGAGAAACGATCTACGACAGGGGCTACAGCTTTTCGGTGCCAGCACACAAGTGGATCGCTCTGTATTGGTTGAGCTTGTTGGAAATGAGGTGACGGAGTTTTTGACCAAACTCGGCTTGATTCAAACTACCGCACGAAGGAGTGAGGCTTTATGCACGTCGTGCTATGACGGGCACCTGCTTCCAGTACAACAAGATGAGGAACGCCTGTTTGTAGCCTGCTCGAAAGATACGGATCGACAGTACCTCAAGCCAGAAGATCGCCACGCATACAGTTTGAATGTTCGGCGGTTTCTTGCCTTGTTTCTTGACGCAGAGGGCGTTGAGCTCACCGAGGCGCACCTCAAGCAAAGTGGTTTGTTTTGGAATGTGGGTGCCATGGAAATAACAGGTGCCGCACGAGCCATCTTTTTTGTGGCCAACCTCAATGACTTGCGTGAAGAATATCTGGCAAGCATCATCGCACGCAGTAGTCCAACCCTGCTATTTCTTGCCGATCCAAACAACAAGGCAGCTTCGCTTCATATCCATGCCGTTCCCGTACTGGAACTTATCGCAGACATTGATGAAAATGGTATAGAGATTGATGCTGTCGCAGAGGCAACATATTTCCAGCAGGATTACGCCATTGATGGCGAAGATTCCATTGTGCTGGACAAAGACATCGTTCTGGCGAGAAAGGACAAAGAACTGCTATTCAAGCAGGTTGGGCGAGGACGCTTTGCAGGGAGACTATCGCTGTATCAGCCGACCGTTTACATGATTGAGTATCTTTTCAACGCACGAACCAAGGATGACCCATCGGTCGAGTTGAGTGTTTTGGCAGATAAGTTTGCAAGCGGTAACAAGCGCACGATTTCAACATACAAAAAACAGATAAACGACGTAGCATTGGAGTACGGCACAAAGACGGTTTTTGATAAGAAGGGTCGTAGTCGCTATCGACTCAACCCCCGTCTCGATTGCTGTACATAGAACACTCGTTCAAGTGGTCGTTCAAGTCGATACTTGAACAAAGGTAAAGCGTCGATAACCCAAACACAAAAACCCCGTAAAACATGGGGATTTTTTGTTTGTTTTGTTCACACCCCCAAAGATTTGACAGCGACTCCACTTGAACGGCTGCATAAAGGTACGGAGATGGGAAAGCCTCTCCAGAACTTTCAAAGTCATGAAGCGGTACCAGCTCAACAAGATCAAAAAACGCCATAGCTACGACATCAATGAGATTGTCGCCGAGTTGGGTATTGGTCGAAAAACTGTACAGCGATGGATGAAGCAAGGGCTTGCACCCATGATGTCCAACAAGAAGCCTCTGCTCTTTGATGGACAGGTGCTTTACGACTTTCTCAAAGCTCGACGAAACGACAGGAAGCAGAAGCTCAAGCCAGATGAACTCCTCTGCTTTTCCTGCGGCCAAGGTGTCAGGCCAAAAGAAGGTACCGAACGAATAGAAAAAACGGGCAAGCGGATAGGGAAAAACAACCTCGAACAGTATCGCAGAACGGGTCTGTGTGAGGCGTGCGGCAGCAAAATATCTCGCCTACTCAAAACCTCTCCCGAAAGGACTAACGGATTCTCTCACACATAAGCTATATGTCCCAATCTACAAACAACACAAAACCCACAAAAACGAAGGAAGAAGTGCGTTATGAAAACGAGCTGATGAAGCGAAAGTATTTCGACTACCTCAAGCAGTCCAAGGGCTTTTCGCAGAGCTCCATCACGACGTATGAAGGAGCCATTCTACAATGGCAGGACTTTACGGATGAAGCGGATTTTCATCTGTTCAACAAGAAACGTGCTGTTGAGTTCAAGACGTGGCTCGCCACTCGCCAAAGCAAGCGAGGTGGAAATGTAAGTATCAGCTACCAGTACCACACTCTACGCAAGTTACGTGGTTTCTTCGACTGGCTCTCAAGGCAGGAGGGGTATCGGCAGGCCATCCAAGAAACAGATATTGGGTACTTATCACTTGGCAAAAAGGAGTCTCGTCAAGCGCTTCAAAGCAAACGACGCAAGATTCCCACAATGGAACAGGTAAAAAAGGTCATTGAAGCGATTGAACCAAAAAACGAAATCGACATGCGTGACAAGGCTCTCTTGAGCTTTACCCTGCTGACAGGGGCACGCATTTCAGCAATCGTGAGCTTGCCTCTGGGCTCGTTTGACCCCGTTGACATGGTGGTTGACCAAGACCCAAACCTTGGTGTCAAAACCAAGTTCTCAAAGCGGATTGCAACGGCTTTATTCCCACTTGAATACAAAGAAGCACAAACATACTTCTTGTCATGGTTTGAATATCTCAAAGATGAACGTGGATTCAAGGAGAATGACCCATTGTTTCCTGCCACCAAGGTGGAAAACGGAAAAGAAAACATCAGTTATTACAGCACGGGGGAAGTTGAGCCTGTCTACTGGTCGAGCGCAAGCCCTGCTCGAAAGATTTTTGAAAAACGCTTCAAGGCAGCAGGTGAGCCGTACTACCATCCTCACTCCTTGCGTCATCTTTTGGTCAAGGAGTTCATGAAAAAGCCGCTGACCGAGGAGCAGAAAAAAGCCATAAGCCAGAACCTTGGTCACGAAAATGTAGCAACTACATTCGGCTCCTACGGCTACGGGCATATCGACGAAAGTCGACAGATCGAGTTGATGCGTGAGATTGAGGCTGTACAGAGGGGGTCTGGGGAGGTGCGATACAACATCAGCGAGGATGAGCTACAAGCAATGCTACGTAAGGTCGCATCAGGAAATGATGCGTAAGATTTATGATTGCGCTCTCGAAGTACAAGCGTTTGCTTGGCGAAGACGCAAAAGGTATGAGCGATGATGAGATTCGTCAGCTTCGAGATGCTCAATATCAATTTGCAAACCTCGCCTTTGAGAAATGGAAAAAAGAACGAATGGGAGTAAAAACACCCGTTGAAAATCAACTGTAAACATGACATAATGCGTATGAGCTCAACGTTCCAAGCGTACACAACACAATGCAATCGTTGTGATATGAAAAGGGGTGACTGCCGTTTCTTCCATCGTTTGGTGGTTGAGCTCAAACGGAGAGTCACTCCTTTTGGTATATGAACGAAACTCAAGATCTACAACTCAATGGCCTCATCTATTACCGTGTTTCGACAGAGGAACAGGCTGCTTTGGGTATCAGCTTGGAGCAGCAGGATAATGCGTGCCACAGGAAGGCGAAAGAAATCCAAGGTAACGTCGATAAGGTGTTTCATGATGATGGCGTATCGGCTAAGACGGCAAATCGAGATGGACTTCAAGCTATGCTTGAATACTGCAAGAAGAACTACAAAACCATCGACTTCATTATTGTCTACAAAGTCGACCGTCTGACACGAAACGTGAACGATTATAGTACGATCTTGGTACTCCTGAGCAAACTCAATATCAGGCTCATATCGGTAACAGAAGCCATTGATGAAACGCCAGCGGGTCAGTTCATCGGTAACGTAATGGCGGCCAATGCTCAATTTGATAACCAGATTCGTGGAGAGCGCACCCGTGATTGCATGCTGACTAAACTCGAAAAAGGATATTGGCAATGGAAAGCTCCCATCGGTTACAGAAACATCAAAACCAAGGCAGGAGAAAAGATCGTCACAGCTGACAGTGAAAAAGCCGAGCATATGGGCTGGATCTTTGGTGAGTTTGCAAAAGGCATCTACACGCTGGAGGAGGTGCGAGTTGCCGTCAATGATCGTGGATTGCGTACTGAGCAAGGAAACAAGATTTCCCCGCAACTTATTTCAAAGATCGTTAGAAACGTATTTTACACAGGGCGCATGGTTTCAAAGGGGAAAGAGTACAAAGGACTGCATGAACCGCTTGTCAGCATGGAAACATTCAATATGTGTCAAACGCTTCTCAGAGGTTCAAGCAAGGAGGATGCGATCGCCAAAAAGCGTGGCAACGATGCGTTTCCGCTGCGCCATCAAGTGATTTGTGGATTTTGTGGTCGTCCAATGACCGCTTCGTTCTCAACGAACAAGTCTGGCGACAAGTATCCGTACTACCGCTGTTACTTCAAAGAGTGCCCAACAAAAGTAAAATCAATTCCAAAAGATACTCTCGAGCAAGAGTTTTTCAACTACCTTGAACAAATCACTCCCAAACAAAAGTTTCTCAAGGCGTTCAAGGCTGTTATTTTGGACGTATGGGACGACCAGTACGAAACAATCAATCAGGAACGTAAACGTCTGACCGTTGAGCTCGATCGTATAGAGGAAGAAAAGAAAGCACTCATTGGAATGAAGAAAAAAGAACTGATCGAGGATGATGATTTCAAGGAGGAGTTTGCCGAGGTAAAAGATCGCATTGCAGACCAGCACACCAAGCTCGCAAAAGTGCGGCTGGAAACATTCAATATCGACGAGGCGGTTGATTACGTTTTTGGATTCGTTGGAACACTCCCAAAGACATGGGTTGACGCCGACTTCACGCAAAAACAGCAGTTGCAGAGTTTGATTTTCCCAGAAAAACCCGTGTACACCTATTCAGGATTTGAAACACCTGCTTTGTCGCCAATCTTACAAACAAAAAAGACACATCACATGGATGAGTCCTCTTTGGTGACCTACTGTATTGAGCATTGGAACACCCTGATCCAGCAAATCAAGCAATGGTCGGAGACATTGCCGCATATTTTTGGATCTCAAAAAATGCAACCCTTTTCTCTCGACTAGTCATGCTCAACTATATTTTTCTCTCTTTCTACTATTGTCTTCATCCATCCACCAAGTGTACCGCGGTTGTTGCTGATTATTCTTTTTTGGTCTCGCAAGAAATCAAAAGCTTTTTCAATCAAGACCTCCTCAAGTGCCATGTTTGCATCAATTGGATACTCTTGTTTCTTTTGATCATACAAAGATAATCTTCTCGTTGCCTCCGCAATGATAGCTGATATTTGCAACCTCATTTCTGTAATAAAATCAGATGATATTTTCATGAGTGTATCATGTGATATATCTGCGTTTGGTTCAAACGGTTCAGGAAGCGCTCTCAAATTGGGCAAGTTTCGATAATCTTTCCCTAACAAACTTCTCCTCAACTGGAACAAGGCTTTTACTGCAATTTCATCAAAGTTTTGTTTCATCTGTTCTCGTTGCAATTCGACTATTTCGTTTGCTGAATCGGGGGAATGCTCTTGTCCACGTCGTGTCTCTGACATAGATATTGTTGTTATTGAGTTAGTGTTTTTGCTTTTTGTATAAGAATATCAAAGAATGATTCTGTGTCCAGCCTTCCATATAACACCTTTCGCATATCTTTTTCGATGGCCATACCTAGTTTTTTTCTTACAGCGACCAGACTAGCTTCCTTATCTTGGTCAACTCTTGGAGCAGTATTTCCAAAGGGCTCTATAGTTTCTGAAAAAATGGATTGCATGGAATATGCAATGGCTTCATCGCATAGTGTGGAAAATATCCCTTCTGGATCAGGAATACTACTCATTGCTTCTATCTTTTCATGAAGACTCGAGTGTGGCTTTGACTCCAAAAAACTATGTATTGCTTCGTGTAATATCGTCGAACAAGTGATAGCAATACCAATGTTTTCGAGTTGTTTTTTCGTAATGTCATCAGATTTCTCAACCATTCTTTGCAAAATGAAGCTCATCCTTTCCTCTTCTAACAACGGGATGTCAATAGTAGTACCTTTCACTTCTCCAGAACCAAAATCTTGATCGGTCGCATCAACTATGACAATCTCGAGTTCGTTTCCTTTTCTGCAATAAGTCTCGAACCTTGAAACAAACATTGAAAGAGCGCCCAGTACCACCTTCTCAATGTGATTCCTGACTTTTTCAACCTGTTCAGTATCAGGCACCGATCTCCTGTCAGCTATTCTCAAAATTATATCCCTACCTCTTTCTTTACATTCTGGACATGAAAATAGGAAGTTTCCATGTTCACAAAATTGCTGATCAAGATTCTTACTTTGTTCGACCTGCATACCTCATCTTTTATTTCTCCATCAGTTTCAATATGTCTTGCTTTTTGTACCTGCGATCACCCAGTGACCCCAGACGCACGGCAACAAGGATGCCCTTGTTGTCCCAGTTACGCAACGTATTCGGGTGACAATGCAACAAATCAGCCGCCTCTTTGAGAGTCAACAACTCTGGGAGCTTTTTTGTCTCTCGTGGAGTTGACCGATCTTGCATATTTGGTAAGTTACCATAAGTTGACAAATCTTTGCAACATATGGCTGGTACAGGAAGTTTTGATCCATCATCGTTATTGATGAAGTTTGACCCCGCACTCCTTGGTGAGTTCGCCAAAAAGTTGGAGTTGGATTTTATTATACACGACGATGAAGAAGATGAAGCTCGTGCTGACCGATTTTTGGTGGTAGTCGATACGCAGGATGAGCAAAAGCATGGTGAGGTTCTCACGGCACTCAATGACATCAGCGACATGTCTGGCTGGGCTTCCGTAGCGTATCTACAAAAAACCGCAGAACGCTTGCAAAAGTCCGTGGACTGGAAGGTGTACGACGAACTCCCCAATCATCACTCCCGAGCCTTGTGGTTCTTTATCAATCACGAGGACATTTTCCATACTTCGGTTGACGAACATGCGCTCGATAACATTTGCAGCTGGAAAAGTGTTGTCATCCCAGATGTTGAAGTGGCGACTTTGACCAACGGCGTCACGACACTTGAACAGTCTATTCAGAACATGTTCACATTTGGTCGACGAAAGACACGGTGCAAAATCAAGCTCATCGAAAAACCTGACCGCTTGTGCATGGTCGCCTATGTAGAAGACCGCTTTGTAAACGACTTGAAGTTTGAGACAGATGATAAGCTCAAACCTGATACGCCAAGACGTCCTATTCTACGAGCGTATATTCAATACTGGCTGAACGGAAATAAACTCGAAGTGAAAGTCAAGGGCGGACAAACAAAGGTTGAGGGGTTGCAACGTGCCGTTATTGAAGATGTGTGGAGTCTGCGTTATGAAGACTGTAAAACAAGCTCATATAGGCTCGACGTACTCAAATCACTCGACCCTGATCCGCTGACCATAGCGGAGGAAGAAAACGTCGAATCAGTTCAACTCAAGGCAATGAGCCTGCGATTTCGTCCGAATGGGAGCAAGGTGTACTTGACCATTGGATCAGATGCAAAAGGTGGCGTTGAAAGCATGAAAGAAATGCTCCAGTATCGCAATATCAACTTTGATTTCTTTGATATTCTTCAAGCCAAAATCAAAGTCGTTTTCAAAATCAACGGAAAAAGGCGCCCTGTGACCTTCGATGTAACGCATGGCAAAGGGCATAATCTCAAAAGCCGAGAGCAAGACATGTTGGTGCGGAAGCTCCTCATCAAGTGGGGTATTGATACCGTGAATGAGGTATGAGAAACGATCTACGACAGGGGCTACAGCTTTTCGGTGCCAGCACACAAGTGGATCGCTCTGTATTGGTTGAGCTTGTTGGAAATGAGGTGACGGAGTTTTTGACCAAACTCGGCTTGATTCAAACTACCGCACGAAGGAGTGAGGCTTTATGCACGTCGTGCTATGACGGGCACCTGCTTCCAGTACAACAAGATGAGGAACGCCTGTTTGTAGCCTGCTCGAAAGATACGGATCGACAGTACCTCAAGCCAGAAGATCGCCACGCATACAGTTTGAATGTTCGGCGGTTTCTTGCCTTGTTTCTTGACGCAGAGGGCGTTGAGCTCACCGAGGCGCACCTCAAGCAAAGTGGTTTGTTTTGGAATGTGGGTGCCATGGAAATAACAGGTGCCGCACGAGCCATCTTTTTTGTGGCCAACCTCAATGACTTGCGTGAAGAATATCTGGCAAGCATCATCGCACGCAGTAGTCCAACCCTGCTATTTCTTGCCGATCCAAACAACAAGGCAGCTTCGCTTCATATCCATGCCGTTCCCGTACTGGAACTTATCGCAGACATTGATGAAAATGGTATAGAGATTGATGCTGTCGCAGAGGCAACATATTTCCAGCAGGATTACGCCATTGATGGCGAAGATTCCATTGTGCTGGACAAAGACATCGTTCTGGCGAGAAAGGACAAAGAACTGCTATTCAAGCAGGTTGGGCGAGGACGCTTTGCAGGGAGACTATCGCTGTATCAGCCGACCGTTTACATGATTGAGTATCTTTTCAACGCACGAACCAAGGATGACCCATCGGTCGAGTTGAGTGTTTTGGCAGATAAGTTTGCAAGCGGTAACAAGCGCACGATTTCAACATACAAAAAACAGATAAACGACGTAGCATTGGAGTACGGCACAAAGACGGTTTTTGATAAGAAGGGTCGTAGTCGCTATCGACTCAACCCCCGTCTCGATTGCTGTACATAGAACACTCGTTCAAGTGGTCGTTCAAGTCGATACTTGAACAAAGGTAAAGCGTCGATAACCCAAACACAAAAACCCCGTAAAACATGGGGATTTTTTGTTTGTTTTGTTCACACCCCCAAAGATTTGACAGCGACTCCACTTGAACGGCTGCATAAAGGTACGGAGATGGGAAAGCCTCTCCAGAACTTTCAAAGTCATGAAGCGGTACCAGCTCAACAAGATCAAAAAACGCCATAGCTACGACATCAATGAGATTGTCGCCGAGTTGGGTATTGGTCGAAAAACTGTACAGCGATGGATGAAGCAAGGGCTTGCACCCATGATGTCCAACAAGAAGCCTCTGCTCTTTGATGGACAGGTGCTTTACGACTTTCTCAAAGCTCGACGAAACGACAGGAAGCAGAAGCTCAAGCCAGATGAACTCCTCTGCTTTTCCTGCGGCCAAGGTGTCAGGCCAAAAGAAGGTACCGAACGAATAGAAAAAACGGGCAAGCGGATAGGGAAAAACAACCTCGAACAGTATCGCAGAACGGGTCTGTGTGAGGCGTGCGGCAGCAAAATATCTCGCCTACTCAAAACCTCTCCCGAAAGGACTAACGGATTCTCTCACACATAAGCTATATGTCCCAATCTACAAACAACACAAAACCCACAAAAACGAAGGAAGAAGTGCGTTATGAAAACGAGCTGATGAAGCGAAAGTATTTCGACTACCTCAAGCAGTCCAAGGGCTTTTCGCAGAGCTCCATCACGACGTATGAAGGAGCCATTCTACAATGGCAGGACTTTACGGATGAAGCGGATTTTCATCTGTTCAACAAGAAACGTGCTGTTGAGTTCAAGACGTGGCTCGCCACTCGCCAAAGCAAGCGAGGTGGAAATGTAAGTATCAGCTACCAGTACCACACTCTACGCAAGTTACGTGGTTTCTTCGACTGGCTCTCAAGGCAGGAGGGGTATCGGCAGGCCATCCAAGAAACAGATATTGGGTACTTATCACTTGGCAAAAAGGAGTCTCGTCAAGCGCTTCAAAGCAAACGACGCAAGATTCCCACAATGGAACAGGTAAAAAAGGTCATTGAAGCGATTGAACCAAAAAACGAAATCGACATGCGTGACAAGGCTCTCTTGAGCTTTACCCTGCTGACAGGGGCACGCATTTCAGCAATCGTGAGCTTGCCTCTGGGCTCGTTTGACCCCGTTGACATGGTGGTTGACCAAGACCCAAACCTTGGTGTCAAAACCAAGTTCTCAAAGCGGATTGCAACGGCTTTATTCCCACTTGAATACAAAGAAGCACAAACATACTTCTTGTCATGGTTTGAATATCTCAAAGATGAACGTGGATTCAAGGAGAATGACCCATTGTTTCCTGCCACCAAGGTGGAAAACGGAAAAGAAAACATCAGTTATTACAGCACGGGGGAAGTTGAGCCTGTCTACTGGTCGAGCGCAAGCCCTGCTCGAAAGATTTTTGAAAAACGCTTCAAGGCAGCAGGTGAGCCGTACTACCATCCTCACTCCTTGCGTCATCTTTTGGTCAAGGAGTTCATGAAAAAGCCGCTGACCGAGGAGCAGAAAAAAGCCATAAGCCAGAACCTTGGTCACGAAAATGTAGCAACTACATTCGGCTCCTACGGCTACGGGCATATCGACGAAAGTCGACAGATCGAGTTGATGCGTGAGATTGAGGCTGTACAGAGGGGGTCTGGGGAGGTGCGATACAACATCAGCGAGGATGAGCTACAAGCAATGCTACGTAAGGTCGCATCAGGAAATGATGCGTAAGATTTATGATTGCGCTCTCGAAGTACAAGCGTTTGCTTGGCGAAGACGCAAAAGGTATGAGCGATGATGAGATTCGTCAGCTTCGAGATGCTCAATATCAATTTGCAAACCTCGCCTTTGAGAAATGGAAAAAAGAACGAATGGGAGTAAAAACACCCGTTGAAAATCAACTGTAAACATGACATAATGCGTATGAGCTCAACGTTCCAAGCGTACACAACACAATGCAATCGTTGTGATATGAAAAGGGGTGACTGCCGTTTCTTCCATCGTTTGGTGGTTGAGCTCAAACGGAGAGTCACTCCTTTTGGTATATGAACGAAACTCAAGATCTACAACTCAATGGCCTCATCTATTACCGTGTTTCGACAGAGGAACAGGCTGCTTTGGGTATCAGCTTGGAGCAGCAGGATAATGCGTGCCACAGGAAGGCGAAAGAAATCCAAGGTAACGTCGATAAGGTGTTTCATGATGATGGCGTATCGGCTAAGACGGCAAATCGAGATGGACTTCAAGCTATGCTTGAATACTGCAAGAAGAACTACAAAACCATCGACTTCATTATTGTCTACAAAGTCGACCGTCTGACACGAAACGTGAACGATTATAGTACGATCTTGGTACTCCTGAGCAAACTCAATATCAGGCTCATATCGGTAACAGAAGCCATTGATGAAACGCCAGCGGGTCAGTTCATCGGTAACGTAATGGCGGCCAATGCTCAATTTGATAACCAGATTCGTGGAGAGCGCACCCGTGATTGCATGCTGACTAAACTCGAAAAAGGATATTGGCAATGGAAAGCTCCCATCGGTTACAGAAACATCAAAACCAAGGCAGGAGAAAAGATCGTCACAGCTGACAGTGAAAAAGCCGAGCATATGGGCTGGATCTTTGGTGAGTTTGCAAAAGGCATCTACACGCTGGAGGAGGTGCGAGTTGCCGTCAATGATCGTGGATTGCGTACTGAGCAAGGAAACAAGATTTCCCCGCAACTTATTTCAAAGATCGTTAGAAACGTATTTTACACAGGGCGCATGGTTTCAAAGGGGAAAGAGTACAAAGGACTGCATGAACCGCTTGTCAGCATGGAAACATTCAATATGTGTCAAACGCTTCTCAGAGGTTCAAGCAAGGAGGATGCGATCGCCAAAAAGCGTGGCAACGATGCGTTTCCGCTGCGCCATCAAGTGATTTGTGGATTTTGTGGTCGTCCAATGACCGCTTCGTTCTCAACGAACAAGTCTGGCGACAAGTATCCGTACTACCGCTGTTACTTCAAAGAGTGCCCAACAAAAGTAAAATCAATTCCAAAAGATACTCTCGAGCAAGAGTTTTTCAACTACCTTGAACAAATCACTCCCAAACAAAAGTTTCTCAAGGCGTTCAAGGCTGTTATTTTGGACGTATGGGACGACCAGTACGAAACAATCAATCAGGAACGTAAACGTCTGACCGTTGAGCTCGATCGTATAGAGGAAGAAAAGAAAGCACTCATTGGAATGAAGAAAAAAGAACTGATCGAGGATGATGATTTCAAGGAGGAGTTTGCCGAGGTAAAAGATCGCATTGCAGACCAGCACACCAAGCTCGCAAAAGTGCGGCTGGAAACATTCAATATCGACGAGGCGGTTGATTACGTTTTTGGATTCGTTGGAACACTCCCAAAGACATGGGTTGACGCCGACTTCACGCAAAAACAGCAGTTGCAGAGTTTGATTTTCCCAGAAAAACCCGTGTACACCTATTCAGGATTTGAAACACCTGCTTTGTCGCCAATCTTACAAACAAAAAAGACACATCACATGGATGAGTCCTCTTTGGTGACCCCAGGGGGAATCGAACCCCCGTTTCCAGGATGAAAACCTGATGTCCTAACCACTAGACGATGGGGCCTTCTATGGTTTGCGAGAGAAGAATACGTGAAAAAAGTGTTTTTGTCAATAAAAGCAGAACCACCCCGCACCAAGAAGGTGGGGGCGGTAGGGACAAGCGGCACTCGAGGGTATCACTCGTCGTCTTCGATCTCTATGCTGGGAGGTGGCGGCGCCCAGGGGATTAAACGTCTTCCGATCTGCGGCCTCCTTTGGGGGCGTAGCTCTGGAGTGCCGCTGGTAGGCCTGAACTTGAATCGATCACTATCCGGCTCAATGGGCAGAGGATCGTCCTGTGCTTCAGGATCAAGTCGTGTGACCCCACCTGCTCGCTGTATGATCCTCCTGGTAATTCTCAGCTCAGCATCGTCGCCCAGTACAACGACCGTGTGCCTGTCTCCAGGTGCGGGCTTGATGTGTGCTTTTGCCATGAGTTCGATTATCTTCTTACGGGTCTCGAGTCGACGCAGGAATTGGCCCATCACGAGTTCGAGCCTGTCGCTGACAATCCTGATGTCGTCACTGTCTTCCCAAAGGTCAGGCAGCTGCGTGATAGGTGCGGGACATACTGGCCCAACGCCTCCCCATAAGGATTGGACGCCCCTCCAGAGTTGGATCCCGAGTTTTGCCTCGTGAGCACGGTGTCTGCGGATCTGCTGGACTACTTCTTCCTGGACTACATCGTAGCCAAACAGGAAGTCAGGCACGATTTCGATAATGGGTGGGTGTTCGTCGCCGCGGTGACCGAACTTGATCACGATCGCGCAGCCTCGAACCAGGGGAACTCTTTTAAGCATGCCAATGGCGCGCTTGAGCTGCTCCCAGATCGTGCCGTCCAAGGTGTCCGTTTCAAGTGCGTAAAGGATCTCAGTATCACGAGGATAGACCTGGCGGCGCCAGTGACATTCGACCTCAAATCCAGTAGCGCTGCTCTTCTTTTCCCATTTCTCAAGGGAGAAGATGATCACACCACTGAATTGTTTTGCTCGGGTGCCTTGGCCGAAGATACCGTCTTTGACACCTCTCCAGTATGGGAACACTGGAGGATCGATAGTGGCCGGGAATATTGGTCTACCCTCGGTGAGAAAGATGTGCCCGCGGGTCGCATCGGGATTGTGCAAGGGAGTAAAGGCATCATGGATCGAGTTCATGGTTTCCTCATGGTGGAAAGGGACGTTCTGTAACTACCCATAATTCACCATTTTTTTTGGGTTTTGTCTAGTTGGAAAATGATAGAGGTTGAAGAAGTGATTAAAGGTGATTATTGAAAAGATAGACTTTTCATCACTTTTATAACCTTTTCATCCTCTTATCACTTTTTCAGAATGCAAAACACCGGTGACAGCGGACGCACACGCACTAGGCGTGGGTCGCTGTCACCGGCAGTCTGACGTGCCCAGCTCAGCTGGGCGGGTTGGTGCAGCCCTGCAGGGCTACTCCTCCTCTTCTTCCTCCATCTCGGGCTCGGGCTCCTCGGCGTCCGCCTCGTCATTGGCGGGCACGGGCGGCTCGGCTACCGGCTCCTCGGGCTCGGGCTCCACGACCGGCTCCTCCGGCAGTTCATCCTCGGACACGGGGGTGGGCGGCTCGATCTGCTCTTCGTCCTCGGGATTGTGGCCGCTCGACTCGTCGAAGCTGGGGTCCAGGGGCTCGGGGTCGTTCTCGGGCGGCTCGGTGCAGTCATACGGCGGCCCGTCGGTCGGGGGCTGGATCTCGGGCTCCTCCACCTCGGGCTCCGGCGCGGGCGGGGTCATGTGGGCCTTGAGATCACTTTCGGCCGTCTGGATCTGCTCGCGGCGGTCGCGGAGCATCTCGGCCAGCATGCCTGGCATCTGCTGGTTCACCCACTGCTGGTAGACCTCGGCCATGGCGTTCGCGAAGGCGCTGCCGAAGGTGCCGCTGAATTCGAAGATTTGCGGCATGCAGTTGCGCTCGAGCAGGTCACCGAAGCCTGGTATCCGCGACTCGAAGTCGATTCGCGGGATGTCCCAGGTGTGGCGCGATCTGTCGCTCATGGAGCGGTCGAGCTCGCGGAAGAGCAAGCTCGGGTCCCTGAGAATGTCCAGCAGATGGGGCTGTTCGTCGCTCCCGCGGAGTCGTGCCTGGCTCTTGCAGTGTTCGCCCTTCTCGCTGGAGAGGCCGACGATGGTCCAGAGGGTGCCATCCTTGAGCTCGCGGACCAGGTGGCTCACGTTGTCGCCGCTGGTCTGGATGCGCAACTCGAGGTAGCGCATCATGGGCTCACATAGGTGGCGGGGCGTGTGCTCCTCGAGGGTCGCGTTCCACAGCCCGAGCTGCTCCACGAGCTCGCGGCGGACCGGGCCGAAGGCCTTGGCGAAGGCGCTGCGGATCGCAGTCAGCTCGTCGTCGTCCAGGGGCTCGCGTTCGTCACGGAAATCGACGTCGGTCAGCTGCACTCCGTTCATCTCGCCCATGGACACCTGGTAGGTGCCGGCCGTCAGGTCGGTACCGAGGTGTCCCGTCCTGATGTCCCAGCAGAGCTGACAGCGGTAGCTAGTGGGGCTTCCGTCGGGGATGGCGGTGCAGTTGTTGATGCCGAAGTCGGGCATGTCCACATGCAGGCAGTCGCCGGTGCTGTGGATGATGAGCCTGAGGACCGCCAGGTCGGGGTTCTGAGCCATGGCCATGATGGCTAGGGTGGTGGGGGAAAGGGGCATTTCGTTCACTGCGATTTACCTTTGGTTGCAGTGTTTGATCTTCAATCGGTCGACACAATCGCCAACACAAGAAGGCGGTACAATAGCGAATTATTGTAGAAATGTCAATAACTTAGTAGTGGGGGCATCCTGCCCCCAACCCCTGGCCCCATTTCTTTGAAGCAGCAAAGAAATGGGGAAAAGAAACTGCTAGCCACAGTGCTGCGCTGTCCAGGTATACCTCAGGCATACAGACGGGCATTTTGGAGATCCAATTTATATCTAAGGAGAAATTGGACATCAAAATGCTATTCCGTCTTCCTGCCCGAGGATAGACCTGGACGTGCTCGCAGTGTGGCTTAGAGGTGAAGAAGATTGGCTGGGGACCTCGGTGTGTTTGAGAATGTTGCCAATGACCATTGCCTACTGTATTCTGCAGACATATGAGAATTCTTGGAATTGAATCAAGTTGTGATGAGACCGCTCTGGCGCTTGTGAGGGGCAGAGGCAGTCAGCTTAGGGTTGAAAACTCTACAGTACTATCGCAGATCCAAACTCATCAGCAATATGGAGGAGTGGTACCCGAGGTGGCAGCGCGTGAACATCTGGCTGCTATTTTCCCGATGTTGGAGCGTGAGATTCCTTTTGATGGAAAGGGGATCGATGCGATTGCTGTCACATCTGGGCCTGGTTTAGCACCAGCACTACGCATCGGAGTTGAGGTTGCAAAGACCTTGGCTTGGAGTTGGGGGGTGCCTCTTGTGCCAATCTGTCATCTTGAGGGTCACATTTATGCAAGTTGGTTGCCGCGCGCGAAGCGATTGCTTCCGTTCTTGCCGCAACCGGTTCCTAAGTTTCCCGCGCTTAGTTTAATTGTTTCAGGTGGTCACTCGGAATTGGTTTTAATGAAAGGTCATGGAGAGTTTGAGCGTATTGGTGAGACAATGGATGATGCTGCAGGTGAAGCTTTTGATAAGGTTGCAAAGATGTTGGGGTTGCCGTATCCGGGCGGACCACATATTGCACGTCTTGCTGTAGGAGGTGAAACAGATATGTTTGATTTCCCACGTGGACTAGTTGATCAAGATAATTTTGATTTTAGTTTTTCAGGATTAAAGACCTCAGTGCTTTACACGCTTCGAAAGCATGAGGATAAGATCGAAGATGAGGTGTTTCGACGAAATATTGCAGCATCATTCCAGGAGGCGGTCGTAGATGTATTAACTCAGAAGTCCATGCGAGCGATTGAGGAGTACAAACCAAAGTCGTTTATCTTGGCCGGTGGAGTTGCTGCAAATATTGAGCTTCGAAAGAGGATACAGAAAGAGGGTGAACGTCGAGCTACACGAGTTTTTGTTCCACCATTTAGTTATTCAGTTGATAATGCAGCAATGATCGCTGCGGCAGGATACTTCCGCGCTCAGGATGAGAAGAACTATATCGAACCTGAGGACTTAGCCGCGGATTCGAATATGGATATTGTTTAGAAAATAGTATACGGTAGGCAGAATGCGGTAGGCAGTTCAGGATCTCGAACTGCACACCGTCTACTGTATACTGTCTACTGTATTTATGAACTACACATCAACATCAGAATTACAAACAAAAGAAATCGCAGCAGAGTTTGCGAGAAATCTTCAAGGTGGAGAGTTTATTGAGATAGTTGGAGATTTGGGGGCAGGGAAGACTGTGTTTGTACGTGGAATGGTAGAGGCACTTGGGTCAAATGCACGGGTCAAAAGTCCGACTTTTACGATTATGAATGAATATCCAGTACAGGGAGATCATGTAGAAAAGATCGCACACCTTGATTTGTATCGATTTAAGGATGCGTCAGAGCTGGGAGCTTTAGAACTTGAGGATTATGTGAATGATAAGACCGTGATCTGTGTTGAGTGGCCAGATGTTTTTGAAAGATCGCCATTCGAACCAACTCATGTGGTTAAGATTGATCATGTTGATGCAGAAACTCGAAAAATTGATATTAAGAAATTATGAACAGACGTGATACAAGGGCTGGGCGTGGCCGGGAATCCTATTACGAAACGCTGGTCTCGATAGCGGAGATGCGGCAAGATATTCCAGAGGTTGATTTGCATGGGATGGATGTTCATGATGCTGAGCGTGAGATTGATCTTGAGTTAGACCGGGCGTTTATGGCAGGAGAAGAGTTGGTTAGGATTATTTGTGGACATGGAACCGGAGCTTTATTACGAGCAGCGGAACCATTTGTTCAAAGACACCCTTTGGTGAAGTATTCCAAAGTTGCCTCACGTGGTGGTCAACAAAATGCAGTGATCTACGCTATTTTGGAAAAGAAATAAAAGAGTTTAAAACAAAACAACCTACTCCCTCATGTCCATCCCGAGGCGGATGCCGAGGGATCCCAGCCGGTATAATGTAATTATCGGCCGGCTGTAAAACAAAACAACCCCCTGAGAGATTGGGGTTGTTTTGATATCCATTGAACATGATTGAATCATGTGCACTGGATGTGCCCCAGTTGGGGCGAGTAGAGTGTGGGTTCCAGGTCAGTCTCCACGCGGCCAGCTGAAGTGCAGGGTCTTGTAGAGTTCGAGGATCGTGTCCTCACCGATCTGGGTATAGAAAGCGAGTGGTGTGACCGGGAGGATCAGAGCGATTCCCACCAGGCTCAGTACCAGGAAGACCTTCTTGATGTCCTGCTCGTGCTGGTCATGGAGCGCGTAGAGGATGAGCACGGTTCCCACGAGCAGTGCTGCCACAAAGGCGATGAGCGGCATTGCTGCTCCATAGCAGGCCATCAGCATGATTGCCCCTGTGGAAAGTGTTCCTACGTACAGCGCTGCGCCTGTGATAAGGCAGGGAACGCAGACCAGAAGACGGAAGAGGGATTTTTTGGACATTGGCATGTCCTTTCAGGCCTTTCTGGCCACATTGTTGTCTCACGTCCACCAAAGGCCAGAATCAAGTTCTAAACTTTGGCGGACGCCCGGCCGAATGCCAGGCGTGAGAAGGAGGTGGATCGGCACAGCGGTCACAGCAGACCGCCAGCCCCCAGACAAGCGAGGACCACGTCCTCTCCGAACTGGGTTCCGAGAGCTACAAGGGTCATCGGAAAGTTGAACGCCACACCCAGGGCTGTAAGCAGAGCCATCGCGAATCTCAGGTTGCCTTGGTCTTTGATGGCCATGATCAGGATCACGCAGCCCATGAACAGGCCGGCTGCGAAGACGAAGAGGGGCGTGATCGTGATATACCAGGTCATGAGCACGACATATGCCGTTGACAGCGTTGTGGTGTAGATAGTTGCGCCGATGATCAGGAGGATTGCGCTTACGATGTGATCGGGCTTGCTGGACATGGATCTCTCCAGGGAAAAGGTTGAAGTCCACCAAAGGCCAGCATCGAGTGCTAAACTTTGGCGGACGCCCGGCCGAGCGCCAGGCGTGAGAAGGAGCAGATTTGCTAGTTGGGCCGAGGCCCGTCCAGCTTTTCGTTCCAGGTGTACGAGCACCACACCAGGACCGGCACCATCGCGATCGGCAGGGCGATCGTAGTTGCGAAGCCGTAGATCAGGGCTTCGGTGATGCTGCCCTGCTGGGCAAGGGGTGTGATGAAGCCGCAGGTGAAGGCGACGGCCAGGAAGGTCGCCAGGATGTGCTGCTCGATGAAATCGACGCACTTGTTTGCCGATTCTTCGATGTTTCTGATCAGGCTGTTGTACATTGCGTCTCCTTTGGCCAATGGCCGTTAGTGTTTTGCCCGCCAAAGGCTAGTATCAAGTACTAAACTTTGGCGGACCTGCGAGCCTTGTGGATCGCAGGGAAGAAGGGTGAAAGAGCGCTACCGCCGCCTTCGCCTGAGGTCGATGTTGACCAGGCTATAGCGTTGCTGCGGCTGGCGGCCGCGACGCTGGTTGCGATTCCCCTGGCGTTGGTTGCCAGAGTTCACGCTGAACAGCAGACGGGTGCCGTGGTAGAGGGCGAGGATGGGGAGGGAGACTGGGGCCGAGGCTGCAAGTGCATTGATCTTGACCGTTGTGGTGACGATCTTGCTCATGAACTTGCTCTTGATGCCGAACAAGCTGACCCCAAGGGCCAACAAGTAGATCGGTGCGCACATGAGCACGGTCCAGATCGCCCATCCCATCCAGAGGCTGAAGACCCACGCGAAGCCCTGCATGAGGACTTCAGGGACTGAGCCGAGAAGCTGTCCGAGTTGAGCGATCATCGTATTTCTCCTGTGAAAGATGTTTGCCCATCGATAGTCACAACTGAGTTATGAATATTGACGGGCGCGGGGATGAGATATCCCCGCGAGGGAGAAGGGAGGTGCGTCGCACTACCACGGGCGCGGATGACCACGGCTGGTTGATCCGCCGCTGTGCATGCACCCGAAGAAGTTCGGGAACATGTTGCGGAGAATGAACGCGAGCGCGAATGCCACGTACACTCCTATGATGAGTTCAGCCGGGAAGAAGACGACTCTCTTTAGGGTTTTCATTGAGCGCTCCAGGGGGTTGGGGTCATCGATGAGCACAAGCTTGTTGTGATCATTGATGGCCGCCGGTCAGGGACCGGCAGACGAAAGGTTGTTTGATGCTGTGGCTTTTGATCAACGGCCACGATTCATCAAGAGATCGGCGCGGATCCACAGACCCATGATTCCGAATACGATGGCACCGGTCCAGATGGAGTCGGTGTGAGCGGTGTTCTGGGGGTCCACATTTCCGCTGATCATCAGGCAGAACAGGCAGACCAGCAGGGCTCCGCCGACCACGCCAGCGATGGCAGCGATGAAGAAGGTGAAGATGAGCATCACCCACTTCCTCGTATCAGGGGTAGCCGTGGACATGTCCGCGATCTCCTCTAGGGGTGGGGTGGGGTTCATTTCAGCTTCTCCAGCGTCAGCATCAGCCGTCCGAAATCGCGACTTAGTTCGCAAAAGGACAGCTAACACTAGCATAGAAAATGCTCTTTGTCAAGTCAAGCAGTAAGAAAAATAGCCAAAAATAGCGGTTTTATTCGGGGTATCCTGCCCCAAGCCCCTGGACCCATTTCTTTGAAGCAGCAAAGAAATGGAGAAAAGAAACTGCCTGGCCCATACTGCGCTCGTCCAGGTATACCTCGGTACATACTAACGGGTATTTTGGAGATCCAATTTGTATCTATAGAGAAATTGGACATCAAAATGCTATTCCGTTCTCCTGCCCGAGGATGAACCTGAACGTGCTCGTGACAGGCCCGAGATTTCAAAAGGCCTGGCATCGCCAGGCCTATATCTGTGGTCTATGTTCTGTTAGAATCCAGTCACTCTTCGAATTTCTTCGATAGAGGTCTGTCCTTCAAGTGCCTTTAAGAGTCCATCCTGTGCCATGTTGATCATCCCTTGAGCTGTTGCAACCTCTCGCATCTTGTATTCAGAAACATCGCCCTCTAGAATGAATTTTTCAACAGCATCGTCTTTGATTAGGATCTCATAAATTCCAACGCGTCCTTTGTACCCTGTCTTGTTACACCTATCACATCCTGCACCTTTGTAAAACTTCATAGCTGAAGTATCAGGCTTTGGCTCTCCAGAGTTTTCAGGAATTGCATCAAGCATTTCCTTGACCTTTGTAAGAACATCAGGCTCGATAGTATCATCTTGTTTGCAGCTTTCACACACTCGTCGTACAAGTCGTTGACCCATGATTGCGTTCAAAGAAGGTGCCAATAAGAATGGCTTAACGCCCATTGCAGTGAATCGCGGGATAGCACCTGCAGCGTCATTGGTATGGATCGTAGAGAGTAGTAAGTGACCAGTGAGTGATGCCTGAATCGCAGTCTCTGCAGTTTCAAGGTCACGGATCTCACCAACAAGTACGATGTCTGGGTCTTGTCGAAGAATCGAACGTAGTCCTTTTGCAAATGTGTACTCTTTTGAATGATCAATCTGACTTTGGTTGATGCCTTCCAGCTTGTACTCAACAGGATCTTCAAGTGTGATGATCTTTACGCCCGGCTTATTGAGCCTTTTCAAAACAGCATACAGAGTTGTAGTCTTACCAGATCCAGTTGGTCCAGTAGTGATCACCATTCCATGTGGCTTCTCGATCTCGCGAGCTAGGCGCTCAAACGCTGCTTTGCGGAATCCAAGTTGCTCAAACTCTAACTGAATCGAGTCTGGATTTAAGATACGCATTACAACTGACTCGCCCCATGCGGTCGGAAGGGTAGAGGTACGAACATCGATCTTTTTGTCTTTTTGATAGATTGTGAATCGGCCATCTTGTGGCTTGTCTGTAATGTTGAGCTTTAAGCCCGCTATCAACTTAATTCGGTTGATGATTTTTTTCCATTGTTTTACATCAATCTTTGCAACATCTTGCAGGATTCCATCAACACGCAATCGAACAGCAATGTCTTTTTCTTCTGCCTCAATGTGAATGTCTGATGATCCAAGCTTAAGTGCTGCAGCAACTACGATCGCCAATACATCTGTGATACTCGCTTCTTTTAGAATGGCATCAATATCCTTAAAGCTTTCCATCTTTTCCTGGTAAGCGGAAAGCTCTTCTTCTTTAATCTGAACTCCTTTAACTATTTTGCGGATCTTTGGAAGCGTTCGGTACAGCTCCACAGCATGATTAAAGGAATCGTCTGTGATTTTGTATAGAATCGCGCGAGTCTTCAAACGTTCACCAAGTCCAAATGCAAGTTGCTTGATATCCTCGTTGGTTGGATCTGTACTTGCAATCCGTAGCTCAGGGCCAGTGTAAAGAAATGCAAGTGTTTTGATTTCTTTGGCTTTATCCTCTGGGATCAGGCGAAGCGCATCCGGACTGATGGCAAAGCCAACAAGGTTGATGTACGGAATATTATGAGCCTTTGCAATAGTCTCGGCTTCTTTCTCCTTTGATCCAACCTCAATCTTTGCCATCTTGCGCTGGAGTTTTTCTGCTGGAGTCATCTCCTCCTCTGTTTTTCCAACAACTTCTTTTTTAGGTTTTTCTTCCTTTTTTGGCTCCTCTGCCTCTTTTACCACTTCTGCCCCCTTTACCTCTTCTTCTTTTGCATCAGAAATAGGCTGCGGTGCTGGCGCAGATTTTTTCAGAAGATCTTCAATTGATGGCAATCCATCAGCCATAACTATTTAATAAACTTTTTTATTGCGTGTTCAATTGCAGGGAAGTGTGGATACCTATTTAGGTGGTCAGACAGCTTTGTCCACGCACTGTAGTTAAATGTTGTGATTCCTCCAGCATAGATAAGAAGGATCGCAGCTGAGATTAGCAGTGAGAGGAATGTCACGACTGACATTAGGATGTATGAACCAACTGCAAGCGCCATTTCAAATGCGATACCTGCTAAGATCGCAAAGCAGATCAAGACAACAAAGAGCACGCCTGAAGTTAGGAAGTTGATCACAAATAGTATCAGCGCAAGTTCAAAAGCAGTTAGCCAGTGCTTGTGTAGCAGGTTTGTTACTTTGTGAATCACCTTTCCTAGACTGATATCTTTTTTTACAAGTTGAATCAAGCACAGCATTCCAAAGATTTGGGTTATGAAAGCAAGTGGAAGTGCTACTGCATAGATTCCAACGCTCCAAAGTGCATCTACAAAAAGTGATTCAGTTACTGCAAACGCAAGTGCCAAGGTTGTAAGTCCAATAATTATTGTAAATAGAATTCTCATCACAGCGTTCACGCTAAAGAGTCGCAAGATATGGATATGGTGAAGTTTTCTTCGGATCATCCTCCAACTTATGTTCTTTTTTCCTTTTGATACGATAAATAGGAGAATGTACTGAGCTGTAAGCGCTAAGAGCGCAATGATTACGAATACCACGACCGATACTAAGAGGTAACCCAAAAGATGTGGGGTTTCGAGAAGTGTTAGATTACGCGCATAGCTTAGCACCCATGCAAAGAATGGGCTGATCTGCTGTAGCGCCGATACATCTAGTTCTGTTGCGGGTTGTAAGTGCAAGAAAGATCGAATGAGCATGTTGAAAATCGCTCCTGTGTGCACGAGTCCAGCAAGCGCAGCCAGCGCCCACCATTCTTTTTGCGCAAGCGTAATTTCGCAAGCTTTCTTGATGATTTTTGTGTAAGTATCCATTGACTTCGAAAGTGACATACCTCCTTGTTAATATCGTTGTTATTATAGCAAAAAATGTAGCACTAACCCATCCCGAGCAAAGTCGAGGGATCTTTTGAATCTCGATAACTCCTTGGGGGCGACTCCGTCCCCCAAACCCCTGCCTGCCGGCAGGCAGGCCCAGGGCCCCATTTCTTTGAAGCAGCAAAGAAATGGGGAAAAGAAACTGCTAGCCACAGTGCTGCGCTGTCCATGCATTACCCCTGACATACAAACGGGCATTTTGAGCTCCATTTGTTTATATGGATAAATGTCACGCAAAATGCTATTCCGTTCTCCTGCCCGGGGATAAGCATGAACGTGCTCGCAGTGTGGCTAAGATGAGAAAAGAAGCGCGTTTGCGCTTCTTTTTTATGTCCATTATTTTATTGCCCCGCTTTCTCGAGCCGCTTCAGCTATATCAGCGAGAGTAGTTGGTTGCTCTCCGCGCCAAAGTGCATCAATGCGTGGGTCGTGGTGTGATTTTGGTATTGGTTCGGCGGGTGTGGACTTGCCATATGCCAGCGGATGATCTGGATCGACATAGGTGGCTGCTGCTCTGTGAAAGCTGAAACCACCAGCGCCACCAAGTGATATTCCAAGGATTCCTGCCAATGTTCCGCCACTACCTTGTGATGCAGCGTGTCCGTCGAGGAATGCACCGACTAAATCGATTAGTTCTAATATTTCCATATGACTATTTGTAAGCTTTGTCTAAACTTTCAAGATTGAGAACGCGTAAGAATCTAAACAGTTGCACGACATCCTTTACTGATTTGATTGACCAAGCTTTTTTCCATATCTTTTTCCAGCGCTTGTCTTGTAGGAGTTGTCTTTGATCCAAGAAGTCCCAGGCCAGTACACCGATCAACATTAGAAGTCCAATCCATGGAGTTATCATTCCACCGCCAAGAATCATAATTGCATCTGCTCCAGCATAGTAGCTGTTTAAAATGATGTGCTCAATTGCTACCCATGCGAATACAATAATCGGAATAAGCTGCCATGGTTTGCCGGGGTATTGCTTTGCAAGTCGCCATGCAAATCCAATACCAATTGCTATTAGCATTGTTGCTGCTGCGTGGCCTATATATCCGAATTGACCTCCGCCAGCATAGACTCCAAGAGCGTCACCAAACAAGTACCAATCTCCGAGGTGAGGTCCATAGGTGAATGGGAAGTGTATTCCTTCCCAGAAGAACTTTTCCACCATGCTAAAGCCTCCGCCAGCCATAGCTCCAAGGAATGCAAAGTCTGAAAGATTGAATGGACGTTTTCTGAATTGTTTGAATATCACTATTGCTATTAATACAGGTACAAGCTTGAAAAGTTCTTCAGCTGGCCCAACAAGTATTGATCGAATAATAGTATGTGGCTCAGCACCTAACGCTGTGATCAAAGCACCAAACAGAAAGGTAAGACCAAAGCTTATAAACATACCCTGCAAGAATGTCATCAACCCCCAGGACCATTTTAGAGTCCTTGTCAGACTTGTAAGGATGAAGATAGTCAATAGGAACGAGGCGTCAACCCAGAACCAATGAGCATCTTTGAAGAGGAAGACTGCCAGCAGAATCACCGAACATACTAGCGCAATCTTTTCTATTGTTTTTTCATGTTTCATAGTGATTTTATTATAGCAGAAGTCAGAGATTGGAACATGAATCCAAGTTAATAGTGAGATCGCTATAAAAGGAATAGGTGGTTGAGTTTTTTGTTTTAAATTAGCCCAAAAATCAAGCAAAACTCTTGACAAAAGTGCTTTTTTGTGCTATTATTCTGTTGTTCATTGAAAGAGTATGTTCATGGTCGCATGGGTTGGCATCCACACGACTTAGTGTCCGACTGAGGTCGGCCACCGTTAGACAATCTCGTCTGACGAACCCGCAAGGGAGACCTCATGTCTGCTTCGACCCCCACCCCCACTACTGCTATTCTCGCCTCGCACCAGGGGTTTGACCCCATGACGATCGCTAGAGTGTTTGGCTGCTATGTGGAGGGATCTGAAAGCGTCGTTCCGATGATCGAATATCTCTGGGGCAGGGAACTGACCCCTGAAGAGATATACGAAATCGGCAAGAACGACGAGCTGAGGGTGGAGCTGGAGCATCAGCTTCCCAACCTTCCCCTCGACGACTGGCGCGATACTGAAAGCGCTACAGTCTGGGAAGGTTGGGCTGTGGCAATCGATGGCACGGTGGTGCTTTGCCCCATCGCCAACATCGACTGATACCCACCCTCAAGAGGCCGCCCCTCTTTGCAGGGTGGTCTTTTTTATAAAATGCGGTTGCCCCCTCGAACCCCTGCGTTCGCGTGGGGGTTCTTTATGTATAATAAAAAACCACCAAGTTGAGCTTGGCGGTTTTTTTGACTATTCTTTTTCTTCAACCTTTGGTCCCATGAGTTCTTCAAACTGCTCTTTCTCAATTGTTTCTTTCTCAAGAAGAACTTCAACTATTTTTTCAACCTTTTCGTTGTTTTCTTTTACAACCTTGTTGGCGGTTTCGAGCGCGTCGTTAACAAGTCGTAGAATTTCTTCATCAATCTCTTGTGCAGTTTGTTCAGAGTAGTTGCGTCGATCTTTTATCTCTTTTCCAAGGAATACCAGATCTTCGCGCTCTCCATATGTTCTCGGTCCCATCTTGTCACTCATTCCATATTGAGTGATTAGGTTTTTTGCAAGTTTCGTGGCCCGTTGCAGGTCATTTGATGCTCCTGTTGTGATATCCCCGAAGGTTTGCTTCTCAATAGCGTACCCAGCAAGCATCATTGCAAGATCATCAATGAACTCCGCACGGAAGTGCATCTTCTTGTCCTCACTTGGAAGACTCATGGTGTATCCTGCAGCGCGTCCTCGTGAGATTATTGAGATTTTATGAACATCATCGCAGTTTGGAAGCATGTGTCCAACAATGGCATGACCTGCTTCGTGATATGCAGTGACTTTGCGTTCTTTATCAGACAAGATGCTGCTCTTGCGTTCAGGTCCGAGCATTACCTTCTCAATCGCATCAAGTAGATTCTTCTGTGAGATAGTTTTGTTGTTATTTCGAGCAGCTAAGATCGCACCTTCGTTCATGATATTCATTAGGTCTGCTCCTGAGAATCCCACAGTTCTTTGTGCAATGCGTTCAACATCAACATTGTCCTCAAGTGGCTTGCCTTTGGCGTGGATGTCTAGAATTGCCTTTCGATCTTTAAGTGGTGGAAGATCAAGGGTAATACGTCGATCAAATCGTCCGGGTCGTAATAGCGCAGGGTCAAGAACATCTGGTCGGTTAGTGGCAGCAATTAGAATGACTCCATTGTTTGGTGCAAACCCGTCCATCTCAACCAAGATTTGGTTTAGTGTCTGCTCTCGTTCATCATGCCCACCTCCAAGTCCAGCTCCGCGTTGGCGTCCAACAGCATCGATCTCATCAATAAATATAATACATGGCGCCGCCTTCTTTGCTTTTGCAAACAAGTCACGCACACGAGAAGCTCCAACTCCTACGAACATCTCCACAAACTCAGAACCTGAGATATGGAAGAATGGAACATTGGCCTCTCCTGCTACTGCCCGGGCAAGTAAGGTCTTACCAGTTCCTGGGGGACCCATTAGAAGCACTCCCTTAGGAATTTTTGCTCCTACCTCCGTGTACTTTTTTGGAGATTTTAGAAAATCAACAACTTCAGTTAGTTCTTCTTTTGATTCTGCTTCACCTGCAACGTCTTTAAATGATACCCGATCTTTTTTACTGGTTACTTCTTTTGCTTTTGATTGCCCAAAGCTCATTGCTCGATTATTTGCCCCCTGCATCTGATTTATCAAAAACCAGAAGATGACTAGGAATCCAATCAAGAAGATAAGAGTCGGAAGGATTGTTCGAAGAAGTGAGATCCACATGCTTGGTTCAACAACTTGGATATTTACTGCTGCAAGTTGCTCGCTCGTAATTCCGTAGTTTGTAAGAAGGTCAGAAAGTGATTCACCTGACTCCTTCTTCACCTCATACTCAGTCTCATCAAGTGCAAAGATTGAAAGTGTGTCTTCCTCAACTTCGATTCGGTCGATTTCGTTATTGGTGATTTTTTCAACTAGATCTGAAGTACCAATAACCTCAGGTTCATCACCTTTGAGGTTATATGAAGAAAAGATGACTCCCAGCGCCAATACAACAAGAAAGAAGATAATTAGATTTTTTGATAGTGGTTTCATAGTGGATGTTTAATATGTTAAAGGTGTTGAAATTGTTTATGTCGGAAATTACAATCGTCAACATATTCAACAAGCGAGGCGGGAGGCCGAGCGGTTAAACATTTCAACCCTTTTAGCGCGTGCATCATGCCAAAAAATGCGGCTTTTGGCAACCCAAAGCAGAAGACACCCCAGAGGGTGTCGAGAGGGGAGTGTCGAGAGTCGATTTTCGACTAGAGTGCTTGCAGGCGGTGGCGCATCCAGGCTGTGTGTGTCTTGGTGCACTTGAATACACCGATGGCCCACTTGACCAGGATTATAGTGGCGATGGTCATGATGCCGATCTCAGAGCAGGCGATGGCTATGGTCGTGATCAGATCAGCATTGATTGCTTGGTTCATCGTGAGTCTCACAATAGATACCACGAAGAGGATCGTGGCGCCCATGGGCAGGAGGCTCAGCAGGATGAACACTGCTCCAAGGATGTAGTAGGCGGCTCCGATGGTCAAGGTTGCAAGCTTCAAGGGACACTCCTTTCGAAAGGTGGGGTCTGAATTGAACCTTTGTTCAAATCATACCGCATCTTTGAAAGCCATGGAACTTAGCAGGGAATAGGCACCATGTCAATAGTAAAAGAAATCGACACCCCAGTCGTGGGTGTCGAACAGGCCAGATACGGCCAAAGGGGACTGATTGTCGTCTCAGCCCGAGGTTCCGTCAGTGATACGGATGACTTCAAACGGCATGCCATCCGTGCTGAGGATAGACATGAGGGTGAAGAAGACCATGGGTGCGTCGTCGAGGCGTTCATCGAATTCGAACCTGAGCTCGATCTCGAATTCGTAGTCGATGTGCCTGATGCGCTCGACACGAACGATCTTCTTCAGGGAGACGCAGAGGGGAGGTCCGGTACGGATTGCTTGCTGTTGCCTTGCTGTAACCCGCACGGTCAAGTGAAAGACTATGGGGCTTCGGGTCATTGCCATGACGGTTCCCTTTCATGTTGGAGTGATGGCAAGGTCGCAAGATAGCAGAAAAACAACTCCCTGTCAAGCATGGGTGGGGGCTTTTCAATCACAAAACCCCGCCCTTTCACCATTTCGACTGTAGGGAGAAAACTTCTTGAGAAGATCTCTCGTCGCTACGCTCCTCGAGATGGTAAGTAGATAACGAGGTTTTGTTGCTGTTGATTTTACTCAGCTGCCTTTTCTGTCTTTGTCTCTTCTTCAGTAACTTAAACAGGCGCTTCCTCTGTAGACTTCTCTTCAGCCTCAGGCGCCTCGACAGGCTCAGGATTTTCAGCTGGCTTTTCTTCACCCTGTGCTTTGTCTGTCTTCTCAGCCTTTGGCTTAGCCTCGAGCGCTCGGAGTGAAAGTCCTAGACGATGTTCCTTTGGCTCGATTGATACAATCTTGAATTTCATCAAATCACCGGCCTTTGCAACCTTAGACGGATGATCAACTGGCTTTTCTGAAAGCTCTGAAATGTGAGCCAGTCCGTGAATGTCCTTATCAAGCTCTACAAAAAGTCCAAATGGATTACTCTTAAGAACCGTTCCCTCTACTGTGTCACCGATCTTATACTTTTCTTCAACATCAGCCCATGGATCTTCCTTAAGTTTTTTCATTGAAAGGAAGATTTTGCTTCCATCGATTCCAATGATTTCTGCCTTAACGGTTTCACCAGCCTTCAAAAGGTCTCGCGGATGATCAATTCTTTGCCAAGCGATTTCAGAGATGTGAACCAATCCTTCAAGAGCGCCACTTGCATCTGATCCTTCAGGGATAAACTTCACAAATGCTCCAAAGTCAGCAAGTGCTGTAATTTCACCTTCAATCATGTCTCCAACATTGATCTTTGAGATAACATTCTTTTGCTCTGACTCCCAAATTGTTTTTTCAGAAACAATAAGCTTCTCATCATCAGCATTCATATCAAGAATCTGCACACGCATCTTCTTTCCAACAAAGCTCTTAAGCTTTTCAAGAATCTTTCCTTTGTCACCACCACTTACGCGTGGGTAGTTTTCAGGAGCAAGTTGAGAAACTGGCAAAAATCCAGTGATGTGATTGAGTTTAACAATAAGCCCACCCTTGTTAGCATCCAAAACCTTGACCTCAACCGGGTCATTCTGTTGGAACTGTTCCTGCATGTCCTCCCATGCTTTTTTGTTTCCAGCGAATCGGAATGAAAGTTCCATTTCACCGTTTTCGTTTTCAAGGTCAACAACTGTTGCCTCTACTTTATCTCCTCGTTTAATGTTGCTGTAAGCCCCACCTTCTGTGAAAAGCTCACGTCCACGAACAACACCAGTGGTGAGTCCATTAATATCCAATCGCACCTCTCGCCCCTTAATAGAAAGAACGGTGGCAGTAATAAGCGCACCGAGTTCAGGGATGTTGAGATACTGGTCGCTCTCCAGCAAGCTAGAAAGCTGAGAATTCTGTGTATCTGTCATATGTTGTGCCTGATTCCGATAATCCTTAGTGGATCATGGGCTTCAGGTGCTAATAATTAGTTTGTTATCGAACGCGGGAAGTGTAGCTGATGTTGGTGAAAAGGTCAATACTGACTTGTCATCCCGGCCGTAGAGCCGGGATCCATCGACTATTGAACTAGATATAACGATGGACCCCTGCCTACGCAGGGGTGACAAATTTGTTTTTTGACCCATTGGTTCTTTTTTGCTAACGTTTCAACAATCCTGAGGCGCAATCAGGCGCAGTATTTCAATGGAGGTCAGGATGTCCTTTCAAACGGATGATGGTCATACGTTCCGGGTTGTTGGTTTCAGAGGTATCAATGAGCTGCGCCATCTCATGGGGCGGGCTGGGCCGGAAGAAGATATTCTGGCTGTGAATCTCGAGAGATCCGAGGTTGAGCAGGTGCTTGAGCGAGTCAGGCAGGCCGAGGGCGCTGCCTTGGACTTCGACGGCACGGTTCATGCTGGTCAGACGTTCGGCGCTACTCGCGCCTTGATGAGCAAGGTCGACATGGACGCTGATCTGGCCGAACTGCGTCAGTATCTGGCCGGCGAGTTCGATAGCCCGGAGGCGCTCGAGGACTGGATCTTCCGCACGGTCGACCGTCTGGCTGCAGCCAAGGTAGACAAGATCAGCTTCCAGCAACTTGTCAAAGATTTCACACCCCGTCTGGGTCTTGAGACATTCCTCAGGACGTTCCTTACTCAGGATGCATCAGAAGAACCGGTCATGTTTGCCTCCTACGGGCTTTTGGATGCGATAGAAATGTGGGCATGGCATTTTTTCACGCCAGAAGATTATCGGCGGCTTAGCATACGAGCGTTGTCCTTGAGTTGGAATGGGCTCGATGAAATTTCTGGCTATTGGCCAAGAACGGTTGTCCATGACTTCAACAAGGGGGATGTGCTCGCTTTTTGGGCGCAAAAGCAGCAGATTCCTTTGCCGCGCGTACTTAGTGTTGGTGATTCGCCCAAGACTGACCTGGGACTTTTCCGGGCAGCTGGTACGAGCTTCCTGCTGGTGCCCAATGTAGCCAAGACGCTTGCTAGGCTCGGAGATGGTCGCGATCGTCTCGAAGCTAGGCTGCATGACGCCAGCCGGCAGGGATCAGATCTGGAACGGGCACTACCGCACCTCAGCGGCGTCTTGCTTGGTGAGCGAGGGTTTCAGCTCCTACACCTCATCCGCTCAGGTCGGCTGACCGCATAGCACGCCGAGTCGCTGTAGACATCAACAGCGATACAACTCACTTCAACCCCGCCCCGGCCACTCTGGCTGGCGCGGGGAATTGTGCTTTATTTACAGAATACAGAAAACAGAACTCGGAACACAGTTTAGTTTTTCTGCGTTCTGCTTTCTGCGTTCTGCTTTCTGCGTTATAATAAGTCCATATGAAACATCCACATCAATCTTATTTAGATGAATTTAAGATTTCGATCGATAAGCTTGTGCCGCTTACGCCAGCTGAGGTGAAGGAACAGGCGCTTGCGCTTCATAAGGAACTTTCGGAAAACATGGACGCAACCACCAAGCAGATCCATCAAGCTCTTAGCTTGATCGGTCGGAAAGAATTTCCATATCGAAAGGCTTACAATGAGCTGTGCGCCGGAGATGAGGAGCAGCGTTTGCAGAAGCTTGTATTTGATCGGATTGATGAGGAGGTGAAAAAGAAAGTCCATGCGGTTGTACAGCACGGCGTGATGCTTGATGACTACATATCAAGTGATATGTTTGAGCAGCTTGAGCCTGAGGAGCGTTTACAGATCGAGCAGGCAATCTTGTTGGCTGAGGATACATTGGATCATCAATGCGACGAGCGTGCGCAAAAGAAACAGCAGCAGTATGAGACTTTGGTTGAGGATTGGCAAAAGGAGTCAGCGCGTTTGCAAGGACTGATCGATAATCTGCGTGCGATGGGAGATGAAGATGATAAATGGAAAGGGGAGATTGACAGTGTGTGTGATCGGCTTGAAGAGGGGTGGTCGATCGTAGAGCGTGATCCGTCTGAAGAAGAAGTTAAAAAAGAGCTTGAGTACTGGAATACGGTTTTGCACGAGACCGAGGATTAAAGATAATAAGACCCATAGGTCCTATAAGACTTATGGGTTTTTATTTACAAAAGCACGAGCCCCACGCGCGAGGGCGTGGGGTTAGGACGTGTCTGTCAGCACGAGGAATCCAGGTTTTCTGATTTGGTGCAAGATTTGTACGAGCAAGGCAGCGCTGCTGTCGGGCGCAAGTACAAACCTGACAACATTGATTTCGAGCCTACTTCCATTGAATGGAATACGTTGTTGGCCTTCGTCGATCGCTCGAATTGATCCTTTTGTGCACATCTCAGCCATCATCACAGCTGCTGCGGCACCATCTATTGCCCCGATTCGAATCTCGATATTCTGGCCCATCAATCCCTCCAAGGATGTGAGTTCTGCATGCAGAGTATTCCTCAAAATCTTCATGGTCAACAAGGCTTGTTGATACTGTACTCTCATGCGTATCCGTGCTACAATAGACACGCTAAATATTGGTTTTTTGACGTTTTTATGAACATAAGCTGGAATGGTTTTGGGAGCTTCACCATGAAGGGGAAGCCACTTGATGGGGAGGCAATATTGGTTACAGATCCGTATCAAGGCACTTTGGGGTTACGTTTTCCACGTACGCTCAAAGCGTCCATTTTGGTTCAATCTCATGATGGAGATTATGCCAATAACCTAGTTGCTGTGAATCCAGAGGAAGAGAGAAATATATTCAAGATCACGCATGCAGGAGAATATGAGGTGCGTGGCATTTTTGTTCAGGGAATCAGGGCTCCAAAAAAGGATGACTCAGTTCACACAATTTACAAAATGACACTTGAGGATGTGCGTATTGGATTTTTAGGTGCGCTTGATCGAAAGTTGGAAGATGATGAGGTCGAGGCGTTGGGAGAGATTGATGTATTGATCGTGCCTGTTGGGGGAGAAAGCGTTATGGGTGCAAAGATAGCAGCTGAAGTTGTGGGTCAAGTTGAGCCGCGATTGATCATCCCATCATATGCTCATGCAAAAGGTGTAAAGGAAAAGTTTGCAGATGTAAAAGATTTCTGCAAAGAGATTGGATGTACAACAGAAGAGGTAAATAAGGCCAAGATAACTAAAAGCAGTCTTCCGCAGGAGGATATGCGTATGATGATTTTATCTCGTGCGTAATATGAAAATGCATACAAAAGATAAGAAGAAAGAACGCCTCATAATTTTTTCAGTAATTGTTGGGATGGTGATCGTGCTGATTGTGTGGGGCTTTCAGTTGCGTACTTTATTCACTGACACCATGGCTCAAGAAGGTGACGAGCTTTCAGATGAGTATGTTCAAACAATAGAAGATCTAGAGTCATTCCAGCGCGAGGTGGAACAGGAGTTCCCACGGGTAGCTGATAATTTTGAAAATATTGTTGAGATGATTGATGCGCAAAACGCAGCTGAGCGGGCTATGCAAGAGGATCAGGAGAGTCAAGCCATTGAATCAGTTGCACAAGAGGCGGCTGCAAGACTGCAAGAGCAGCTTGAAGCTGAGCAGCAAGCTCAAGAGGAGTTAGATGAACAAACAAGTGAATAAATATGCCAAAGAAGAAAACAACAAAGAAGAGGACAGCCAAAGGCCCTGAGCGAGTGAAGCGAGTCGAAGGGAGCACAGAACCCAGTTCGGAGACAAAGCTTATCCCCCAGGGGATTACAGATGAGATGAAGCGTTGTTATTTGGATTATGCCATGTCTGTAATTGTCTCACGCGCTTTGCCTGATGTTCGCGATGGACTGAAGCCAGTACAGCGTCGAATTCTCTATGCGATGTGGACTATTGGACTGAGAGCAAATGCAAAGTTTCGTAAGTCTGCAAATGTAGTTGGAGAGGTGATGGCCAAGTACCATCCGCACGGCGACTCATCTATTTACGAAACCATGGTGCGAATGGCCCAGGATTTTTCTTTCCGTCACACACTTGTTCGTGGTCAGGGAAACTTTGGATCAATGGACGGTGACTCAGCTGCTGCCATGCGTTATACCGAGGCAAAGCTAGAAACTGTGGCAGAAGAAATGCTTTTAGATATTGAAAAGGACACTGTTGATTTTCGACCAAACTACGATGGCTCTAATAAGGAGCCAAGTGTATTGCCTGCGAAGATGCCAAATCTTTTGATAAATGGAACGCTTGGAATCGCTGTTGGAATGGCTACAAATATCCCACCACATAACCTTCGTGAGATTGGAAACGCAGTTATTGAAATGATCGACAACCCTAAGGCAACGCTTGATGATCTCTTGAAGCATGTTAAGGGACCAGATTTTCCAACAGGAGCAATCGCGTATAGCTCCAGAGATATCAAAGCCGCTTATGCTACTGGAAAGGGTGGAGTAGTTGTGCGAGCTAATGCTGAGGTGATTGAAGCTAGAAAGGGTGCCCACGATATTGTGATTACCGAGGTGCCGTACATGGTAAACAAGGCATCGCTTTTGGAAAAGATTGCGAACTTAGTTCGTGAGAAGAAAATCGATGGGATCAAGGATTTGCGAGATGAGTCAAACAAGGATGGGGTCCGTGTAGTTATCGAACTTAAGAGGGACTCATATCCACGCAAGGTTTTGAACCGCTTGTATCAAATGACTCCGCTTCAAACAACATTCCACTTCAATGTTGTTGCACTTGTTGAAAATGGAATGCAACCTAGGACGCTGGGATTGAAGATAATGCTTGAAGAGTTTTTAGCCCACCGTCTGGAGGTTGTGCGACGTCGTACTGAATACGATCTAGCCAGAGCTAAGGAACGTGCACATATTTTGGAAGGGTTGCGGATCGCACTCGCCAAGATCGACAAAGTAATAGCGACTATCAAGAAGTCAAAGGATAAAGATGTTGCGCGCGCTAATCTTATGAAGTCATTTAAGATGAGTGAGCGTCAGGCTGTGGCGATTCTTGAGATGCGACTACAAAGTCTTGCAAATCTTGAGCAAATGAGGATTGAGCAGGAATATAAAGAAAAGATGGCAATCATCAAGGCTCTTGAGTCTATTCTAAAGTCAAAGAAGAAGATAATGGCAGTTATTCGAAAGGAAACTCTTGAGGTCATGGAAAAGCATGGTGAAGATCGACGTACTAAGATTGTTAAGACTGGAATAAAAGAGTTTTCAATTGAAGATGTTATCCCAGATGACCAAACAATCGTGATGATGACTAAGGATGGGTATATCAAACGAATTTCACCAGATACCTTTAAGCAACAAACTCGTGGTGGAAAAGGCGTTGTAGGGCTTACTACAAAAGAAGAGGACATGGTAGAAAGTATTTTTACTACAACAACCCATAAAGAGGTGATGTTCTTCACATCAAGCGGGCGGGTATTCAAATTGAAGGTTCATGAGATTCCTGAAGCATCGCGGACAGCAAAGGGTCAGGCTATTGTAAACTTCTTGCAGTTGGCTCCAGGTGAGTCAGTAACAGCTACAATGACACCGTCAGACCTTGAAGACGCAAAGTTTATCATCATGGTTACAAACAAGGGAACTATCAAAAAGACTGATTTGAAGGATTTTGAGAACGTAAGGCGATCAGGCTTGATTGCGATTAAGCTCAAGAATGGAGATGCGCTTGAGTGGGTAAGGATTTCATCAGGAAAAGATGACGTTGTGCTAGCTACAGCAAATGGAATGGCAATTAGATTTAGTGAACAAGACGTTCGATCTATGGGACGTGTTGCTTCAGGTGTTCGAGGTCTAAGATTAAAGGGTGATGACAAGGTTGTTGGCATGGGAACGGTTGAAAAGGGCGATGACAAGGAGCTGCAACTTATGGTTGTCATGGAAAACGGTTATGGAAAGAGAACCGCGGTGCGTGAGTACAAGCGCCAAGGTCGCGGAGGAATGGGAATACGTACCGCAAAGATAACAAGTAAGACCGGAAAACTTGTATCAGCCCGTATTGTCCGAAAGAAAGATGGACGTGATCTGTTGGCAATTTCAGAAGGTGGTCAGGTTATCAGGATGTCAGTTAATTCGATTTCGTCATTAAGTCGAGCAACCCAAGGTGTTCGGATAATGCGATTCAAAAAGGAAGGAGATCGAGTTTCAAGCGTTGCCTTGATTGATGTTGATGAGGCTATGGAAGAGGTAGAAGAAGTTGTTGAGAAGGTTGAGAAAGAAGAAAAGAAGGAGCCTGAAGTAAAAGAGAGAAAAAAGAAGACTGTGAATAAAAAATCTTCTGCCAAGAAAACACCTGTGAAGAAGAAGGCTAAGAAGCCAGCCAGGAAAAAGTAATTTGGAGAATTAAAAGACCGAGTCCATAGAGCTCGGTCTTTTGTGATGAGCCCAATAAGCCCTACTTGACCTATTTAGGGTTTTTGGTTATTCTCACAGGCGCGTATTGAACGGTTCGGAACGCGTGTGTGACAAAAACCAAGCAGATGAGAGCAGAAGGAGACAGTCACTTTGACTACAAAGCTTTTCACACTCACCTTCAGACAGTACGGCAGTACCAAGCCCAAACACGTATGCGCTGTTCTGGGTACAGTCGCCGGTGTCCTGAAAAGGCATATCGACCTGTTCGATGGGATCACCGAGTTCGAGGACAACTTCGAGATCAGGGTTGAACCTCAAACCAGCAGGGATCAAGATCCAGTCATTGTTCTGCACCAGAATCATGGCCACTGGGTCGTCGGGTGCGGCAAGGGAGGGGGTGGCAGCGAGGAGCTCGAAGAAGAGATTCGTTTGGCCGTACGTGATTTGCTGCCCAGGCAAGCAAGGAGTCTGCGTTTGCATCTGAAGGTTCGCTTCGGTCGCAATGGTGATGAGCCTGAGGTCAATGAGTCGGTTGGTGCCCGCCGTGGTATGCATCCGCGCCTCCCGAGCCGTCCGCGTCGTTCCGCTATGTGTGCTTCGGCGTAGGCTGGGGTAGCAACGACTGACGTCAACCGGTCCCGCTGGGGCCGGTTTCGTGCATCTTTAGATGTATTTGTTGACCTTTTTGTCAATCTCAGCTACACTGCTCGCGTTAATCATAGAAACTATGTCAGTACCAAAAACAAGACAATCTCGCTCACGAGTACGTCGACGACGTTCGCATCACGCGCTTAACGCAACCGATACCTCAACTTGTTCAAATTGTAAGGCAAACAGACTTCCTCATACTGCATGTAAGGAGTGTGGGCAGTACAAAGGACGGCAGGTAACTGGTGGAATGGAAGCCGTGGAAAAGACTTTGGAAAAGAAAACAGCAAAGAAGGCTGCAAAGTCGGAGAAAGGTGAAGAGACAACAAAGGAAAAGAAATAGACAGGTAAGAGTCCTGTCTTTTCGATTCACCTGAGTGTATTGTGGTGGCTATAGACCCCTCGATCGGTTATACTAGTAGCGTTAATCATTTGAAGTACTTTTATGTCTAATCGACACCTAGCACGTACAACTGTGATGCAGTGTTTGTTTGAATGGGATTTTCAGGGACAGGATTCAAAACGTCTTGATGATGTTATCGATCATGTAAAGACAGAGTTTGCCCCAGATTTTGATGACGAGGGTTATATTGGCAATCAAGTCCGTAATGTTGTCGATCATGTTGAGGACATTGATGCTCTACTAACTGAGTTTGCTCCAGAGTGGCCGGTTTCTGAGATGACCAACACGGATCGTAACATTTTGCGCCTTGGGGTTTATGAGTTAAGGTTTGATCAGAAGATCCCAGCCAAGGTTGCGATTAATGAGGCAATCGAACTTGGAAAAGCATTTGGAGGAGATGCATCAGGTAAGTTTGTAAACGGTGTTTTAGGGGCAATGTTCCGCGACATGGTTGCAAAAGGTGAGACTAAAGATGTTGATAAAGAAACATCTCACGAGCCAGAGTCAGGATCAAAGCCAAAAACAGAATCCAGAACACAGACTACAGAACCCAGTAAAGAATAATTATGAGTGATAAAAAACTAGAAGCTTTTGCCAAAACGCTTGGCATTAAGTATTTAGAAGAAGGACATCTTAAGCAGGCACTTGTTCACCGATCATATTTGAACGAGCACGCAGATTTTCCATTGGGCCACAATGAACGGCTTGAGTTTTTGGGAGATGCAGTGCTTGAACTTGTGGTGACTGAGTATTTGTTTGAGACCTTTGATAACCCTGAAGGCGAGCTTACAAACTATCGGGCAGCTTTGGTTAACGGTCAGAATCTCGCAAAGGTCGCACGCACACTTGATGTTGAAGAGCAGTTATATCTATCCAAAGGAGAGTCTCAGGATAAGAATGAGAAGTCACGCAATTACATTTTGGCAAACTCAATGGAATCAATAATTGGATCTGTCTATCTAGATTTTGGATGGGATGAGGCAAAGAAGTTTGTAACAAAGTTTATTATCGCAACATTGCCAGAGATTTTGGAGAAGAAGCTCTACATTGATCCGAAGAGCTTGTTTCAAGAAGAGTCACAGGCGCGTATGTCGATTACGCCAAGTTACAGAGTACTTGAGGAATCTGGACCAGATCATAAAAAGCTATTCCGAATCGGTGCATATTTAGGCAAAGAGTTAGTGGCGGAAGGAGAGGGAACATCAAAACAAGAGGCGCAGATTGATTCAGCGGCAAAGGCATTAGAGGCAAAGGGCTGGTAGCAACCGGCCGATAATAAGATCAATAAACCCCTGATAAACTCAGGGGTTTTGTCTTGACTTATTATGAAAATTGGCGTATTATTTCGCTGCAATGCGGCGTTAGCTCAGCTGGATAGAGCGACTGGCTTCGGACCAGTAGGTCGGGGGTTCGAATCCCTCACGCCGCGCCAGGCACCGGTAGCTCAGTTGGTTAGAGCAACTGACTCTTAATCAGTGGGTCGTGGGTTCGAGTCCCACCCGGTGTACCAAAAGAACCGTAGATTCGTCTGCGGTTCTTTTGATGCGGAGGACGAGAACCCACAGTACAGGTTCGTTCAGCTAAGGATAGCGAGAGAAGTGACCGAGCTGAGCTCGGGCATTTCCGAGCGACGCAGGCTGGGAGGCCGAAGGCCGACGTCCCACCCGGTGTACCAAAAAAGCCCTAGGTTTTTGCCTAAGGTTTTTTTGTTTTTCATTTTTCTACCCACACATCTATTTTATGAGTTCAAGATACATCGATATAATGGATAGTGTTACCGGGTCAGATTCTAGCAGAGATGCTGGAATTAAAACACAAGGGGTAAAACGCCGAGTCAGCGATTTCGGACTTCTAACCCAAAGGAGTCTAAAATGCCGCAACTCGCAACACTGAAGTACTGTGGCGCCGGAGGTCTGGCACCACTTGGGGTGCAAATCCCACCACCAATGAGCTGTCCCACTTATGGCCACACGGCCTGGGACTCTTACAGTGACAGAAGACCACAGCCCAGGAGGGGCTATAAGCGACGACGCAAAGTCAGGATCTTGCGACTTGGCACCGTGTTCGTTGTTGTCCCATCTGGGGTAATATCTGTGGCCTGACCCGGCCTTTCTTGCACGCCTTCCAATGAGGATGCTCCTCATGGGAGGCGGTTTGCATTTCTTGACATCTCACCCAATTCAGGCTAGTCTGTTATACTCAAGTTATGAATATGTCAATGATTTTATTTGTAGGAATTGTCCTCACTGTTGTGCCAGCGGCGCTTATTCTTGGTTTTGCCTTAGTGATTTTCTTTTCTTTCGCACGCGACGATAAGATCGCTCAGGCTGCAGTGAATGTAGTACTCACAATTTTCTTTATCGGAGTATTATTAATTGCCGGACATTTCGTGGGAGAGTATATTGGTTAAATAATGAGAAAAAGGCGCATGGATTACATGTGCTTTTTTGTTTGCTGTTTGCGGTTTTGGTTCAAAAACGGTAGTCTGTATAAGAATTAATTCGATTTTGTATGAAGCAGTCTCAGTTATTTACAAAAACCTCTAAGCAGGTTCCAGCAGATGCCGACAGCGCAAATGCACGCTTTCTAGTGCAGGCTGGTTTTGTTGATCAAGTCATGTCAGGTGTCTACACTTACTTGCCACTTGGTCTCCGTGTGTTGGGTAAGATTCAAAACATTGTTCGCGAGGAGATGAACGCAATTGGTGGACAGGAGATTCTTATGCCTGCGCTTGCTCCAAAAGAGAATTGGCAGGCAACAGGACGCTGGGATGGGCTTGATGTTTTGTTTAAGCTTGATGGAGCTGGGGACAAAGAATATGCACTTGGTGCAACACACGAAGAGATCGTGACACCGCTAGCTAAGAAGTTCGCACGCTCATACAAAGATTTTCCATTTGCTGTTTATCAGATTCAGGATAAGTTTAGGAACGAGCTTCGGTGTAAGGCAGGAATCCTTCGTGGTCGCGAGTTCAACATGAAGGATCTCTATAGTTTCCACACATCAGAAGAGGATATGGAAGCGTATTATCAAAAGGCACTTGAGGCATATAAGAATGTTTTCGAAAGATGTGGAATTAATGCAATCGTCACAGAAGCTTCAGGTGGATCTTTCTCAAAGTGGAGTCATGAATTCCAAATGCCCACAGAGAGCGGTGAGGATACAATCTATGTGAATGAAGCAGGAGACTATGCTTGGAATGATGAGTTGTTCCCAGACATGAAAGATGGAGATGATGCTCCCAAAGGATCTGGAAAGGTTAAAGAAGTTAAAGCAATCGAAGTTGGTAATATTTTTCCACTCAAAACTAAGTACTCGGAAGCATTTGACTACACATATACAGATGAGGATGGGGAAGAGAAGCCGGTGATGATGGGATGTTATGGTATTGGGCCATCAAGAACAATGGGAGCTATCGTTGAGGCAAGTCATGACGACAAGGGAATAATCTGGCCAAAGAGCGTTGCGCCATTTACTGTCCATATCGTGTCGTTAGCTTCGAAAGATGAAACTGTTCAGGGTCGAATCGATTCAGTATCTGAATCTCTCTATGGCGACCTTCAAAAGGCAGGAGTCGAAGTTCTTTGGAACGATCGGATCGATCAGTCTTTTGGTGAAAAGTTTGCCGATGCTGATCTAATCGGTCTCCCGATCCGATTGGTTGTATCAGAAAAAACCCTTGCAGACGATTCGGTTGAGTGGAAGGAACGTGCGTCTGATGACATGCGATTCGTGAAAATCGAGGGTGCTGTCAAAGAGGTCGCAGGTTGGGTCAAGGAGTAATACAGAATTCAAAACATATATTAAAGAACCAGCCTCCCTCACACCACCTCGAGCATAGCGAGAGGTCTTCTCAAGAAGATCCCTCACTTCGTTCGGGATGGTGATGGGGTGGGGCTGGTTTTTTAATTATGGTCTAGTCTTTTTGAAATACTGCAATACTTGATGATGGTTTTCCAAAGTTGGTATATAACAGAATGTCATCTTCTTTTGTAACTACTGCGCCTATGTCACCGCCGCCTAGTTCATTATCTATTAGAGTTATACCTTCTTGATTTTGTATTTTCACTGAACTCATCTCTATTGACCAAGATAGACCGTCCGTAGACATTGCTATTCCTTGCCATTCTTTCAAATAAGTCGCATACATTTTGTACACGCCATTGTGGTAAACAATAACTGGATCGTGCCAATCTGCAAAAAGCGTTTTTTCATACTCCCAATCAAGTCCATCTTCAGATATGAATAACATAAGGTCGCTAGGCCCGTCATCATCAAGTTTATTTGCAGATATCACGGCAACAAATAGATCGTCGTTATTTATGAAAAATTGACCATGCCCTGCAAATTGTATTTCTGCATCACTGTCATTTTTATTAGTATCCATTCGAATGCCGTCTTCAACATCAAAATGAATGCCATCTTCAGATACTGCACTTAATATAACCGAGTTTGGGTGCTCGTGATCATCCTCTTGCTTAGGTGTTGCGCTGTAGTACATCCTATAGCGTCCATCGTTAAGCTTTATGACACTCGGGCCGCCAAGAGTGAAATCCTGCGCAGTAGCGTCAGCGCTCCCTTGTATAATCACCTCACCATCTTCCCAATTGATACCATCTTCGGAATTAGCAAATCGTATACTTGATTCATCCTGCGAACGAATTGCGTAGTACATCCGGTAAGACCCATCATCCAGAAGTATCACGTCGGCCATTAAGATACTACCCTCATTATTGCTTATCTCAAGTACATTATTCACAAGGCTCCATGCTTCTTCTTTATCCTCTTCCTGGTATTCCTCGTATGTCAATTCCTGCCACGTTGTATCATTTTGAGTGGTTAGCCAAATAACCATAAGGACTAATGTCAGAGCTGCTAGCAGTGTGAGAAAACAGATTATCTTCATTCCTAGTTTCATATTTGTCTATTTTAACATATCTCTTGTTATAAGATCGGCACTTGACATGGTTCTTAAATCCCGGTAAATTTATACAGTTATGGAATATCTAACCCGAAATCACATGAAGTTCGCGCTACCTACAGGTATCTCTGTTGGGGCAGGACTTTTGTTTGCCGGGTTTAATATGCGTTTAATGAATTAATATATTGATTTTTACATTTTGAGCGTAGGAATAACCCGGTAAACCCGGGTTATTCTAATTCATCTTGCTTCTGTAGCTGGCGCATTACGTTGTCGAAATCTCCGCTCTTTGCTCGTCGTACGCTCTAGTACGTCTCGCAAATTGCTCGATTTCTCCTAGTACTGCATCCAACTACAAAAGCAATCCATCGCTTTAAGCGAAGGAGGCTTCTATGCGCTCAACAAAAGCGTTCTACATCTTCACTTTCCTCACGAGACTGGGTATGGGATCGATTAGTTCGATCTATGTGCTCTATCTTTTGGATATTGGTTTGAGCTACAGTCAGGTAACTCTGATCAATGCACTGTTCTTTGTCTTCCTGATCTTTTTTGAGCTTCCAACCGGCATGCTTGCCGATGGACGCGGCAGAGGGTATTCCGTAATGGGAGGAGCGCTCTTTACGGCCCTTGCGGGTGTTGCGTTATGGCTAGCTCAAGGATTTTGGACGGCGCTACTAGCCGAAGCTCTTTGGGCCGTAGGCTCAGCATTCTTTACTGGAGCCTTGACGGCCTGGATTGCTGACGCACCAGATCGTGATATTCCTTTGCAAAAAGTTTATGCAAACAGGACTATCATGGATGGAGTGGCAACGGCAATAGGTACCCTTTGTGGTGTATACCTCGTAACTTGGTCTGATCGTAGCCTTGTGTTCCTTTTGTGCGCTGTTTGGTACATTGTTGCTATGGTGTTCGCCTGGATCTTCATGCGCGGGCGCGAGCCTGAACATACTATGAGTGAGTTTGAGGCCCTCAAGCATGCTACTGCGCACTTGCGTGGATCACGATCCATGCGCTGGGCACTTGGCGTGAACTTGGCTACTGGGTTCTTTGGTGCTTATAACTTGTTTTGGGCACCACTAATGATCACGCAGTTCTCTCAGATTGAACTTGGATGGATTTGGATCATTATGTACGTTTGCTGCGTGATTGCAGGGCTCATTGTTCGCAAGCAGGGCAATGATGAAGAGTCTGCTCGCAACCACCTTGCAATTCGAACCATCAAGGCGCTTGTACTAGTCGCAGTTGCAATGGCATTTGTTTGGACCACAGGCAGTGGTGTAATATGGGTTATCTTGATTGCTGTGCACGAATTCGGTCGCGGTATGGTGACGCCATATCTTGAGACCTACGTGCAGCAGCGAGTCGACTCTGCATATCGTGCGACTTACGGATCGTTGCAATCCTTTCTTGGACTCTTTGGACTTGTTGCGGTGCAGTTGACGCTAACCGGAGTATTCAAGGTACTTGGATCTGATATATCCGTAATCCCTTGGCTCTGGCTTGGTACCAGTGTGGCAATCTTGAGCGCATGCGCTGTGCTATACAGATTTAGACCAAAGGTGTAGCCTAACTCCGCCCGTTCCGAGAACGCGGCGGAGTTTGTGCTGTAACGATTTACATAAGCCGATTTTCCTGTTACCTTTATTTAGTCGCGAATGAGGATCAGCCTCACTTGTGATGTGTTCGAACATGAAAGGGGCGTTACCATGCCTCGTCGTCTCCTCTCCCTCTTCATTTCCTGTTACATCCTTCTGCTTTCCCCGACCGTCTCTGCTGAGGGTGACAACACGGTCATGCCAATGAGCATACATTTCTCAGTGCCTGGCTCGAGCTACGTGGAACACGTTGACTACAGGTGGCACGGTACGTCTGAAAGAAAGGATACGGTAGTGTTCATATATGAGGGCTATACCATCCGACTTGACGACACTCCGGATTCTGGAAGGAATCGAGTAGATTTCTATATTGAAAGACAAGACCTCCATCTGGCTGGGTGGTTGGAGTGGTGCAATCTGTGGCCAGGGCTGCCAGAGGTGAATTACACCTACGTAAGGTTGGAGGACCCGGATTGGCCGCTGCACCAGATCAGACGGGCAAACAGGAGGGCCAAGAGAAGTTGTAGGGCAGAGTTTCGAGACACCACCACGCATCTGGAGCCATAGTTTGGCGGCACCAGATCTTTTCTCCCGCGCTGCGATGCAGCGCGGATTCGTGTTTCTAGAAACAAAAGAACCGATCGCGAGGATCAGTTCTTTTTTATTTTGACATTACTCAGCCGCTGGTGTTTCTGGCGTTGGTGCCGGAGTCTCTTCAGCTGGTGTTTCTGGTGCAGGTGCAGCTGGTTCTGGCTTTGGCTCTGGCTCTTCCGAAGGAGCTGAACTTGCCATACTTGCCTTCAAATCATCCTTGAGTCGCTTTCCAGCTTTGAACTTTGGAACTTTTACTGCAGGTACATCAATCATTTCATTTGGCTTTCGTGGGTTCACGCCTTTGCGAGCATGTCGAACACGAGATGAGAATGTTCCAAAACCTGCGATTGTTACTTCCTCGTCACGCCTTAGAGCATCAATTACAACTTCTTGAAACATCGCAATGAAGTCTTCTGCATCCTTTTTTGGAATATTCAATCGTTCTGAAATCTTGAGAGCAAGTGTAGCTTTATTCATAAATGATCTTTATTACTAGTTTTCAATAGATATAATACCAAGATTGGCGATTTTGTTCAAGGCCCGTTTTGCCCCTCCCCCTTTCGAAGGGGGAGATGGAGGGGGTTTTGATCGAATTAATTAGAGCTAATGGACCTCCCCTAACCCCTCCTTTCGAAGGAGGGGGAATCTAGTTTATCGAGCGTACTCGGTTGCACGCGTCTCTCTAATCACGGTCACGCGCACTTCTCCAGGATACGTGAGTTCTGATTCAATCTTCTTTGCAATCTCACGAGCAAGGTTCTCAGAAGTGTATTCATCAACCTCATTAGGCTGTACAAATACACGAACCTCTCGTCCAGCTTGGATCGCATAAGCCTTTTCAACTCCTTCAAATTCACTAGCAGTTTGTTCAAGATTCTGGAGTCGCTGAATGTACTCTTCGAGCGTGTTGCGACGTGCACCAGGACGTGCTCCGCTAATAGCATCAGCTGCTTTGACGATTACACCTTCGATAGTTTTTGGTTTGTCCTCATGATGGGCGATTGACTGGTAACAAAGCTCCTCAGGGAATCCAAACTTTTTCATGATGTTGTATCCGATCTCTGGGTGTGCACCTTGCATGTCGTGATCAACTGCCTTTCCAATGTCATGGAACAGACCACCCTTCTTACAGTCAAATACATTTGCACCAAGCTCTTCAGCAAGCATTCCAGAGATGCGGGCAACCTCAATTGAGTGCTGCAGTACATTCTGACCATAACTTGTTCTGAACCTGAGTCGACCCAAGATTGAAATCAACTTTGGATCAATAGATGAAACTGGGATCCCAAGTTCGTATAGTGCATCTTCTCCAGCCTTTTTCATCTCCTTGGCAAGACCCTTCTTGGCCTCAGTCACTGCGTCTTCAATGCGTGCTGGTTGAATGCGACCATCTTTAATAAGTGCTTTAAGAGCACGGTTCGCAACCTGACGTCGGACAGGGGAGAATCCACTAATCATAATCATCTCCGGTGTATCGTCGATGATCAACTCGCAACCTGTAAGTCGCTCCAAAGTTTTAATGTTTCGACCTTCCTTACCAATGATGCGTCCTTTCATTTCATCTGATGGAAGTTCAACCATTGTTGTTGTTGCATCAGAAACATGACTTGCAGCAAAGCGTTGCACCGCCAAAGAGATAATTGACTTTGCGCGTTTCTCAACTTCTTCTTCACTAACCTGCTCAAGCTTGTGCATTCGATTGAGTAGGGTCTCTTTTTCTGCCTGCTCAATAGCATTCAAAAGTTCTTCACGAGCTTGCTCGTGAGTAAGACCGGCAATCTTCTGAAGTTTATCAAGCTGCTCATGCTTGATCTCATCAATCTTTGCTTTTACTTGGTCCACTTCTTTGCGTTGAGCATCAAGCTTGGATTTTCGATCCTCAAGTGCAAGTAGCTGTTGGTCAAATTTGTTTTCGCGATTTTCTAGACGTGATTGCTGAGATTGAAGTTCGCGTCTTCGTGCCTCAGCTTCTTTCTTACCTTCCTCAAGAGCCTTGATAGCCTTTTCCTTTGCTTGAAGAAGAATTTCTTTTTCTTGTGACTTTGCTTTGTGTAGGATTTTTTCAGCGCGAGCCTCTACAGACTTCGCCTTGCCTTTCATTATGGTTTTTCGAAGGAAGTAACCGATCAAAATTCCAAGTAAAAAGACTCCCAACCCTGCAGCAATCACAACTTCTTGTGTTAGCATAGAGTGTTTAGGAGTTGGAAACGAAAACAGGCAGGAATTATTCCTGTGATTCTATTCTTCGATTGTTCACGATGGTTAGCTCAAAATCTTTATTAAAGATTTTTGTGCTAGATGTACAAAATGAAGTCATAGATACTGCCGGTATGCCTGAAATTCTTCCAAACTCAGTTAATTTTTACAGACTCAGACTATCACGATCGGGCACTTTCGTCAATTGCATCGATTTCAAGGTTTTTTACGAAGTTTTGCCAAGTTTGGTCATCGATCTGATCGATTTCAATTGCGTCAGATACGTTGAAGTTTCCGATCTTTGTACGACAAAGAGCGCGCGTGTATCCAGTAGTTCCTAGTTTTTCAGCAAGGTCGCGGGCCAGGGCTCGAATGTACGTGCCGCTTGAACACTTAATGCGAACCTCGAGGATTAGCGGTGTGCGACCTCCCCCTGCCCCTCCTTCGTAAGGAGGGGAGGTAAGTTCGAAGTGTTCGATCCTAACCTTACGAGGCTTGCGCTCAACCTCCTCACCTTTGCGTGCTATTTTATAGAGTCGTTTCCCGCCAACTTTGATTGCTGAGTGCATTGGCGGAATCTGATCGATTTCGCCGGTCAGTTCTTGCATGGTGGCCAGGATCTGGTCTTGTGAAAGTTCTGGCATGTCATCATCGATCTTTACCTCAGTCTCAGTATCAAGACTCTCAGTTGTGGCACCAAGAACAAACTCTGCGAGGTATTCTTTATCCAATCCCATGAGTTTGTCTATTTCTCGTGTTGCTTCACGGCCTATTGCTATTATCAAAAGCCCAGTCGCAAACGGATCAAGTGTTCCAGCATGACCAATCTTTTTTATGTTCGTGATCGTGCGCAGTTTTGCAACAACATCAAAGCTTGTCCAGCCTTGTGGTTTATTGATTAGAAGAAATCCTGATTTCGGCATATAATGAAATCGTAACATGATTTTATGAATAAGCCACGTGGGTACACAATCATAGAGGTCATCACAGCGGTTCTAGTTGTGGCTTTGATTTTGTTAATCGGAATTGTGATTGCTAATCCAAAGGATTCACTTGAAGACGCGTATCGGGAGCAGCAACTTGATGGGGTGCGTGATTATATGGAAGTGATGCTTGAGCTTCAAGCATCAGATGTTGATCTTTTTTACGAGGTTGCTCTCCAGGCGCAGTATCAGAAAGTCATGATTGGAATAGGAGAGGGGTGCGATGGATCATTTGGTGATCAATGTGAGGATGTAGAGTTGGCCGATGCATGTCTCAATGTTCAGGAATATCTACCTGAGAGCTATTTGGAGGAGCTACCATTTGATACATCAGATGAGACTTTTTCACGAGTTCGTACTGGGTATTACATGCTATTTGAGGATGAGGTTCTTGAAATTGGTGCTTGTGATCCGTCTGGAGCAGAACACGTGCGGTTAATGAGTTTGATTCAGTAATTCCTACAAAACAAGGCTAAAATTAGCAAAAAGGCTTGACAAAAGGCCTTTTTTGTGCTATTCTTAGCCGTTCATTTGAAATAGGTATGTTTGGGAAAAGGAGGTTTGAATAGCGAACATCGTTATCAGATCCCCCTTTCCCAATACTTCCACCCTAGCTAAGAGGAGCCTACCATGGCTATCCGTAAGTTCGAGAATGTGATCGTGGAGCTGCGTGCGAGCGAGGAGTCTGATGCGGAGGTCGTGCACGCCTGGCGCTTCGGACGGGATGTGTACGATGGTGTTACCGTGGATACGCTCGGCCAGATCCAGGTGGGCCAGTACGTGCAGAACCCGAGTGTCTCGATCGGCCCGGCCTACAAGGTCTTCCGCCGCTTCAGGGAGGATGGTGACATCCACCTCTGCGTTCTGTGCACGCCTGTGGCTGAGGTCGAGATGGATATGCTCGGCATCCTCTACCAGGTGGAAAGCTTCGCGGAGCAGTTCGAGCACAATCTGGCCGACTTCACCCCCGACCTTGAGGACTCGGATGCGGACGTGAACGCCTGGCTCGATGGTGAGCACGAGGACCAGCTCGAACCCTCAAGCAAGCCTGTGTACCCCGAGGGTTCGTTCGAGGCCGCCTGCATGACCCTCACCGTCCCGGATGGCCAGCCCGATCCCGCCTGGGACTAGCTACCCACCTCACCCCCGCCCGCATTGGACCCCCTCGGTCCTTGCGGCAGTGGGGGTTCTTTGTTTTTGGAGATCCTTCACTCCTCGCGTAAACGCTCGGTCGCTCAGGACGACGGTCTCTGGAACAACACCAATTGCGACCGTCGATTGACATTTTTCCCTAATTTTCGTATTCTTGCGCCATGAATATTTCAGAATTAGCCCGAAGATTGCGTGTTTCGACTGACGAGCTTAGAGACAAATTACCCGAGCTCGGTTTTGATATTGGAGCAAAGGCGATCAAGATACCAGACCGCGAGGCTGGACGAATCCAATATGCATGGCGTCAGTATAGAAAGCGTCAGTTTTTGGCAAAAAAGCGTGATGAGCAGCGAGCACGTGCAGAGCGCAAGCAAAAAGTGGTAGAGGGGACAGCTCAGAAGATCTATCTGCCAAGTGCAATAACTGTACGTGATTTTGCAGACAAGCTTGAGATGCCGATTGCAAAGGTTATGCAAGAGTTGATGCGCGCTGGAATCTTGGCATCACTAAACGAACGAATTGATTTTGACAGCGCTGCAATCATTGCAGCTGATCTTGGATTTATTGCAGAGCCAGAGGATACTGAGGCAAAGGCGGCAGATGAGGAGGGCCTAGAGAAGCTTGAGGGAGTACTTGCGGATCAAGATGGTGCAGAGGAGCGACCACCAGTTATTGTCGTGATGGGCCATGTTGATCATGGTAAAACAAAGTTGCTTGATGCGATTCGAGATACAAACGTTATTGACACTGAACACGGAGGAATCACACAGCACATTGGTGCTTACCAGGTCACTCGACAGGATCGTGAACTCACATTTATTGACACTCCGGGACACGAAGCTTTTACAGTGATGCGATCGCGTGGAGCAAAGGTTGCTGACATCGCGATTATTGTTGTGGCAGCAGATGATGGAGTGCAACCCCAGACTCGTGAAGTAATTGATATTGTCAAAGCATCAAAGATGCCATTTATTGTAGCAATCAACAAGATTGATAAAGAGAATGCAAATATCGACATGGTGAAGAGTCAACTTTCAGAGTTTGGATTGATTCCTGAAGATTATGGCGGAGATACAGTCATGGTTCCAATCTCTGCAAAGCAAGGAAAAAATATTGATCAGATTTTGGACATGCTGATTCTTGTGGCTGACATGCATAAGGAAAAGATTGTAGCCGATGCTGATAGAAGTGCCATTGGAACAATTATTGAATCAAAAGTTGATAAGACACGTGGGCCAGTGGCCACAGTTCTTGTTCAGTCTGGAACATTGAATTTGGGAGATTCACTTGGCGTACGTGGTACTGGTTACGGAAAGGTGCGTGCCATGCAAACATGGGACGGCCACAGTATCAAGGAGGCAAAGCCGTCTACTCCTGTGCGAATTCTCGGGTTTAAGGCAGCACCGTCAATCGGAGATGTAATGGAGGTCCCAGAGGATCCAAAGTCACTTCAAAAACTTAAGGCACAACCAACACGAAAGGCTGGGGCTGATGAGATGAAGGTACATACCTCACAGGCTGAAGTAGATTCAGACGACGAGAGTGATGGAGATAAGAAGGTGATGCTAAATATTGTTATACGAGCAGATGTCCTTGGTTCACTTGAGGCCGTACTTGGAATGATTGAGAAGATCGACAACCCACATGTGGGAGTAAAGGTCATATCTAAGGGGCTTGGGAATGTGACTGACGCAGATATCTTGAACGCTGAGGCAACAAAGGCATGGGTGTTCGCTTTTAATGTAAAGCCACCTACTGCAGTTGAGACGCTGGCGCGTGATAAGAGGGTAAAGTTGAGCCAGTACACTGTGATCTATAAGTTGTTTGAAGATTTGGTTGAGAAGCTTCGGATTCTTATTCCTGCAGAGCAGGTTTATACTGAGCTTGGAGCAGTGGACATTCGCGCAACATTCCAGAAACTGCAAAAGGGAATGATTGTTGGAGGGCATGTCAAAAAGGGTGTTGTAGAAGTTGGTGCAACCGCTCGTGTTGTACGAGATGAGGAAGTGATTGCTGAGGGGAAGATTAAGGGGTTACAGATGGGTAAGATGGATGTGAAGGAAGTTGAGCGAGGTAATGAGTGTGGAATTGAGTTTGCTGGAAAGGCAAAGATTGAAGAGGGAGATATCCTAGAGATTTATCGTGAGGAAGAAAAGGCTCGAACGCTCGATATTGAAGGAGCCAAGTGAAATATTAGAATTTATCATCCCTGACTTAGATTAGGGGCTCATTACTAAAAACCAGCTCATAGCTGGTTTTTGGCTTTAAGGTTCAACCTTGGGTTCATAAAGCAAGATTCCCCACTTCCGTTTGGAGGCGGGGAAAGAGGTGTCAGGCGAAAGCACCAAGGCTATTCACTGTGTAGTGCAGCCTGGCGCAATTTAGCGATCTCCTGGTCAAGCCATCGGTGAAGATCGTTGTTTTGGTGTTCGCCACTGTCGATTCGCATCACTAGCTCAGCGATGAGCCCCAGCGGTTGTCGGCAGAATTGCTTGGCTCGAACACCGTTATCGGATATCTGGGTGCAGATAGCATCAAAGAAGCTGAAGCATGTCTGGACCTGTTCCCTGATCTGTATCTGGGTTGCTCCATGATGGAGTTTGTCAGCAGCGCTGACAAGTGTTTCTATCAGCCGAATTCGTTCCCTTCCCATCCAGACACCAGTGCCTGGTAGGGCAGTGAGCCTGTCGGACATTTGCTCGTGAACACGTAGCATTTCTGTTCTGGCCTCTTGGGCCCTATTAGAGTGTGATGCAGCCAAGTGGTCTGCGTTTTTTTTCATGGTGTGGAGAAGTGCGAGCAGCATTCCTTCGAGTGTATCTTGGGGATTGTAGCCAGACATTGGGCGTTCCTTTGGTCTGAGTGTTTTAGAGGATGGATATATTTAAATTAAAGGATAATCAGCAATGTGTCAATTTATGCAAAAGGGGTTGACAGACCTGGTTGTTTTTGTTACATTTTGGCTCCTGACCACAGGAAGCCTGCCTAGGGCAGCCTGTGCGGAGCGCGCAAGCGTTTCGAAACCGTGGTAGCAGAATAGTCAGAGTCTGCTTCGGTGAAACTCATCCAGGAGCCAACGAACCATGAACGATCCCCCGCGCACCTTCGCCCTCGCCCGCCTGTCATCGCGCTGCTATGCCGAATCCTTCGCTGCCAAGGACATCGAGGCCGACGTCGACCGCCGCCTGCGCCACTACATGCAGACCTGAGCCTGCGACGGCGCCGACGAGTTGGTCCACGAGTGCTGAGGGCGAGTGATCGTCTTCGATGGCACCGATGGGCCAGATCATCTTGGTCAGCTTGGCAGGGCTGATCTTGTGAGTCTCTACTGCCACATGTTGCGCCGAGCTCGGCGCATCCGTTGACACCCGACCCCTCGCGGCCGGGTGTCTTCATTTTTATTGTCAGAAAATTCGAATATGGTAAAATACTTTTTGCCGATTCATAAAATAAAACTATGGAGTTAACAACAGATACTTTTGATGAGAAAGTACTTCAAGCCGATGGGCTTGTTTTGGTTGATTTTTGGGCTGAGTGGTGCGGGCCTTGCAAAATGATGAGTCCAATTGTGGATGAGCTTGCCGAAGAGCTTGATGGGGTGGTGGTAGGAAAGGTAAATGTTGATGATAATCCGGACCTAGCACGTCAGTTTAATATTCTATCAATTCCGACTTTCATTGTTTTCAAATCAGGACAGGTTGTAGAGCAGTTTTCTGGATCAATGAATAAGGAGATGTTGAAGGAGCGGATTGAGAAGCATGTTGAATAATGCAGAACTCAGACGCCAGAACCTAGAACACAGACAAAACCGACGAAAGTCGGTTTTTTTGATCAAATCGGTGGATAAACATGGCGGAGCCAGGATTGCATGTGCTAAAATAGCTTTCGTATGGAAAAGCGTCGATTGATTATTATTGGATCCGGGCCTGCCGGATACACAGCGGCTATTTATGCTGCTCGGGCTGATTTGCAGCCTCTTTTATTTACAGGACAACAGCCCGGTGGTCAGCTTACAACCACAACTGAGGTTGAGAATTGGCCAGGAGAGCCTGAAGGGATTATGGGAACACAACTCATGGACAATCTTAAAGCTCAGGCTGTGCGTTTCGGAACAGAGGTTGTTGATTCAACTGTGACTGAGATTAATTTTTCAGAGCGGCCATTCAAAATGAAGACTGATCAGGGTGAGTATGAAGCCGATGCGGTGATTATCGCAACAGGCGCTTCAGCACGCTGGTTGGGAGTTCCTGGTGAGGATGAACTCAAAGGCAAGGGAGTTTCAGCATGTGCGACATGTGATGGTTTCTTTTTCCGCGACAAAAAGATCGTGATGGTTGGCGGCGGTGATTCGGCAATGGAGGAGGCCATGTTCTTAACTCGATTTGCAGAATCTGTCACTATATTGGTTCGACGCGATGAGCTGCGGGCTTCAAAGATCATGCAAAAGCGTGCTATGGATAATCCAAAGATCAACTTTATGTGGAATACAGAGACCAGGGAGTTGATTGGAACTGACAAGCTCGAGACTGTTCGTGCTGTTAATAATAAGACTCAAGAAGAATCTGATATTCCTGCGGACGGATTTTTCGTGGCTATCGGGCACAAGCCAAACACAGAATTTTTGAACGAACAGATCGAACTGGATAAGGGTTATATCAAAAATCAACCAGGGACATCCAAAACAAGCGTTGAAGGTGTTTATGCTTGTGGAGATGTTATTGATCCATGGTATCGCCAGGCAATAACCTCAGCTGGGACTGGTTGCATCGCAGCACTTGATGCTGAGAGATGGTTGGCTGACAAAAGTGATTAAAGGTTGAAAAGGTGATAAAAAGTGATTATTGTCTTTCATCACCTTTAATAACCTCTATCACCTCTTATTACCCTTAATAACCTCTATCACCCTCCTCCAATATGAGTACAGTATTTGATAATGCAATTAATCAGATTCGTAGAGCGGCAGATTTAGCTAAGATCGACGAGCAGATTTTGTCAAAGCTTTTCGTGCCGATGAATGAAGTAAAGATCGACATCCCTGTAACCATGGATGATGGTTCAGAGCGTGTGTTCGAGGGTTTTCGCGTTCAGCACAATAACTGGCGCGGACCGTTTAAGGGCGGGATTCGTTATCATCAACAGGTTGATCTTCAAGAAGTGAAAGCACTTGCTACTTGGATGACATTCAAGTGTGCAGTTGCTGGTATTCCAATGGGTGGAGGAAAAGGCGGTGTAGTTGTAAATCCAAAGGAATTATCAGAATCTGAAATAGAGAAGCTTACTCGCGGGTGGACGCGTGGAATGAAGGATGTGATTGGTCCGGAAGTTGATGTTCCAGCGCCGGACGTCAACACCTCTCCTCGTGAGATGGCATGGATTGCAGATGAGTTTGGTCACCCTGCGGTTGTGACTGGAAAGCCTATCGAAGCTGGTGGGAGTGCTGGCCGAGGAACTGCAACTGCGACAGGTGGATATTATGTTCTTGATACTTTGATTGATAAGTTACACCTTGAGCCTGAGATGCGCACAGCTGTTATTCAAGGCTTTGGAAATGCTGGACGCATCATGGCAACGCTGTTAAATCGACATGGGTGGAAGGTAGTTGCTGTTTCTGACTCGCGTGGTGGTGTTTACAATCCTTTGGGGCTTGATGTTGATGCGCTCGAAGGTCATAAGGATGCAACACGCACTGTTCAGGGGTTTGATAGCGCAGAGGATATTACAAATGAGGAGTTACTTGAGCTTGAGTGTGGCTTGTTGATTCCGGCGGCGCTTGAAAATCAAATCACAAAGGACAACGCTGCGAGCATTAAAGCTCGTGTGGTTCTTGAACTTGCTAACGGGCCGACAACACCTGAGGCAGATGACATTTTGCACGAACGTGGAGTTGAGGTTATTCCAGATATTCTTGCAAACTCTGGTGGGGTGACAGTCAGTTACTATGAGTGGGACCAGAATATGAAGGGGGAGACTTGGACTGAGGAAGAAGTTGACGATAAGTTGAAGAAAGCGATGACTGATGCAGCAAATGAGGTATGGGAGCGTAAGCAAAAGTATAAAACAGACTTTCGGCGTGGGGCATTCATCCTAGCTCTTGAAAGATTGCAGGAAGCAGCGCCTAAAAATTGGTGAATAACATAATTATTCAGAGAATCGCATCCAGGGGTGCGATTCTTGATTATTTCTGCTATTTTAAGTATAGTCCCATCTTCTCCAAATCTGACACAGGGTCAGGTGAGGAGCGTTCTTTTGCACATTCGACAAGGAGAGGTGCATGACTTCGAAAAAAACGCCAGACCGCTTCCTTGCGGATGGTAAGTATGAGTTGGGCTCCATCATTGGTGAGGGGGGTATGGCAGTGGTGTACAGGGCGACTAATACCGCTCTGGATGCAGAAGTTGCTATCAAGATGTTGCTGCCCAATCTGTCTCATAGGCCGATGATTCGCGAGCGATTTGTACGTGAAGCTAAGGCGATGGCAAGGCTTAGGCACCACCACATCGTATCTGTCTACGACGTATTCGGTAATGGTGATGGTGGCGATAAGCAGTTCATTGTTATGGAATTCATCACCGGTGGCTCGTTGCTTAACAGGATTCATCAACGCGGTTCGCTAGGCCAGAAGTGGTCTGCTAGCGTGTGTATTGCAGTTCTCAGAGCACTGTCTCTCGCACATGGTCGTGGTATGGTACACCGTGACATTAAGCCCGCGAACATCCTTTTCACTGAGGATGGTGCGGTGAAGGTCACTGACTTCGGCATCGTTCAGATGGAGCTCGAAGATACAGGCCTTACCAAGATCGGTACCCCGATGGGAACGTTTGGCTTCATGTCGCCAGAGCAGAAGAGTGATGGATCTTCCGTAGATCTGCGTTCTGACATCTTCGCTGTTGGCGCAACGCTGTACTGCATGCTGGTTGGGGTAGAAGTTCCTCCAGACCTTCAATCGTGCGAGCTTGATCTTGATATGCTCAATAGTGTGCCTGAGGTGTTCCGTGGGCTTATCGAGCAAGCAACGAAGTACAATCGCAAAGATCGCTTTCAGAGCGCGCAAGAGATGATCGATGCGCTTCGTGCGATCTACGACGAGCTTCCTGACGATCCGCCCGAACCTGAGGTGGTGGTCGAACCAGAGTCCGAGCCTGATGAAGCGCTTGCTAGTGTGCCTGAGGCCGTAGAGGCTGAGCCACAGAGCGTCGTCCCGCCTGGCGGCACAATGGTTCCTGAGGAGCTCGAAGTTCCTGAGGAACGTTACGGGCATGCAGTCAGTGGTGATCAAGATCTGGATGGTCTCCGAAGTGCTGGCACAACGTTTGATCCAGGTGGTCACACGGTTCTGCCCGGCGATAGTCTGTCTGACGATGTACCGACACCTCGCAGGAGCAGGTGGCCCATCCCAGTGGCAATCATTGGGCTAGTGGTCTTGCTCTGTGTTGCGGGGATGGTCCTCTTCGGTGATGGTGATGCGACGCCAGAGGCTACTGCATCGGAGCCTGTGGTCGAACTGGCCGGCATGTCGGACCCAGAACCGATCGTAGTTCCCGAGCCCGAGCCTGAGGTACAGATCGAAACCCATGGTCCCAGCCCTGAGGCAGCCAAGGTTGTCGAGCTCGAAGCATTGGTACAGATCGAACCTGAAGTGGTGATCGAGCCTGAGCCTGAAGTCGTTCCGGTGCCCGATCCGATCGAACCTGATTCGGTTGCCAAGGCCCCTGAGCCTGAGCCAGTCATTGAGATCCCTGAGCCAGAAGTGCTGATCGAGCCCGAGGTGACGGTCGAACCTGAACCTGAGGCTATGGTCGCCGCACCTGAGCCTGAGCCAACCATCGAGCCTGGGATCCAGCACGTGCCAGTGAGTTCGCTCACTATCGGCCAGGATTTCATGGTCAAGGCGCGCGTGCACCCAGAAGGCAGCTACAAGGTGGTGGTCTACTATCGTCCGACAAACTCGGGTGCATACAAGTCCAAACCGCTTGCCACGCGTGGTGGCGCCTACCAGGCTACGATATCGTGGGATGATACGTTCTCCAACGGCATCGACTACCGAATCACAGCAACGCCGCAGGATCCAGGAGGCTCCAAGTTCTCCTCTGGATCCGGACCGCGACCCCACAGGGTCAATGTTCAGTAACGTTTCAACCGTCTATCGACCCCGTCCCGCGCGTCGGGGTCTTGTGCTTGGGCAGAACACAGAACACAGATAAGATCCTTTCTGGGTTCTGAAGTCTGGCGTCTGGGTTCTGTGAAAAGCAGAAGCCGCGTCCTGGTGGGGACGCGGGCGGGCGAGACAGGCATATTGAACGCCTAGTGGCTGCCATAGGGCAGGAGCCAGGCAGCTGCGATGATCAGTGCGATGACGATCATCAATGGCATGTTCGAGTTGACCTGGAACCAGAACTTGAACCATATCCTCCGCATGATCATTCCTCCTTGAGCATGTCAGCATCGATGCCGGTGTTGATGTTGATGGGCTGTTTCTTGGGGTGAGCAACCTTGGCGTAGACGATGTTCGAGCACACGACGTATACCCGGACCCCACAGTGGCCATCTTTCGTGCAGTCAAGTTCTTCAAGAGCGCGAAAGATCCTGCCCTTTGCTATCTCAAAAGTCTTGTCGACATCTTCTCCTGCCCGTAGTGACCCCGCGCTCACAATGCGGAAGTACTCCAGGTGGACAGTAGGATCACTCTCTTCTCGGCGATCTATGTAGATCTTGCATCTCTTGTGGTTGTAGCCGCAGCCGGCTGCGTCGATCGCACGGATCAGCTCGACCTCTTGGGCCGAAGGAGCCCACCAGCAGCCAGAGAGCATGGTCATGATCAGGAGGATGAGGTGTCGAGTGTTCATGGCGTCTCCTTTTTGGGTGCTAGGCTGAAGCGCAGATCGTTTGGGTGCATGGTCTGCTTGTGATCTCCTCGGGGCGCGTCGTAGAAGATGAGACCGAACCCCTCATTGAATTGCATTGGTCTCACACCGCAGTTCGAGTCGACCCGGCAGTGCAGGATGTCGATCGCTACGAAGATGTCACCGTAGCGGATGTCGAATGCGAGATCATCTCCCTGTGGGGTGATGAGGCGCACGAACCGGCCGCGATCAGAGCCTGCGTCGTAGAGTTCATCGTCCGTGTCCTGCGGACTGGCGATGTACGCGAAGCAGTTGAGGCCGTCGCAGTTGTTGTCGACGATCGTGTGGGCGAACTCGTGTTCTTCTTCTGTCGGCCCGACCATCACGTCACTAGCGTTCTCGATTACCTCGGTGTCGTTGGGCCTCATAAGGACTGCGAGGCTCACCACGAAGAGCGACACGAGGATCATGGTTGAGATACTGGGTCGTTGTGCATGTTGCATGCTTTGCTCCATGGGCAGGGGTTTGAAAGGGATGGCTATACATTGCCGTACTAAGGTCGGTTTGTCAAAGCCTTTGTTTGGCAGGATTTGCATCCAAGGTTGAACCTCGGGGGCTTAACCTTGATATGTATTTCCCATTTTCAGCGGATTTCGATAAACTAGATGCACTATGCCTTACGATCACAACAATATTGAAAAGAAATGGCAAAAGCGCTGGATGGATTCCGGCGTGTTTGAGGCCAAAGATGATCCAACTCTTGAGAAGTACTATCTTCTGATCGAGTTTCCATATCCATCAGGTGCCGGACTGCACATTGGTCATCCCAGGAGCTACACAGCGCTAGACATTATCGCGCGCAAAAAGCGCATGGAGGGTCGCAATGTCTTATATCCGATTGGATGGGATGCGTTTGGTCTTCCAACAGAGAACTATGCCATTAAGACTGGTCGTAAGCCGCAAGATGTTACAAAAGAAAATACTGATACATTTCGAAGACAACTTCAGTCACTTGGTTTTAGTTTTGATTGGTCGCGCGAGATCAATACGACAGATCCCGAGTATTACAAATGGACGCAGTGGATCTTTTTGCAGCTTTTCAAAAACGGACTTGCTTACAAAGATAAGGTCGCAATCAACTGGTGTTTGAACTGCAAGATTGGACTTGCAAATGAGGAGGTTGTAAATGGCGCATGTGAACGTTGTAGTGGGGAAGTTGAGAAACGAAGCAAGGAACAGTGGATGTTGCGGATTACTCAGTATGCTGATCGGTTGATTAAAGATTTAAAGTTTTTGGATTATATCGAACCAGTCAAACTGCAGCAAAAGAACTGGATCGGCAGATCAGAGGGGGCAATGATCAAGTTCCCACTCCCTGACATTGTTGAGGAAGAGTATGGTCCAGAGCATGCTAAGAATCATTTGGAAGTTTTCACAACACGACCCGATACTGTGTTTGGAGCAACCTACATGGTAATTGCTCCAGAGCATGGGATGATTGAGAGGCACTCAGATAAGATTGAAAATATCAAAGAGGTTCGAGAATATGTCAAAGATGCATCATCAAAATCAGATTTCGAGCGTGGCGATGCTTCAAAAGAAAAGACAGGAGTTGAGCTTAAGGGATTGCAAGCTCTAAATCCGCTCACAGATGAAAGGATTCCAATCTGGGTCGCAGATTATGTCATGACAGGCTATGGAACTGGAGCAATAATGGCAGTTCCGGCACACGATGAGCGTGACTACGAGTTTGCTCAGAAGTTTGGATTAAAAGTCGTGGAAGTGACGGTCGCGGATACCGCAATCCGTCATCCTGAGCGACCAGAGGGAGTCGAAGGATCTCAAGAGACTGATTGTTGCTTTTCTGGAGAAGGGACTGCGATTAACTCAGATTTCTTGAATGGCCTCTCAACAGCAGACGCAAAGAAAAAGATCACAGATTGGCTTGAGGATTATGGCATTGGGGCATCAAAGGTTCAGTACAAGTTGCGTGACTGGGTTTTTTCTCGTCAGCGTTATTGGGGTGAGCCAATTCCAATGGTTCATTGTGAGCATTGTAAGAGTAAGAGTCGATATGGTGACGGATGGTTCCCAATGAGCGAGGAGCAATTGCCGCTTACACTTCCTGAAGTAGATAAGTATGAACCAACTGATACCGGCGAGAGTCCACTTTCGAACATAGAAGATTGGGTAAGTGTTGATTGTCCTGAGTGTGGAAAGCCGGCGCGGCGTGAAACTGATGTGATGCCAAACTGGGCAGGATCAAGTTGGTACTTTATGCGCTATGCTGCACCGCAGAGTAATGAGATGTTTGGCGTGAATAAATGGAAGCGAGCTGAAATCCAACCCGACGAATTAGATCATAAGCTATTTGATTTGTTCAAGCATATGAAGGCTCTGCTTGCAGAGCACAACATTATGCTCTGGGCGTCAGGGTCACTAATGATTAATGGACTTAATAAGGAGTTGTGGCGTCACATGCACGATCTTGATCTTTTTATTCTTGGAGAAAACTTTGATAAGGCACTTGAGATTCTGCGTGGTGATGGATTTGTGGTCCATGAAGAAGATCGAGGATGGAATAGGATTGAAAAGGACGGAATGATGGTTGAGTTGGTTCCTGCGTATCACCTTGGAGGTGATATCTACACTCATCTGCGAGATAAGAGTTTGCCACCTGAGATTAGGCAACAGATTTTACATAAGCCAGATTTAGAGTTATCTGAGCGTGGGTTCCTTTGGGGTGAGTCATTCCAAACACTATCTCCAAAGTACATGCTGCATCACTATAATTTTTTGCATGAGACATTCCCAGAGACTCGTGAAGGCAAGGAGGATGACGAAAAAGTTCAGTTCCTGAAAGATTACATGAGCCACCCGTTAAATTATTGGGGACCAGTGACTTGGTATAACGGTGGAATGGAGCATACAACACTACATCTTTTATATTCACGATTCTGGAATAAGTTTTTGTTTGACATTGACGCAGCTCCAACTAGCGAGCCATATGAAAAGCGTACTTCGCATGGTTTGATCTTGGCTGAGGATGGTCACAAGATGTCAAAGTCCAAGGGCAATGTAATAAATCCGGACGAGATTGTAGAAAAGTATGGTGCTGATACGCTTCGTGTTTATGAAATGTTCATGGGGCCGTTTGAAGAGCCTGTGCCATGGAATACAAATGGATCAGTTGGAGTTCGGCGATTCTTGGATAGGGTAGTTCGATTGGCTGAGTTGACTGGAGATAAGGAGCCAGAATTTGTTACACGTGCACTTCATAAGACGATCAAAAAGGTCACAGAAGATATTGAAACCATGAGGTTCAACACTGCAGTTGCGCAGATGATGACATTTGTTAATCAGTGCCAAGCATCAGATACGATTACAAAAGATACATTCCAGAGGTTCTTACAGATTTTGTGCCCATTTGCGCCACATCTTGCAAATGAACTTGCTGAGCAGCTTGGTGAAAAGAAGATGCTCGAAGAAGGCGAGTGGCCTGAGTATGATCAGGAGCTTGTGGTCGATGAGCTTGTAAATATTGCAGTTCAAGTAAACGGCAAACTTCGTGGTGAGGTCCAGGCAGCGCCAGATGCAATTCAGGATGAAGTCGAAGACCTAGCAAAAGCTGATGAGAATGTTACAAAGCACATCAAGGACGATGTAAAGAAAGTAGTTTATGTTCCAGGTAGGCTAATCAACTTCGTTGTTTAGCAACTGAGCAGAAAACGCTTGATGAATAATTATCAAGAGAGCCTCAGACCATTGAGGTTCTTTTTGTTATAATAGTATTTGCATGAAGAGTCAGCATAAACAATCATTCCCACTTACACATCACAAGTTTGATGTCAGACACCTGGGAGCATTACCTCAGCTTGCGATAAGTCGGCTTTTGGGATTTAGCGCAACTCAGATTATTGGAATATTCTTCCCAGTATTTTTGTACGAGTTTTTTGGATTAGATCTGCAGTGGACACTTTTGTGGTTTGCAGCAAATTACCTATTTAGAATTCCGTTTTTCATTTGGGGTGCGAAGATTTTTTCACGCACAGGCTTAGTGGCGAGCATGTTTATTGGAACGATCTCCTGGATCGCGATTTATGGAACTGCTTATTTACTTGATGTTGCACCTGATTTTCACCCTTGGACATTTTTAGGGTTACTAATTGCATTCAGTGCAATTACAAATGCGTTTTATTGGGCGCCATTTCACGTTGACTTTGCAAAGTTTTCATCTAAAAAGCACAGGGGAAAGCAAGTTGGTATATTCTATGCTTTGCAAAGGTTGGTGGGAGTTGGAGCACCGATCGCTGGTGGATTCATGATCGCGACATATTCGTATGGGGCAGCATTTGCAGTTGGCATTGGCCTTGTACTTCTATCACTAATTCCATTGTCGTTCTTGCCACGCACAAATGTGCAGTATGAGTATGGATTCCTCGAAACGTTTAAGAAGATGTTTCAGAAGCGTTACAGATATCTTACTCTTTCAATGATGGCTTATGGAGCAGATAGTGCTGTAGGATATATAGCTTGGCCGATATTCTTGTTCATCGTGTTTGATGGCGCTTACTTAAATATTGGAATCTTTGCGTCATTATTGGTTGTTGTGAATATTCTTTTACAGTTAATAGTCGGAAAGCAGATTGACCATCATCATAAACGAAAGATGATTAAGGTGGGTGTTGATTTGTATGCTCTGGGGTGGTTCTTCAAGGCGTTAGTTGATTCTGTTGTTGGTGTGTTTGCTGTTTCAACTTTCCATACGTTTGGATCAATTCTTATGCGTACGCCAGTAGACGTAATGATTTACGAGAAGGCAGCTGACTCAGGCCATTATATTGATGAGTTCACAGTGATTCGCGAGATGGCGCTTACCTTTGGACGTGTTATTATCGTAGCCTTGCTTGCAGTTTTGACAATTTATATGTCTATATCTGTTGCCTTTGTTGCTGCAGCAGTCGCAGCATTTGGTATTACATTCCTAACAAAATTCACACTTGAGCCAGAAGTCCACACGTCGCATTGACACTAGTCTTTTTGGATGCTGAAATAGAATAAGAAACTCCCTATTGATTGTTCTAGAACGATCACTGGGGAGTTTTTTGTTCGATAGCTTTAATCTATGGGCCTGGCAGGCTTGCGAGACGATTTTTGTCAACTTTGTCTAAAGGGTTCGAATCCCTTCAGGTCCATAGGTTTAAGCTATTGACACCCAGGGGGGTATTTATTATGGTTTAAATGACAAAAGTCGTCATGCAAATGCCAGAAAAAGCCCCCGAGAGGGGGTTTTTGCTTATGAAAGTATCACCATCAAATGTAGTGCGTGCGATATGTGTCGGGTTCCTTGCGGGAATCGCTGTTTTGTCGTGGTGTTTGAATTTGAACAGTGAGGTGCAGTGGATCTGGGTCGCAGGTTTTATAGCATTGATCGGAATCGTGCTTTCTAAAGTAGTAAGGCAAGTTGGTTTTCTGTTGGTTTTGATCTGCCTGCTTGTATCGGGAGTTGGTGCATGGCGATATATGCACAGCTTTCCTTCAAGTGAGTCGATTGCAAATTATGCAGGTCAAGAGTTAATTATCGATGGCGCTGTTGCCGATGTTGAAGTGAGTAATGGTTGGCAGCGGATTGTTTTGTCGAATCTGATCGTTAATGATGCTGCGATCGAAGATCGAGTTCAGGTCATCACCTTGCCATATCCTAAGTACGAGTATGGCGATCAGCTGAGGGCCCGATGTGAGCTTGAGGCGCCTGGAATGATTGAGGACTTTGCATACGATCGATACTTAGCTTCGAAAAGTATTTACGCGACGTGTTTTACGTACAATGTTTTCTTGATCGAGGAAGGGAATAGGAACTGGAAGTCTATTTTGCTTGATGCACGGTCAGCATTTATCAAAAAGTTGGATCAAGTATTTGGAGAGCCGCATGGGTCCTTGCTTGTTGGCTTATTGTTGGGCGAGCAGCGATTCAGCGAAGAATGGGAGGAACGATTCTTACAAACAGGGACTACTCATATCGTTGCGGCCTCAGGTTATAACATTTCAGTTGTGCTTTGGATTGCAATGGGGTTCTTCGCATCCATTGGCGTGAAGCGCCAGCGTGCCTTTGCATTCTTAGTAGCAGCAGTTGTTGGATACATTATGTTGGCAGGAGCAGATGCTGCTGTTTTTAGAGCAGGGGTAATGGGAATTGTTTTGATTACAGCCAATCAAACAGGGCGACGTACCAGCATGATCAACGTATTACTTTTGACCGCTTCCATAATGTTGATGATCAATCCAAGGTTGCTTCGAGATGATGTTGGGTTTCAGCTTTCAATGATGTCAACGATTGGTCTGATTTACTTGTCTCCGATTATCGAAAAGCGATTGAAGTGGCTGCCAAAGCAGCTCGTGATCAGGGAATCGGTTATTGCAACCTTGGCCGCAACGTTTATGAGTTTGCCGGTTATACTTTTGCAATTCGGAGAGTTTTCGCTTGTGAGTTTATTTGCAAATGTGTTTGTTCTGCCATGGATTCCACTTGCCATGGCTACTGGTGCTATTGCGACATGCATGGGTCTTATAAGTGTGAAGATCGCTGCGATTCTAAGTGCACCTACGTGGCTTTCACTCACTGCGATGCTCTGGACTGTAGAAGCTTTTGCTGGCTTGGATCTGTTTATGCAGTCGATTCATTGGATTGTGATCATGATTACACTACTTGGTTGGCTGGTCCTTAATATCAAAATATGGAGTTCAAAAATAAACGTATCATTAGCATTGCAGTCCTAACTTTTACGTTGGTTATAGTAGTACTGATTCAGTCTTTCCGATTTCAGTCTTGGGGTGATGAGGTTTCTGTGTGGGTGTTTGATGTGGGGCAGGGGGATGCAATCTTTATCGACTCCGATATGCAAGTATTGATCGATGGCGGACCATCAAATGTGATTGTTGAAAAGCTGTCCATAGTTATGCCGTTTTGGGATAGGTCGATTGACCTGATTGTGAATACACACCCGCATGCTGATCATCTTACTGGTTTGATTGATGTACTTGATAGATATTTGGTCGGTAGTGTTTGGGTTAGTGGGCAAGAATATGGCACAAGTTTTTCGAATGAGTTTGAAGATCTGATCGAGGGTAGGGATTCGACTGTGCTGTCGGGCGAGAGGTTGTGGATCGACGAGCAAGTTTCGATTGAAGTCGTGTGGCCTGTCGCGAACCTCGAAGGGGTGCAACTTGACGATCCCAATGATGGATCGATCGTCATGCTAGTCGAATGCTTTGAAACTCGAATTTTGTTGACCGGTGATATTGGCGCTGACCAGGAGCTGGCGATCATGGAATATGTCGGAGATATAGATATTCTCAAGGTTGCGCATCAGGGGAGTTACACATCGTCGCATGTTGATTTTCTCAAAGCAGTTGATCCAGAGGTGGCGATAATCTCAGTTGGTGAGAACGACTACGGCCATCCACATGATGAGGTTCTGAATCGTCTAGATCAGATGAACGTGCAAGTCTATAGAACAGACCTTCATGGCGATATTAGAGTCATTTGCTCATCGGAGGGATATGAAATTAAATTGTATTAATAAAAGTTTCACTTTATGAACGATCGTTTAATTAATGAAGCTGTAAGGCCTCTTCAACCTCATTCTAGAACAGCGAGAATACTTGTTGATATCGGGCAAGCTATTGAAGATGTTCACTTTGGTCTTTCTAGGCCGGGGTTGGTGGTTAGATTTGGTATAGAGGGCGCAAGAGAGTTCTTAGACAGAAAAGAGGCTAAACTAAGGAGACAGGAATTTAGGAGGTTAGAGAAAAGAAGATTAATCGATAGAAAAAAGATAGCTGACGGGTATTTAACATCATTTTCTAAGGCAGGGTTCGAGGAATATATGGCGCAGCTCTCAATGAACGCAAATAATCTACCAGGTGGCCAGATTTGTTTGATCTCATTTGATATACCTGAGGATCACAAACGACTACGTAATCAGGTTAGGCACATATTGAAGCGATTAGGCTTTAAGCAGATGCATCGAAGTGTATGGTGCTGTTCGAAAAATATTAGTGACTATGTGGCTAGGTTGTTTTCTTCAAGATTCAAATCTGATAATTGGTTCAGGGTTTTTCTTGCTTCTGAACTGTAGGCTTCATGAATTGAACGATCGTTCAATTCATGAAGCTCTATGTGCTTGATTCTTTTGTAGTTTATTGCTATATTTCCTGCGAATTAAACATATTTTATGTCAGACGTACAAAAAACATTAGTACTGATCAAGCCAGATGCTTTTCAGCGAGAGTTGGTTGGGGAGATAGTGCATCGATTTGAAAGAAAGGGTTTGAAAATCGCAGGAATGAAGTTGATTAACCTTGATGAAACTATTCTTGCAGATCACTATAGTCACCACGTTGATAAGCCTTTTTACAAAGGTCTTTCAGAGTTTATGATGCAGACTCCTGTATTAGGCATGGTGTTAGAGGGTATTGATGTTATAAATGAGGTTAGAAAGATTGTTGGATCAACAAATCCACGAGAGGCTGATGCTGGAACTATAAGAGCAGATCTTTCAATGGATCTTGCAGGAAATGTCGTCCATGCCTCAGATTCGGTTGAAAATGCAGCAATAGAAATTGATCGATTCTTCGATAAGGATGAGGTATTTGACTACAAAAAGCTTACAGATCAGTACCATTTTGGAGCATAGATAACAAATGTGGAAAAACTATGGATAACGGGTGGATGAATTCACCTGTTTTTCTTTGCAAAAACCACCAACTTTGCGATAATATAAATAGCTTCAAGACGGTAGAACGTAATTAGCCAATTACAACAAGAAAGGATCCACTGATTCGAAAGAACCATCTGCGAGATTACGCAGTCTAGCTGTTCGCACAATGAAGCAGTGCGCGCATGCGGGGATCCAGCGGTTCTCTGCGATTCGGGACCGTTCAACTGGGCTCCGGCTCACTTGTGCGCCACCTGAAATCGTTTAGCCCACATGTGGCAGAGGACTAATTCGTCCTACCGTCCGGAGCTGCAATAACACTTCCAAATTTGGAAGTTTTTTTGTTGTGTCACAAGCATTGATTTTCCCGCTCAAATATGACACCCTATACATATCAAATATCGAACTTCAACTATGAAAAAAATCTTTATTAAAGGTGGTGAGCCGCTCAGTGGAGAGGTACAAATCGTAGGAGCTAAGAATGGCGCTTCAAAGATGATTCTCGCTTCATTACTGACTGAAGAGGAGGTGATTTTGCACAACGTGCCGCTTCAGCAAGAGACTGATATTGCGCGTGAGCTGGTACATACATTTGGCGGTGAGAGTGCAGTAAGTGACCACTCACTTTCGATAAAAGTTCCAGAGATAAGTCAGACATCGGCAATTGAGATGTCACGGCGTAATCGACTCTCGATTCTTACGGTCGCGCCGCTCTTACATCGTGCAGGCGAAGCTTATGTTCCAAAACCAGAAGGAGATAAGATTGGACCTCGGCCTGTTAACTTCCATCTTGATGCTCTTGAGAAAATGGGTGCTGTGATTGAAGACTCTCCAGAAGCACATGTAGTGAAGGCGCCAAATGGACTTAAGGGGGCAAAGATTGAGTTACCGTATCCTTCAGTTGGAGCAACAGAGACTATATTGTTCGCTTCAGTTTTGGCTGAAGGCCGGACTGTTATCAAGAATGCTGCGATTGAACCTGAGATCATTTCGCTTATCATGATGCTTCAAAAGATGGGGGCGATTATCCAGCGTGGAGTTGGTCGTTACATTGAAGTAATTGGAGTAGAGAAGTTGCATGGATGTACGCACCGCGTATTGGCAGATAGACTCGAGGCTGCGTCATATGCGTGCATTGCACTTGCTACCCGAGGAGAGATCTACTGCCGTGGTGCAGGTCACTCAAGTATGATTACTTTCTTGAATGCTGTTCGAAGGATTGGCGGAGAGTATATTGTTGATCAGGACGGGGTTCTCTTCAAAGGGTCGGATAAGTATAAAGGTATTGAACTTGAGACCGACACACATCCAGGGTTTGCAACTGATTGGCAGCAGCCATTTGTGGTCGTGTTGACACAGGCTGAAGGAACATCGGTTATTCATGAAACTGTGTATCAGGAGCGATTTGGATACACAGAGATATTGAATGAAATGGGAGCAGATATTACATTGTCTGATAAGTGCTTGGGTGAGATGCCGTGTCGATTTGCAGGGGAGAATTATAAGCACTCTGCAGTGATTAAGGGCCCCACACCACTCAAGGCATCACAGATGACTGTGCCTGACATCCGTGCGGGATTGGCATATGTTGCAGCGGCACTTGCCGCGGAGGGTACTTCAGAGATTGACGGCGTTGAGCATTTGGAGCGTGGGTACGAGAACTTGTACGGAAATCTAAAATCCATTGGAGCGGATCTTGAGGTCCGGGAGGAATAACTATGATTTTATCTTTAATAGCACAGCAACCAATACTGCTAGTTGTTTGGCTGGCAGCTATTCTTGTTTCTTTGACCATTCATGAGTTTGCGCACGCCTGGGTAGCAAACATCAAAGGCGACAAGACTGCTGAGATGGCTGGGCGTTTAACTTTAAATCCTTTGGCACATATTGATTGGATGGGAATGCTGTTGTTGGTGACGCTTGGGTTTGGCTGGGCAAAGCCAGTGCCGTTTAATCCGTATAATCTAAAAGACCCTCGAAAGGATGCTTTATGGATTGCACTTGCTGGACCAATCTCAAATTTGTTTATGGCGACCTTGGCGGCTACGGTTCTTCGAGGTTTGCTGGTGGCTGGAGTTTTCGCTGAAGTAGATATGCTTTTTGCATTCTTGCTGTTGCTGATCATCATCAATCTGTTCCTAATGTTCTTTAATTTGATTCCGATTTACCCGCTTGATGGATCGAAAATCTTGGATGCGATACTTATCAAGCCGCAGCATCAGAAAATCAAGATGCAAATCATGATGTACGGCCCGCGCGTTTTATTTGCACTTGTGATCCTGTCGATTTTTACATCTTTCAATATTTTCTTTTTTGTAAGCGCTCCATCATATGCAGTTTGCTCTGCATTGGTTGGAGAGAATTGTCAGTACTTGCTGGCTTTGATTTTTTAAAGCAAAACGCCCGCACCGGGTGAGGGCGCGGGACGCGAGGGGGTCTAGGAGAGGCTATTCCTCTCCGCAGCCACGAGGGCGCAGGCCGCAGGAGTGGCGATCTCCGCATTCGTCGCAGTTAGGAGAGGGCACGATCATGCGAACCTCGAACATGTGAGTTTCGACGACGGGTGGCATGAGTCCCATGGCCGTGAAGAACATTGCGAAGTCCTGGAGCATCTCAGCCATCATCCGTTGTTCGTCACGCTGTCGGATGGCCCTGAACAACCCGGGGCGGTGCTCACGCATAGCATTTACGACCTTCTCGCGAGCAGCGTAGAAGTCATCTTCGTAGCACCACACCTCGTGGAAGATCTCCCACATAGATACTACGACGTCGTTGTTGACGTAGGGGGACTGGATGAGATTCATCAGGTCAGTTGCAGCCAGAGCAGGAGGGATCCTGTAGCCCTTCTTGATGAGCTTTTGCCGCTTTCGTCTCTGTGTATACAGTAACCAGGCGGTACGGAAGAGGTTCCAGGTTTCGAGCAAGGCAGTCTCCTTGTATGGGGTTGTATCCTTGCGGATCAGTGAAGAGGTCTGGCAATATAGCCCAGTTTCGCGTAAAAGTCAACACTGATATTTCGCCCATATCAACATATTGACCTATTTTAAGGCTCGTGGTACTCTACCGCCGTATTTTCTACAACTTTAGACAAAGATTAGAGCATTATGCCAACAATCAATCAATTGATTCGAAAGGGACGAAAGCAGGTAAAGACAAAGTCAAAAGCACCTGCTATGCAGTTCACTACAGATACACTTCACCGAAAGCGCACACAGTTGCGTCGTGGAGCTCCATTTAAGCGTGGAGTATGTGTCCGTGTGTATACAACAACTCCAAAGAAGCCTAACTCAGCGTTGCGTAAAGTTGCGCGTGTTCGACTTTCAAATGGACAAGAAGTTATTGCATACATCCCAGGAGAAGGGCACAACCTACAAGAGCACTCTATTGTAATGATTCGAGGTGGAAAGATTAAGGACCTCCCAGGTGTGCGATATACAATTGTTCGTGGACGATATGATACAACTGGAGTAGAAGGACGGACTAAGTCTCGTTCGCGATACGGAACAAAGAAGCCGAAGAAATAAATTAACGATCAAATAATTCATAGCTCTAGTACTGCCACTACGCGGCAGGAAATGACAGAGCCAACTAACTAAAACTATGCGTGGAAAACAAGCCCCAAAGCGAATATTATTGCCGGACCATAAGTACGGCAATGTTTTAATTACAAAACTTATTAACTATGTGATGCTGGATGGTAAGAAGACCACAGCAGAACGTGTTGTATACGATGCACTTGAGATTGCTGCAAAAAAGTCGAAAAAGGATGCAATGGATCTTTTTGACGAGGCAATGAAAAACATAATGCCTTCTGTTGAGGTTCGATCACGTCGTGTTGGAGGAGCAAACTATCAGATCCCAATGCCTGTGCGAGCTGAGCGACGAGTTGCTTTGGCATACCGATGGATCCTTGAAGCTGCTCGAGCAAAAAAGGGAAAGCCAATGGCACAAAAGCTCGCGAACGAGTTACTTGCTGCTTCAGAGGGCGAAGGGGATGCAATGAAGAAGAAGCTTGATGTTCAGCGAATGGCTGAGGCTAACAAAGCATTTGCGCACTTTGCGCGACGTTAATCTTTTCATTAATACTTTTTATGGCACGTGAATACCCACTAGAGCGAGTCCGCAATATCGGAATTATCGCTCATATCGACGCCGGAAAGACTACAGTAACGGAGCGCGTTTTATTCTATACAGGAAAGAAGCACAAAATTGGAGAGGTGCACGAGGGAGAAGCTGAGATGGACTGGATGGAGCAGGAGCAGGAGCGAGGAATTACAATTACCTCGGCTGCTACAACTTGTTTCTGGAAGGATCACCGAATCAATATTATTGATACCCCAGGTCACGTTGACTTTACGGTTGAGGTTGAGCGATCACTTCGCGTTCTCGACGGTGGTGTGACTATTTTTGATGGAGTTGCAGGAGTTGAGCCTCAGTCGGAGACTGTTTGGCACCAAGCGGATAAGTACCAAGTTCCCCGAATTTGTTTCATTAACAAACTTGATCGAACAGGTGCAGATTTCTTCAAGGATCTTGAGTCAATTCATGAGCGACTTACCACAAAGGCTCATCCAATCCAGCTGCCAATCGGATCAGAGGATAAGTTTGAAGGGCTAATCGACCTTTTGAAGATGAAAGCATACATGTATAAGGATGAAATGGGTAAGGACATTGAAGAGATTGATATTCCAGAAGAATATGCTGAGCAGGCAAAGGAATGGCACGCAAAGCTTGTTGAGGCGATTGTTGAAAATGATGAGGCTGCAATGGATAAATACCTAGCAGGTGAGGAGCCTTCATACGAAGATTTAAAGAAGATTTTGCGAAAGGCGGTTATCAACTTGGATATTTTTCCAGTGATGTGTGGAACAGCACTAAAGAACAAAGGCGTTCAGCTCATGATTGATGCTGTTATTGATTTCCTACCATCACCTCTTGATATTCCACCGGTTGAAGGAGTTGACCCAGATGATGAAGAGGTAAAGATGACTCGAGAAGCAAAAGACGATGCACCGTTTGCTTCACTTGCATTTAAGATCGCGACAGATCCTTACATTGGAAAACTAGCTTTCTTCCGTGTTTATTCTGGAAGTTTGAAAGCAGGGAGCTATGTGCTGAATACTGCAACAGGAAAGAAGGAGCGTATTGCTCGAATTGTTCGATTGCATGCAAACAGTCGAGAGGATGTTGATGAAGTTCATGCTGGTGAGATTGCAGCTGCAGTAGGATTGAAAAATACAACAACAGGAAACACATTGTGTGATCCAGAAAATCCGATTTCTCTGGAATCGATTACATTCCCAGAGCCAGTTATCTCTCAGGCACTTGAACCAAAGACAAAGGTTGACCAAGAGAAGATGGGACTTGCTATTCAGAAGCTTGCAGAAGAGGATCCAACATTCCGCGTTCGAACAGATGATGAAACAATGCAAACTATTATTTCAGGAATGGGTGAGCTGCACCTTGAGATTATTGTTGATAGAATGAAGCGCGAGTTTGATGTTGAAGTAAATGTTGGAAAACCACAGGTGAGTTACCGTGAAACCATTCGGATCGAGGCAGAGGGAGAGGGAAAGTACATCAAGCAGTCTGGAGGACGTGGACAGTATGGTCATGCTTGGGTGCGCATCAAGCCGCTTGAGCAAGTTGAAGGTGAAGAGACTGATAAGATCTTCTTGTTCCATGATGAGATTAAGGGTGGTGCGATTCCACGCGAGTACATTCCTGCTACAGAGAAGGGAGTACGCGAGGCATTGGATCGAGGAATCTTGGCTGGTTATCCAGTTATCAATGTAGAGGCAACTCTTTACGATGGTTCATTCCACGATGTTGACTCAAACGAGGCGGCATTTAAGATGGCTGGATCAATGGCGTTCCAAGCAGCTGCGAAGAAAGCAAATCCAGTTATTCTTGAGCCAACTATGAAGGTTGAGGTTGTAACTCCAGAGGAACATATGGGAACTGTTGTTGGAGACTTGAACTCAAAGCGAGCGCAGATTCAGGAGATGGGAGAGCGTGGAAATGTAAAAACAGTTCAGGCTGTTGTTCCACTTGCTGAGATGTTTGGATATGCAACAAGCTTGCGTTCTATGACTCAGGGTCGAGCAAGTTATTCAATGGAATTTAATGAGTACAAAGAAGTGCCTTCGAATGTTGCTAAAGAAATTATCGAAAAGCGGGGAGGGAAGGCGGAATAATAGAACATAGAAAACAGAACTTAGAATTTAGATTTTTAAAAATCTACCGAGCAATTGGTAGGTTTTTTTGCGTACAAAATTGACCTGTATTTGTGGGTTTGTTAAGTTATTTAACAAGTTCGCATGGTGCGGATCGAGTTAATATTCCAGGTACGGGGAGTTACAATGCAAGAAGATCAGCTTCTTGAATGGGTTCTCGGTGTGCCTGCGGCGTTGATCCACGCCACCGGCTACGTCCTCTATAACATCCAGACGAAGAGAGGAAGCTCCAAGCCCAAGTTCGTTACGTGGTTCATTTGGATGATTGCGGCTACGATTAACGCCGTGACCTTCACTGAAGTGACGAGTTTTCCTCTGGCGCTTCAGTACATCGTAGGGAGTTTTGCCGCAACAGTGACATTCATCCTGGCCTTGCGCTGGAAGAAGTTCAAGTGGCCTGACTCTGTCGAGATCTTTGTTCTCGTTCTATGCGTTCTTTCGTTTGTGGTGTACTGGTACTACAGGGATGCCAGTACCGCGAATCTCATCATGATGCTCACGGTTGTGATCTCATTTCATCCCACGCTCAAGGATGTGTACAAGGATCCAACTAAAGATGAGCCGCTTTCGTGGTGGGTTTGGACAGTGGCATGTCTGGTGACGCTTCTGAATGCCACACTGTCGTACAACGGTGACTTTGTTAGTATCTTCAACCCTGCCTACCTGGCACTCTTCCACCTTGTGGTTGCGGTACTAGCCCGGAAGGGTAGGTAACAGGTCATAAGCTATTCCTCTGACTTGTCTCTCGGCGCTCCGCTCGTATGCGGAGTGCTTTACTTTTTATTAGTTTTCCACACATGTATTTTTTAAATTGCACGCGAGCCTATAGAATGAATATCGTTGCCGGGTAAAAGTGGGTGCACTAAGCCGCCGTGCTGTACTGGTGGAACGGGCGGTAAGGCGGTGCTGGCGTGGAAAACCAGCAAAGTGCGTTGAGTAAGGGGTGCGGGACACGCGAGTGTCTCCACAACAGGTGCGTCCGCGTAGCTTTGGGCTTTTACGGACAATCACTATAACAGGAGATTGTCATGCAAGTAGATGTTCAGTGTATACGCGAAGTGAGTTTCGGTGCCGGCGGCTTGGCACCGCTTGGGGTTCGGATTCCGCCCCCAGTCTACTGTCCTGGCCTCCCCACGGGTCTGTATAGGAAAAGATACAGGAATCGGAAAAAGCCAAATGCCTGGGAGTTGCCTCGTGGCATGTGTGATATGGTAGCTCTTGCAGAGCTCTCAGCCATGCTTGCTAGCGGAACACCTCCACCGATCGCCTGACCCGGTTTGTACGCCCTCCCTGGGAACTCCCACGGGGGGCGTCAATTTTTCTGGATGATTTTTATGATGATATAAACTCTTGCTTTTTTGTCCCAGTAAGATAACATTGGCACATATGGACAATAATCAGCTCAACAGACTAATGCGCATTGCGCGTAAGACTAATTCTCCAGTAGTGGTTTTGGATGAGAATCAGGAAGAAATGGTGATTCTGCCACTTTCCAGTTATGAGGCGCTTATTGATGAGTATTCCGATGAAGAGTGTGGGCTGTCTGAAGAGTTCTTCGTGGATGAGGAATTTGAGGGTTTTGACGGAGAGATCGAATCTGAAGAGTCACTTGATGAGTTCTCAATAGAGGCATCTGATATAGATCTCGAAGAGCTGCCAGAGGAGCTTGAGTCAGTTGTGCAGGAAAATGAGGGTTTGACTGCTGAAAAAGGACCTGAAATTGACCCAGAATCAGCAGAAGAGCAGTTTTATCTAGAACCAGTAGAATAGTGCTGAAATTCGCCAAGAATTAGCATAAAAACCTATTCACAAGGAATTCACAGCTTAAGGCTTGCATAATTTCGCCAACTTTGTTATCATCTCGGCGTTCGTGGAAGGTGTAAATTTTCCACAAATTAAGCCAAAATCTTAATACATATTACTCTTAGTTTAAATAATATGGCAGAACAGTTTGACCGTTCGAAACCAAACGTCAACGTTGGAACAATTGGACACGTTGACCATGGTAAGACAACACTTACCGCTGCGCTTTCTAGCCTTTTCTCACCATCAGATCAAAAGAAGGCTTTTGATCAGATTGACAAGGCTCCAGAAGAGCGAGAGCGAGGAATTACTATTTCAACATCACACGTTGAGTACGAGTCTGAGGCTCGACACTTTGCTCACGTTGACTGTCCAGGACACGCTGACTACGTAAAGAACATGATTACAGGTGCAGCGCAGATGGATGGTGCTATTTTGGTTGTATCAGCAGCTGATGGGCCAATGCCACAGACACGTGAGCATATTTTGCTAGCACGTCAGGTTGGAGTACCTGCAATGGTTGTTTACATGAACAAGACTGACATGGTTGATGACCCTGAGCTTGTTGACCTAGTTGAGGAAGAGATTCGAGATCTTTTGAAGCAGTATGAGTTCCCTGGAGATGAAACTCCAATTATCCGCGGATCAGCTCTTAAGGCACTTGAGGGAGATGAGGAAGCAGTTAATTCAATCAAGGAGCTTGTAAAGGCACTTGATGAGTACATCCCAGAACCAACTCGAGAAACTGACAAGTCTTTCTTGATGCCTATCGAGGATGTTTTCTCAATTGAGGGACGTGGAACTGTTGTAACAGGACGAATTGAGCGTGGAACTTTGAACCTAAACGATGAAATTGAAATCGTTGGATTGGGTGATACTCAAAAGACTGTTGTTACAGGAATTGAAATGTTTAACAAACTACTTGATAAGGGAATGGCTGGAGATAACGCTGGAATTCTCTTGCGAGGAGTTAAAAAGGAAGATGTAGAGCGCGGAATGGTTCTTGCTGCACCTGGATCTGTGAAGCCACATACAAAGTTTGAAGCTAAGGTTTATGCTTTGACTAAGGAAGAGGGTGGACGACATAAGCCATTTTTCAAGGGCTACAAGCCACAGTTCTATATTCGAACAACTGATGTAACAGGTGAGGTAACCGAGCTAGGAGATGGAGCAGAGATGGTTATGCCTGGCGACACATTGAACCTTACTGTTGAGCTTGGAAAAGCTGTTGCGATTGAAGATCAGATGCGTTTCGCTATCCGAGAGGGTGGACGAACAGTTGGAGCAGGAACAGTAACAAAAATTGTTGAGTAATATGCATGCGGGGAAAGGTTAAAGCCTTTCCTCGCTTGGCTTAATCACACATGTACCTTCTATGGCAAACACAGAAAAAAAAGAGCAAAAGCCACGAATCCGCATAAAGATTCGCGCTTATGATCACAAGTTGATCGATACGGCTGCAGAGACAATTATAAAAACAGTAAAGCGAAGTGGAGCTGATGCAATTGGGCCTGTTCCGTTGCCTACAGAGAAACGACGTTACACCGTAAACCGATCAACCTTTGTTCACAAGAAGTCACGCGATCAGTACGAAATGCGTATTCACAAGCGTCTCATTGACATTGTTAATCCAGGTGAGACCACTATCGACTCCCTCATGTCATTAAACCTACCAGCTGGAGTGGATGTCGAAATTAAAATGTAATAAGGCTTGCTCTGTGAGCCTGCAAAGATCTTCAAACGAGGTTTTTGCAGGCTCACAGAAAGCCAATCCGATCATTTTGAATCTAAACCAGGAAGAAAGATCTAAACGAAAACCTTCCTGACGATTTGGACAAAATGCGAAAGGAACCTGCCTCGTAAAAACACAACATCCCCTAAAGTTGAACGATACTTAAGGGCTAGAAGCCTTTAAATGTGCGAAATGTAACATTTAAAGACTTCTGGTTTTTATGTAACTCAGGTGTTGACCTGAGAAAACCTCTAAAGATCATTCTAAGATAAATGTATGAAAGCCATCATCGGAAAAAAAATCGAGATGACACAGGTGTTTAAAGACGATGGAACAGTCGTACCTGTCACTCTTGTGCAAGCAGGACCTTGTACAGTTATTGAGGTTCGCGAGTATCAAGATAGAAAAGCGGTTGTAGTTGGTTTTGGAAATAAGAAGAATCTTGCAAAGCCACAGCAGAAGCAATGGGAAGGTCTAGGATCTTTTGCACATGTTTGTGAGATCAAGCTTCCGGAAGGGGAGGAATTTAAAAAAGGAGATACAATCAACCTTTCTGTATTTGAGCAGGGAGACATGGTTGATGCGATAGGGGTTTCGAAAGGAAAAGGATTCCAAGGAGTTGTAAAACGCCACGGATTCCATGGAAGCCCAGCGTCTCATGGACATAAAGATCAGTTGCGAATGCCCGGTTCTATTGGAGCCGGTGGACCACAAAAGGTGTTTAAGGGAGTTCGTATGGCAGGACGCATGGGTGGAGATCGAGTAACAGTAAAGAATTTAGAAGTTGTACAGGTTAACGAAAAAGACGGAACTCTTGCAATCAAGGGTGCGATTCCTGGAAGTCGTGGAAGCATCATTCAAATAATTGGAACTGACGGAGATATATGGCAAAAGTAGATATATACAAGATCGATGGATCTAAGACAGGAACAATGGAGTTGCCTGGCCACTTATTTGCGGCGCAGGTAGATTCAAATATTGTTTCTGAGGCTTTGCGTATTCAAGAAGCAAACACTCGAGAAACATACGCAAATACAAAGGATCGAAGTGAAGTGCGTGGAGGTGGACGAAAGCCTTGGAAGCAGAAAGGAACTGGACGTGCTCGACATGGATCCCGACGATCACCGATTTGGATTGGTGGAGGTATTACCTTTGGTCCAACCAAGTTGCGAAATTTTGGAATGAAGATAAACAAAAAGGTAAAGCGAAAAGCTTTGATTGCAGTATTGTCTGACAAGGTTGCATCCGGACTACTAATAGTTGTTGATCAGTTTGATACAGATGGAGCAACAAGTAAGGTCGCTAAGATGCGAAAGGCATTGCCCGGCGCAGACAAGTCAGCTGTTATTGTTTCAGGAAGTGAAGATAAAGCTGTAGTTCGAGCAGCGCGAAATCTGCCAAAAACAGGTTCACTTGCAGCTCATAGTTTAAATGTGCGAGACTTGCTCAAGTATCAGTACGTAATTGCATCAAAGGGCGCAGTTGAGAAAATGATTGAAGTATATTCATAATATGGCTTTGTTAAAGAAGAAAAAGAAAGAGCAAGAGGTAAAGCCTGAAGAAAAAAAGCAGGAAAAACCAAAAGCTCAGAAGAAAGCTCCAAAGAAAGCGGCTGCAGCAAAGAAGACTCCAGCGAAGAAAGAAAAGCGCGGAATCTCAAAGAAGGCGTTAACTGTTTTAGTACGCCCATTGGTAACTGAAAAGACAGCACAACTTTCTGAAAATAATGTAATGGTATTTGAGGTTTCTAGAGACGCGAATCGAGTAGAGATAAAGAATGCATTTAATGAACTATACGGTGTAGTACCGGTTAGAGTTAATGTGATGAACATGCGAGGAAAGCGTGTAGCGTTTGGTCGAAAGTTAGGAAAGCGAAAGGATTGGAAGAAAGCATTCATTACTCTTCCAGAGGGTAAGAGGATTGATATTTTTGAAGGAATCTAAGTATGGGAATTCGAGTACACAAACCAACAACTCCAGGACGCCGCAAATCAAGCGTGCAGACTTTTGATGATGTCACCAGTAAGAAGCCACACAAGAAGCTACTTAAGAGTAAGAAGCAGATGGCTGGTCGAACAAAGGGAAAGATCACTGTGCGACATCGTGGAGGTGGTGCAAAGCGCCACACACGTGTAATTGATTGGAAGTTTGATAAGTTTGAGGTTCCAGCAGTTGTGCAAACTATTGAGTATGATCCAAACCGTGGAGCTCGTATCGCTCTTGTTGCATATGCAGATGGTGAGAAGCGTTACATTTTGGCTCCAAAGGGACTGAAGAAAGGAATGGAGATCGTAACTTCAAAGAACAAGGGTGAGCCACAGGTTGGAAATCGATTCACTCTTGAGAACATCCCACTTGGAATGGAGATTTACAATATTGAGTTGCAGCCTGGAAAAGGTGGACAGATTGTTCGTGGGGCGGGAGTAGGAGCAACACTTATGGCGGTTGAAGGAAAGCATGCAACACTACGAATGCCATCAGGAGAAGTTCGAATGGTTTTGAAGGAGTGTATGGGTTCAATTGGAAGCGTATCAAACCCAGATTGGCGTCTTATCCGATGGGGAAAGGCTGGACGAACACGACACCGCAGCGTGCGACCAACTGTTCGTGGTAAGGCTATGAACCCGTGCGATCACCCTCATGGTGGTGGAGAGGGACGTTCTCCAATTGGTTTGACTCATCCAAAGACACCTACTGGAAAGCATGCTCTTGGTGTTAAAACTCGCCGACAGAAGGCGTCAGATAAACTCATCCTTTCACGACGAAAGGGCAAGAAAAAGTAGCATATGGCAAGAAGTCTAAAAAAAGGTCCATTTGTTGACCCATCTCTATTGAAGAAGGTTCAGACAAGTCAAGGAAGTAAAAAGCCAATAAAGACTTGGTCGCGTTCTTCAACAATCACACCAGAAATGGTTGGATTAGTGATTGCGATCCATGATGGAAAGCGATTTATTGAGATAAGCATTGTTGAAAACATGGTGGGACACAAGTTGGGTGAGTTTGCACCAACTCGAAAGTTCACCCGTCATGGTGGAAAGACAGCTGAGGCTCCAAGGAAATAAGTTTAATATATGCAAGTTCAAGCAACAGCAAAATATATTCACATGTCACCACGAAAGGTACGACTCGTTGTAGATTTAGTACGTGGTCTTGGAATTGTTGAAGCACAAAAGCAGCTGCAGTTTAGTCCGAAGTTGGCAGCAAAGCCAGTGCTTAAGGTCCTAAATTCAGCCATTGCAAACGCAGAGAATAACAGCTCTATTGATGTTAGTGGATATAAGGTTGCAAGCATTAAGGTTGACGAGGGACCAACAATTAAGCGATTCCGGCCTCGTGCACATGGACGATCAGCTATGATTCGAAAGCGAACATCGCATATAACTGTAAAGATTGGTCCAGCTAAGGAGCAAAAAGCTACAAAAAAAGACAAGTAAATATATGGGACGAAAGATTCATCCAAAAGTATTCCGCCTCTCAACCATTTATAAATGGGATTCAAAGTGGTTTGGAAATAAGAAAAATTACATCGCTCAACTTAGTGACGATGTGCGTATTCGTGATTTCCTAAGAAAGGAACTTAAGGACGCGGGCATTGACCTGCTGGAGATTGATCGCAATGCGAACAAGATTACTACAACTATACATGCTGCAAAGCCTGGAGTTGTAATTGGACGCTCAGGTGCAGGGATTGAGGATCTACGATCAAAGATGATGAAGAAGTTTTACCGAGGAAAAAAGGTAAACCTAGTGATTAATGTTCAAGAAATCTCTCAGCCATCGCTTTCAGCAAACGTTGTAGCAACACAGGTAGCTCAGGATATTGAAAAACGCCTCCCGTTCCGTCGTTCAATGAAGATGGCAATGGAGCGTGTTATGAAGGCAGGAGCAAAGGGAGTGAAGATTCAGGTTGGCGGACGACTTAATGGTGCAGATATCGCCCGAAAGGAGCGAGTTCATCAGGGAAGTATTCCTCTACATAACCTGCGTGCTGATGTTAGCTATTCTCATGTTCAGGCAGATACTATTTATGGTGCTATTGGTGTAAAGGTTTGGATTTATAAAGGAGAAGTATTTGAGGGTGAGGAAGATAAAGGTCCAAGGCCAGCACGTTATAACAAGCGGGCGTAATTATAGAAGTATATGTTGGTTCCAAAAAAGATGAAATTTCGAAAGTGGCACAAGCGACGCACAAAAGGTGATCGTGTTGCAACGCAAAAGACTAATGTTGCGTTTGGTGCGTATGGCTTGAAGGCAATGACAGAGTCATGGGTGACATCTCGTCAGATTGAGGCTGCGCGTCGTGCGATGACTCGTTACGTCAAACGTGGTGGTAAGATCTGGATTAGAATTTTTCCTGACCACCCAATAACATCTCATGGATCTGAAGCTCCGATGGGAAAAGGAAAGGGGGGAGTAGATTACTACATGACACCTGTGCGAGCTGGAACAGTCATGTTTGAAATGGATGGTGTTGAAGAAGATATTGCACGTGAGGCATTGCGTCTTGCAGCACACAAGCTTCCAATGAAAACCAAAGTTGTAACGCGAAAATAGTATGGAATTCAAGGATCTAGAAAAAAAGACAGAAAAAGAACTGCAAAAGCTTTTGGCAGAAGAGCGTGCAAGTCTTTATGAATTGCGAACAAAGATTTCTGTAAACCAACTCAAGGATGTTCGCGAGGTTCGTGAAGTTCGAGCAAATATTGCACGCATTCTAACTCGCTTGCAAGAAGTGACTAAATAAATCTCATTATGAAAAAGGAACAATCAAAACGTCGTCGATTAATAGGTGTAGTTGTCTCAGATAAAATGGAAAAGACAGCTGTTGTTGAGATTGACCGAACTGTTTTACACTCAAAGTACCTAAAACGATTTACCAAGAGCAAGCGATACAAGGCACATGATGAGGAAAATAAAGCAAAGGTGGGAGATAGGGTTGTCATCGAAGAGTGTAGACCGCTTTCAAAGGATAAGTCATGGAGAATTATTGATATTAAGTAGATATGTTGCAGCATTTATCAAAATTTAACGTAGCTGATAACACTGGAGCTAAAAAGCTTATGGTGATTCGTGTGCTTGGGGGATACAAAAAGCGATACGCACGTATTGGTGACGTAGTTACAGCAGTAGTCAAAGAAGCTGTTCCACATAGCAATGTTAAGAAAAGTGACATTGTACATGTTGTAATTGTAAGAACTAAGAAGGAAATGCGACGAGCAGATGGATCTTATGTGCGATTTGATGAAAACGCTGGAGTTATCATAGACAAAGAAACAAAAGAGCCAAAGGGAACACGTATCTTTGGACCAGTTCCACGCGAATTGCGAGGACTTGGATATCCGAAGATTATCTCTCTAGCTCCTGAGGTATTGTAATGCTTATGAAGATTAAGACTGGAGACATGGTGCGGGTAACCGCAGGCAAAGATAAGGGTAAGACCGGAAAGGTGTTGCAGGTTTTTCCTAAGCTCGACAAGGTTGTTGTTGAGGGAATAAACAAATCTGTAAAGCATCTTAAGAAGCGTGGTAATACCCCAGGTCAGCGTGTTGAATACACAGCTCCTATTCATGCATCAAATGTTAAGATTCAAGGAAAAGATGCAGAAGGACGTGTTGGATATAAGTTTATTGATAAGAACGGAAAAAAGGTTAAAGTACGAGTTCTCAAGACAAAGAAGGGAACACAAGATTTAGATTAATATGAGCAGCCTTAAAGAAACATACAAGACAGCTGTTGTACCAGCTCTAAAAGAGCAGTTGGAGCGTAAGCATGCGCTACAGGTACCGCGGATTAAAAAAGTAACATTGAACACTGGACTTAGCACTAAGCGTGATTCAAAGTTTATGGAAGTGTTACTTGAGACCCTTGAGCGAGTCTCAGGTCAAAAGCCTGTACAAACAAAAGCACGTTTGTCAGAGGCTGGATTTAAGATCCGTGAAGGAATGCCAATTGGAGCAATGGTTACATTGCGTGGAAATCGGATGTGGGATTTCGTTGAGAAGCTTGTTAACGTTACGTTCCCACGAATCCGAGATTTCAGAGGGATTCCAGAATCAGCAGTGGATGCAACAGGAAACTTCAACTACGGATTTAAAGAGCACACAGCATTTCCTGAGATTAATGCCAATGAGGTTGATCAATTGCATGGGCTTCAGGTGAACATAACCACATCAGCAGAAACCCAAGAAGAAGGATTGGCTCTATTCAAGGCTCTTGGATTCCCATTTAAGACAAATACGAAATAGTCTATGGCTACAAGAAATCAAATTGTAAAGTCACAAAAACGACCTAAGTTCATGTCTCGACACGTGAACCGATGTTGGCGCTGCGGACGTAACCGAGCATATATGCGCGCATTTGGCCTATGTCGTATTTGTTTTAGAGAGCTAGCAAACAAGGGTGAGATTCCCGGAATTAAGAAAGCAAGTTGGTAATATGATGACAGATCCAATCTCAGACATGTTGACACGTATCCGTAATGCTTCAATGGTTCGAAAGCAAACGGTTGATGTCCCAATGTCAAAAGTAAAATTCGCTCTTGCAAAGGTATTGGAAAATGCAGGATACCTTGTGGGAGTTGAAAGAACAGACGGTCTTAAACACCCCGTGTTGCGTCTTAAGTTAAAGTACGACGATGGAGTATCAAATATTGAGTCTATCAAGCGTATTAGTAAGCCAGGACGACGCGTGTATGTAAAGACAGAAGAGCTACCATATGTACGCTCAGGTCATGGTATTGCTATCATTTCAACACCAAATGGGTTAATGACAAACAATGAGGCGCGAAAGCGACGTCTTGGTGGAGAAGTAATTTGTGAAATCTTCTAATATGTCACGAATCGGAAAAAAGGTTATTGAGCTTCCAGATGGCGTTACTCTAGATGTTAAGGGTCTTGAGGTAACTGCAAAAGGTCCAAAGGGTGAGCTCAAGACTCAGATCTCGAATCGAGTAAAGATCGAGGTCGCAGAGAATCAGGTGATATCAACTCCAGTCGACAAGGAGCAAGACAGCGCGATCTGGGGAACTACACGAGCAAACATCGCAAACATGATCCTTGGAGTTTCACAGGGCTGGACTCGAGCTCTAGAATTGCATGGAGTTGGTTTCAGAATGGATGTTAAAGGGAAGAAGCTTGTGATGCGACTTGGATTCTCTCATCAGATTGAATATGATTTGCCAGAAGGAATTGAAGCCACAATTGATGGAAATCTTTTGACCATTTCAGGAATCGATAAGCAGCTTGTTGGTCAAGTAACTGCCGAGATTCGAGCATTTAAAAAGCCAGAGCCTTACAAGGGCAAAGGATTTCGATACACTGATGAAGTTGTTCGACGAAAGGCTGGTAAGGCGGCTAAGACTGAATAGCATATGAAGGATCCAATTAAGAAAAAGCAAGAAAAGAAATTGCGACGAGCACACCGAACTCGTAGTCGTATTCGAGGTACTCAAGAACGACCACGATTAACAGTGTTCCGATCTCTTAAGCACATCTCAGCACAGGTGATTAACGATGAAACTGGGAAGGTTTTGGCAGTTGTTGCTGATTCACATGTTGACGCTAAAGGTAAAAAGCCAGTTGAGATTGCAGCACTTGTTGGAGCTGAAGTTGCAAAGAAGGCAACAGCTGCAGGAGTAACAAAGGTTGTTTTTGACCGAGGTTCTTATTTGTACCACGGCCGCGTAAAGTCATTGGCTGACGCAGCACGTGAGAATGGACTTGAATTCTAATCCTATGATGAATCAACAGAATACAAAGAAACCAGGAGCAAAGCATGGTGCTCGAAAGCCACGACGTCGTAAGCGTTTTCAAAAGCGTGAGCAACGTGAGTTTGAGCAGAAGATTCTAGAGCTCTCACGCGTTACACGTGTGACAAAGGGTGGAAAGCGAATGCGTTTCCGAACGTGTCTTCTAATTGGTGACCGAAAAGGTCGCGTAGGAGTTGGAGTTGCAAAGGGAGCTGACGTTCAGATTTCGATTGAAAAGGCATATCGACAGGCAAAGAAGAACGTCATTACTGTTCCAATGTCAAAGGAGACCATCCCATACGAAGTTAAAGCAAAATTTGGTGCAGCAAAAGTGATCATTAAGCCTGCTCCAAAGGGAACTGGACTTAAGTCTGGTGGTGCTGTTCGCATGGTTCTTTCTTTGGCTGGAGTTCCAAACGCAGTTTCAAAGATTCTTGGAACAAACAATAAAATCAATAACGCCAAGGCAGCATTTGCTGCGCTTGGGCAGCTAAAGGCCGTTGAAGAAGAGAAGAAGGAGCAGAAGAAGGCAGAAAGCAGAAAGCAGAAAACAGATCAGAAGACACAGAAGCCTGAAGTGAAGGGGCCTGCAAAGAAAAAGCCTGAAGCCAAGAAGGTATCCAAGAAAGTGACGGTTGCGGATAATAGTATTCCAGAAGCCGTCATCCCGAGCGACCGAGCGCTTGCGCGAGGAGCCGAGGGACCCAAAAAGGCTGATAAATAAATAGTATGACACTTTCAATGCACACCCTTAAAGCAAACAAGGGTACACAAAAATCAAGACGACGCGTTGGTCGCGGATATGGATCTACCAAAGGTGGACATACTGTTGGACGTGGAATGAAGGGACAAAAGTCTCGATCAGGAAGTTCTGGACACAAACGACGTGGAATGCGCCGACTAATCCTATCAACTCCAAAGTTGCGTGGTTTTAAGTCACCAAATCCTGATGCACAGATTGTTCGGTTAAGCGATTTGGAGGCGAAGTATATTGCAAAAGAAGTAGTAACACCAAAGACATTACACAGCAAGGGACTTATTAGAAGTGCCACAAAGGACGTAAAGATCCTTGCAAACGGTGAGATTACAAAAGCTGTCACAATCAAGAAATGTGCAGTCTCAAAGACTGCTGCAGAGAAAATAATGGCAGTTGGTGGTAAAATAGAGGCATAACAATATTCTATGTGGGAGACCGTTCGTCGAATTTGGAAAATAAAACAGCTTCGTAACAGCCTGCTGTTTTTAGTTCTCTGTGTTAGCATCTTCCGAGTTGCTGCTCATATTACCGTTCCTGGAATTGATGCTGCAGGGCTAGACGCCTTCCTCAACTCCAACCAGTTCCTAGGGCTTTTGAATATGTTCTCTGGTGGAACGCTTGAGAACTTCTCGGTCGTTGCCCTTGGAATTGCTCCATACATTACATCATCAATTATCTTCCAGCTTCTCGGAATGATTTTCCCGCAAATGGAAGAGATGCAGAAAGACCAGCAGGGAAGAGAGAAGATTAATCGATGGACACGCTGGGCAACAGCTCCATTAGCACTAGTGCAAAGTTTTGCTCTTATGCAGCTCATTGGACAGCAAGGTGGGCAACTTGGAACCGGATTTGCCATCGAGGGATTTGCACTTGTGTCAGCTCTTGTAGCAATGACAGCCGGAACTATCTTCTTGATGTGGTTGGGAGAGTTAATGACAGAGAAAAACGTTGGAAACGGTATATCAATCTTGATTTTAGCTGGAATCGTTGCTGGATTCCCTGGATTCTTGCAGCAAGTTGCAGCAACATATACACAAGCAGATCTGTTTAACCTTATCTTGTTCCTAGTTATTACAGTAGTAACAATCCTGGCAGTTGTGATAGTGAATGAAGGACAGCGAAATATCCCAATCCAGTATGCTCGTGGAGTTCGAGGAACAGCATCACGAAAAGTGCAGTCTCACTTGCCAATGCGGGTGAACTTGGGAGGAATGATTCCGATCATCTTTGCAGTATCAATCATTGTATTCCCAGCGCTTATTGCTCAGTTCTTTGTTGAGGCAAAGACAGAAGTGGTACAAACTGTTGCAAACTTTGTGATCGAAGCATTTGCAAATAGCTGGTTCTATGGAGTCGTATACTTCTTGCTGGTGTTTGGATTTACATATTTCTATGCAACAGTAGTATTCCGACCAGATCAGGTTGCAGAGAACTTGCAGAAGCAGGGGGGATTCATTCCAGGAGTTCGACCAGGAGCACCAACAGAGGATTACCTGGGATGGCTACGAAATCGAATTCTGTTTGGTGGAGCATCATTCCTAGCAATCATTGCCATCCTCCCAGTAGTAGTACAAGGAATCACAGGCAGTCCGAACTTGATTGTGGGAGGTGCATCGATTCTGATCGTTGTGGCAGTAGTGATCGACATGGTAAAACAAGTCGAATCCCAGATTACGATGAGGAATTACGAGATAAAATAAGAACAAAAAAGGAACTAGACCAAAAGTCTAGTTCTTTTATTTAATTGACCGGCTTTACTATTTTGTTATAATTTATGTCTATGACAGTATCAAGAGGTGTGCTACCAAGAAGGGAGGAGGGGATGCAGCTGGGAGAGGAACATGAATACCTGCGACAGAGAGAGCGTAGGTTATTGCGTATTCGTGAATTGTTTGATGAAAAAATTTATACTGAGTATTATGAAAAGATGAAGGCGCGGTACGATGCTATAGATTGGGATGATAGTGACCCAGAATGGCGTCAGGAGCAATTACGGAGATTTTATTCGCACGAAAGAATGTTACAAGAGCAATTAATTAGAGATGCCATAGAAGATCCAGAGATTGCATCTGAGTTTTCTAGAATTTTTAAAGTTAGCAGCGGGTCATATTATTTTGAACTTCCTGACGGTGGAGCTATGCGTCATAAGCTTGGGGTTAGCGATAGCCTTATTGATCCTGCCAATGAGATTACTGAGGAACATCCGGATAATGGGAAATTAGACACTGCATATAAAAGGTTATATAGATTGATACAGCCCACGTCTTGTATGGTTTTTGTGTCTGAATCCGATCGTGAGCATATATTACAGTTGATTAGTGATGACGAGGTTGTGGGCACGGAAATACCGGTTGTTGACTTTGGTCCAGGTTCTATTCCGTTAGAATTAGGTGTAAATAATCAGAATGTAATTATTGAAAGGAAGGAAGGGTCCGCCACAGTAAGAGGTGCGCATGTAATGGGGGAGGTTTACGAGAAAGCTCGTGTTATCCCGCATATTTCATCGGGAGAGGTCGAGGAAATATTCCAGGAATAATATCAGATAGGCCTATAATAGCGGGGTCTAAGAGCCCTGCTTTAATTATTGCAGATAGCCTACAAACACGCTAAAATGGGGAGGTAAAATCGAATATGACAGAGATCAAATTAACTGATAGTAAGATACACAAGCTTAGTCGGAATATGGGGTTGGATTCGAGGGAAAAGAACCTTTTAGAGCTTGCGTTGCAGATATACATGAGGAAATATGGGTCTTTGAGTGAAGATCGCGTTAAAGAGCTTCTCAGGCACCTTCAGGACGCTAATCTGATCTCTGGCGGTGATGTTAAAAGGGCTTTGGAGAAGATATTTGAGGAGTAGGGAAAGATGTGCCATCCCGGCCGTAGAGCCGGGATCCATCAACTATCGAGTTCGATAAACGATGGACCCCCGATCGGAGTCGGGGGTGACAAGTAGATTAACATTTTGGACAAGCGAGGTAGAGCCGAGCGATTAAACAATTTCAACATATTATGAAACACAAAATATTAGTTCTTGGTCCGCAGGGGAGTGGTAAGGGGACGCAAGCGAACATTCTATCAAAGAAGTTAAACATCCCAGCATTATCGATGGGTCAGCTTTTGCGTGATGAGGCAGCGTCAGGAAGTGAGCTTGGGAAAAAGATAAAAGAGCTCATCGACAGTGGTGTGCTTGTTTCTGACGATGTGGCGCTCGATGTTCTTAAGGTGCGACTCCAAAAGCCTGATGCTGAGGAGGGATATATCATCGACGGGTACCCACGTAACATGGCTCAGTTCCATACTTTTAATAACTTTGATGTACCAACTGCGCTTGTGGTGGTTACGGTTCCTGAGGAAGAGACACTCAAGCGTCTTTTAAAACGCGCAGAGATCGAAGGAAGGGCAGATGACACTGAGGAGCTGATCAAGAAGCGTTTGGCTATTTATCACAATGATACAGAGCCAATTATTGAGGAGTATCGTAAGATGGGGGTAGTTAAGGATGTTGATGGAGTTGGTGAGATTGAAGAAGTTGAAAAGCGGATTGAAGAGGCTTTGAGGATTTAATTAATCAAGCGGGGGCACTCCGTCCCCCGTAGCCCCCAGGCCATATTTCTTTGCTCGCCCAAAGAAATATGGAAAAGAAAGGGCGTGGCCATACTGCGCTCGTCCAGGTATACCTCAGGCATACGAACGGGCATTTTGGAGATCCAATTTGTATCTATGGAGAAATTGGACATCAAAATGCAATTCCGTTCTCCTGCCCGAGGATAAACCTGAACGTGCTCGTGGTGGCCCAAGAAAGAGCTTATGGCACTTATTAAGACACCAGAAGAAATTGAGATCATGCGTGAGGGAGGGGCGATCCTCTCGCGTGCTTTGCAAAAGGCTGTTGATGCGGTTAAGCCTGGTGTTTTGATGTCTGAAATCGATAAGATCGCAGAGCAGGCTCTTCTTGATGAGGGAGCCAAGCCGTCTTTCAAAGGCTATAAAAGTGGGGATGGAGTTGAGTTTCCGTCAACGCTTTGTATTTCTGCAAATGACGAGATTGTTCATGGCTGCGGAGATCGCGACATTGAACTCAAGGAAGGTGACATTGTAGGGCTCGACATTGGATGCTGGTACAAAGAACTTTGTACAGACATGGCTGTGACTGTTCCGGTTGGTTCGATAAGTGAGGATAGGAAACAGCTTTTGAGGACCACACGGCTTGCACTCGATCGTGCCATCAAGGCTTGTCAAAAAGATGGAATGATTCAAGATATTGCAAAGGCTGTTGAGGAAGTTATTGAGGGAACCAGCTATGGAATTGTTAGAGCATTGACTGGACATGGAGTAGGCCATGCCGTACACGAGAAGCCCCAGATTCCGAATTTCACCAGTGGAGATTTTCCAATCGTCAAGATAAAGAAGGGAATGTGCTTGGCGCTTGAGCCGATGATCACTACTGGAGGACATGATATAAAAACTGATGGTGATGGTTGGTCGATTCGAACTCAGGACACATCTGATGCTGGGCATTTCGAAGTCACCGTTGCGATAACTGATGAGGGACCAGAGATCCTAACCCCTCAGCCTGAGATTAAGATTTAATAATGAGAAACCTCCCCCAACCCCTCCTTCGTAAGGAGGGGAGACTAGATCTAGACCCTCCCCCTTGGGAAGGGGGAGAGGCGAACTATGAAAAAAGACTTTTTAGGCCTTGGTGCCGTAATAATAATATTAGCTATCATTGGCCTATTTTTCATGATTGCTCCTGATGCTTCTCCTGACTTTGGTCCAGTCGAAGTTGATATAGGTTTAATCGAAGTTGATGATCAGTATGATCTCAATCAAGTCTATTTGTATGTTGAGAATAGCGAACCAGGTTTTGTGACCATCCATGAGTCTATGGACATTGCCCCAGGCGAAACCATAGGAATCTCAGAGTACTTCTACGACGGATCGTACGATTACACTATTGATCTAACCAGTACAATGATCCCAGGAGACACCTACATCGCTATCTTGCATGTTGATGATGGTGACGAGGTATTTAACATGGACGATGACATGGCAGCAATGGTAAATGGCGAGGTTGTGCGGCCAAGTTTTGAGGCTGGATATTATATTGAAACTGAAAATGAATAGTATGCGATATTTAGGAATTGACTTTGGACTTAAAAAGATGGGACTTGCTTTAGGTGACAGTGAAACAAAGATGGCAAGTCCGATTGAGACTGTTGAAAATAACGAGCAGATTTTTGATTCACTTGCAGAGCTGGTGAAGAGCGAAGGAGTTGAACAGATTGTTGTTGGAGTTCCACTAGCAGTTGGTAAGTTCCATGATGGCGAGCAGTTGAAGGTTACTCAGGTATTCATCCAAAAGTTACGATCGCATGTGGGAATCGAAGTTCATGAAATCGACGAGAGCTTTACTACAGCTGAGAGCCAGCGTTTGCAAAGGGAAGAGGGAACCAAGGCGCCTGAGGATTCGCTTGCGGCAATGCTTATCTTGCAATCTTTCCTCGATGCGCTAGAGTAGAGTCATGGCTTGGTCGGCTCTAAAAACTGAAGCTATTGTATTGACGTCCGCTCCATTTCGGGAAGCGGATCGTCGTTATTCTGCTTTGACACGCGATTTTGGAAAGGTGGTTTTTACTGGACGCGGAGCGCGCAAGGGTAAGGCAAAGTTGGCTGCGCACCTTGAGCCTTATGCGATTGTGGATCTTGAAATAATCAAAGGCCGTCGTTCGGTAACAGTTATCTCAGTTGAGCGGCAGCATGCGTTCCGATCATTGATGGATGACCTTGATCGAAGGATTCTCACTCAATCATCGCTAGCGCTGATCGACAAACATTTACGCGAGTACGACGAGGATGAGATCTTGTATCATTTGATTCTGGATTGGGTGCACTTTGTTGATCAGCAAGAACGTATCGAAAAGAAGCAGCAGGTGCTTTTGTTAGGATCGCTCTTACTTCGATTAATGCAACAGCTTGGTTATGAGGTAGCTTTGGGCGATTGTGTGGTTTGTAAAGACAAGATAATGCCACTAGCTTTTAGGTGGCATGGTGGTAAAGGTGGGCTAGTTTGCAGTGACTGTGTTCAGAAAGACGGAGAAGAGTGGTTTGCAGCACGTACGATCGCAGAAGAGGCGGTTAAGATCCTTCGTTTTGCTCGAGAGGCAAGGTATGAGGATATTATGCAGACTAATTTCGAAAGAGATCATATTGAAGATTTTTCGCGAATCGTACACGATTTAATGCAATATCATCTTCCAGTTGATCAAACCGTGCCGTTTTGGCAGGGGCTTGCTGCTTAGATTGTCATCCCGGCCGTAGAGCCGGGATCCACCTGCCTGCCGGCAGGCAGGTCGTTTATCGAATTCGATAACTGATGGATTCCCGCCTTCGCGGGAATGACAAATAGTAATCTTGAGCAAATCGTCCCAAAAAGGTAAACTGGATCCCGTAAACAACTTAGACACTTCAACATTTTAAACATTCATATGAAAAGAATTTTCACTTCGCAGACGGTCGATAAGGCAGATGAAACCGTCAAAGTCGCCGGATGGATTCATGCACGGCGTGATATGGGTAAGATAATGTTTTTTGATCTCCGTGATAAAGATGGTCTTTTGCAGATCGTTGGAGTGCCTGCGGATCTTGGCGAGGATGGAACAAAGATTGCTGAGACCCTTCGACCTGAGTGGGTTGTAGAGATTGAGGGTGTTGTTCAAAAGCGTGGTGATAAGCAAGTCAACGATAAGATCACAACCGGTACAGTTGAGCTTTTGGCAAAGAAGATCACTGTTTTAAATGAGGCAAAGACCCCGCCATTTGAATTGGATAAAGATACTTCAGGAGTGGGTGAGGACGTTCGACTTAAGTATCGATATCTTGATCTCCGATCGGAGCGCATGGCTGAGAATATCCGAAATCGCAATAAGGTGTTCCAGGCGATGCGTGGTTTTCTTGGAGGTGAGGGGTTTATTGAAGTTGAGACTCCGATCCTTACAAAAGGGACCCCAGAAGGAGCGCGTGAATATATTGTTCCAGCGCGCCTTCATCCAGGTAAGTTTTATGTTCTTCCTCAGGCTCCGCAACAGTTCAAGCAGCTTTTGATGACTTCCGGAGTTGAACGATATTTCCAAATGGCAAAGTGTTTCCGTGATGAAGATCAACGTGGTGATCGTCAGCCTGAGTTTACTCAGATGGATTTTGAGATGAGTTTTGTAGATCAGGATGATGTAATGGATATGATCGAGAGTATGATGATCAAAGTAGTAGAGGAGAATTATCCTGAAAAGAAGATTCAAGAAAAGCCATTCCCTCGGATGACTTATGCAGAAGCAATGGAAAAGCATGGAACTGATCGGCCAGATCTTAGAAAGGATAAAGACGATTCGAATTTATTAGCGTTTTGCTGGGTCGTTGACTTTCCATTCTTCGAAAAGGACGATAACGGAGGCTGGACATTCACCCATAATCCATTTTCTGCAGCGCAGCCTGATTTTGAAAAAGATCTTATCGAAAAGAAAGATATTGAAAAGATCATTGCATCACAGTACGACCTGGCTTTGAATGGATTTGAGATTGGAGGTGGAAGTATTCGAAATCATAAGCCTGAGCTGCTTAAAGCTGTACTTGAGATTATCGGATTCAATGAGGATCAAATCAGTGATCAGTTCGGGCACATGCTGCAGGCTTTCAAGTACGGGGCACCGCCACATGGTGGGATAGCACTTGGAATGGATAGGATTGTTGCGATTCTGCAGAACGAGCCAAATATCCGTGAAGTGATGGCGTTCCCTAAAGACGGAAGTGCGCGGGATCTGATGATGGACGCACCATCTGAGCTTTCAGAGCAGGCACTCAAGGATGCGAATATATCAATAGAGAAATAGAACACAGAAAAGAGGGCCGGGGTGATTTACACCCCGGCCCTTTAAATATTAACTTTTTCTTTCAAGGTTGAACCTTGGGGTAGAAAGCCTTGTATATGCTGGTTTTCTAAAAGGCAAATCACCCAGGACCAAGGTCCTGGGGTGTCGTGCGGATCGCTAGCTTGCTGTGTGAACAATCTCATCTACAGATTATCTTTGCTACCGTCTGGGTTTCTTTGATATAGCCTTGCGGGCGAGGCTTAGAACATAGAATCCGCATAGCATCAATCCGACCCCGATGAGCATCTTGACGGCGTTATTCACTTCGCCATTCATGATATGGTGGTCGAATTTGATAAGCGCTAACGCCGTGTATATGAGTGCTATGGTTTGAAGGCAGTACGTGACTAGTGCTGCCAAGAGTCTTACAAGCAGAAAACGTTTGGCATTCATGAGAGCTCCTGAAGTTCGGGCGAAGGGGCGTCTGGAGTTGTTTCATCATAAAAGTGCCGTATTGTCACGTGGTGATCGTGGATTCTGCAGTCTGTGTTCTGGGTTCTGTATTCTGTAAATCTGCGATATAATGCATGCATGATCCAGTTGGAAATCAAGCAAGAGGCGTTTAGTGGCCCCTTAGGGCTTCTTTTGGAGTTATTAGATAAACACGAGCTTGAGATCAAAGATGTTAACCTTGCAGAAGTTACAGATGAGTATCTCGAGCGGCTCGAAAGTGAGCAAGTCTTGCCAGAAGAGATGGCTGACTTTCTAGTTGTAGCATCGCGTTTGATTTATCTTAAGAGTCGCGAGCTCCTACCATACTTACGGATCGATGATGAGGATGAAAAGATTGAGGACCTTGAGGATCAGCTACGTTTGTATCGACTTTTCAAAGAAGCGGCAGATAGACTTGAGGAGAAGTTTGAAAATCCTGAGAAGGCTTACCTACGTCCGTATACAAAGAAGATCATTGAAACAGAAGACGCATTTTACCCAGCTGAGAATATTACGTTAATCAACCTACATCATGCGTTTCGATCGTTACTCAAGCGCATGGAGCCATTCTTTGCTTTGCGAGAGATTTCAATGGAACGCGTCAAATCAGTCGAGGAGCGGTTAGATGAACTCAAGGGAGCCATTAGCACACGTGCAAAGATGAGCTTCAAGGATGTAGTAGCAGGTGCAAAGAGCAGGGTAGAGGTTGTAGTAAGCTTCTTGGCACTTTTGGAAATGATGCGCCGACAGATTGTAAAGGTTAAGCAAAAAGATGAAGAAATAATGATAGAAAGGGTTTAAAGGCAACCACCCCCAGCCCCTCCTTGGGAAGGAGGGGGGATCTAGATCAAGGTCCTCCCCCTTCCCAAGGGGGAGATAGAGGGGGTTGCCAGCGAGTCTTGATATACTGTAACTATGAACCAACTCAAACCAAAAATCGAAGCACTGTTATTTCTCTCAACAAAGCCAATGACTTTTAAACGCCTGGCAAAAATGCTTAAGGTTAAGGTTTCTGAACTTGAGCTCACATTGAAAGAGATGGCGACCCAGATGAATGTCGAAGATCGAGGCGCGCATCTAGTTATCTCACAAGATGCTGTGACGCTCGCGACTAACCCTGAATTGGCCCAGGAACTATCGGATCTTACTAAAGATGACATGCAGTCAGAACTTACTCGACCGCAGCTTGAGACTCTTACAATCATTGCCTATAGAGCACCGATAACTAAGGCAGAGATCGAACACATTCGTGGAGTTAACTGTAGTATTATCCTTCGAAATTTGCTGATGCGTGGACTTATTGAAGAACGTAATGACAAGAACAAGCTCCAGCCAGTATATACACTTTCATCAAAGATGCTTCGCCACCTGGGAATCCATAGCGTTGAGGAGCTTCCAGATTTCGAGGACTTGCATGAGAATTCAAAGATTGATCAACTACTTGAGTCACTAACTACGATCGAAGAGGAGTAATATGCTATTGAAGTTACTAGGACAAGCATTGATTGCGACCACTTTGGTGCAAATCTTTCCAACAGATGCATCGGTTTTTGAGTATCAGGTTGGAGAAGGAACATTTGAACAAACTATTATGAGTGCTGCAGAAATTGAAGTAGCATATGCTGCACTTCCTGAGGCAGATAGCAGGGATCATCCTGTGAAAATCGACCTGGATTCACATGGGATCGTTACTACAGCATGGAGTGCATTGGTAATGGATGATGCGAGCGGCGCTGTGCTGTTTCAAAAACATCCAGACGCCTTGCGATCGATCGGAAGTGTTACCAAGTTAATGGCGGCGCTTGTGTTTATGGATCAGAATCCTGATTTGAATCAGATAGTGAGCCTTGACCCGGATTTAGATTATGTGGCAGGTGGACGAGTTTACCTTGGTTATTTCAATAGTCTTGCTTTGAGTGATGTCTTAGCAGCAAGCTTGGTTGGATCAGATAATACAGCAACACAATCATTGATTCGATTTTCTGGGTTATCAAGCGAGGACTTTATCGCACGAATGAACCAGAAGGCAGATGAGCTTGGGATGGAGCAGACTGAGTTTTATGATGTGACTGGACTTGATGCTGATAATATGTCGACCGCTCGTGAGTTAGTGTTGCTCCTTCAGGCAGCAGAGCAAAATGAAACAATCACATACTACACACAGCTGCCATCTGTGACCATTACTCAAGCATCGGGTCGATCAGTCACGATAGAGAACACGAATACATTGTTAACCACGTTTGTTAATGAAGATCCATATGATGTGGTAGGGGGAAAGACAGGGTACTTACCCCAAGCCGGATATGTTCTTGCGACTACCGTAGAGCATGAGGGTGATAAAATTCATGTTATTGTGATGGGGTCAGAGTCAAAGGATGCGCGCGCAAATGAAGCTAAAGGTTTGGCCTATTGGGCATTTAAGACTTACCAGTGGCCTGAGTAAATATGATCGATGCAATTGTACAATTTCTTGACCAGTTTCCGCGCGAGCTTGCGACTGTGATTTTGGCTACCTTGCCAATCACAGAGCTTCGATTAGCAATCCCGATTGCAATCCATACGTGGCTACTTGCACCTCTTGATGCACTTGGATATGCAATTTTCGGAAACATGCTGCCTTTGTTCCCGCTATACTTCGGACTCAATTGGTTGCGTAGGATGACAGAGCGATTTGCCCCGATCCTTACAAAAGTAATTGATAAGTCAGTTGATCGTGCTGAGCGTCGAGTGCGTGACAAGTACGCAAAGTACGGAGCATTTGCACTTTTCTTATTTACAGCACTACCACTACCATTCACTGGACTTTGGACTGCGACTTTAGCAGCTGTGGCTCTCAAGATTCCGTTCAAGTACGCTGTTTGGGGAATTATTCCAGGAGTTTTTGCCGCCGGCATTATCGTCACAATCCTAAGTGTTAGTGCTGATGCGTTGTTCTGAGTCCTCCCCCTTCCCAAGGGGGAGATAGAGGGGGTTGCCTGTATATTTATAGAAGTAGCACTGTGTGATACAGTGTTTTTTGATATGAGTTATACAAAAGTATTTGAAAAAATAGCATCAAGCGACGTTGATCAAGCCGGTGGGAAAGGTGCGTCGCTTGGCGAGATGACTCAGGCGGGTCTAGCTGTACCCCCAGGGTATGTGATTCTAGCCGATGCGTTTGATAGATTTTTGGAAGAGACCGACCTTGGAGTTGAGATTGCATCAATCCTTGATACTGTGAATACTGAAGCTATTCACACTATTGATGAGGCCTCTGAGAAGATCCAGGGTTTGATTATGAGCGCTGTGATGCCTGATGATATTGCGAAGGAAGTTCAATCGCAGTTTGATCAATTAGGAGCCGACTACGTCGCGGTCCGATCAAGCGCAACAGCAGAGGATAGCGCATCTGCGGCATGGGCAGGGCAGCTGGATACCTTTTTGAATACAACTCAGGAAAGACTTTTGAGGGACGTCCAGAGGTGCTGGGCATCTTTGTTTACTCCTCGAGCAATCTATTATCGATTTGAGCAAGGATTAGAAAATCATCACATATCAGTCGCTGTTGTTGTGCAAAAGATGATCCAGTCAGAAACCTCAGGAATCGCATTCTCGGTTCATCCTGTGACTCAAGACAGAAACCAAATGATTATCGAGGCCGGGTTTGGTTTAGGCGAGGCAATAGTATCAGGATCAATAACACCAGATGCTTATGTTGTGCAAAAAGATACGCTTGAGATTCTTGATGTCAACGTGAATGTTCAAAATAAGAAGCTAGTTCTTGGGTCTGACCCCCTCCAACTCCCCCTTCGTAAGGGGGAGAGTCGAGTGGCTAGACCCTTCCTTACGAAGGAGGGGATAGGGGAGGTCTCTACGTCTAATAATCAATGGATCGAGTTAGCATCTGACGAAGCCGAGGCACAAGTCTTGTCAGAATCTCAGATCATTGAACTGGCTGAACTGATAAAAAAGATTGAAGACCACTATGGCTTTCCTTGCGATATCGAATGGGCTTATGAGAATGGCAAGTTTTACATCACCCAAAGCCGGCCGATTACTACGTTGGGGTCGTTTGATAAAGAAAAAAGCAACGTATCAAAAATCGCTAGTCGCAACTGGCAGAAAGATTGGGAGGGACCGTTTTCACTTTTGCAAGTGTCGCTGGGTGAGGGTGTATATTTTAGCAAGCCTCAAGAATTTTTTGGTTCTTCGCTTGATTCTGTGCTACTAGTCATTAAGAACGGAATAATGTCAGCCTACCTTCCAATGGATTCGTATGAATCGCATGGAAGCCACTTGGCACAGTTGGTGATTGATGACGAGGCTGTTGTTGATAGGTGGTGTGATTCATTTGTAAAGACTGCAGATGGGCTTACCGCTTTAATTAAAAATCTGAGTGGAGATTTGACCGATCAGGATACATTAGCGAAATTGAAAGAAGTGTACAGTGCGTATGGTGCGTATCAGATTTCGACCAAAGCTGTTATAAACTTTTTACCAGATAGGCTTTACAGCGCATCGGCTAAAAAGTTTGAAAAGGCAAGGCGCTATTCAGAGACGATTTATAAAGATGCAGAAGATTTGATCAATTTAATGGTTAAGCACTTCACGGGCGGCAATGACCGAGCTTACTCTACGCTTACCATCGATGAGCTGGTAGCTTGTAGCGTATCTCTCGACGAGGCAAAACAACGATATATAAAGTCCGGGGTATATTTAACCCCAGGCAATACTCTGATTCTCAATGCTGATGAAGTAGACAGAATAAAACAGGGTTGGAAGAATCTCGATACTGGGATTTTGAAAGGAACAACTGCGTACGAGGGAATCGTAACAGGTAAGTGTAGAATCATTACAAATTTTGAAGACGCCAAAATAGAAGAAGGGGAGATCCTTGTTACTGGAATGACAGATCCAAACTATGTTCCACTCATGAAAAAGGCTGGCGCGATTGTAACTGATGCTGGAGGAATGCTCAGCCACGCCGCGATTGTGTCTCGTGAGCTTAAGAAGCCGTGTGTCGTTGGAACCAAGTGTGCAACAAGTGTACTTAGTAGTGGCGACATCATAGAAGTCAATGCAGATCAAGGTACTGTCAAGCTGCTTGAGTCTAAAAAAGAACCTCGGGATATTTATCGAAAAGCTTATACGCGGGATTTTTCGATTATTATCCAGCAGGCCTGGTTTTATGCCAATGATGAAGGTTTAGAGAAGTATCATGGGATTGAAATAGGTCAGAAGTCGCCTTATGTTTTTTACATCAACGATGGCGTCGTAGAGGTTTGGGAGAATGAGGCTGTGATGTGGGATCTTATGGGAGGGGTAGTTAAGAAGCATGAAGAGAATCCAGATTATTTCGATAAGGTGCTTGAGAGATACGGTCGAAACCTAGATATTATGAGGGGATTTTGGAAAAAGCCACTTGTTGATTCCAATGCATTTGATCAATTTAGCAACCTGCTCTATGCAATGATGGCTGACCTGGTGATCCTCTATCATGCAGGGTTTGATAAAAGGTTGCCTAAGGAGATGCAGGAAAAGGCGCGAGCTTGGAGGGACAAGGATGAGTTTTTTGATCGATCTGATGAAGTAATTCGATCGACATTGATCGAACTGTATCCAGAACTATCTCGTTTGGTAACTTCGATCTTGTTGGATGAGGTTTTCAGTGTGCCCGATAAGTCAGTCTTGGAGGATCGTAAGCAGCACTTTGTCTTGGTGCCCCCTAAGGTCGCTAATGCTATAACGATAGATGAGTTTATTCAGAGTAATTCAGATCTTAACTTCGAGTTTGAAGAGGTGCCCGCTGATGTTCAAAGTATAGAGGGGCAGGTTGCATTCAAGGGAAGAGTCCAGGGAACTGTTAAAGTTCTAAAGTGTAAGGATCAGATCGGTGAGTTTCGAAAAGGTGAGATCCTAGTTTCTCCAATGACTACACCTGACTTCTTGCCAGCAATCAAAAAAGCCGCAGCGATTGTTACAGACGAAGGGGGAGTAATCTGTCACGCTGCGATCGTGGCCCGTGAATTAAAGAAGCCATGCATCATCGGATCCAAGGTTGCGACACAAGTTTTGAAAGACGGCGATGAAGTCGAAGTCAATGCAAATGATGGGGTTGTGAGGATTGTAAAATAAAGAACCCCGAACGGGGTTTTTATATTTGTGTCATTATGATCATGATCAGGACGACTTGTCCGATCAAGGCTGTGGGCAGTTTAATGTCCCCGTATTTTTTTACTAGTAATTCGTGGAAGAAGAAGTGCAGGTCATTTATTGGCTTCAAGAACTTTGACTTTGTTAGATCATGAAGTCCTACGAGTAGATCTGGCAAGATACTTCCGGCAATAGCTGCGCTAAACGCAATCTCAGATGTTTCCTTGGGGATCGGCGTTAACAGCAGAATGATATAGATCGCTGCAATCCCATCGATTGTGCCGTAAGTAAATGCGCCCTTTTTTCTTTTATGAACCCTAAGATTCTTCGAAATATTGCTGTCACCATGTGGAATAATGTCGATTAGAAAGTGAGAAGTAAATCCAATGATAAATCCAAGGATTGGGTTCCCAACCGCAAATCCAATTGCTGCTCCAATAGCTGTATGAGTGCTCATTGTCATAACGGATAGTATTATATCAGATTATGAGCCCATTTGTGCTTTGACAATGGTTGTGAAGAGTTTATCGAATGAATCTTGTTCATCAGCATTGTAATGACTTAGTGCTATCTCAACATCTGATGATATAGGAATTTGGTTGATATATGCTAGCGTAGCAGCTGCTGACCGGTGAGATCCCTCCATGGTCATGATTCTATGGCTATCTGCAAGTCCCCAGATGAACATTTCTTTGGGGAAATTATTTGCGATTTTTAGCAGAGCCTTGCGTTTTTCTGGATCGAGATTCTTGGCTATATCAGCAAAAGTCGATTGCTCACGATTGTCATAATAACCGGTCCAGCCTTTGAATGGGCCAATATACATTTTTGAGATTGATTCTGCTGGGGTTGTGACCTTGTATAGTTTCCATGATCGGCTCTCAGGCTTGATTGCTTCGATATATTGGCGACGCCAGCTGTCCCATGAATCATGCCCGCGTTCTGTATAGTGCGATCGCCAAACTTCCTCCTCGCATTCTTTCCATTTTGAGTATATCTCATCCCATGCGATTGATCGGATAGGGGAGAGTTTATATTTGTCTAATAGTTCTTGATTCATACGATCGCATCATACAAAAAGATTCGACTATGGTCGAGTACTCTGATACTGGGCCTTTCGACAGGCTCAGGACAAAAAGAACCGACACATGTCGGTTCTTTTTGGTGGGCAAGGCGGGGATCGAACCCGCACGGTATTGCTACCACAGGATTTTGAGTCCTGCGCGTCTACCAGTTCCGCCACTCGCCCATAACTGGATTTAACGCGAAAATTGTATCAAAAATTGACGAAAACGTCAATCCGGGGGCTTGCAAAAATGCCAGATTTCTGTTATAGTCTTGGCGCATAACAAGGCTGGGTAGCTCAATCGGTTAGAGCGCAGGACTCATAAGCCTGAGGTTGTGGGTTCGATTCCCACCCCAGCCACCAAAAAAGACTGTCATAAAAAGACGGTCTTTTTTGATCTCGTCAAAATCATTTAATCACTCAAAAGCATTGGTGAGGGGTTATTGGTCCAATATCCTTCTGGGATACCCCCAATAAACCTGATAGGTTGTGGTTCAGCAAGACTACCATCATCAAGCTCATATGTTGCCCATATAGATTCTTTCTCTTCTGGCCAATCTCCAAAGTAAAGATAATACACCCACACTGTCCCATTTGCATCTGTATAAGCCGCAGGAACACTTGCATGCTCGACAAGAATTACTTCTTCATGAGTCCAATTGATTCCATCTTCACTAAATGCACGGGCGAGCGCATGGTTTTTTACCGACCGCGTCCCATCTCCTGTTAATTCCCCGGCTACCTTGTAATACATTACATAACTTCCATCATCTCGGCGTGCAACAGTGGGGTCAGCAACCATGTCAACACCGTCAAAAGATCGCAGCCAGAGGTCTTCTTTTTCAAATTCAAAACCATCTTCAGAAAACGCGCTATATATACCACCTCCGCCAAAGTAAATCCTATACCCATCATCCATTTCAATTAAATCTGGAAATTGATAATGAGTATTCTCATCAGTGATGATCAGATCGGGCTCAGGAAAGTATGGTTCATCACTTACGTATCCAAATCGAATTCCGTGATCAGGCGAGCCACCCATTGATCCTGTAACAATTCTCCAAATACCATCGCTTCCGAGTCGTACAGCGGGGTCAGCTGTATGGTGTGACTCCAGCCAGATTTCATCTTCGAATGTAAATGTGAATCCATCCGTTGACGTCGCACTACGAAGTGTACGTTGTCCATCTGCTACAATGGCGTCCATTGTGAAGAAGAGTTGGCAAGTACCTACGTCTCCCACTTTGTGCTCATCCTTTTCATGTGAATGCATCTTGAGATTTGATGGAATAGAAAAGTATGCAATTCCAGTTATAATGGACAACGCGATTATTGATAAGAAAACAAACTTAATAGTCTTTTTCTGCATAAGTTTTTCATTAACACTCATGGTACCACGATATGCCAGGTACAAAAAAATCGGTCTAACGACCGGTTTTTGTTATTTAGAGATGCTTATAACCCAGTCTTATAAGTTGGTTCTTGTGCTGTCTTTTAAAGTGATGGTGGCCTCCACCACTCTTGAGGTATATTTCTCGAGCTCTAGCATCCTTGCTATTGCAATAATGCTCATAATAGATGAGCTTAATAGGTAGTCGGTGGCGCGTTGATCGTACTTTACCACCTTGATGCGCGGTAAAGCGTTCCTGCAAGTTTTTTGTGTAGCCGATATATAATCTCCGATCTTTACAGAACAGAACATAAACAAAATGCATATGGTCTATTTTAGCATTTTGGGCCCGTTAGACGGGCCACAGGCCTTGTTGTACAAAAATCCACCGACGTGGTGTCGATGGGTTTTTGTGGTTGCCTGAACGGATTTAGGCCGTTCGACGGCCTGGTTGCGGGGACCGGATTTGAACCGATGACCTTCGGGTTATGAGCCCGACGAGCTACCAGACTGCTCTACCCCGCACGAAGATACTACAGTTTTTACTGGTTTTTGTCAAACATTGGGGCACGATAGACCCACATGCTTGCTTTGATGATCACCCCTCAAACTGATATAATAAGTGCGTTATGGCGCATATTGTTTCGATCGTGAATCAAAAGGGAGGTGTTGGTAAATCCACAACGGCGATTAACCTAGCGGCGTATTTGGCTGAACAAGGGAAATACGTTCTTTTGGTTGATCTGGATCCGCAGGCAAATGCATCAAGTGGTTTAGGGCATGAGATATCAGATACAAAGGGGACGTACGAAGCAATTGCTGGCCTTCATAAAGCACATGATCTTCTGGTTAAATCAGCACATGAGGGTCTACATATTTTGCCAGGACATGCGAATCTAGCGGCAGCATCTGTGGAGCTTGTAAATGAATTTGGTCGCGAAAAGAAGTTGCACGAAGCATTGCTCGAAGTTCGGAATGATTACGATTACATACTGATCGACAATCCACCAACGCTTGGACTTCTTACGATTAATGGACTTGTGGCAGCAGACAGCGTATTGATCCCGGTGCAGGCCGAGTATTATGCTCTTGAAGGATTGGGGCAGCTCATGCAGACAATTAACATGGTTAAACAGTCGATCAAGCCAGAGCTTCAGGTTATGGGAGCAGTGATCACTATGTTTGATTCGCGAACAAAGCTTTCAAACCAAGTGCTTGAAGAGCTCTATAAACACTTTCCAGAAAAGATTTTCCGTTCAGTTATTCCGCGTAGTGTTCGTTTGGCTGAGGCCCCAAGCTTTGGTCAGTCCATTGCGCACTATGATCCAAAGTCAAAGGCAGCTCGATCATACGAGCGATTAGCTAAAGAATTCTTAATGCGTGAAGAAAACGCAACTAAAGAAGCATTGTATGGTAACACCTAAGGGAGGATTAGGTCGTGGACTTAGTTCATTGATTCCACCCAAGATAGCACCTGAACCAGGAACTGAGGCTGCAGAAGTTATTAAGCACACAGTTGAGTCTGAGATTCCGGTCGATCAAATCGCTGAAAATCCGCATCAGCCGCGTGTTCACTTTTCTCCATCAGACTTGGAGGATCTTTTGCAGTCCATAAAAGAGCATGGAATATTACAGCCCTTACTTGTAACCCGGAAGGATGATGGATCTTATGAGCTCATTGCAGGTGAGCGACGCTTTAGATGTGCAAAGATGCTTGGCATGAAAAGCGTTCCAGCAGTTGTGCGAACTGCAACAGAACAGCAAAAGCTTGAGCTAGCACTTATCGAAAACATTCAACGGTCAAACTTGAATGCCATTGAAGAGGCGCGAGCATTTAATTCGTTTGTCGAATTGTTTGGACTCACTCAGGATGAGATTGGAAAGCGTGTTGGTAAGAGTCGGTCATATGTTGCAAATACAATGCGTCTAATGGATCTCGATCATGAGATTCAGCAGGCACTTATGGAAAAGAAGATTACCAGGTCTCATGCTCGAACTCTTTTGTCAGAATCTGATCCAAAGCGTCGAAACGAATTGTTTAAACAAATGCTTGGAGGAAAGATGAGTGTGCGTGAGGCAGAGGCACGAGCTGCCACACCGCGCAAAAAGGCGGACAAAGATCCAAACATTGCGGCGATCGAATCAGAACTTCGCGAAGCACTAGGTACTAAGGTCGGACTTCAAGTGAAGGGACCGGCAAGCAAACTAACAATTCACTTTTACTCGCGAGAGGAGCTAAAGGATTTTATTAAGAGGATTGTGGAGTAGCTATAAACTTGTCATCCCCGCAAAGGCGGGGATCCATCGCAAAAGACCGGCAGATCGCCGGTCTTTTGTTATTGGGGCATCCTGCCCCTAACCCCTAACCCTTGGCCCCATTTCTTTGTAGCAGCAAAGAAATGGGGAAAAGAAACTGCTTGGCCTCACTGCGCTGTCCATGCATACCCCAGGCATACAGACGGGCATTTTGGCGATCCAATTTGTATATATGGATAAATTGGACTCAAAATGCTATTCCGTCTTCCTGCCAGGGGATGAGCATGAACGTGCTCGTGACAGGCCCGAGGTTAGAAGGTTGGCTGGGGACTTAGTTTCAGAATTAAAAGGGCCGGCGTAAGCCGGCCCTTTGTCTGGCCGCTGCTCCTACCGATTTATAATACTCTGAAAGAAAGATTTTTTTGACTTCCTTAGGGCGTCGCGGATTTTTGATCGCGCGTGGTGAGTCTTTACAAATTTCAACCAGTCAGCATTTGGACTTTGGCGGTTTCGATCAACAAGAACCTCACACATATCACCAGAACGTAGCGGAGTATTAAGGTTTGCCATCTGATGATTAATCTTAGAACCACTTGCTTTATTTCCGATATCAGTGTGAACATTATAAGCAAAGTCGATCGGGGTTGAGCCTGCTGGAAGGTCAAACACGTCACCATTGGGTGAGAAGACAAAGATGCGGTCCTGGAACATGTCGAGCTTTAGCTCATCAAGTCGGTCCATGAAGTCTTCCTCATCAAGCTCTTTTTGGATCTTAACAAGTTCATTCATCCAGGTTACCTGACGTTCTTTTTGTCCAGGATTTTCTTTGTATCGCCAGTGAGCCGCAATACCGTATTCAGCTTCTTCGTGCATCTCAGTTGTACGAATCTGAAATTCAAGAATCGTCCCCTGATCATCAAAAACCGTGGTGTGAAGTGACTGGTAACCGTTTGGTTTAGGCTGTGAGATGTAATCCTTGATTCGTCCGGAAAGTGGTGTATATAGTCCATGTAAAATTCCAAGCGCTGCATAACACTCACTGACATCGTCTACAATGATCCGTAGAGCCATGATGTCATATACCTTTGAGATGTCATCATTGTAACGCCTGAGTTTTTTAAAAAGGGAATAGCAATACTTAATCCTGCCATGTATGTTCATTGTATGAATGTTGTGTTTTAGCAGTTCGGCATCAACATTCTTCATTGCGCGCTCCATGGCAGGTCCTGCCTTTTTTACACGTTGTTCTAGTAAATGCTTTGTCCAGTTGTATTCTTTTGGTTCAATATATCGAAATGCATAATCCTCAAACAACCCACGATATTCACCCATACCAAGTCGATTGGCGATCGGAGCATAGATTTCCATTACCTCTTTGGCAATACGCCTTCGTTTGTGTTCAGGAATCACATACAGCGTTTCCATGTTGTGCATGCGGTCGGCGAATTTGATAAAGACCACACGAACATCTTGCGCCATTGCCAAGAACATCTTGCGCAGGTTTTCGACATATCTATCAATCCCACGGTACTGAACATGTCCCAACTTTGTAACGCCGTTGACCATGTTCGCAATATCATCACCAAAAGCGTTCCTAATCTCATCGAGTTCTACCTCAGTATCTTCTGGAACATCGTGTAGGAGCCCAGAAACCACAACTTCGATAGGGAGCTTCATATCAGCAAGCTTTATCGAGGTAATCATGGGGTGAATGAAATATGGCTCTCCAGTTTTGCGGACCTGACCTTCATGCGCTTGCTTTGCAAGATTAAAAGCTTTTTTTGCAAGTTCAATATCCTCGGATGTATATCGATCCGAGGTCAATGCTTCTTTTATTGTTTCAAAAGCAATTTTCATAGCTTATATAGTATACACTAGCCGCTAATACCACGAAAAGCAAGATTTTGATATTATGTATACATATGGTAAATGAACCAGACAAAAAAGAAGGTCAACAAGAGGGAGTTGAAGGCACTCCTGAGGCAGCTGCAGAGCAGCCAGAAGTATCTCCAGAGCAGCTTGCTGCAGAGGCTGCGGCTGAGGAGGCGGCTCGTGTTGAACTAGATGAGGAAGCTGCGGCCCGCTTTGCTGCTGAGGAAGAGTTGCGCGCACAAGCTAGAGCAGGTGCTGAGGCTGAGGCAATCGGCGATCTTGGCGATGCTGTTGCTGATCGTATGGATCGAGAAGGTGGAGTTGAGCCGCCTGCTGATGTTGAGCCGCCTGCTGATGTTGAGCCGCCTGCTGATGTTGAGCCGCCTGCTGATGACACTGGTACAGGGCAAGAGATTCAACCACCAGACGCAGACGTTGAACCACCAGACGCAGACGTTGAACCACCAGACGCAGACGTTGAACCACCAGGTGATAATACAGAATATTACCAGTCCGTACTGGAAGCTGTTAAAAATCCAGATTTTTTGGACACTCTGCGTGAGATGGAGAGAAGAGCGGATGAAGATACAAAGGATGCAATTCAAATGTTGCTAATGCTCGAGAATGTCGATCAATTAGATGACAGCGTGGATTATGAGGATTTGGCAAACGTAATAAAGTTGGTAAAAAGCAAAACATTTGAGTTAACTGGCGGTGGCGCAGGACTGCCCCCAGAAGTAGAAGAATCAAATCGCGAGACAAGGCAGCGCTGGGATCAGGCGTTAGATAATGCTATTGATGTCATTGAAGCACCTGGGGCTGATGGTGGAATAGAACCACCAGATGATAGCCAGGCTGGTGCTGGCGTTGAAGCAGCAGTTGGTGCTGCTGCTGGTGCAGCAGCTGATGCCTTAGGTCGTGATAGAGGTGGCGATCGCGGGCAAGTTCCAGGAACGGAAATAAACGAAGCAGCTAGACGGGGTGCGGGGCAAGAGTTTGGTGCTGGTATGGAACAGCAGGAGCAAGCTGCAAAGGAAGAGGTTGATGAAGAAGAATATAGTAAAGTCAAAAAGGTTGGATGGGCTGCTGCCGCTGCATCTATGGGTACAGTTGGTGTGTTGGGTCAGTTTATAGCAGGTAGAAAGCCAATTCTTGGATCACTTCCCACGATTCCACGAATGGCGCTTGGTCTTTGGTCATTCTTAAAACAAATCACAGGACAGGAAGAAGCAAAGTTTGGAGAGCCGGGTGAGGCTATTAAGAAGCTCGATGAGAAGCTTGCGAAGGAAGATGAAGAACGTAGGAAACAGATTAAGAAAATGGGTAAGATGACGTTAAAGAAAGAAAAGGCTAAGGAGAAGAAGAATGAACAACAGCAGTTTAGTGATAGGATTGCTGCTCTTGAAGGCTCGGGAAAACAAGATGAATTTTCTGAAAGGCTTAATAAGATTGTTGAGGATGAAGCATCATTAACAGAAACGATTAAAGGTCTCGAGGAGCAGCTAGAAAATACAGAGCTTAGTAAAGCGGATCACGATGCACTCAAAGCACGATTGGACGAGGCCGAGGCTGGACTTGAAGAAATAGCAGAGCGCAAAAAGCAACTAGATAGAGAAATTAAGGCAGAAGCGGAACTGTTAAAGACTAGAGGGCCAGAAGCGGCTGCGCCAGCAGAGACGCCGGCACCAGAAGCACCAGAGGTTCAGACTCCAGAAGAGCTGGCAGAAAGAAAGTCAATGAAGACTGGATTTAAGTTTGGTGATACTGCTGTTGATGCCAGTAAGCTTGGTGTTGGAGCCGGGAAGCAGGCAAAGACAACAAAGCCAGGCACAGCGCCAACAAGGGGCGGGATAGATCGGTCAGAAGTAAAATAGAAAAACAGGCTCGTAAGAGCCTGTTTTTGGTTCTATTTTTTCTTGGCGTTTTTCTTTGCACCTGGTTTTATACCTTTTTTTGCTCGCTTCTTTATAAGCATTTCAATCGCTTGCTCTGCGGTTATTTCTTTTGGATCGAACTTTTTAGGGACTGATACATTTGTTGTTCCATCTGTGACATAGGGTCCAAAGCGGCCAACCTTCACAAGTATCTCTTCCTTTGATTCAGGATCTATTCCAAGCTTTGCAAGTGGTTCTGCCATGGCTTTCTTCTGTGCCCTAGTGGTCTCAAGAATAACTCGTGCGGTATTTTCATTTACTTCAAGAACGCTTTCTTCTTCTGGCAGAGAGGCGTTGAGTTTGCCAGCTTTTAGATAAGGACCATATGGACCAAGTTGCGCTGTGATAACTTCACCATCTGCTGTAGTACCGACGGTTCGAGGAAGTTCGAATAATGGAAGTACCTCTTCAAGAGTCACAGTATCCATGTTCATGCCCTTAAGCAGGGAAGAGCTCTTTGGCTTTGGCGCTTCTTTATCGTCTTTATGATATTCACCTAGTTGGACATATGGTCCAAAGCGTCCGGTTTTGAGGTATACGGTCTTTCCTGACTTTTTATCAACCCCAAGCTCTCGCTCGTGCATTACATCCGCTCTGGTCAGTTCTTCGGACTTTTTTTCTAAATGTTCATGGAATGGTTTGTAAAAAGCTTCAAGCATTGGTACCCATTCGATCTTACCCTCAGCGATTTCATCAAGTGTTTTCTCCATGGTTGCTGTGAATTCGTAATCAACAATGTCTGGGAAGTGCTCAACAAGTAGGTCGGTTACGATCAGAGCAGTGTTGGTTGGTGCAAGCTTTTTACGCTCATCACGCTCAACATATCCACGATCAATGATCGTCCCGATCGTAGGCGCATAAGTTGAAGGTCGACCAATACCATGCTCTTCAAGCACCTTAACCAAAGTTGCATCAGAGAATCGTGCAGGTGGTTCTGTGAAGTGTTGCTTGGCATTGATCTCCTTATCTTTGACCTTATCACCCTCTGCAAGTTCAGGAAGGATGGTTTGTTTTGCAGCACGGTATACTTTCATGAATCCATCAAATACGATCACACTACCGCTTGTACGGAATGTATAGTTCTTGGCTTCTAGGTTGATACCAGTTTGCTCAAGCTTTGCAGCAGGAAGCTGCGTCGCAAGTGTTCGTCGCCAAATCAGATCATAAAGTTTCCACTGGCCCTCGTCTTTAAGTCTTCCACGCAAAGCTTCTGGTGATGCAGTTATATCAGTTGGACGAACTGCTTCATGAGCTTCTTGTGCACCTTTTTTCTTTGTTCTATAGACTTGCTTACCTTTAGCATAGTCACTTCCAAGCGAGCCTTGGATATACTCTTGTGCTTCACCTAAGAATTTATCAGCTAAGTTCAGAGAGTCAGTACGCATGTAAGTAATACGTCCAGTTTCATAGAGCTTTTGTGCGATTGTCATGGTTCGCTTTGCGCCAAACCCAAGTTTGCTGTTCGCCTCTTGCTGCAAAGTAGAAGTTGTCAGTGGTGTTGGAGGTTTTCGGGTAGCTTGCTTCTTTTCAATCGATGAGATTGTAAATTCTTCGCCAGTAACATCATCTTTGATCTTTTGCGCATCAGCCTCAGTTTGGATCTGTAGTTTTTCAACCTTCTTTCCATCGATTTTCGAGAGTTTTCCTTCAAACTCGGCTGTATCCTTTTCAAATAGCCCCTCGATAGTCCAGTATTCCTCAGAATTAAAGGCATTGCGTTCACGTTCTCTTTCAACGATTAGTCGAAGAGCAACTGATTGTACACGCCCAGCTGAAAGTCCGCGTTGAACTTTTTTCCATAAGAATGGAGAAAGTTCGTAACCGACAAGTCGATCAAGAATACGACGGGTCTGCTGTGCGTCAACTAGGTGCATTGAGAGCTTGCGAGGCTCCTTTAGGGCTTCTTCAATTGCATGTTTTGTGATTTCATGAAAAGCGATCCGTTTGATTTCAGACTCATCAAGCTTCAAGATTTCAGCCACATGCCAGGCAATGGCTTCTCCTTCGCGGTCTTCATCAGAGGCAAGGTAGATCTCATCTGCTTTTTTAGCAGCAGCCTTTAACTCGCTTACGTGCTTTTTCTTATCTGTAGGAACCACGTACTTTGGTGTGAAGCTTTTCTCAGTATCCACTCCCATCTCCTTTTTCGGAAGATCCCGGATATGTCCATAGGAAGAAAGCACCTCGTAAGGTGCGCCTAAAAATTTCGTAATTGTTCTTGCCTTGGTTGGTGACTCAACGATCAGTAGTTTTGTGCCCATAATTAGCTTAATTTGAGATATGTACGTGCCAATAATGCAGGATTAAGAGAGGGATGTCAAATGACGGTGGCGGATAGCTGTATTCCAGAAGCTGTCATCCCGAGCGACCGAGCGTTTACGCGAGGAGTCGAGGGATCTCCTCCATCAAAAGGAAGAGCCAGTTGTGATTATTTCTTCTTCACTGATCCAATTCGTACGCATTTCACCTGTTAGGAAAAGAGAGCCGGTGGCGATAATAACCTCGCCTTGCTTGATTTGCTTCTTAGCATGATCAAGTGCTTCCTCATGATCCAAGAATGCACCAGACCGCTTTGCCTTTGGTACTGCCTTGATGAGATCAGATGGGATTGCTGCTTTTCGCATATCCATCTTAAATCGTGTTGTTGTGACTTTGTTAATGTGTGGAGCGAGCTGTTTAATCATTTGAGTTGCATCTTTGTTTGCAGCACAGCCGAATATCAAGTGTATAGGTTTGTCGATTGTTTTGATCTTTTTCACTGTAGCCGCAATCTTGGCAGGGGAATGTGCGCCATCCAGGATGATTTGCGGCGACTTTTGAATAGTTTCAAAGCGACAAGGAAGGCGTTTGAGATTATCAAGTATTTTTTCGATCGAAGAATCAGCTATCTTTAGCTCTTGTGCTGCAGCCACAGCAAGTGAAGCATTGTGTTGCTGATGTTCTCCATGCTTTGCATCTGTGATGTTCTCAAACGGAGGGTGAATAAAGAAAAGCGCGGCATTGTTTTTGATCGCCTCTTTCATGAATACTTTTTTTATTTTTGGTCTCACTTCACCGCAAAAAACCGTTCCATTCTTTTTAATGATTCCAGCTTTTTCAAATGCAATCTGTGTTAGAGAGTTCCCTAAAAGCTCAGTATGATCCTTGTCGATATTTGTGATAATCGCAACCTCTGGAGTTGGGATTACATTTGTGGCATCCCAGCGGCCACCGCATCCAGTCTCAAGTACACACCACTTGGCGCCGGCTTTATGAAAGGCGAAGAGCGAGAGGCAAGTTGAGAGCTCGAAGAACGAAAGTGGAGTGCCGTGCTTTTCAAGAAAAGATTCATATGTGCTCATCAGATCATCAATCGAATCAGTAAGTTCTTTAGCACTTAAAAGCTTGTCGTTATATTGAAAGCGTTCTAAGAAGGTTGTTGTATGAGGTGAGAGGTAGGTTCCAACGCTTTGGTTGTCAGCCTTAAGCATCTGATGTAGCATATATGCGACCGATCCTTTTCCACTTGTTCCTGCGATATGAATGATCTTAAGCTTTTTATGCGGACTACCAAGAGCTTCCATAAATAGCTCTGTGCGTCTCATGGATTTTTTGAGCTCTGCTTTTGAATCAGAAAACGGCTTTTGACACAGATTGGTCAGTGACAAAAAGTTTTCGTAGGCTTTGTAATATTGCGGGATCATACGTACGTATAGTATTGCGCTCCGACGTTTTGGGCAAGTCCTTTCAATTCAAGCATCGAAATTACGCTTGCGACGGTGTGGGGAGGAAGGTTGGATTTGCGGGTGATGTCGTCGATGTGGACTGGTTGTTTTGATAAGATCGACAGGATTTTATCTTCCTGCGGAGTGTCGCCCTTTGGGGTGGTTTTTTTGATTGAGTTTGATCGGATTCGGTCGATTTCAAGTGGTTCAAGTATATCTTCGATCGAAGTGACCGTATGTGCGCCATTTTTGATTAGATTATTTGTACCTTCTGAAGCTGGAGAGTTAATCGGACCTGGAACAGCAAAAACCTCACGGTTTTGATCAGTTGCCGATCGGGCTGTTATTAGTGAGCCGGATTTTATCGCCGCCTCAACCACAAGGGTCCCGTGGCTTAGCCCTGAGATGATTCGGTTGCGGACTGGGAAGTTTTGTTTGGCACCATGCATCATCAGCGGGAATTCACTGATTAAACATCCGCCATTCTCAACTATGTATCTTTGCATCTTTTGTTCACGCGGCGTTGATTCATGCAGAATGCCAAAGCCTAGAACTGCGATCGTTGATCCGCCTGCGTCGATTGTTGATCGATGTACGATTTGATCAACTCCATACGCAAGCCCGCTTACAGTAATGATTCCAGCCCTTGCTATGTTTCGAGTTAGGTCTTTTGCAGCCTGCATGCCATATGGACTTACTTTGCGCGAACCAACGATTCCAAGAAGTTTTCGATCAGTAAGATCTGGAAGCTTACCTTTTACATATAGCAATGTCGGAGGATCAAATATCTCTTTGAGTAGGGTGGGGTAGTTAGGGTCGAAGATTGATAAGGTCGAGACCTGATTCGATCGAATAAGCTCAAGTAGTTCCTGCGGATTGATTGATTTACGGAATTCAATGAACTCTTTTGCAATATTCTCAGAGATCCCTGCACTTTGAAGATCTGATGTGCCTGATTCGAAGATTGACTGGGCTGAATCAAAATACTTAAACAACCGCTGCATCCTGCGCGGACCAAACTGTGGAAATTCATTTAAGGCCATCAAATACGCCAAGCTCTCATCTCCTTGAGTCATACTTATATTTTATCATGCACGAAAAATCTGATTTTGTTAGGTGTGTCAAGGGTTGTTGTGTGAAACGTGTTTCATTGGGGGCACTTCATCCCCCTGAAACCCCTGCCTGCTGGCAGGCAGGCTCGTGGTGGGCCCCAGGTTTGAACAAAAAAGCAGAACCCCCACGCCGAGGACGAGGGGGTCCTTGGGTGGGGGTGAGTGGTGGGGCTAGTACTCTGCGTCGTACCGGTCAGCGAAGTCGAATTCGTCGCAGTCCCAGCCGCTATCGTCGCATTCCTCATCGTCAACTTCGGGTGGGACGATGGGCAGTTTGTCATCGCGGAAGACCACGATGCGATCGCGAGCTGGGCTGCGTCCGCGGCGTTCGCCCTTGCGCAGTGCCAACGAGAACGGTCCGACCGAGGCGAAGACCTGACGATCCGGGTGTCTCGGTGCCGTGCGCGAGAAGGGCACTTCCAGACCTACATTGTGGGCCCCAGAGCTCTCGTAGACCACGAGCTCCTCGTCTTCGAGCGGTTCGACCTGATAGATCGGAGCATCTCGGCGGAAGCAGTCGTAGGGCGGTTCCTGCAGGCGGTCTCCCAGGCGTTCCTTGCTGCCCTTGCTGAAGGCCCAGTGTCTCTGAGTCCAGGCCTGGACGTAGAGCACAGATGTGTAGGTGGTTTCGCCAAGCTGCAAGTGGTAGCTGCCCATGTGGCGGCCTCTATCGACGCTCCCGACTCTGTCCTGGACCTCAGCGATGATCTCGACCTCGGAGTCGCTTGCGACCGTGAAGACGATGCTGTGTCCATCGCTGTTGAACTCGTGACCCCCAGTGAAGGTGCGTCCGATCGTGATGGTCACGGGTTCGCGGGGGGTGGCTGTGAAGGTTTCGTCTTCGATCTTGAGGCCGAAGGCCTTGAACTCTTCGATGTCCACCCACTCCATCTTGCGCTTGAGGATCTGGGCTGGTGAACGTCTGCGTACGCCGAAGCCCATCGGGGTGTGGCGTTCTGGCATGAAGACGTTGCAGCAGGTCTGGAGCATGCGTCCGAAGTTGTGCCAGTCCTGGACCCCCAGCGCTTGCTGTATGGCTATGATGAGCTGTCTCAATTCGTGCTCGGCGCTGCGGGTGGCTTCGAGCTGGACGCTCACAGAGGTGGGCTGGCGCCACACCTTGATTTGCCTGTGAGTCATTCTTGTCTCCCTCTTCACGTGCGGGATGCACGATATGTTCTGCGCGGAGTTGCGCTAGAAACAAAAAAATATAGCATAAATTAGCCAAATTGTCAATATAATTATGCAAAAACTACCAACGTGTAACGTTGGTAGTTTGGTCAAAAAAGAGCCGGTATTGGCTCAAAAAAGCAGAACCCCCACGCAAGGACGCGGGGGTCCGGGGTGGGGGTGAGGTACGGTTTAGCTTTCGAGGTCTTCGTCGCCAGGGTAATACCCAGGTGGGGCGACAAAATGACAGTCATTGGCCACGATCGTCATTAGATGCATTGCTTCTCTGACCTGTGTGTCTGTCAGGGGGCGATCGTATGGCGCAAGGAAGCTTACGCGGAAGACGAGTTGGAGCGCCACGAAGGCATCCACGGTTCGTTCAGCTGTGAAAGCACCAATCGAACACATAAATTCGCGTTGACCAACTTCGTGGGGTTCATCTTCGATCTGGATTGAGGTTTTGGGCCAGTTGTAGAACTTATATCCATAGCCTCGCTCGTTCCACCTGTAGCCACCGTGCACCAGCGCTTGCGCAGGTACGATGGGGATTCCCGGCAAGAACCGGATTTTCCAGATGTGCCGCGCGTCGTCGTAGTACGCGATGACGAGGGTGTCGCCTTCTGAACCGAGCCGACAGGCGAAGATTTCCTTCCCATCAACTACGGTTCCTTTCATTCCCATTAGACTGGCGAGTTTTTCCACTCTGTCAGGCATGTTGTTCTCTGGTTTGCGCCCCTGGGCCTGGTTGAATGAACAAAGAAATTTAGCATAAAAAAACTGCATTGTCAAGCCCTGTAAACCAAAAAAGAGCCGGGATTGGCTCTTTTTGTAATATTTACTTACTCAGAGTGGAATACGTCATTAAGTGGTCCACTGCAGTATCCGTCAGTTTCCATCGCTGCTTCGACAGCTTCCATCATCGCTGATTCAAAGTCTTTTGAATTATCGTAGACACAGTAAAGCGGTTTATCTTGCCATTCCGGATTGGGGTTTGTTGTATATATCATTGTTACTGCGCACCCGTAATCAGCTGGGCCAGTAATTTCATAACTAACCGCTACCCACCCACTTGCATCACTTGTCATTGTTGAGGGTTCGCAAGCTGCAAACTTTTCATCAAAACATGACACCTCAGCTCCGCAGTCAATAGTTGTTGTAAGGTCAACTGTAATATCTGTATTAACTGTCAGACCATCTTTTATCTGTGTATCTTGAAAGTTGGCATCCTCTTCTACTATAGTTGTTACTGCAGGCTCGTTTGGATCGTATCCTGCAGCAATCTCGTCACCATCCAAATATCCATCACCGTCTGTATCTTCATCGAATGGATCTGTCTGATAGGTTTCAATTTCTTCGTAGTCTGTGATCCCGTCCCCATCAGAGTCTAGAGTTGACTCTGTTGATTCCTCAACAGTCTCATCTTCAGGAATTTCAAGGCCTGTATCATCTGACGAATCTGATGTACACCCAAACCCTACAAGTAGTAGGGAGGCTAATGTAAGTAATGCAAATTTTTTCATATGTTTAGTTTATCGACAGGCTTTCATCGCTTGGTTCGGTTTGTAAGGCGTTTAGGATTTGTTCTTTTGTAAGTTCGATCACGCGTCCGAGAAGTTCGACTTGATCACCTGCGAACTTTGAAAGCACCCAATCCTCAAGCGGCACATTTTCAGCAGGGGAGTTGACGCCGACTTTAAATCTCCAAAAAGTTTGACCGCCGATTGCATCGATGATTGACTTTACACCATTGTGCCCGCCGGCCGATCCTTCTTGCCGAACTCGAAGTGTTCCAAGACCCAAAGCTGCATCATCAAACACGATCCAAATATCACCTAAGTCAACTTTGTATTTTTTGATTAGTGCCCGTAAGGAATCGCCTGACTTGTTCATGAATGTTGTTGGCTTTGCCAATATCAGCTTCTCGCCGTCGAGATTTAACTCAGCCACGTCAGCATGTAAATCGGATTTATCAGAAAATGAGGCACCGAGCTCAGCAGCAATCGCATCGAGCACCATAAAGCCGACATTGTGGCGAGTACTTTCGTATTTTTTTCCTGGATTGCCCAGGCCTAGGATTAGTTTCATAGAGTTGTTGGAATTGAGATTCACAGACCTCCCCTACCCCCTCCTTCGCAAGGAGGGGTCTAATTTCGAATCTAGACCCTCCCCCTTTCGAGGGGGGAGCTGGAGGGGATCTGTGTTCTGTATTAAGTCGTATGTGATTTCTTACGTCCGCGCACTTTGATCACAATCGGAGTTCCACCAAATGAATAAAATCGTCGCAATAAGTTCTCTAAGAACCGCAAATATGATTTATTCAGAGAGTCAGTACGCATCTGCTTGATGAACAAAAGGAATGTTGGAGGGTTAACTCCAGTTTGCCTAAACTTAAAGATTTTTGGATGCGCGATTCCTTTTCCACGACTTGGTTTGTGCTTCACAATGGCTCGGCTGATAAACTCGTGTGTTTCTTGATCATCAAGCTGTGTGAATCTATTTTCAAAAACTTGATCAATAATATCGAACATGTTTTGAACACGCTTTCCAGTTGTAGCAGTTGTAAACAAGATCGGCGCCCAATCAAGAGATGGCAAGTTAGCGCGGATGTAGTGTTCGTATTTGTCGATCGTGACAGGGTCTTTATCAGGAATCAGATCCCACTTGTTTGCAATGATAACCACGCTTGCTCCAGATTTTTCAAGTTCACCAGCTAGATGCTTATCTTGCGCTTGGATATTTTTAGAAATATCGAGCACCAGAAGACAAACGTCAGATTTCTTTATGGCTTTAATGGTTCTTTCAACACCTTCTTTTTCAAGTTTTGACTTACCACTGTGAACACGTGCCATTTTTCGAAGACCCGCAGTGTCGATAAGAATATAATCACGTCCGTCTATAGTAACTTGTGTGTCATTAGGTTCGCGAGTCGTATGTTCACGTGATGATGCAATAAATCGAGTTTCACCAAGTGCGGCATTAAGAAGGGAAGACTTTCCAACGTTCGGCCTTCCAATAACTGCAACACGCATGGCAGTGGCATCGGAAATCGAAATCGGGGGTTTGCCCAGCTCTTCAAGTTCTTCGTAAACGCTATCAAGCAAGTCACCGGTCCTATTTCCCCGTTTGGCACAAACTGGCATCGGAGATTGCAGACTCCACTTATGCCATTGCTTATCATGAACAGATGCAACAAGCTTTGCATTGTCTGCCTTATTTCCAACGAGAATTATTGGCTTCTTAAGCTTCTGAAGTTCTTTTTCTAACAAACGATCTTCTTCTTGAAGACCGGCCTTAACATCAACTATAAATAAAACAAGATCAGCCTCCTTTATGGCTGCCCTTGCTTGCTTGCCAATCTCAATATCGATCTCATCAGTTTGATCACGATCAAGCCCACCTGTATCAATCAGCCGCACAACCTTGGCGCGCCAGATGCAGTCTCCCTCATAGCGATCACGAGTTGTACCGGGAGTCGCAGAAACTAAAGACTTCTGTTCTTCAATAAGCTTGTTGAACAGGGTTGATTTTCCTACATTTGTTCGGCCAACAATCGCGACCTTGGGGGCGTGTGAAGTCATAGAGGTGATTAAGAAGTGATGAAAGGTGATGAGAGGTGTGAAAAGTTGTTAATCACTTTTGATCACCTTTTTAACCTTTAATCACTTTATTGCAGTACCAAGCTCGTAGCGTTTTGCCCCAAAATTATCAAAAAGTCAATGTTTTCATCAGTATCCTCTGGAGTATCAATTGTTAGCTCACGAGGAGTGACTGTTTCAGAAAAGATCCAACCCGATGTTGTCATTGCAACATCGGCTTCTAAAAAGTTTGTTAATACTTCCAGTTCGTCTGGTTTTTCTCCGCCGGTAAGGTCGTAGATTATAGTTGTTTCATAATCTTGAGAGTCTGCGTTTCCGATGTTTTCTACAGAAAAGTTTGTTCCAGAGAGCATCTGCGAGGTTTGAAAGGCAAGGCCTACAACGCTTGTTCCGTTTTGTATCTCCAGGATCGTTGATGAGATCTCCGCACTTGTGTCAGAATCGCTATCTACACTGTCAGTTGCATAACTTGCAGAACCAGATTCATCAAAAATGTTTTGCGCCATCTCCTGAATTGGTGTCCAGTCATCTTTCTTTGGTAGAAGAACATACGCTCCATTAATCATCGTAGAATACAGAGGACTGTCATATCCAGTTTCAAGAACTGTTGTGTAGATATTCTCAGTGTCGATATCTGGAATGTAGCGTGTCATTTTCATCAACTCCCAGAATGACATGTTTGTTTCAACATTGTCCTGGAAAGTCTCAACTAGGTTGCTCAGCTTTGACGGGTTCAGAAAGGTTGATGCTGAGAGAAGTTCATCTTTTACAGCAAGCAAGATTTTTTGTTGGCGCTCAGCGCGAGCAAAGTCAGACCCTTCGCCATTATCTCCGTGTCTTGAGCGGGCAAACTGCAAGGCGGTTTCACCGTCCATGTGTGTCCATCCAGCATCAAACGAAACTGTTTGAATAAGATCGTCGTCAGTGGGGTAGCTGTAGTCTGTAAATGACCTATCAACATACACATCGATTCCGCCAATTGCATCAATCATTTCTACAAATCCATTGAAGTCAACCTTCACGTAGTAGTGAATCTGCTGATCAAGAAGATCGCCAATTACCTCAGATGACCACTCAGGACCAGATCCAGGATCTTCCATCTCACCATACGCATTTATACTGTTGATCTTTTGGTAGCCATATCCAGGAATAGGCACGGCTAGGTCTCTAGGAATCGAGAGCAAACCAATATCACTTGTTGAAGGTTTGTAACTTGCAAACATTATGGTGTCAGAAAGCTCAGGCCCGGCATGTCCGTATCCTCCAACTCCAAGAAGTAAAAAGTTTATGCGGTCATCATCTTCACCGGTCAACTCCTTATCTCCTGAACTAACAAGATTACGTAAAGAAGAGAAGAGTGAGAAGCTCTCATACTCAACAGCCTCGTCGTCATACTCGCGGGAAAGATTGTAAGAAAAAAGAACGCCGCAGATAGCTGTAACAACAAAAAGCGCCCCAAACACTTTGAGAGCCTTGCGCTTTCGCTTTGTGCTCTTTTGAGTTGGGACCATCTGGTACTTCTTTTTGAGAAAATCAACGCTATGCTCGTCGCTCATAACGCTCGTATTCTAGCAGGTTTTTATGGAATTGGGAATCGGAAATCATGAGTGGTGGTTTTTCCTTGCACATGCATGAAAAATATGCTATTCTGAGCGAGATTTAAGCCAATTTTAAAGTAAAAACATGTCTTTTAAGGAGAAAAAAGACTCTGCAATATTCAGAATCTTCGGAGCAACGCTGGGTGGTGTTGTGGTATTTGTTTTAGAGGTATTGCAGGTTGTGATCATTGCAGCTGCTATCATTATTCCGATTCGATACTTTTTGATTCAACCATTTATTGTAAAGGGAGCTTCAATGGAGCCGAATTTTGAAGAGAACGAGTATTTGATCATTGATGAGCTTTCATACAGATTCCGAGCGATCGAACGTGGAGAGATTGTCGTATTTGAACCACCTACAGGTATAGATCAGTATTACATTAAGCGCGTGATTGGTCTACCTGGCGAAACCGTAGAAATCAAAGAAGGAACAATCCGAGTTTACAATGATGAGTTTCCCAATGGTGTGGTTGTCGATGAGTACTACATTGATGAGTATACTCACGGAGAGGAGTATGTGGTATTGAGCGACAGCGAGTACTTTGTCTTGGGGGATAATCGCGATATGAGTTTAGATTCTCGTTCAATTGGACCAATCCCAGAAGATAACATTGTCGGACGAGTATGGATTCGCGGACTTCCATTTAGTAAAGCCGGAGTGATCGATACTCCTGAGTATAATCTAACTTATTAATTATGACTGCACAGAAGAAACCTATCGAGGAGGAACCAAAGAAAAAGATAAAGACCCCGCAGATTTTGCGTGGATTCAAAGACATCCTTCCTGAGCATCAAACATATTGGGATGCTGTTGAGGATGCTTGTCGAAAGATTGCAACAGATTATAGTTTTGGTCGTATTCGTCTGCCAATTCTAGAGCCAACAACTTTGTTTGAGCGTTCTGTTGGAAAGGCAACTGACATAGTTGAAAAGGAGATGTATACATTTAAGGATCCGAGCGAGGCTCGTGTTACATTGCGACCTGAGGCAACTGCTTCAGTCGCACGTGCGTATATCGAACATGGAATGCTTAACAAGACACAGCCAGTGAAGATGTGGTACTTCGGTCCGATGTTTAGACATGATCGTCCGCAGGCTGGTCGTTATCGTCAGTTTTATCAGTTTGGACTTGAGGCAATTGGGTCATCTGATCCAATTCTAGATGCACAGATGATCATCATGACACATCGGATGCTTACTGAGCTTGGTGTAGATGTGAAGTTTTTGATCAACTCAATCGGAACAGAGGATTCACGACGTGAGTACATCATGGAACTTGTGAGTTACTTTAAGCAGTTCCGTAAAAAGTTGTCTGATGTTGACAAGAAGCGTTTGACTAAGAATCCATTGCGGCTACTTGATTCAAAGGAAGAGGGAATGGATGAGCTCAAAAAGGATGCACCGCAGATTCTTGATTGGCTTGATGAGGAATCAAAGCAACACTTCATGACTGTAATTGAATATCTTGATGAGGCCGAGGTGCCATATGAACTTGATCCATTCTTGGTTCGAGGTTTGGACTACTACACAAAGACTGTGTTTGAGATCGTGCAAGTGGATGACGAAGGTGAGAAGGCACAAAGTTCTCTTGGGGGCGGAGGTCGCTACGACATGTTGATTGAGCAGCTTGGTGGTCGCGAGGATACCCCTGCTATGGGATTGGCGCTTGGTATAGAGCGGATCGTTCGCGCTATGAAGAGTCAAGGAGTTGAGCTTCCTAAACAGCAAGAGACTGATGTTTTTTTCTGTCAGCTAGGAGATGCAGCTCGACGCAAAGGATTGATAGTTTTTGAGGAGTTCCGTACTGCGGGCATCAAGACTGCGGAAGCGTTTGGAAAGGGGGCACTTAAGGCACAGCTTGAGATCGCCGATAAACGGAATGCAAAGGTTGCATTGATCCTTGGGCAAAAAGAAGTACTTGATGGAACAATCATTATTCGTGATATGGAATCAGGAGGGCAAGAGATTGTAGATATCACCAAGGTTCTTAATTTAGTGAAGAAGCAGCTCAAAGGTAAATAAATTTGTTTTTCACTATAAAAGACCAGCTTGCCTGGTCTTTTATGGTACAGCCCTTGTGTGGACACCTTCTTGTAATTTAGATCATTAGTTCTTAGAATGAGGGTAATAATTATTTAATCTTAAATGTATGCCAGAAAGAGGTGCACCAAAGGAGGTTGTACGCGCTCCAGATACAAGAGAAGTCCTCGAGAGGACGGAGTTTCTAGAGGCGCGACGACGAGTTGAAGAGTTTTCACAGTTGGTATCATCAGCAAGAAGTGATAGGGCGCTTGCTGAGAAGTTGAGAGATTTTGACTGGGATGCATTGCAGGGAGGGGTTGAGTTTATACGCATGGAGGCAGATAGAGCCTCGGTGGAAGCAGAGGTTGATGATAAAGAAATTCAAGCTGCAATAGAGAAATTTGAACAAACTGAGCGTGGTGCAATGATTACAAGGGCACGTGAGGTATTTAACGAAGGTGATTTAGATACCGTGATGGATGAGGTTGATCATTCAGAAGTTAATCCAGTTGAGAACGGTCACAGTTTATATAATGGGTTTGGTGCAAATGTTGATACACCTGATTTAAATTACGTTGATGAATTTGAGCCTGGTGATTATTATTTTGATGAATATTTCCACTCAAAAGCTGTGGCAGAGATTCATATAAGTAGTCTTCAGACTTACTCGGGTGATAATTTTGACTATAGTGGGCCTTCTACTACCGTTGCAATTACAATGAATGCCAGTGGAGAGGTTTCATATGAGTTTTCTGGAGAAGAGTTAGATGAGGGCTACAAGGCTGCAGTTATTGAAAAATTGGAAGCACTCAAGGGGCAGATATAAAAGAATATAGACAGTTTAAAAAACTCGCCGATTTGGCGGGTTTTTGGGTTGACGAGAATCGATAATTACGCTAAGGTTCTTTTCCTTTGCTACTGATGGCAAGGATTGGCATTAGCATGGAGGTGCTATGAGTGAAGAGCAGGTTCAAGCGAGTGGCTTTCAGAGCCTGATGCCTGAGGGCATCTTGGCTGTCCTGGGGCCTATCCCATCGAGTGTGGAGTCGGACTGGAAGGTGCACGTCGACAGCGTCGAGGGGTCTGGCGGCTCAGACCAGGTTCAGAGAGTCGTTCTGTACATCCACAACGACGAGAAGCAGATCTACCGCGAGGTCCATCTCTGCCATCTCGACGCTGGAAACGGTGACCAGTTCGTCACTGTGGTCTACTGGGAAGCAGGTGGTGGTGGCACGGTGGTTATGCCGTACGTCGTGGTCGAGGGTGGTCTCTACGTGGCGCTGGCCTACCAAAATCGTCCATGCATGGGCGGTATGAGCTGGAACGCCGCCGGTGGCTACGGTAAGATCGCCGCGACCCACGAGGATACCGGCATGGAGGAGCTTCATGCTGAGGTTGGTGACCACGAAGGGGTCTTCAAGCGTACCTGGATGGTTCCGGGACCGCGCATGAACCCTCAGCGTTCCCAGTGGTTCTCCAATTTCAGGGAAGGTCAGGGTATCGGCTGTCTCGCTGTCGAGGTGGACATCAGGTTCCTCAAGGCCACTGATCGGGGCACACTGCACCTCAACGTGCAGACGGCGCAGGGGGGTGACGGTTCAGACGCAGAGGTGATCCAGGGGGTAGAGTTCTTCCCCTACGACGCCGCCGTCATGATGTGTCCCGACATGATGGTTCCGGCCTGGGCAGCGCGCATCGCGGTCTGCCTGAGGGACGAGAACATCGATGATCGCATGCAGGACATCTACGGCTGGATGCTCAGGTAGCCTCCTCGCGATCGGACTTTCGAGCCCCCACCTGGGAACGCCTGGGTGGGACTTTTGCTTTTTAGGCATTTAGGATTGACATAATTATCCAATTTTAGTACTATTCTGCCAGTAATCATTAAGGAATTTTCAGGTTTGGATATATCGCTAGGAGAAATCGAGGCTTTTGCGAAACGTACTAGAACGTACGATGAGCAAAAAAGTAGATTTCGACACCGCGATATGCCAAAGATGGAGGTTCCACCAGAGAAAGGAAGGTGAAAGCACATGTCAGACATTTTTATCAAACGAAAGAAAGGTGAAAGTTTTGAGGCGATGTATCGTCGATTTTCACGTCGATTTATGCAATCTGGTAAAAAGTTGTCTGTTGCAGGAAAGCGATATCATGTTAAAAAGAAAACAAAGAACAAGCGAAAAGATAGCGCATTGCGTGGTCTAAAGATCGGAGAGAAGCGAGCTTGGATGGTAAAGACTGGACAGATCAATGAAGATGACCGCCGACGCGGTGGATATCGAAAACGATAAATTCAAAAATAAAACAAGGCCGCAAGGCCCTGTTTTGTTATGGGGCATCCTGCCCCTAACCCCTGGCCCCATTTCTTTGAAGCAGCAAAGAAATGGGGAAAAGAAACTGCTTGGCCTCACTGCGCTGTCCAGGTATACCTCGGTACATACGAACGGGCATTTTGAGCTCCATTTGTTTATATGGATAAATGTCACGCAAAATGCAATTCCGTTCTCCTGCCCGAGGATAAACCTGGACGTGCTCGTGACAGGCCTGAGTTTAAGATTAGCTGGGAAAAATTGGCTGGGGACCTTGGCGTGTATTAAAAGAACCGCCGTGTGGTGGTTTTTTATTTACTCTGTATAGTTGTCGATCGACAACTATACGAAATTGTTTGTTATGTAGTCAGCTGCCTGTTAAGCTCATTGATGAATTCTTCGCAGTGGTCGATTTTGATGCCTTGAAGCTCCAGTGTTTTGTCATCTTTGAAGTTTATTTTTAGATTGTATCCAAAAAATGTTTTATCAATCTCTCCGCTTTTGATCTTGTCGCGATTGATATGACCGAGTAGATCTCGAGCGCCACCAGTGAATATCGATCGTTTGAAGATCAACATCCTCTTGTTAGTCAAAGCAAGTGCCATCTGGGGGCTTGATTGTTTCAAAGTTTCCCCTGCCTTTTCTTGAGCCTTCTTATGTAGTTGAGCCGCCATAACTACACCAACGGCTGCTCCTGTTGCTCCAAGGCTCATAGCTGTCAAAAGACCAGGGCAGTTGACTCGTATTCCAATTATATATTTTTCGCCATCCTGTAGGTGTTCTTGAGAATGCTTTTCAAGCTTTTCGCTGAATTTACTTTTCATAATATCTTGTCTTAATGCCGCATTAAGAATACACTATATATAAGAAATAATCACAAAATATGAATTTATACGACAAAATTACAAGTGACATGAAGGAGGCAATGAAAGGGAAGGATGCCGAGACCCTTAGTGTACTGAGATTGCTGATTGCATCGCTCAAGAATAAAATGATCGACATGAAGGAGGAGCTAGAGGATGCAGATGTTGTTTCAGTGGTTCGATCTGATCTTAAGAAGATCGAGGATTCTCTTGAGATGTTCATCAAAGGGGAGCGGGAGGACTTAGCAGACAAGGCTCGGTCAGAAATCGAAGTTCTTAAAAAGTATTTGCCGCCCGAGATGTCAGAAGAGGATCTTGAGAAAGCTGCGAAGAAAGTCATCAAAGAGCTTGAGATCGGAGACATGTCTGGAATGGGCAAAGCCATGGGTAAACTAATGGAAGAGCTTAAGGATCAAGCCGACGGCAAACGCGTCAAAGCAATGCTAGCGCGGTTGCTTGGTGAATAGTTTTAAACAAAAAAGCCCCTAAGAAATCGGGGGCTTTTTGTGTCCACAATATGTTTCTTTTATAAATAGTAGCTTGATACAATATAGAAACAATAAGATCATGAAATATATTAAGACAAGATCGCTTGGCTTGCTGATTTGCAATATTTCTATTATTGCATTATTTGTGCTACTTGCAGCCTTTTGGAGTGCCAATCAAGCTCATGCAGCAGTAGTCACTTGGGATGGTGGCGGAGGAGTTGATACAAACTGGTCAACTGGCTTGAACTGGTCTACCGATTCACCACCAGGAGCAAGTGATGTTGCTACTTTTGATAATACTTCTGACAATGATTCAACAATTGACGCTTCATTTGCAGGGTCTGTTGCTGGAATTGATATAAATAGTGGTTATGATGGGACCATTACACAGGCTAGAAGTTTAACAATTGGTTCATCACATTATGATCAAGCAGATGGGACATTCACTGGAGCAAGTCAAGATATTACAATAAGCGGAGGTGTTACAATTTCAGGTGGTACATTTAATGGTACGTCAGGGACGCTCACTTTTACTGGAAACTGGACACATACAGCTGGAGGAGTGTGGAATGCAGGTTCAGGAACAGTCAAACATACTGGTTATAGACAAACCTTTAATTTTGATAAAGCCGGGATTCCTACCTCTGGAGTGTTTAATAATTTTACTTATGATAGCACCAGTGACTCCGGCTCCTATGTTAATCTTTCAGGAGACACCCTATATATAAACGGTAATGCGACTTTTTATGATGGAAGGTGGTTTAACGGTGGTGGTATAGAGGTGCAGGGTAATGTCACTGTAGGACCTTGGGATGCCTTTAATCTTACTGATGCCGCTCTGACATTTACTGGAACAGGGACACAAACTTTTGATTTAACAGGATATACAGATGAATGGGATTCACATACAACTATTGGAACTGTAACTAATGCACCAACTGTTAATTTAGTTTCGGATTGTATTTTGAATTATGGTGGGCTAGATTTAACTATTACTAATGGAAGTTTGAATGTTGGCGCATATGAATTGGAGGTGGCAGATGATTTAAATATATCTGGAGGTACATTAAATGGAAATACAGGAACATTAGATGTAAATGATGTGATTATTACAGATGGAACTTTTAATGCAACAACTGGTACAACATTTATTGCAGGCAGTTGGACCCATACTGCTGGAGGTGTTTCTAATCATAACAGTGGTACTTTCATGTGGGATGGTAATGGTTCTGACACTTGGAATTTTGATAAGGCGTCAATTGCTACTTCTGGTGTTTTCAATGATGTTACCTTTGATTGTAGTGGTACGGGCGTTGTATGTGGTGGAGGTTCTAATTATGTTTATTTAGGCTCTGGGGATACCCTGTATGTTGAAGGTGATTTATTAATGAGTGATGGAAGAGTAATAACAGGTACAATTGAGGCCCAGGGAAATGTAACAATAGAGTCAAATTGGTATAGCAATAATACCAGTGACACTCCTTTAGTTTTTTCTAGCTCTGGTACACAAATTTTTGATTTAACTGGAGGGGAAGCTTTATTTAACGCACATGTAACAATAGGGACTGGTTCCGCAGCACCAACTGTTAATTTAGCATCTGACTTGATAATGAATAGTTCAGGACAAGATTTGACACTCACTGATGGAAGTTTGAATGTTGGCGCATATGAATTGGAGGTGGCAGATGATTTAAATATATCTGGAGGTACATTAAATGGAAATACAGGAACATTAGATGTAAATGATGTGATTATTACAGATGGAACTTTTAATGCAACAACTGGTACAACATTTATTGCAGGCAGTTGGACCCATACTGCTGGAGGTGTTTCTAATCATAACAGTGGTACTTTCATGTGGGATGGTAATGGTTCTGACACTTGGAATTTTGATAAGGCGTCAATTGCTACTTCTGGTGTTTTCAATGATGTTACCTTTGATTGTAGTGGTACGGGCGTTGTATGTGGTGGAGGTTCTAATTATGTTTATTTAGGCTCTGGGGATACCCTGTATGTTGAAGGTGATTTATTAATGAGTGATGGAAGGACGATATTGGGCACAATTGAAGCTCAAGGAGATGTAACAATAGAATCAAATTGGTACAGTTATGATAAGAATGACTCTGTATTGACTCTTGCTGGCTCTAGTGCTCAAACTTTTGATTTAACTGGAGCAGAAGCTTTATATGACGGACATATAAAAATAGGAACCACCACTTCAACACCGACTGTTAATTTAGCATCTGATTTAACTGTGAATGACAGTGAGCAAGACCTCACTGTTGTAGAAGGGGAATTAAATATAAATGGTTATGATTTGACAGTTAGTGGTTGGTCTGGTGATTTTGTAGTTGAAGATGGCGGAACATTTGCATGGAGAGGAACAGAAACCTTGACTTTAGATGATACTGTTCCAACTTTGAACTCAGGCTCTACAGTAAAATATGTTTCATCAACAGGAACGGTTGCTATGCAGGACTGGGCATATCAAAGCCTGGAAATTGCAACAACTGGAGGTGCAATAGCTCAGTTGGGTGCAAATGAATCAATAGTGGGAAATCTAACAGTATCTGCAGGAACCTTTGATGTTAATGACTACACTATGACCATTGCAGGTAATACAGTTATTAGTGGTGGAACGATGAAGACGGGAACAAATATAAATACCTTTGGAGATGCAGGAGGAGATACTGTAACAATTTCAAGTGGTGAACTTCAGATTGAATCTAATGATACGACTTCTGATATTGTTAAAACTGCAAACACATGGACTAACTCAGGTGGAACAATTACATATAATGCAGCAACCACAGAGTCTACATCATTACTTTCAGCATTATCTCCATACAATAATTTAACAATTAACTCATCTGGTAGCACTTATACACTAGATGAGGCTATAGATGTAAATAATACACTCACAATTACGGCTGGAACGCTAGACACTTCAGATGGTGATAACTATGCAATTACAGTGGGAGGTGATTGGGCTAACTCCGGGACATTTACGCCCAGATCAGGAACCGTGACATTGGACGACGTGTCAAAGACAACAACGATTTCTGGAACTACATCTTTCAATAATTTAACCTCTACAACAGCAAGTAAGGCAATTGTATTTACAGCAAGCACCACAACAACAGTATCTGGGACCCTAACATTAACAGGTGGTGATGCAGCCCTGATTACAATTACTAGTTCTAGTCCTGCTACAACCTGGCTTTTAAATGTTTCAGGTACAAGTTCTGTAGATTATGTTAATGTCACAGATTCAGATGCGAGTGGTGGTAATACAATTACACATGCTGTAAGCCCGTCACGTTCAACAAATGGAGGGAATAATACCAACTGGGGTTTCAATGTTGCCCCAACAGTCTCAACAGTTACAGCAACTCAAGGTACAGACGGAACAGGAGATGTGACTATTACATTCATCATGGATGATGCAGATGATGACGATACTCTAGAGGCCCTTGTTGAATACGACATTGGCGGAGGATGGACTAAAGCTACAGTATCTGAGACAGGAGCAGAGGCATCTGCTACTTATGGAGATCCTGCAGTAGAAAACGATGATACTTACCAAGTAGGTAATGCCAGTGGATATATAACAAGTTCATCTGGAGCTAATACAGTCTCTGTTGTATGGGAATCTGCTACAGATGAGGCAGCAGCCGATCTTTCTACTGCCCAGGTTAGAATAACTCCATATGATGGAACTGCAGCCGGATCTACTGCATCTAAAACAAGTATAACTGTAGACAATGTAGATCCAGCGTCTTTAGCTTCATTCGCACGTTCTAGTGCGACTACCACAACCGCAACGTTTACCTGGACTGCAGCCACAGACTCAAACTTTAATCATTATGAAATCTGGATTGATACTAGCCAGTCAGATGTTCAAGGTAGAACAAGTGCTACTGAATGGGATGATTCAGATGACACAGATCTAACAACCGTAGGAACCGCAACCACAACCATCACAGGCCTTAGCAAGCAAACCACATATTACACAAAGATTTGGGCCATAGATGACTTTGGTAATGAAACAACACTAGACGACATAAGTTTTACAACAGCAAGTTCAGGAAGTACTCCAACAACCTCATCTTCTCCCGAGATTGGCTCTCTTGAAGGTGGTGCAGACTCAATCTCATCTTCCTCTACATCAACAGGAACCTGTTCAGAAGGTCTGAATCCAGGAGAAGATATCGCACTGTCATGAGTAACCTCCTCGAGTGTTAATTTAGTAAATATCCATTACTCAACAGATGGCGGTTCAACATACACATTTATTGATGGCCCAATAACAAATACAGAACACTACACATGGACTATTCCAACAGATATAGTAGGAAGTACACTTCAGTTTAAGATTGAGGGTACAGATCTTGCAGATATAACAGCGACCTTTGAAACAGAAACATGTGCACTTAACGGTGTAGACGATGGAGTCGTGAATGATACTACAGATGATGATGCAGCTACAGAAGTAACAGAGCCATCCACAGGCCAAACAGGAGTATCTCCAGTCACAGGAGAACTAGAAGACATATCTGTAACCTCTGAAGGGGACTATATACGTTCAGCTTACTTCTCAACAGTTTACTATCTAGATTCTGACGAAACTACAGGTGAGACAGTTAGACGTCCATTCATGGATATGCAAACCTTCTTTACATACCAAGATAACTTTGACAACGTTAAAATAGTAACAGACGCTACTTTAACCACCATTGAACTTGGACAACCAATGTTACCAAACCCAGGAGTGGTACTAATAAAGATCCAGTCTGATCCTAAGGTATATGCCATAGATACAAACGGAACAACCATAAGATGGATACAGACAGAAGAAATAGCGACCACTCTATATGGAGAAGACTGGAACCAATACATCATAGACATAGAAGCCACCTTCTTCCCTAGATTCACAAGAGGTGATGATGTAGAGGAAGCTAGTCAGATTGACACTGAAGGAAAAGAAATGAAGAAGAGGGAGGAGTTGGTAGTATTATGAAAATATAGTTAAAAGCCCCTAAGAAATCGGGGGCTTTTTGTGTCCACAATTTGTAGTAAAGATTGCTTGAGTTTGCGGTATAATGTTAGTGGTCGTTGTAACTAACACGACAAGAAAATATGACAAAACACAAAACGCTTCTACCCCAAGCGATAATGTTCATGGTAGGTGTCGGTTTTTTGGTGCTGGCGCTTTTTATTTTTAGCGCGGCTCCAGCAATGGCGCAGGATGTTGCAGGAGGCTTAGAGACTGCAGCTGAGGCATCTGAACTTGCAGACGCTGAACTACCTGAGCTGATCGGAAATATCATAAAAGTGTTCTTAGGAATTCTAGGAGTGATTTTCTTGGTTCTAGTTTTGTATGCAGGATTCACATGGATGACATCGCAAGGAGATCCAGACAAAATTACAAAGGCGAAAAACATTTTGATAAATGCGACTATCGGACTTGTCATTACACTGTGCGCATATGCAATAACAGCGTTCATCATCAATGCACTCACAGGCGCGATAAGTGATACTGGATCGTATTCAACAAGTTATTCAAGTACTCCGACCGTTGAGCGGCTCTCTGGCTCGTTAGGATCAGGGGGAATAAGTGATCACTATCCAGAACGTAATGCATCAGAGATCGCTCGCAACACGAAAATCTTCGTAACATTCAAGGATGAGATAGATCTTGAGGCAATTATCTCAGGCTATGATACAGCTGGAACTCCGGACGATGTATCTGACGACACAACGTCCACTGAGCTTAATACAGATAACATTTTAATCTATGCATCTGCAGATGGTGAGAGCGGTGCGTTTGAAAGTACTGAGGTAGATGTTAGTTTCACAGATGATTTAAAAACATTCGTATTTGATCCAACAGAGCTCCTAGGCTCATCTACAGATGATACTTCCTACACGGTTTATCTAAATGATGATATTGAAAATGTAGATGGCGAGACAATTCTTGATACTGGAGGATATGAATGGTCGTTTGAAGTTGGAACAGAAATCGATCTAACACCTCCAACTGTGAATAGTGTTACTCCAGCTGCATCTGGCTCATATGATCGAAATATTGTTGTTGAGATTACATTTAGTGAAGCAGTTGATCCAACAAGTGCTTCTGGAACAAGGGAGTCGGATTCGGGATTCGATAACATTCAAACAGTTGGAGCGGACGGATCTCCAACAGCTGGATCTTATGAAATAAGCAATCAGTACAGAACTGTAACCTTCACATCAGATGATCCATGCGGAACAAACTCATGTGGAGAGACAATCTACTGCCTTCCTGGAGGTCAGACAATCTCGGTCACGGCAGTTGCGGCAACTCCAGGCGAGGAGCCACCGCAGGTTGATATCTATCCTTATGATGGAGTTACAGATACAGCAGGGAACGCTTTGGATGGAGATGATGATGGAACGGCAGGGGATGACTATGCCTGGAGCTTTACTACAACTGACGATATAAATCTAACTGCTCCAGAGATTGACAGTATTTCCCCAGATATTTCTGAATCAGACATTTCATTAGATCAGGAGGTTTATATTACATTTGATTCCGTGATGATGAGTTCGACTCTAACTACTACAAATATTTCGCTGGAACCTGTACCAGTTCACGAGATGGCGTTTTGGATTTACGTGAATAGCTTAGATGAAGATGGGGCTGATGCTGGAGAAACAGGAAAAGACGTTGTTGCATCTCAAGTTGAGATCAATCACGGAGTTTTCTTGGAAAGCGTTGATGGTGGAACAACCTATTTCTACATACCTGAGGTTCCACGAATGGACGGTACAGGAGATTATCAGATCAAGAATCAATATCAGAATTGCTTTGTTCCAGGTGAGGGGCCTGATGTAAGTGGAGGATCGTGCGGAACATCGTCTAGTTATCCATATTGTTGTGCTGGTGTGCCATCATCATCAGAGTGTTCATTTTAGTTAAAGAATTCACCCTTCGACTCCCTGTGTAGATCGCAGGGGTCGCTCAGGGTAATAATTGTTATAAACAATCATTACATGCTGTTTTTCAAACGTTTAACTCTATTCATAAGCTCGCTTGCAGTCCTGTTTACAATAACAGGAGGTGTCTTAGTGCCAATGCAAGTAACCCATGCTCAAGTCGACGAACTCGAGGAAGTGGGTGATGTATCGGGTCTGCAGGACGAAGATCTTAGAATCGTTGTTGCGAAGATTATAAGGACATTCCTGACTGTTCTGGGCGTTATTGCGGTTGTAATAGTGCTATACGGTGGTTTCATGTGGATGACGGCAAGAGGTGAGGCGGACAAGGTAGATAAAGCAAAGAAGATCCTTCTCAACGGGTTTATTGGGCTTGCGATAATATTATTATCGTGGTCGATTACGACGTTTGTGCTAAATGCCTTATTAGAAGCCACAGGCGGTGATGGCGATTATACAAGTAGTGATAGTGGGGCGGGTGGTTCTTATGGTGGAGGTTCAGTAACTTCGTTTGCAGTTGCGGGTTATTCACCAGAAGGCGAAGTGTCGATTCGTAATGTCGTAGCTGAGGTCACGTTCAGTAGAACATTGGATGAAGATACAGTTGAAGGGAATATCACAATTACAAATACTGAAACAGGCGATGAGGTAAGTGGAACTTTGGAGATTTCAGGAAACAGCATTGAGTTCATGCCATCTGAAGCATGCCCTGAGCCAAACGAAGATAGATATTGTTTTGATGAAAATACCCAGTACACCGTTACTGTAGACGGCGATATTGAAAGTTCGACCGGAACCTCGCTTGATTGTGCGGTTTCAGACTGTACGTCAACTTTCACCACAGGTGAGTTAGTTGACACCGAAGATCCTGATGTGAGTGTTACTTATCCTGAGAGCGGCGAGAATATCTCAACAGACAGTTCAAGTTTAGTTCAAGTATCAGCAACAGATGACAGTGAGATATCGAGCGCGGATTTTTATGCTGGTGATGATTGGTTTGACACTGTATCAGCAAGCGGATCTGACTTATCAGATGTAACCATTGAAAGCACTTGGTATACAGATGACACTGAAGAGGACACTCGTTACACGCTTGAGGTTACTGTGACAGATATTGCAGGAAACGAAGACACAGATTCAGTTCGAATTAAGATTTTGCCAGCGCATTGTTTCAATGGAACGCAGGACGAAGATGAAGAGGGAACTGACTGTGGTGGTAGTTGTGGCTCATGTGATGGCGATTCATGTGAGGAGGACGATGATTGTGCAAGTGGGACATGCGAAGATGGCACATGTGTTTCATATCCTGAGATCGAGAGCATTTCACCTTCAAACGGAGCAGTTGGCACTTATGTAACTATTTCTGGTTCTGGGTTTGGAACAAGAGGCTCGGTCTATTTTTCTGATGGCGCTGGCGGCACGGTAGAGGCTGACATTCCAACCTGTGGTGAGGGGTGGTGGTCTGATCAGATCATTGCAGAAGTACCAGAAGGAGCTGATGATGGGCCTATTACTGTTGAAGTTTCGCCATCTGGATATACTGACTCAACTGACAATGATGAAGGAACGTTGATTGATGATTTTGATGTTAATGAAACTGAGCGTCCAAATCTTTGTAACATAGCTCCTGATGAAGCTGAGGTAGGAGACGCGGTTACGCTATCAGGGCTCGGCTTCGGTGATTCAGTGGGCGATTCATCAATTTATTTTGATACAACTGAAGCAAGTAGCTATTCAACATGGTCAGATGCGTCTGCGGTCGTGACCGTGCCGTCGTTAACGGCAGGAGAATTTGTTGACGTGTCTGTAACAGTTGATGGAGTAACTTCGAACGAAATAAGCTTTGGAGTTGAGTATAGCGATGAGGAAATACCAACAATTTATTCTATAGATCCTGAAGAGGGTGGCGTGGGTCAGTATGTCACTATTTCAGGTACAAACTTTGGTGCTGCCATTGGAAGTGTTTGGTTTGAAGATCAAACTAGCGGATATGTCGCGCAGGGTAGTGTTGATTTCCCAGATGCTTGTGAGGATGATTACTGGAGTGATGATGAGATTACAATCATAGTTCCAGAAGAGTTTACTAATGAAAGCGATGTTGAAGCAGGGGATTACGACCTTTATATAACAACACAAGCTGGAGTTGATTCAGATGATATTGACTTTACAGTTACTGACGATGAACCCACTCCTGGAATTTGTGCGATTGATCCAGATATCGCAGAGGTTGACGATACTATTATTATCTATGGTCAAAGGCTGGGGTCAACAGCAGGATCAGTAGAATTTTATAGTTCAGTTTTTGGCACGGTAGAGGATTGGGATGATGATAGTGTAACGGTGACCGTTCCTTCTGGTACCCAGACTGGGCCAGTATCTGTTACTTCGTCGGCACTAGAAGAAAGTAATGAATTGAATTTTGAAGTTGGAACTGTTGAAGAGGAGGTCGCGGCTGATGTTTCTGGAGGTTATGCTTGGTATTTCTCAACAGGCGACATTCCAGATGTACCAACTTTACTTGTTGAGTGTTCTGACGATTTGGTTAGTGCAGTTCCAAACCTAATTTATACAACAGAGTCGTGCACCAATACAGTGATTAGAGCGTCTTTTAGTACTGTCATGGATGAAGATACTATTTCGACCGACAACATTAAGATTTTTGAGTGCTCTGATAGCAGGTGCAATGTTGATTTTGATGACGATGATGTAAGCGGGTCGGTATATGCCTCATCGAGTACTGAGCGAACATCGTTTACATGGACTTTAGATTCTTCTTATAACGATGGGAAGTTTAAAACCAGCACCTCATATCTTGTTTGGGTGACGGACGATCTTACATCGTACTCAGATACAGGCGTTGGCCAAACTCTTGAGGAGGATGTGACTTGGACATTTACTACAGGTCCAAGTGAAGCAGATTGTGAGATTGAAGAGGTGATGGTCAGCCCAACCTCGTCCACGATTGAAGAGCAGGGTGAAGATTCTGAGTTCAATGCATTGCCATTGCAAGAATGTCAGGTCTTGAATCCTGCAAGTTATGGTTGGGATTGGGATGTAGACACATATTCATATATTGGCCTTACAGATTGTGAGGAAATGACAGAAGATTATTGCATATCTGCAGTTGGTGTTGCAGAAGGAATTACTATTTTGACAGCAGAAGAATCAGATAGCGGAACCACTGGTGATGCAGAAGTTACTGTTAATTTTGAAGATCCGTATGTTAGCGACTATCAGCCAGATTGTTCATCTGCATGCGTGAATGGCGCAATTAGCGCTACATTTAATGTGGTGATGGATGATTCAATAACTGATTATATAACATTGTATTCCTGCTCAAATGAGCTATGTGCGGTGGTTTCAGAAATAACAACTACAGCTAGTTGCAGCAGCGTGGAATCAGTTGGTTGTTCAGAGGTGACATTGACTATTGCGGACAGCGATTACGGTACGAGCTTGAAGGAATCTGAGTTCTACAGAGTTGTAGTGTCAGGATCTGCTATATCAAATAGTGGCGTAGCACTTACTAGAACAAACTATGGAGATGATTTCTCTTGGACTTTTGGATCAAAGGACGATGATGCACTTTGTTTGGTAAGCAGCATCGCACTTGCCCCTGAAAATCAGACACTTGAGGCAATAGGCGATACACAGCATTACGAGGTCACTGCATATGGAGATCCAGATAGCTGCTCTGTTGCAGGTCAGGAATTGAGTGGTTATGGCTATGACTGGTCATGGACTGACCCTATTGTTAGTGATGAGGATGTAGCGGAATGGGTTACAGTTGCAAGTAGTTTGTTTGATGTAGGTCAAACAAATATCCCAGACGGATGTACATCAGCTTGTACTGCAAGCGGATCAGAGACTTATTATGGAATCTGCGGAAATGGCTCCACTGAGACGGGTGAGGACTGTGACGACTGGAATACAGTTGATGGCGATGGATGTTCTTCATCTTGCCAATATGAAGGAACCGACGCATGTGTATACACATGCTCATCAACTGGCGAGTCTTGTAGTGCTGACACAGACTGCCAGGAAGTATGTGAAATAACTGATACAGAGGCGTTAATTGGAACATGTTCTATCTCTGAAACTGAGTGTTCTCTAGATACGGATTGTACATATGCTGCAAGCACTTGCGATGCAGATAGTTCTTCCTGTTGTGGTGATGGGGACCTTGATACCGGGGAAGAATGCGATGATAACAACTCAACTAACGGTGATGGATGTTCTTCTTCATGTTTAAACGAGGGGTCTCAGGCAGCTGGAGCAACATGTGGAAATAGCGATATCGCACATGAAGATGATCAAGGAGGAGAGGACTGTGATGATGGAAATGCTTCATCTGGCGATGGATGCTCCTCAATCTGTCTTAATGAAGGAACAACAGCGATTACACAAGTTGCTGCAGAATGTGGTGATGGAACAATCGATGAACCATATGAGACTTGTGATGATTCAAATACAACCGACGGTGACGGGTGCTCATCAAGCTGTATTCGTGAAGGTGCTGATGCTGATTACGCAAGCTTTGGAAGTTCTGGCGAGTGTGGCGATGAAATATTAGATCAACATTCAAGTACAAGTGCCGGTGAGGATTGTGATGGGGAAGAGTGGTGTTCTGATGACTGTCTGCTTTCAGGCTCATCGATTTATTACACTGAAGCCTCAGTTTGTGGAGATGGAATTGCTGGCTATGGGGAGCTGGACGCTTGCGAAGGTAGCTCATACGGCGCAGGACCTGATGGATATACAGATCCTGTTCAGTTGGCCTTGATCAGTACTGACGCTGGACAGCAGGTAGATATGAGTACAAACCTTGCAACAGCAACTGTTCAGGTTACCTATGACGATCTAACGGCATATACCTCGCTATATCTTTCATGTGTTGCTGAAGATGATGATGATTGCGATGATGGCTATGGTCCTGCAACTACACTGTGTTGCATGGAGCGACCTGATCCGGAATTGTTCCCGAATGGCTCTAACGCATGTTTGAATGCTGAGATTTATGGGCTGTTCAATATGAAGATGGAAACATCAACCTTTGAAGGCAATGTATTTATAGTATTAGACATTACAACTACTGATGACGGAACTTGCCCAAGTACTCATTCAACTATTGCCTTGGGCGGATCGTCAGATTCTTGGTGGCAGCGAGCATTAAATGTATTTACAATGATCTTTGCGCCAATCGTACATGCACAAACAAGTGGAGACTGTATATTGCCAATCACTGGATACACGCAAAGTGCAGTTGGTGATGGCGTTTATAAAGTGGTGTTCAATCACGATCAGGCACTTGCTGCAGAAGCAAGTTATACAATCTATGTTACTGGAGATACTCTGGGTGATGATGATCGGGATGGAGTTCTGACAAGTTATGGAGTTGCAATGGATGGAGATGCTTCACAAAGCTTTGAGACATATCAGAGCATTTGCGGACTTGATGAAGTGGACATCATTGATGGAGACGAAGATAGCCCGAATGCATTCACCGAGGTTGATGAGGAGCACACATTTACTGCAACAGCTTATTCATACGACACAGGCTCAGCACAGGCGATTGAGCCAATTTCAGGATATACATGGGAATGGACAAGCTGGAGTTCGGACGACGACGATGATGACGATGGCATTGGTTCATTCCTAACAAGAAGCAGTGAGTCTGTTGGCTCTGTTAGCGCCGCCACTGCTGATTACACATCCACAGGATCAAGTGGTGAAGCAAACATTGCAACAAAAGCAATTGTTACAGAAGATACATCTGGCGAGTCTTTCTACTGTAGCTCTGATGCATCAATAACCGGTTGTACAACTGACTCTGAGTGTCAGGAGACATGTTCTTCAGGAGTGTGTTCGATTAGTGGTGAGAGTTGCGACCTTGATACTGATTGCGAGTATGTATCTGCTACATGTGAATCAACTGTAGTTAGTGGAACCGAAGACATTACGATAGTTGTTTGTGATAATCCATGGCCAGCTCTTGATTACTTCCCATTTGAAGATAATGCTGACGGATTACATGCAGGCTCAGGTGTGTCTGCTGGTGTCGGACGTGGATGGATGAATTTCTCAACATACTATTGTCGAGATGCTGGTGAAGATGGCGACACTGATGATGATTATCCAGAGTTGCGCGTTGTGATGGCTCAAGAGCGTGGAAGTACTGAAGTTTTGAAAGAATATTTCTTTAATGTAGTTAATGATAATGGCCCAACAGGTGATGCCATTGGTGTTCGTTTTGTGATGAATAGCTCGTACCTAAGTCCAATGGCATGGTATTACGCAAACGGATTCTCAGGTAATCCAACACAAACAACGATTGATGGATTCCAGGCAGTGGTAGATGGCCGCTCAACCTATGTGGCTGTTCCAAACTATGTCACTGGATCGTTATATCCGAACATAGCAATCATCTCTTATAACTACGGTGCAAGCAGTACAGCTGTTGATATTTTTGACATGATGCTTGAGAACTTGTCTCTTGTTACAAATGTAGATGACATGGCACTTTGCTATAGCTCAACAGCTGGAAACTATACAACGAGTTGCGAATCAGACTTAGACTGTACTGCAACTGGATACGATTGTGCTGACATAAAATCAAAGCTCATGCGCGATATGGATCGTCTAGGAGATGTTACAGATCTTGCAGAGTATATGAGTAGTTCAACCCCACAGATCGAATCAGGAAGTTTTGTTCGATCATTAACATCAAGTGTTTGGGGATCCTGGGATGATGTTCTAGCAACAGATCTTGGTGTAAGCGTTGACTCAGATCCTTTAGATTCTTATCAAGGATGTGGCTCCGGAAGATATAGAGATTATGATGAGACAACATGTGTGGATGAGGTTGCTGGTGAATATCTTTGTCCGCGAGGTTCAAGAACCTATCATTATCGTGCATATGGAGATTCTGGGTATGTTATTGGTGCAGAACTTGAATTTAAAACTGGTTCTTGGTTCTCAGATATTGACAGTGACACAACTGACGATGAGCAAATAATTATTGGAGGATACGGAACAGGTGATGGGTTCCAAAATGGACCGGCATTCTGTGATGGATCAACAATCTGGGGAGCATCTGATATCTGCGGAGATGGAATAGTTGGAAGTGGCGAGCTTTGTGAGGTCGGAGATACCACATCAAGTACAACAGCATGTGACTCAGATGGAGACGGAACAAATGATGGATATTATGTAGATGAGTGCGATTCGACATGTGCTGCTTATAGCACTACGACAACATGTGATGCGACAAGCTGCGGAAACGGAGTGACAGAAACAGGTGAGGATTGTGATGACGGGTCATTAAATGGAAGCTATGGTTTCTGCGGAGCAGATTGTCTCAATACAAGCCGAACATATTGTGGAGATGGAACCTTGGCTGGAGGTGAGGCCTGCGACTGTGGATCATCTGGAACTGCCTCTGGTGCAGCATATGGCGGTGGATCATGTACATATTTGAATGGTGTATATGATGCCAGCGCGTCTAATACTTGTGCTTGGGATTGCTCAGGTGCTGGTCCATATTGTGGAGACGGTGACGCAGATGATGAAGAGGATTGTGATGGAACCACAGATACTTATTCTGGAATGTTGTGCACTAGCGGAAATTCAACAGATGAAGATAAATGTGATGAGGATAGCGATTGTATTATGATTGTGGCAGCCGGTTCTGGCAGCTCATCAACTGGTCAGTGTGGAGAGACAGACACAACAGATGAAACAAAAGACACTGCTAATGAGTGTCCTTACACAACCGTTTGTGTAGACGGAGATGCAGATAAGATGGGCGAACCATGTGATACAGATGGAGACTGTGATAGCAGTGGTGTGGCAGACGGAATTTGTTCATCAATTGAATATCAAACAACAAGAACACGGACGTGTGATGATTCTACATGTTTGTGGGCATATGACTGGGCAGATATTGACTGCATAGCTCCTGGCTCATGTGGAGACGGTGTAGTTGATGATGGAGAGGAGTGTGACGACGGAAATGACGATTCTACTGACTCGTGTACGATCGAATGTACTGAGAACATCTGCGGAGATGGATACGTTTATGACGGTGAAGAATCATGCGATGAAGGAAGTGCAAACGGAACGATCTGTACTGCGTCATATGGCTCGACCTGTGCATATTGTAATGACAATTGCGTGAACGTAACTTCATCAGGAAGTTTTTGTGGAGACGGTGAGATTAATGGAGATGAGGTCTGCGATGCCGATGATGTTTCTTATTACTACTATGATTCAACAAATGGAGTTTATGATTACTGCGATGTAGCTGATGAGGGTGGGACAGTAGAAGTTGATGAAGATGGTGAGATAATATTAGATGGCAGTACGGGCACTACATATACTTGTACTATGGTTGGAGTTTGTAACGGAGGATCAGACAATGGCGATCACTGCATGGCAGATAGTGATTGTGAGTATTCAGATTGCGCACTCCCAGTTTGCAATGATTCCTGTGCCAACATGTGTCCGTTTACTTATACAGCGCAGAGCATCGCTCTTGAGACCAATGAGCTTGGCGCAAAGCGAACCTATACAACTGACATTTCTCCATTTGATTCATCTGGACTAGTTATTAGTACTGGAAACTCATCTACACTTTATATTCCTGAGTGTACAGTCTCTGATGGTCTTACAATGACAATTAATGATGATGATCGCGAGTATCCAGACGTTGAGATTATGTTTGTGATTGACCTGTCAAAGTCGATGAGTTCAGACTTGGGAGATAGCACCAGAATCGAAGTATTGGAATCAGCAGTAGGTGATGCTATCACAGCTCTACATGAAGCTTATGATGGAGTTTCAGCAGATATGGGAATTGGATGGGCTTATATTGGTGGCCTGCATCAAACCTACACAGCACCTGTAGACACAGATGGTGATGGAATACCCGATGATGAAGATAACTGTCCAGACGATTCAAATCCATCACAATTGGACACAGATGGTGATGGAGTTGGTGATGAGTGTGAGGAAGAGGTACCAGAGCCAATTGAGTGTGACTGTGGAGAGCTTGTCCTTGATGAGGCTGATTGCGAAGATATCTGTGGAGATGACGATGATGATGGTGGAATAGACGATGATGGTTTGGGTGGAACTGATCCAGCAGAAACAGAAGGTGCAACTGGCTATGATCCAAGCATCAAAGACACAAAGTTGGCAACACTGTCATTCTGGGATCAAGCAATTGACATGTTTAAGCCATTAGTTGCTTGGGCAAGTTACTCATCGTCTGGAGAAGGTAAGTTCTTAATGCTTGAAGCTGCAAGTTCTGCTGGAGTATCAACAACGGAGTCAGATACCCAATCAAGTATCACCAGCGGGCTGGTAGTAGACTCCACTACAGGAACACCTATTTATGAGTCAATCGAGGACGCGGCGTTAGGATTCTCTGGGTATGCAGATAATGAGTACATGATCATTTTTACAGATGGAAATATCTATAACACAGATTATGAGAGCTTATACTTCGATCACATCGATACAGAAGATACAGATGGTGATGATGTCATGGATACAGCCGAATATATGCGAGGAGTAAGTAATATCCTTGATGACATTAAAGATGCTGGTGTTGAGGTGTTCTCAGCAGTGTTGAGTGATAGTGATTGTGAGATTGCTCAAATGCAGAGGTGGTCAAGTATGGAATGTACTGACAACAGCGATTCTTGTGGAGCAATGACAACTGAGGGTAATCACGATTGTGAAGTCCCTGACAATGGAATCACATACGCATACAGTGCAACAACATCTGATGAGTTGGTTGCTATGTATGAAGCAATTGTTGATGCGATCCTTAATGTAACAATCTCACTAACATTTGATGGTGAGACTGAGTCTACTACTATCGAGGCTGGATTAAGCAGATCAATAGAATTACCAACTACATTCTCTTGCGATGGATCCAATGAGCAAACCGTGACTTTGAGAACAGCATATAATGGAGAGGGAACTGTGGAGCTTTCAGATATCTACTTAAATATGTGTGCTCAATAACCTTTCAATCATATGCAAGACAAACAAAAACAATTTGATGAAAGTAAGGTTGATTGGTACGAGTTGGATGAAGAGGGTACAAAGGTTGTAAGCTTGAAAGATAAGATACGCGCGAAGTCTGGGCTTGTGATTAAGATTGTCGTAGCCATTGTGGCGGTTGTATTGGCAATTTGGTTTCTAGTATTTGTCATTGGCCTATTCTTTAATGGTGGAGATAAGACCGTTGAAAACAATACAAGGCTATATATAGAATCTTGTCAAAGCGAGGATGATGTAGATAAATGTATTGCAAGCGCTGCTCCTAGGCTTGCTCAGCAAACCGGAGACATTAGTTATTGTGATGAGCTTGAGGGGGAGGACTATGATTCTTGCGCAACATTATCTGCCCTTACATCTTTAGATATCAATGACTGCAAAGGTATCGCAGATCAAGATAAAAAGAATAGTTGTAATGATGCTATTGTGACCCAGACACTTGGTGAAGATCACGGCTATGAGGACTGCGAGGATTATTCAGATTCAGAAAAAGTAGATAATTGTCGTGCGTTATGGGCTTTGAATGCAATTATCGAAGGTAATTGCGACAATGAAATTATATCTGATGCGCAATGTGAATACGGGGCGAGAATCGCAGAAGCAATTGAAACACGTGATCCGGCCCCATGTTATTTAGTTGGAATCCGAGATTACAAATATGCTTGTTTAGAGATGGTTGGGCCAGGAGACAGGGATTTTGATGAATTAGACGGTGATGAAGAGGATTATTATGGAACTAGCGATCGAGATACAGATTCAGATGATGATGGATTACTAGATTATGATGAGGTATTTGAGCATGGAACAGATCCAGCAGATTCAGATACAGATAATGATGGATACCAGGATGGCACAGAGGTGATTGGAGGATATGATCCACTGAGGTAAAATAACAAAAGTGATTAAAAGTGATAGAGGAATAAAAAGTGATGAAAGGTTTAATACCTTTTATCACCTCTGATCACCTTTATAACCTTTATAAATTATGTTTGATGATCAAGTGAAAAAAGACGATCCTCAAGTTGAGGACATGTTTGCTAAAACTGATGGACCTACAGATGCTCAGGCAGATGCACCTAGTGTGCCCACGAACCTTCCTGTAGCACCAACTGCTCCAGCAGCGGCTCCTAAGGCGGCTGAACCGACTCCAGCAGCTTCACCAACGCCAACTGCGCCAACGCAACAGGCGGCACCAAGTGCAGGAACAGTTCCACCAGCACCGCCAAAGTCAGATATATCCAATGTCTTTAAAGTTGGTGTCATTGTTGTTGTTGCAGTTGTAATTATTGCAGCAGCAGGTTACTTGGCTTATCGGTTGATGACTCAGGATGTAGCAACCGACGAAGTTGTAGATGATACAACAGAAGAGATCGTAGAAGACATTGAAGAGGAAGAAGAGGATGTCGATGAAGAGGAGGTTGTTGATGAGGAGCTTGAAGAGCAGGATACTGATGGCGACGGATTAACTGACGCAGAGGAGATTGAAGCTGGGACCGATCCTGAAAGTGTAGATACAGATAAAGATGGTTTGGGTGATCGTGAGGAAGTTCAGGTTTATGACACAGATCCATTCGATGCAGATACGGATGATGACGGATTCCTAGATGGCCAAGAGGTTGCTGCTGGTTATAACCCAAATGGCGAGGGTCAGTTGTTTGAGATACCGAAGTAAAAAGTGATAAAAGGTGGCAAAGGTAATAAAAAGTGATTAAAGGCTGTAGAGATGCCATTTAATCACCTTTATAACCTCTAATCACCTTTATAACCTTTGTAGACTATGTTCGACGAATCACAAAAGCAAGCGCCAAAAGGTGCAAAGAAACAAAAGAAAGGCGAGTTAAGTGATTTTGTGATTCATGTAATGCCCGAGGCATTCAAGCAGAAAAAGACTGTTGTAAAGGAAGAGAAGAGGCCAGTTGTTAAGGCTGCACCAAAGCCAGTACCAAAACCAACTCCAAAGCCAGTACCTCCAAAACAGCCTGTGAAAAAGCCGGTCACTCCAGTGAAAAAGAAGAGCAAGCTTCCTTGGATCTTGGCGATTGCTGGAATATTGTTTGTTATAGCTATAGCTGTTCTTGGCTGGGTTGCGCTTCAGGGTATTGAAGAAGAGGAAGTAGTCGAGGGTGAGATAATTGAGGAGGAGGTAATTGTAGAAGAGGAAGAGATTCGTCCAGGATCAGATTTGGACAGTGACGGTTTGTCAGACATCGAAGAGGTGATGTATGGAACTGATGCGCGAGACCCAGATTCAGATGGTGATACGTTCTTAGATGGAAATGAGGTGTTCCATCGTTATAGTCCACTTGGCGAGGCTCCGCAAACATTGTTAGATACTGGATCTGTAGAGGAGTATGAGAGCGAGGATCTCGGATTCACATTAACTTATCCAACTCAATGGACAGTAGCTGCTGAGGTTGACTCAGAGTTCCAGGAAACTGAAGAGGTAATCTTCCGTACAAATTCAACAGCGACTATACGGCTTACTGCATCTAGTCTAGAAGATTTGGTGTTTGAGGATTGGTATGCAGAAAATTCGTTTGGAGAAGGGGAATATGACGACCTTGATACAACACTCACAAAAGAGGGTTACGTAGCTTATATGAGCCCAGATGAACTTCTAGCATATGTTGAAGCTGAAGGTAGGGTGTATGTATTCCAATATGATCTCTCTGACGAAATAGAGATTGTGTATTTGCAAACCTTCCAGATGATGATCAATAGCTTTCTTGCTCAATGATAAGTCTAGATTTTGAACAATCTCTAATAGAGTCTGATAAACTATCAGATTCTATCTGTCAAAAGATACAGGATGTAATCAACTCAAGCGTATCAAACGATGGTGTGATCAATGTTCGTTTTGTGACAGATCGAGAAATCCAGAAGTTAAATAGGATGTATCGCGAGAAAGATGAGGTCACAGATGTGCTATCGTTTGGCTATTCGGAAGGAGGCAATCAACTCGGGGATGTTGCGATCTCATATGATCAAGCAGGTCGGCAAGCACATGGTAGTATCGAACATGAGGTTATCGATCTAATAGTCCACGGAGTTCTACATGTCCTAGGGCACGATCATGAGCGACCAGGAGAGGATAAAGAAATGTTTTCATTGCAAGATAAGATTGTTGAACAAATTTTATAGAAGCCATTATTTATATGATCTCAGTAAAAAAGTTTTATAAAAGTCTTAAGTACGCTTTGCGAGGTATTAAGCAGGTAATGAAGCAAGAACACAGTTTTCGGATTCAGCTGATCGCAGCACTTGTTGTTCTAGTGGTTGTTTTTTTGTTGCCGCTTGATGTTTGGGAAAGAGTAGTGCTCTTATTGCTTGTAGCGGCCGTATTGGTTCTCGAGGTTATCAATAGTATCTTCGAAAGGCTGTCAGATGGACTTAAGCCAAGGTTGAATGAAATGGTAAAGGATGTTAAGGATATGATGGCTGGGGCAGTTTTAATCACTTCATGCACTGCTGCATTAATTGCAGCTATGATTTTATGGCCATATATTCAAGATTTGCTCGAAGCCGGCCGACTTTTCGGATAAGATAGAATACGGTAAAATAGGGTAGTATATAAACACTATGGCAGAGGAGATCATTACAGGTTTAGATATTGGGTCGTCCACAATTCGTGTTGTTGTTGGTCAGGTCGTTCCAGATGAGACTGGAAAGCCACAACTTCATATCACTGGAGCCGTGTCTGTTCCATCAGAGGGGGTACACAAGGGAACCGTTTCCTCTATGGAAGATGCGGTGTCTTCTGTTTCAAAGGCTTTAGAGCGAGCCGAGCGCATGACAGGTGTTGCAGTTAACAGCGCCTGGGTTTCTATTGCTGGACACAATATCTTCGTACAAGAAAGCCATGGTGTTATTGGGATTTCTAGGGCTGATGCTGATATTCGCGAAGAAGACGTGGAAAGAGTTATCGAAGCTGCTAGAACTGTTGCAACCCCATCAAATTACGAGATCCTTCATGTTATTCCAAAGAGTTTTACTGTTGATGGTCAACATGGAATCAAAGACCCAGTTGGGATGAGTGGAATCCGATTAGAGGTTGATGCAGTCATTATTCAGACCTTGTCATCTCAGATTAAGAATCTAACAAAGACCATATATCGGACTGGCCTGGATATCGATGATCTTGTGTTTACTCCATTGGCGACTGCTGAGGCGGTCTTGACTCAACGTCAAAAGGAGTTAGGGGTGTGCGTGATAGATATCGGGGCCTCATCTACAAGTATAGTGGTGTTTGAAGAGGGCGATATCCTTCATACAGCCGTCTTACCGGTTGGAGGTGACCATTTGACCAATGATATAGCAATAGGGCTTAGAACGTCTCTAGAGGTCGCAGATCGCGTCAAAATTGAGCTTGGGAATGCTGTTCCAGATGATGTTGATCGAAAGCAGCAGTTTTCGCTATCTGACTTCGGGTCATCTGAAGATGAGATGATTAAGGCTAGGTTTGTGTCTGAGATCATTGAGGCGCGAATCGAAGAACTATTTGAGAATATCGACGATGAACTAAGAAAGGTAGATCGTTCTGGGATGTTGCCGGTTGGTACTGTTTTGACGGGCGCTACAATGCATCTGCCTGGTATTGCTGATGTTGCAAAGCGTGTACTTCGACTCCCAGCTAGTATCGGAAGGCCAATCGGAGTATCAAGTGTTATTGATGAAGTCCAGGATAGTGCATATGCAACAGCAGTCGGGCTTACGCTTTGGGGATTTGCAATACGCGGAGCTCATGGTAGCAAGTTTAATCTTTTGAATATCAAAGGCGTAAATCAGATTGCAGACCAGTTACGCAAATGGATGAAGTCGTTGATACCTTGATGCAGAACCCAGAAAGAAGAAGCCAGATGAGGGTCGGCGAAAGTCGATTCTTTTGTTTTTTTCTGGGTTCTGGATTCTGCTTTTATCCACACCCAAGGCTTTATGCACACCCTTTGGTATGGTAATTTGTGAATACAAAAAGTATTTAAGATTAGCTTAATTGAATACAATAAGTGTTCATCAAGGAGGCAGCTATAACACAATAATTGTTCAGCTATGGCTCAAGTAAAACCAGAAGTAGAAACATTTGCAAAGATCAAGGTCTTTGGAATTGGTGGAGGTGGAGGTGCAGCTCTAAAGCGCATGATTGAAGAAAAAATAAAGGGCGTTGGGTTTGTTGCGGTCAATACTGACGTTCAAGCACTTCATCAAAATCCAGCTAAGGAGAAAATTGCAATAGGTAAAACTGTAACCCGTGGACTAGGTGCGGGGATGAATCCAGAAGTTGGTCGACGTGCTGCAGAAGAGGGTTCAAATGATATTCGTAACACTGTTCAAGGAACTGATATGGTTTTCCTGACCGCCGGGCTTGGTGGAGGAACAGGAAGCGGTTCAATACCAGAGGTTGCAAAGGTTGCACGTGAAGCGGGTGCACTTACAGTAGCCGTTGTTACAAAGCCATTCTCGTTTGAAGGAGCTCAACGTAAGCGTATTGCAGACGATGCTTACAATGAATTAGTAGAGCAAGTAGATACAGTCATCACAATTCCAAATGATCGAATCCTCCAGATTATTGATAAAAAGACGTCGCTTTTGGAGTCATTTGCGATTATCGACGATGTTCTTCGACAGGGTGTCCAAGGAATCTCAGAGATTATTACTTTACCTGGACTCATCAACGTTGACTTTGCCGACGTCAAAGCTATTATGCAGAACGCTGGTTCAGCTTTGATGGGGATTGGATCAGCGTCAGGTGAAAATAGATCAGTAGAGGCAGCTAAGATGGCGATCGCAAGTCCGCTTCTCGAGTTGTCAATTGATGGCGCAAAAGGAATCCTATTTACTGTAACTGGAAGCCCAGATCTTTCTATGTACGAGGTGGCAGAGGCCGCAAAGGTTATTACTGGATCAGCTGATGATGATGCTAGAGTTATCTTTGGAGCAAACATAGATGAGACACTTGAAGATGAAGTTAAGATTACTGTTGTTGCAACAGGCTTTGATAATAGAAAACAACGAAGTACACCTAGCTTGGCAGGGGATATGGATGTTGCACCACAAGGAAGTTGGAAGGCTCCAGAGCGTGATGAGAAGCCAGCTGTCACTCAGAAAAAGGAGTCTCCATTTGAACAAAAACGTGTCTCAAGTACTCCAGTGCAACCAAAGCCAGTGAACACATTTGAACAAAAAGTTGGTGCACAGCCTCCAGCGGGTGGTCAGCAAGCAAAGTCTGAGGCTGGACAAGATGATGAAGACCTCGGCATCCCGGCGTTTATCAGACGGAAGATGATGTAGTAATGATGAAGGTTGGAGGTGAGAAGTTGGAAATTGAAAATAAGAGTAGAAAACAAAGGCGCCAACATTGGCGCCTTTGAATTTTAGCCTGTATCGATTTAGTTCAACTAAATAAGTTCAACCGGACCAGTTTAACTAGATTTGCAAGTTTACACGCTATATGTGAAAATTTTCATTAAAGTCCCGATCGGCCCCTTAGTGAAACATTTGTGATAAAATCGATGAGTATGAAAAAAATTACTTGTCATGATATTCATATGAATCCTTGCGAGGTTTGTGAGGACAGGTTGCGTTTTCGACCTTCCGTTTATGGGCTTTTGATTGAAGACAACAAGATCTTGCTTTCAAAACAATTCGATGGCTATGATTTTCCTGGCGGGGGAGTGGAATTGGGTGAAACTATCCAGGATGCGCTGAAGAGGGAGTGTTTTGAAGAAACAGGATTTGATGTCGAAGTTGGAGAGCCTATTCATTGCCAGACATCGTTTTTTAACCCTAGCCACTCGAAGAAGTATGGACATGAGTTCTGGAACTGCCCACTTCTGTATTTTACTGTTAAGTGCATTGGAGGCGAGCTTTCGAAAGCGAATCTCGATGAGGAAGAAAAAGAGTATGCTGATTTGGCAGAGTGGATTGATATCTCAATAATCGATGAGCTAAAGTTCATCAATTCAGTCGATAGCCCTGCTATAATTCGAAAAGCAATAAAATAAATTATGCATTGTCCAGTTTGTAGATTTAAATCAACTAGAGTAGTCGATTCTAGACTTGCTTCAGAGGGCTCTGGAGTGCGTCGTCGACGAGAGTGCGAGAAGGCTTCTTGCGGTTATCGGTTTTCGACTGTCGAGGAAGTCGATCTGGTCAATGTCACTGTTGTAAAGCGTGATGCTAAGCGAGAGCCATATCTACGATCGAAGATGATTGAGGGGTTGAATAAGGCACTTGAGAAGCGACCGTATACTGATGCTCAGTTTCACAGCCTTGTTCAAAAGATTGAGCGCGATATCCAAAAAGAACGCTCAGGTGAGATTACCAGTATCAAGCTTGGAAGCATTGTTATGAAGCATCTGCGTAGCTTTGATAAGGTCGCATACATAAGATTTGCATCTGTTTATCATTCGTTTGAGGATCTTAAGAAGTTTGAAGAGGAACTGCAAAAACTTGTCCGCAAGCGACGTAAGCGTAGTTAGTTTCGTGTTATAATTACGTTGCATATGAAGCGACGTACAAAAATAGTTGCAACGATCGGGCCATCGTCATCATCAGCGGCGATGCTTGTTCGTATGATGCGCGCAGGATTAGATGTTGCGCGTTTAAATTTTTCTCATGGATCTTACGCAGATCACAAAGTTTTAGTTCGACATGTTAGGCAAGCCGCGAAGAAGATAGGTAAGACGGTTGCGATTTTGCAGGATCTGCAAGGGCCCAAGATTCGAGTTGGAAAACTTCCAGAAGAGGGAATCGAGCTTCATAGAGGTCAGGTTATACAGCTGAACACTGGTATTGATGAGTATAAAGAGGGACATCCATTGCCAGTGACCTATGGGGATCTTCATAAGGATTTAAAGAAAGGCCATAGACTTTTCATAAATGATGGTTTTATCGAGACCGTTGTTGAGTCTGTACGTGGCAAGATGATCACACTTAAAGTTGTGCATGGTGGGCCGGTTACATCAAATAAAGGCATGAATCTTCCTGATTCAACGGTTTCGGCTCCTGCCATGACAGAGAAAGATCATGAAGATTTGATGTTTGGTTTGGAGCAGGGGGTTGATTTTGTTGCATTGTCGTTTGTTACACATGCTGAAGAGATAAAAAAGGCACGCAGAATTATTGATGCAAAGTGTAGGTCGCTTGGATGTATTAGCCCAAAGATTATAGCTAAGATCGAAAGGCCAGAAGCCGTTGAGGGGTTTGAGGATATTCTTGATGTTGTTGATGGAATAATGATCGCGCGAGGTGACTTGGGAGTTGAGATAAAGCCAGAGCAAGTTCCAATTGTACAAAAAGACATGATCGAACTTTGCCGCCAAACTGGCAAGCCAGTAATAGTCGCAACGCACATGATGGAGTCAATGACAAAGAATCCTCGTGCAACGCGTGCTGAGACTTCAGATGTGGCAAATGCAATTATTGATCATACGGACGCAGTAATGCTTTCTGCAGAAACTGCGACAGGCGAGCATCCATACGTTGTTGTTAAAACAATGGCGTCAATAATCGACGAGGCCGAGGCTTCAAGGTTCGATGACATTTCATTTTATGAGATCAGCGATCTCGGCGCTTTGCCAAAGTCTATAGCTCAGTCTGTTCATCTAATGGCAGAGAATAAGCAGATTGATTTTATTGCAACTTGTTCGTCATATTCATTTATCGCATCAACTATCAATATTTTTAGGCCAAATGTTCCGATCATGATGGCTTGTCCAAATAAGTATATTGCACGACAAATGGTATTGAGAGCTGGAATCCATCCGATGGTTCTTTCTGATGCACCAGGCACGTTTATACTGAGAATGGAGCGTTACTTGCGTAGGAATAAGATTGTAAAAAAGACCAGTCATGTTGCTTATGTAACAGCTGTTCCTTCAGGTGAGGTTCAATTAATTGTTAGATAACAAAAAACCGGCTTATCATATCCATCCCGAGCGAAGTCGAGGGATCTCTCGCTGACGCTCGAGATGGAGTATGGAGGTCGGTTTTGTTTTACTCAAATAGCGATGGGACTGATGGTATTGATCCACTAATACCTGATCGTACTGTTTCTGTAAGCCAATCAACCACGTCGATTTGTATTTGAGTCCAGTCAAGAAAAAATTGCAAAGCGTAGATAATAGCTGCGGCAACTATAGTTGTTCCTACAACAAATCCAATTCCTCTTAGAATACCTACAGCAAAAGCTGCAAGACCTTTTTTCCAAAAGGGCTTGTTAGCTTCTTTGTCTATATCGCTTTTGATCTCCTCGACCATTTCGCGGAGTTTTTTTAATTCCGCAAGTTGTCGTTCTGGCATGGGTTTTGGTGGCATATGAGAATATTATACATTATTCTTTTTTATAATAGAAAAACTCCAGGGAAAACTTGGAGACTGGATGTAGATGCAGTAAGCCCCGGTCGTAAGACCGGGGATTCGTGAGATAGTAGATGGTTGTTATCAGCCTCGCTCGAGGAACAGGCTTCGGAACTGGGCTTCACCCCAGTCGTCATCACTGGGGTCGATCACAGTCACATCACGTCCTGACCAGAGCGGCAGGATTTTCTCGGGCTCGACCTCTGCGGCAGCTAGGATCGCGCGAAGCTGCTTGTTGCTCGGCAGGGCGTCGCGAGCCCAGTCCTGTTGTGCAGCGCTTTCGCGCAGACGGTCAAACCAGATCGTCTCCTGGACCGGGTGCATGAAGATCACGTGCTCGATGGGGATCGGGGCTGGAAAGTCTCTCATCAGTAGGTGAAGGTACTCCCAGTTGACGATCACTCGGCCACCTCGCCGGCAACGCTTCAGAAGCGCCTTGCGGATGTGGGGTAGTTCGAGCGCCAACACACATTGGAGTAGTCCGGGGACTTGGGCCAGAAGGCGGTAGTAGGTTGCCTTCTTCTTGCCGTTGTCGTACAGCTCACCCGGGAGCAGTGCTTCGAATGCTTCACGGTGCGGTGATCCCACTGCACGGATCCGATCGCCAGGTTCCCAGTTGAGGTTGAAGTACTCCCAGCCCAGGTCAGCGTACACATGCTGCAGCTCGTTCTTGCCTGCCTGCATGGGACCAGTGAGTCCGATGATGTGAAGATCCTCCACGTTCATTCTCCTTCTATGGTGTAGTGTCCGCGTGCGGACTCAGGAGTCATGACGGCAATCATCCGCATGACCTTGTCGGCCAAACACTTCTTGAGTGCGTGGTCAGGGTTTCCGAGGCATTGTTCGAAGTGACCCCTGAGATGTGCACGAACCTCAGCATCAGTTGGTTGGAGGTCCTGCCAGTTTACGCTCGGCCCAAATCTCAGCGTGGCACGTCCAGGCTTTGCGTTGCGTAGGAATCGTTCGAATTCGTCCGCATGGCGTTCTACCGGCAGTAGCTCGGTTGCCTCCACGTACGATGGCAGTACCCTCAGCCCGTGGGTAGAGACTATGCTCATGAGCTGCGGGATCTTCATCGTGCGCGGTTCGGCCTGTTTCAAGTGTCCGTCGCCGCGGCCACCTTCTGGGTAGAGGACGATGCACTGCCCGCCAGCCATAATCTTGGGTCCGATAGAAGCCAGAGCTCGTGCGTTGTTCTCCTTCATGCGTGAGAGCACGGCTTTGTCTGCTTGGGCGCAGTACTTGGCCGAGAAGATCTGGATGCGATGCACCCCGGCCGTGATGGCCAGAGGCAGGAGGAAGATATTGACGACGTGTCCTGCCATGTGCAGCCAACGTTGAGCTTCTCCATCAAGGTGCTGGTTGACCACGTGGTGTAGCACAAGGGTGTCTGCGCCGCTGGTGTGGTTCTGTACTAGTAAAACGTTGCCGCCACGTCGCATGAAGTCGATGGCACTTGCGACATGATCGAGACCCTCGACCATGGTGTTGTTGCCAACCACGATCTCGCCCAGAAGGTGCCACAGTTCTTCGGACACTGACAGGGCCTCAACGAATGGAGCCTCGAGGCACTCATTCATACGTGCTGCATTTTTACGGAGAGACCTCTTGAAGAGGTATGTCAGCCTTGATGTTTGCCGCACATCAAGTGCAAAGCGTTTGCAGAGGGGCGGCAGCTCTCTCTCGACCTGGTCCAGTGCATTTTGTAGAACCATTGGGTTTACTCCTTGATTCGTCTAGGGTTCTTATCTTGGAAGGGGCTTATGTCTCTTGTCTAAAGCAAAGACGAATGAGAATACCATAAAACCGAGTTTTGTCAAGGTTATAAGCAAAGTAATCGTTTATTCACAAAAGAAAAACTCCAGGGAAAACCTGGGGTTTTTCTGGCGGGGCGTAACGGACACGGTTGGAACTCACTTTATAGCCAATGCTGGTGTGGTGGGTTGACATGATGGATAAAAAAGTATACGCTGTTCTACCAATCAACAGTTGGCCTAACTAACAAGGAGGCACGTTTGAAGTACCATGCATATTTGACTGTTTTTATGGGTAGTGGTAGTTACTACTGCACCTTTTCGTTGGGCGAACCAGCAAAACTCAGTCCACGGTGTACTCGCACCTTCGACGTGGAGGCATTGTCGGATAGTGCTCGTGATGTGGTGGTTCAACTCCAGGTCAAGGCCAAGGAGGAGGCTCGAAGGCGTGGAATCGACCACGTGATCAACCTCGATGATGTCGATTACTGAGTCCGGCACCTACATCAAACGCTGAGCCACAACTCGCCCGCACCCCATAGAGACCGCCCCGGCGTCTTCTCTCGGGTGCGGTCTTTTGCTTACAACAAAACAACCCCATTTGGGGTTATTTTGATTCACGTTGACACGACTTTTGTGACCCACACACATCTTGCGATGGTTTACCATACCGTTCGAGAACGGTATGGCGGGCCACGTCGGTCGCGACCGACGTGGCGGGCTGGACCCTCCTTCGCTCCTTCGGAGCTTCGGAAGGGCAAGCGGGATTGAGTCCAACAATCCTCATCAATGAAAAACACCCCAACAAAGTTGGAGTATTTTTCATGGCGGGCTGGACGGGACTCGAACCCGCAACTTCCGCCGTGACAGGGCGGTGCTCTAACCAGTTGAACTACCAGCCCATAGAGCATTGCGCGAAAATGGTATCAAATTTTTGGAAAAGATGCAAGGGAATGGGGACGAAAAATAAGCTAGACGCACAGAACCCCCACTTCCTGAGATCCACCAGATGGTAGAGGAAGGGGGGTTCACGAACGGGGTCCCGAAGGAGTGGGCTAGAAGCGATGCAGGCCGATGGCCTTGCGCCTCGGGCAGAACTCGTTGGCCTTAAGCTCGGCATCGGGCTTCATGGTGTTGAAGCACGTCGCGCTCACGTGTGTGCCCTTGTAGCGGCACTCCGCGCTTGCGGCGTCGGTGGTGACGCCCCAGAACACGACCTCGACGTAGAGGTTGCCCGTCTTGTTGACCATGGTCCGGATGTGGCCCTTGCCGTCGCTGCGGTGGTCGATGGTGTTGGCCACCGATCCTTCGTTGGCGCCGTCGGCGCACAGGACGTGACCGTTGGCAGCGACGCCACCGTCGGCTGCGGGCGCGGGCGCGGGGGCCGGGTCAGGCTCGAAGATGTCCCAGATGGAGGCCACCACGCCGCTGGCGGTGTTGTAGGCCCAGGGGCCGACACCGGCGCAGAGCGCGATCATGGCGATCAGGGCCAGGGGGACGAAGATCGCGATGAGGCAGCCGCGGAACCAGCTGCGGCGCTGGGGCTCTGGCTCGCGGCGGATGCGGGGCTGAGGCTGCGGCTGTGGCTGTGGCTGGGGATCGGGCTGCGGGTCGACGCGGGGCACGGGCGGGAGGTTCCGCGCGGGCGGGTCCACGGGCGGATCGACAGGCGGGTCCACGACAGGCGGGTCCACGGGCGGATCGACAGGCGGGTCCACGGGCGGGTCCACGGGCGGATCGACAGGCGGGTCCACGGGCGGGTCCACGTCGGGCGGGGGCTCCACGTCGGGCTCTTCTTCGGCCTCGACATCGACCACGTGGGCGCCGATGATGAGCTGGAAGGTCTCTTCCGGGTCGGTGACCACGGCACCTTCGGCCAGCTCGGCTTCGAGATCTGCCATGATCTCGCCGTCGACCATGATCTCCTTGCCCTCGATGATCTGCAGCTTGACCTGTTCGTCATCGATGACCAGGGTCACTCCCATGGGGAGTCCTTCGATCTCCATGTTGGTGTAGGTGCCGCTACCCTTCTGGGTGGCGATGCCGCTGAGTGTGAATGCACGACTCATCGTCTCTTCTCCTTGCGGGGGTTGGAAAGGGGCGCTGCCCCTTGAAGGGGTGAAACGCCGATATGTTGCAGCCAGCCATGATCTTGGCATGGATTGCTGCGCGATTCGGACCTGACAACTTAGCAAAAAAAGTAGATTTTGTCAAGTGTGTGTGTAGAAAAAGTAGCTAGTTTTAGTAAAAAATGCAGGCAACCACCCCTAACCCCTCTTTGGGAAGGAGGGGGAATTTAGTTTTAAAACCAAAAACACCCGCTAATTCGGGTGTTTTATCTATGTCTATTATTCCTTTGTGGCCTCTACTACTTTGCTAAATACTGCTGGTTTCTTCTCGGCAAGTTCTGCTAGTACTTTACGATCTAGTGTTATTCCAGCCTGCTTGAGTGCATTTATCAATTTTGAGTAGGTTGTTCCATTTGCACGTGCTTCAGCATTGATCTTAATGTTCCAAAGCTTTCGAAAATTACGCTTTTTTGTACGCCGATCACGATAAGCATAAGCTCCTGCCTTTAGCATTGCTGGGCGAGCTAGGCGAATTTTACTCTTTCGTCCCCATTTATAGCCCTTTACTGCTTTTAGTAAGTTTTTACGTCTTTTTGTATGGGTTGTACCTCTTTTAACGCGTGGCATATTTATTTTGAATACGGAAGGGAAGCCTTAATAGCCTTGTGAATAGTTGAAGTCATTGCAAGGTCAGATCGTTTGTTTCGGCGTGTCTTTCCCGTTTCTCGTGAATTAAAATGATCCTGACCAGCCTTTCGCTTGATCGCTTTTCCAGTTTTAGTCAGTTTTACGCGCTTTGCAAGCGCCTTGTGTGTCTTTAGTTTCATATTTCAAATGCAGCGGTAGTGTACAAAATTAGCTAAAAAATGTCAACGCCGCACTATAGTGACGCTGACTTTGTGAAATTTTATTGTTTTCAGTTATTTTTCTCTTGCTATCACTGCATTGAATCTATTCCCCTGATAAGTTACTGGGCTTTCGATCCGTACCTCGTAATCTTCTCGCAAAAGATCAATAAAGCTATTGATAATATCTTGTGCTCGCTGCTTGTGCTCTCGCTCCCGTCCACGAAGCTGCATCTCGATTTTGATCTTATGGCCTTTTTCAAAAAATTTCTTAGCTTGCTTGCGTCGAACTTCTAGATCGCTACTTCCGATACGGAATGACAACCGAATTCCCTTGACTTCAACTTCCTTGCTTTGAGCTCGCTGCTTCTTAGCCTCTTTGATCTTTTGGTATTTATAGTTGCTGTGATCCATTATTTTACAAACTGGAGGCTCTGCTGTTGGAGAGATTTCAATCAAATCTAGTCCTTCCTCACGAGCACGTGCGAGCGCTTCATGAGTTGGAACAACGTCACTCATTCCTTCGTGAATCAAACGAACTTCAGATACTTTAATCTGATCGTTGATTTTGTATTGAGGTAACTTATATTTTGGTTGACCTCGTCGATGTCTATGTATTCGCATTGTGAGTTTTAGTTAAATCAGTCTTTTGTTTTTGAATGCTCGTCCAGATGCAGTCTTTAGATATCGTTCAAAGCTTTGTGCTTTGTTTTTATCATTAAATGCGCAGTAGAAGACAAGTTTCCAAGGCTTATATTTTTTTGTATGTCTCGATTTGCCCTTGTTGTGGTCATTTATTCGGTTTTTGAGATTACTTGTACTTCCAGTATAAATTATGTTTGGATTTTTCATGCTTTGCACAATGTAAACATAGCACATAGGCATAATAACAAGTCATAGCAAGCGAAAGGATGGCCTGCCAGCCGAAGCATTTGGTTAATAAATGTACCAACTTTCTACTACAAGCCCGGCCTTCGCTAAAGCTACGGCGGGCAGCCTTCGCAGGCGAAGGCTGGTGGACCTGGGGGGAGTTGAACCCCCGTCTGGTCAGGGATGACTAAACAACTTATACAAGTGTGTTCCTGTTAAATTACGCTCGATGCTCTCAAACAGGAAAATAAGCATTCTGCGGTCTGACGACAAACTTCTTTCATGCTCCGTCAGAGAGCATGACATAGCTTCAGGTATGACACCCGATTCCTAAGGTGAAGCACCATAAGGGCGGATGGGTCGGCGAGTAACTTACGCAGCGACCATGACAGGTGCTGGAACGCTGAAAGCATTTCGCACCTTTGAGAATACGTTTGCACTTATCTCTTGTGTGTTTGTTTTGTAGGGACTGTTCTTAAATGACATGTTTGGCTCATTGTGTCCAAAATCCGGCTGCGTCTTGGTGAAAAATCCTCGAAATAGCTATAGCTATTCCTGCGTTTCTTCACCCTCGGCTCGCTCGAATTTTGAACAAATGATCTCAAACGATCATCTAAGAACAGTCCCTGCAGAGTGTCACACCACTCTGACTTGATTGTTATAGTTCTCGCGCTGCCATCGATTCCTGGCAGGCCCCGTCCAATCTTATCGTGTTGATCAAATTGGGCGGGGAAGGCCAGCTAGTTTGAGAACCTAGTCTTTTTCATTTCTTCTTTCATACGTTTTTCAGTGTCACGCTTTTTAATTGAATCACGCTTCTCGTGTTTGCGTTTTCCACGTGCCAATGCAAATGAGATTTTCACTAATGCGCCCTTAGTATAGACACGAATTGGCACAATTGTCAATCCTTCTGAATGTTTTTTTCCAATCATTTTTTTAATCTCAGCCTTATGAACAAGGACCTTTCGGTCTTGCGTAGGATTATAGTCTTTTTGTTCTCCGGCTGGTGCATACTTACCAATGTGAGCGTTACGTAGCCAGAGTTCATTCTTATGGATTGATAGATATGCACCTTGCAAATTCATGTGACCTTTTTTTGCAGACTTTGTTTCGGCTCCAGTTAACACTAAACCGCCCTCAAATTCATGAATGAGGTCATAGTCAAATTTTGCTCTTTTGTTTGTAGCTAAAGTGGGCATGTGCAAAAAGTTATAGAGGATAGAGATGTGATCAAAGGTAATAAGAGGTCGTAAAGTTGAGTTATCACCTTTTATCACTTCTTATACCTCTGATCACTTGCGAATTCATGATATACTATAAAGCGAAATATCATATGGCGCAACACAGCAAGGCGCCCAAGGAGGTGCAAATAAATATATCAAGTACCACGGTTTTAAAGATCGTGGGAATTCTTGCAGCAATAGTGTTGCTTTATTTTTTGCGCGACATTGTTGCACTGGTTCTCGTGGCATTGCTAATTGCAGTGTCGGTTGATCCAATTGTTGACTGGATGGTACGTCGCAAATTGCCACGTGCACTAGCAGCCGCACTTACATTTCTAGGTGTAATAATAATTGTCACTGGAGTATTGCTATTGGTGATCCCAAATGTAATAGCAGAGGCAAGTGATTTGATAACAAATTACTCCTGGCTGGTTGAGGATCTTACAGGTGGAGCCATTCCATTACAGTCATGGCTTGAAGGCGGGTATGTATCACAGGATGCAAGCGCGGTGATTGATACGATTCGTCAGTCTGGAGTTTCAGAAGCGCTGCCTGCAATTGCGTCATTTGCATCTACGATGTTTGGAGGGATACTGAGTGTCATCCTAGTTCTTGCACTTGCGTTTTACATGGTTATCGAGGAGAGGGCTTTGAGAACAGGGCTTCTAGTATTTATACCAAAGAAGAGAAGGAGGGAACTAGAGCATATGCTTCCGGTTGTACGAGAAAAGATTGGTTCATGGTTGCGTGGTCAGTTGTTGCTCATGCTGATCATGTTTACAGTGACATACATTATATTGCTATTGCTTGATATTCCATTTGCACTTGTGTTGGCTCTAATGGCTGGGCTCATGGATATTATTCCATTCATTGGTGCGATCATCATATTTTTCCCAATTGTACTTGTTGCACTTTCTGCATCGCCAGTGCAGGCAGTCTTGGTAGCAATTGCGCTTTTGATCAATCAGCAGATTCACGGTGATATTCTTACGCCGAAGATCATGCAGAAAGCAGCTGGTATGAATCCGGTCATTACGATTATTGCGATTTTAGTTGGTTTTGAAATAGCTGGCATTGCTGGTGCGATTCTAGCAATCCCGTCTGCAATGCTCATTGGTGTATTTATGCGCGAATGGGTATCACGAAAGAAATAATATATGCATCATCCTCACAGAACATGGTTTCCCTACATTCTTGTTGGACTCACTATTGCCTTACTCCTGATTGTAGTAGTAATTTCAGGCAGAAGCCCCCAGGAGGAGGTTATTCCAACTTTGCAGGAGCATGAATATATTGAAGTTGTAGGCACAATACTTGATAAATATGAAGCTGATAGCGACGCATATCAAGCTTATGAGTCGTTGCTAGCGCTCAGAATGGAGGAGGGGCAAAAAGAGGTGCATCTTGATCTTGTCTTGATGTTTGGTAAGCTCTTAAACGGTGAGCTGGATTCAATTGACGAGTACATTGTCCAATTGGATGAAGAGCACACATGGTTAATTGAGTAGAAACCGCTGCATTGTGATTATATTACACCGCATAACTACATTTGTTATCGCGCTTTGTACAGCGTGTATTTTTGCAATTTTACTTTGGGCATTTGATTATGTAGTTCTTGCACTCGTTCTTACATGTGTTGCGATTCCGATTCTTTTCGCACGACTTTTAAAATGGGAGTTCAAGAGATTTGTTTTTTGGGTGTTTCTATCAATGCCTGTGTTCTTACTTTTTTCAGCATTGCTTTTTGTTTTCTTTTTAGAAAGTGATGTATTGAAGATCATTGTTGGCATCGTAGTTACAATCTCTATTTGGCTTTATTCGGAAAGCGTGTTCACGTTCTATCATCTCCCAAGTTCTTATCAGGCGTATACATTAGAGTTCTTGTCACTCATATTCTCGATCTTAAGTGCATTCTTTTTTACAAGTGGGATGTATGCGATGAGTTTATTCATGCAACTACCTGTTTGGGTTCCTGCTCTTGCGATTGCTGCATTTGTATTCTTTGTTTCAATCGTCGTACTTTGGGTCAGTAAGGTAGCTATTCAAGTTGCAATGAGGTTCGCGACCGTAGGGGCTATTTGCATGGCACAGGTTTATATTGTCTTTTCGCTGTTGCCAACAAGTTTTCTTTCTAATGCTGCAGGATTTGCTGTGATTCTTTATACATTTTTGGGACTATCTAGAGCAGACGCTCTAGATAAGCTTTCCAAAATAGTATTGGTGCGTTATCTTTCAATTGGAGCAGCATTACTGTTAGCGATTTTTGCAACAGCGAGATGGATTTAAAAAGAATTAAAGCGTATGAAGTTGACGAATAAACAATGGACATATACAGGCATCATTCTTATTGCAAGTTTAGTTGCCGGGTCATTGGCTGGGATTGTATCTAGCATCTTTACCAATAGATCAATGGAAAACTACATGCAAATTATAAGTAATGAGGAGATAATCTTGTCATTGTCACAAGTGAAGCCAGATCCGATTCCTGGGACGTATGAAGAGGCGCTTAGCGATGTGTATGATTCTTATGACTCATTAGCCTTTGCATACTTACAGACTGAAACAAGTGTGCTTGAGTCAGATTGGATTTATGAAAGTGACGCTCTTGGCGTTGGTGTTATTGTAACTAGTGATGGCTGGGTGTTGTTTGAGTCACAGGTTCTTAGTGGGCTCGACGCTGATGAGATAAGTCTATTTATTAATGGGGAGTGGTACAAGACCCTGGAGATAGTCGAGGACACACGTTCCAGTGTTGTGTTGGTAAAAGTTGATGCTGGTGGGTTTGACGCTGTTACATTTGGTTCATCTGAGTTAACTGAGTCTGGTGAAATCATATTTATTTTGAAAAATAATAGTGCGCTATTCGTGAGTTCGTTGGCAGATGCTCAATATCACATTCAAGATACATCGCTTCCAGCTGAGGATTATGTAGTATTTTGGAAAGTGCAGGATGAGATGGGTGGATCATTGCCAATCTTTGATTCATCAGGCCATGTCATTGGTTTCACAAGTGAAGGAGTTGATGCAATCCCGTTTTATCATTTCGAACAATTCATTGAGTCAGTTTTGGAACATGGTACCCCAGAGTATGCTGCAGTAGGAGCTTATGTATTGGACATAGAACGTGCGGTTAATCTAGATACTGATTCTCTTAGCACAGAGCATGGTTTCATGGTTGTGCAGCCTGATTCGTATTCTCGAGCGGTTTACTATGGAGGTCCTGCACATGATGCTGACCTAGAGGAATACGATGTTATTGTTTCCGTGGATAATGTCGATCTTTCATCAGAGTATAGTTTGGCGAAAGTATTATCACGATATTCGACAGACCAAGTAATCACCTTAGGTATTATGCGAGAGGGGGAGTATGTTGAAAAAGTAGTTACATTAGAGAACTACGATCTGCTATACTAAGGGAGACCTCTACAACTTAAGAAAGGCTATGGCATCACCATACACAAAGTTCACACCAATTCTATCTTCATGGCACACGGTGTTATTGACCGCGGCTATTGGGGTATTTTTGGGAGTTGTTCTATCGTTTGTGCAACCGCTGGAGTATAGTTCAACTGTTCGGATATTGATTACGCAAGAGTTGGGAACTGTTGATGCTTATACCGCAAGTTTATCTGTTGAGAGAATTTCAGAAGATCTAGCAGATATTGTTTACACAACCAGTTTTTATGAAAAGGTTCTTGAGGCTCCGTATGAGATAGACACAACACACTTTGAGGATCAGGAAAACAAGCGGAGAGATCAGTGGGAGGATATGGTTAGCGCCTCAGTTTCAAGAAGTTCCGGATTATTAACCGTTCGTATATATCATACAGATGTAGAGCAGGCTGAGCAGATAGTAAACGCTGTTGCGTATGTTTTGATAAACGAGGGTTGGACTTACACTTCTGGAAGTAACATCAAGGTTCAGCTTGTTGACGAGGCACTTAATTCTCGTTGGCCAGTTCGTCCAAATATTCTTGTAAATGCCTTTTCTGGATTGATTCTTGGGATAATAGCCGGAGTTGGCTATGTGTTGATTCAGGTCGAACGCGTTAAGCGGCGCCATCAACTTATCCACGAGCAGTAATTTGACAGATGAATCGGCCTTATATAAACTTTTAGTGTTATGAAATCAGACCGAGCCACAATAGTAGCCCCACAGTTTAGCTGGCTTTATGTTTTTCCATATTTTAGGAAAAGCCGGTTTTGATTTGTAAAAATATCAAGTTTTAGATACCGGCTTAGCACACGCAAGCCGGTTTTTTGGTGGCCTGAAAGGTATTTTGAAGAAGATAGCATTCAGACCATCAACCCCGTCCATTCATAACTGGTTGGTCTGACCAGTTTACAGAGGAGACCCAATGACATTCGATCTTCAGGAATACCTTCGCAAGAGCCGTGAGGCCGGTCATCAGTTCCCGATCAATCGTGGCGGGCTCGACAAGGAAGCGCTCGAGCAGTTGGGCGTTCCTGGTCTGCAGCTCTCCATGCACAACCCGAGTCCCGACCACAGGGATGCGCTCGATGAGATCCGTGTCCGGTTCCCCTGGCTCACCCGGAAGAGACTGCGCACCTTGACGGCTCAGAGGGTCAAGGTCAGGAATGTGCCGTCTCATGAGACGTTGGAAAAGTGGAGGCGCCAGGGCATCGAGCTTGATGACAGTGTCCAAGAGGTCAAAGAGGTCCCCATCGGACTCGCGACCCTGCTGCTCGTGGCGCGAGGCCAGCTGGACGTCAAGGTGTTTCGTTACACCGGTAGGGAGTACAGGCGATTGAAGCCCTTGATCAGAATGGGCGAAATCGGTCAGAGCATGATCGACACCATTGAGGAGGTCAACGGGCTCGCTGGTGATCCCTGCCTGATCAGTGCCTACGCTCGCTGGCTGCAGTGCGTGCTCGACGGCAAGAAAGCCGCGATCCAGACCTTGGTTTGCCCGGACTACTCGCATGAAGATGGCAAGTACACCTTCTGTGAGCTCTGGGATGGCATTGGCTTGGTGGCGCTGCGTGCCATCAATGGTCTAGGCCCGCTTGTGAAGTTCGTGCAGGAGCACAGTTTCGACAATGTGGATGTGATCGTGGCCATGGCCGACTTCGAGGCTGACTCCGGGGTGACCCTAGAGAAGGTCGGGCTCAGCCGTGACGAGTTCATCCGCCGCTGCCGCGTAAGCCGTGACAAGCTGGAGCACCATCTGGCCAGGCTTTTCCCAGGTATGAAGGACCGTATCTACGTCCCAATGTTCACCGAGAGCATCGGCAGAGAGATGTGGGATACCTATCGCGCCCGCGCAACCGCTCGCATCGAGTCAGGCAACCTCACTGGTGCCTTCCCGCTGAGCTCCAAGGCTTTGGACTTCATCGTTGGCAAGCGCACCTCGCTGTTCAAACGCTGGTGGCCCGGTCTGAGTCCCATGGAGGCACTCAAGCTCCAGGCCGTGGACTACGGTGCTGTGGGTGAAGCTACCATGAACAATGGCGTGGCAGGTCTGCTGCTGGGTGCAGACTCGGTCTGGATGTCGCCCTTCGTGCAGAACACCGGTGATACCGAGGTCGGTGCCGCGATCTACATGAACGAACAGAAGGGCGGCTACTAGCCGCATCTCCTCTCGCACTTGGAGAAGGTCCTCGTACCTTCTCCCCCTTGCCATGCTACTAATCTGATATGATTGGTAGCATCTAAGGGTAAAATTATGCATATACAAAAACCACAAGCGGAGAAGTTTTCTATTCCAGGCGGAACAGAAGGTGTTTTATATCCACCAAGTCCGCTTGGTGATCAAAGTGTTGTTCAACTAGAGATGGATGGCAAGTATCCGCAAAAAGGATATTCGATAAACGATGTTTGTACTGAGACAGTGCTATTGCTTGAGGGGAGGTTTGAGGTCGAATACGGTGATGACCGGTTTATACTCAATCCTGGCGACATGGTCATGTTGTTGCCAAAGAAAAAATATCGAATAACCGGGAAAGGAAAGGCAGTTGTTTGTATCGCGCCATCATGGGATTCTAAACAAAATCATATAATCGAGAACTAGCTATGGTTGAGATTAATAAGATTCAAGAGGCGCTCACTAATCAACGCGTCGATGGCTGGCTGATGTTAACTGTGAGCCATCGAAATAAGGTGATGGACGATCTGTTGGGGCTTGATAAAAGTCATGTGCAGTCACGCAGGTGTGGATATTTCATTCCTGCGCAAGGAGAGCCTGTGAAAATTGTCCATAGGATCGAGTCCAGCGTCATGGATCATCTGCCAGGCTTAAAGATCGAGTACTCAGGTTGGAAAGAGTATGAGAAAGTTCTAGGTGAGATCCTCTCGAACACAGATAAGGTTGCGATGGAGTACTCGCCAGGCAATGCTATGCCCGCGATCGCGTTAGTTGATGCAGGATCAATCGAACTAGTTCGATCACTTGGTCCTGAAGTTGTATCATCGGCAACTCTTGTGCAGCAGTTCACAGCAACGTGGTCTGAGTATCAGGAGTCGATGCACAAGGAAGCTTCTGATTGTTTGTATGATTGTGTTCAAGCTACGTTCAAAGAGATTGCGCATCGTGTAAAAGAGCAGGGAAGTACTGACGAGTTTTCGATCCAAACATTTATGGGTGAGTTTTTAAAAGAGCGAGGGATGACTGCAAGTCACCCAACTATCGTCGCTGTGAATGAGAACAGCGCAAACCCACATTACATGCCGTCAAAAGATCAGAGCTCTGAGATTAAAGAAGGGGACTTTGTTTTGATTGATCTTTGGTGCAAGCGAGGAGATCGAGATGATGCTGTGTATGGAGATATAACTTGGACCGGTTATGTTGGCGGGGAGGTGCCCGAAAAGTATAGCGAGATATTCAACATTGTTGCGTCTGCTCGGGATGAGGCAATAGAGGTAATCGAGCGAGCCGTTGATCAAGGCGTTGATATAACTGGTGCCGAAGTTGATGATATTTGTAGGTCAGTAATCGAAGAAGCCGGATATGGTGAGTACTTTGTTCATAGAACGGGTCATTCGATCCATACAGAGATACATGGACCTGGTGCTAATATTGATAATCTGGAAACTAGGGATGAGAGGTTACTCATTCCAAGAACATGTTTTTCAATTGAACCCGGGATTTACCTGCCAGAGAGGTTTGGGGTTAGGTCTGAGGTAGACATTTATATCGATTCTAATCGAAAAGTTCAGATTGCTGGATCTGGTAGACAAAAGGCTGTTATTCCTATGTTTTCTCTCTTGACATGAGTTTGAGGCTTTGTTAATGTCCGAGTATTAAAGCCTGTTTTGTGGGCTCGGTGGAACGGTCGTAGCGTCTCCTCCTCGCTGCGATTTGTCCCCATCGAGCCTACAGAGCAGGTTTTTGTTTTTGTGAAAATAACAGATATTAGCGATTTTTCGCCAAAATAAGCCCAGAGTCGTTGACAATAATGGGGTTTTATGCTATTGTTTGGCGTTCGTCAGCTTGTCCGTCATAGCCTTGTGCGACGACGGATTATAGGCGAAAACTGTACTTTGAAACCGGATTGGTGGTGAATTGGCTATGTGTCTGCCTGCAACCCCTCCTAATGTAGGCGCGATGCATGGCCGCTTCGCTATCAATCCTCTATCCCGATTCAATCGGAAAACCCACGATCATCCCGGCTTCGGCCGCTGAAAAGGAGAAGCCATGCGCATCAGCAGCATGTTCCCCCTGATGATCGCGGCCATCCTGGCCGTGGTCTTGTCCCACCCCAACCCCGCGGATGCGAAGGCAACTCCGCTCCCCGGCCGTGGCGCTGGAAAGTCGACCGAAGTAGGCTCACGCCTGCCGGACGACAACATGGACCGGATCGATGCCCTCGAGCCTCGCGTCGACGCTGCCGAGAAGGAGATCGAGAAGCTCAAGCGGATGCGTCGTCAGATCATCGACGCCTGCGCGGACCTGCCCAGTGATGTCACCTGTGACGCTGAGCTGCGCGAGGCCAAGCGGGATCTGACCCTGAAGATCACCAACCTGACCACCATCGTCACGCGTGTGGAGCGGGCCACAAACATCAACCGGGCCAACATCGCTCAGCTGCGCGTGGATCTCAACACGGCCATCACCAACGGCAGAACGGCTCGTACGGAGCTCGAAGCGAGGGTCAACCGCAAGATCAAGGCCATCAACGCCCGCTGGCGGCCCGGCTTCACGGCCGGTCTCGAGTTCAATCAGCTCGTGCCTGCCCGCATCCATGAGGACGTGACCGCCAGCTACGGCGTTGGCGTCCACGGTGGTGTCGTGGTCGAGCGGTCGGACGTGGGCGTGGCTGGCAAGGTCTACTGGAGCTCGCTGTCCCCGACGAGCGACCTCCAGGGCAACGTCTTCGGTGGTGCGGCCTACGGTTACTGGCGTGATGCGCTGGATATCGAGAGCCTCAGCCTCGGCGGTGGCCTCGACTTCCACTACGGCCTGATGCACGACAGTGCGGAAGATCTCGGCCGGTACCAGTTCTCGGGCATCAGCCCGCAGTTCTACATCGGCTACCAGTGGAGCCTCGATCACGACGTACGCATCCGGGTGTCCGGCACCATCGGTCCGGCCATCCACCAGGTCTACCTCCACAGCCTCGATCAGGGCACCGCCTTCAACGGCGCCATGACCGGCCTGGAAGCCACTGCCATCTTCGGCGGGCGGGACTAGCTTCTGGTATGGGTTCTCCTCGGGATCGTCTACTTGCCCCCACACTCTTCGGAGTTGTGGGGGTGAATTGCTTTTTGGCTATTTTTAGCGGATAAAATGCAGCAGAAGACTGATTTGGCGTACAGATGAGGAGTCAGTCTGTTTTTGGGAGCTTTATCAAAAGTAAAGGGGGATTGACAAATCTTGATATTTCTGCTAAGTTACGGAGTCCTTTACAAGTGAATGGAAGGCAAAAAAGTATGCCTTTTGCACAAAGAATGAGCTTTAAGGATGAGAAGATCTCTCCTCACTGCGTTCATCGAGATGGTGAATTAATTTACCATTTCGAACACAGTGAGAAATCTTCTCGGACAGGATGAAAGACATCTTTTGTGCAACAGGCATATCAGCCTCGCGCGCGTACGTTCGCACCGCCCCCCGGTGTGGGCGGGCGTGCACAACCTTCAAGAACACCCCACCCCAAGAGGAGTATCCATGAAACGGATCATCCCCCTGGCCCTTCTGGGCTTCACCCTGACCACCACCGCCTGCTTCGACAACGACACCGAGAGCTACAGCGACGACGCCTTCGGTGACGCCACGCCCACCGGCACCTGGAGCGACCGCGACCACGATGGTCGTCCCGACGGCTACAACGAGGTCGTGGAGTTCGACGGCTCCAACAGCTTCAGCCTCTGGGATGCCACCCTCGGTCCGCTCGACGGCCGCGACGCCTACGAGTTCCGGGTCCACTCCGACCTCTACACCTCTTCCGACCCCTGGTACGACTGGCCCACCTTCTACGGCTGGACCGCCGACGGCGATGAGATCATCGAGGACGTGGACGGCTGGAGCGAGGAAAGTGGCGATTGGCAGACCGGCGAACACTGGGCCTTGTGGTTCAGCGTGAGCCTGGTGGCCTACGAGGGTGTCGTCATGGGCACCCTGGTCGGCGCCTCCGGGGCGACCCTGCAGCTGGACAGCACCTACGATGAGGCCGATGAGCTCGTCCGGGCCAGCAAGATCTGCGTCGTTGTCACCGATGGTGGCTTGGACCTCGCGTCCAGCGGCCAGTGCGAGTTCGGCTTCCTGGACTAGCGCCAGGCCTGGCCTCAACCAACCTTCCATCTTCACCTGCGTCTCGACGTCCCCCTAGCTTCGGCTGGCGGGGACGTTTCGCTTTATAGGAAAATAACAGGACTTATAAGACATATTGGACTTATAGGTCTTTTCGTTTATAAAAAATGACTAAAATTAGTCTAAAAAGCCGCCTTTGCTCTTGACAAAACCGGTTTTTTATGTTACATTGCTATGTCCGAACAGCTTCAGAAGCTATGGCGGACCACACCATCCTGGTGTGCCCCTCTCCTGGGGCGCCTTGGTGTGTCCCGCACCCCTATCCAACCCTGGGGCTGCGGCCCCGCCCATTCCATGAAAGAGGAGTCAACCATGACCCGTTCCCCCATCACCCTGCTGATCGCCGTCCTGTTTGTCGGATGCGTCGGAGACAAGACCAGCGCGGACGATCTCAATGACGGCACCTCCGGTGGAGACGTCGAGACCCCGGATCGCGGCAACGACGGCGACAACGTCGGGACCCCGGACAACAACGACGACGACACCACGCCCGACGACACCGGCTACGAGCCCACCGACACCGGCTACGTGGCCGACGACGAGATCACCTGCTACCCCGACGGCGACGGCGACGGCTATGGCAATGGTGAGTACTCCATCGGCTGGTACGGCACCGAGTGTCCGGACGGCTACACCGACAACGGCATCGACTGGTGTGACGACAACCCCGACGCCCACACCTACGCGGACTGCGGCATCGAGGACGACACCGACACACCCATCGTGGACAACGACGGTGACGGCTACTACGAGGACGAGGACTGTGACGACAGCGACTCCTCCATCAACCCCGGTGCCACCGAGTACTGCGACGGCGTGGACAACGACTGCGACGGCACCACCGATGAGGACAGCGCCGCGGACGCCATGGTCTGGTACCCCGACGCCGACGGCGATGGCTTCGGCGAGAACGGTTCCACCTACGTCATCGCCTGCGAGGCCCCCTCCGGCTACGTCTCGGACAGCGCCGACTACTGCGACGACAACGCCGACGCGGTCGACGAGGATGAGTGCGACGAGGAGATCCCGGACGACCTCGATGAGGGCCTGGACTGGATCCGCGTCGATGGCGACAGCCTCGGCGTCAACCTCGGCTGGATCGGCTGGTCCGACTCGAGTTCAACGCCCTCGGGCGACGATGTGGTCATCACGGGTTCCGGCCTCGACCTGGCCTGGACCTACAACACCGACTACCTCGGCGCCCACGACGCGAGCACAGACTACGTCTGGTTCGAGATGGACAATGGCCTGTTCCGGGTGACCCTGATGGGTCCCTCAGGCAACTGGGCCATGTACGACAGCCTCTGCAAGAGCAGCTACACGTCGGACCTGTGCCACGAGAACGGTGATGCCACCTGGGCACTGTGCTTCATGGTCACGTCTGGGCAGATCGAGGTCGCCAGCAGCTCCGACTGCACGGCCACCGAGTAGCTCTGTCCCTTCTGCGCTTCGTGAGCGCCCCCGATATACTGTGGGGCGCTCTACTGCATCTAGCAGTTTTTTTGTTTTAGATTATTGAGGTTGAGAAGACCTCCCCCAGCCCCTCCTTCGCAAGGAGGGGGGTCAAGAATTCGATCCTCCCCCTTACGAAGGGGGAGATAGAGGGGGGTTGGTAGTCGAGATTAATTACTTGACTTAAAAACTAATATTAGCTACTATTGCGCCATCGCAGATTCACAAATCAATAAATCATCAGGTTCGAGGCGATGCTGTACGGATCCTCCTGTATTACAGGCCCGACAGTCCGAACTGAAGTTAAAAGGAAAAATATGCCAAATATTCCAGAAACACAGGACTTGCTGAAGTCTGGTGTCCACTTTGGTCATCGAACAGAGCGATGGCATCCTAAGATGAAACAGTTCATCTTTGGAGAAAAGAAAGGCGTTCACATCATCGATGTTGAACAAACGCGATCACTTTTAGACAAGACCCTCACATATGTTGAGGAGTTGGTTGCACGTGGTGGTGTTATTTTGTTTGTTAGCACAAAGCCACAAGCTCAAGAGCTTATTGAGAAGTATGCTACTGAGTGCGGAATGCCATATGTGAATGGGCGATGGCTTGGTGGAACACTTACAAACTACAAGGAGATTCAAAAGCTTGTTAAGGAGTATCTTGATCTTAAGGATAAGCGTGATAAAGGAGAGTTGAAGAAGTACACAAAGTACGAACAGTTGCAGCTTGGTAGAAAGATTGAAGAGCTAGAGGAGAAGATCGGAGGAATTACAACAATGAAGAAAGTCCCTCAGGCTATGCTGGTTCTAGATATGCGAGTCGATAAGACTGCTGTATTAGAGGCGTGCAACACAGGAGTAAAGGTTATTGGTCTTTGTGACACTAATGTGAATCCTGATATGGCTGATTATCCAGTTCCAGCAAATGATGATGCAATTGGATCGCTTATGTTGATCACTCGAATGTTTGCTGACTCTGTAAAAGCAGGGAAGAGTCGGGCAAAGGTGGCTCCTACACCAAAACAAAAAATGAATAAAAAGAAATAATATAATCCCATGCAATTATGAGTATTACCGCACAAGACGTACAAAGGCTGCGCAGCGCTTGCTCTGTCGGAATGATGGAGGCAAAAAAGGCACTTAGTGAGGCTGAAGGTGATTTTGATAAGGCTGTTGAGATTCTACGAAAGAGTGGAGCTGCAAAGGCTGCTAAGAAGGCTGATCGTGAGATGAGCCAAGGACGAGTTCATGCCTATATTCACGGCGAAGGTCGTGTCGGGGTCTTAGTTGAGATTTCTTCAGAAACTGACTTTGTTGCACGAAACGAGGCTTTTGTAGAGTTCTGTAATGATGTCGCAATGCATATCGCTGCAATGAGTCCTCTGTACTTGAGCCGCGAGGAAGTTCCTGCCAATGTTATTGCTAAAGAATCTGATATTGTTAAAGAGCAGAACGCTGGAAAGCCAGAAGATGTGCTTGAGAAGATCGTTGAAGGGAAGCTTGAGAAGTATTATGAGGAAGTTTGTCTGCTTGATCAGAAGTTTATCAAGGATGAAGATATGACAATCGCAAAGCTTGTTGAGGGTAAGATCCTTTCGATCGGAGAGAATATGAAGATTAAGCGATTCTCACGGTTTGAATTAGGAATGTAATTTTTACTGTCATTCCCCGGCTTGACCGGGGAATACATCGCAAAAGACCGGTTCATCCGGTCTTTTGTAATTGGGGGCGACTCCGTCCCCCAAACCCCTGCCTGCCGGCAGGCAGGCCCAGGGCCCCATTTCTTTGAAGCAGCAAAGAAATTGGGAAAAGAAACTGCTAGCCACAGTGCTGCGCTGTCCATGCATTACCCCTGACATACAAACGGGCATTTTGAGCTCCATTTGTTTATATGGATAAATGTCACGCAAAATGCTATTCCGTTCTCCTGCCCGGGGATAAGCATGAACGTGCTCGCAGTGTGGCTAAGATATTAAAAGAACCGCCTTGCGGCGGTTCTTTGGTCTGGGTTCTGGGTTCTGAAGTCTGCGTTCTGTGCTATAATTTATTCATATGGTACGAATTGCAATTAATGGTTTTGGTCGCATTGGTCGCGCAACTTTTAAGGCAGGCTGGGGAAAGCCTGGTTTTGATATTGTTGCGATTAACGATCTTGGGGATGCTAAAACTTTAGCTCATCTACTTAAATATGATTCCGTTTATGGTAGATGGACAGCTGATGTAAAGGCCAAGAAGGATGCAATAGTTATTGATGGAAAAGAGATTCCAATTTTGAGTGAGAAAGACCCGCTCAAGCTGCCCTGGGATGATATGAAAGTTGATGTTGTCATTGAGTCAACTGGAATATTTAGAACAGAAGAGCAGGCATCAATGCATGTGAGCGCAGGTGCTAAAAAAGTTATTATCTCAGCTCCCGCAAAGGGTGGCAATGTTCCAACGCGTGTAATAAGCGTTAATGATATTGAAATGAAAGATGATGAGTCAAAGGTTATAAATAATGCTTCATGCACAACAAACTGTGTGGCGCCAGTAACTGCGATTATTCACGAGGCATTTGGTGTTGAGAAGGCGCTGATGACAACTATTCACGGGTACACTTCAACGCAGAATTTGATCGATGGACCACATAAAGATCTTAGAAGGGCCAGAGCTGCAGCCATTAACATGGTTCCGACATCAACTGGAGCAGCAATTGCAACAACTGAAACGATCCCTGATCTGGAAGGTAAGTTTGATGGGCTTTCGGTTCGTGTTCCGCTCCCAGTGGTGTCACTTTCAGATATGACGTATCTTTTGGCAAAGGATGTAAAGGTTGATGATATTCACAAGGCAATCAAAAAAGCTGTAAAGACACCTCGGTTTAAGGGAATTGTTGGTCATACAGAAGAGCCTCTTGTTTCAACTGATTTTATCGGAGATCCACATTCGGCAATTGTAGACTTTGGACTTACGCGGGTTGTTGATGGTAACCTTGTTAAGGTGGTAGCTTGGTATGACAATGAGTGGGGCTATGCTCATCGTCTCGCAGAGCTTGCATTAAAGTTTTAGAAAATATGAGAAGGAGGACTTTATTTGGAATGTTCTCGCAAACTACAAACCAGCTTTGGTTTAGTGGTTCTTTATTTGTTTTGCGAGTTGTTGTTGGTCTGCAAGTTTTACTATTTGGCATTACTCGATTATCTGATTGGTCCATCGCCAGTGGATTAGGATTGGACGCATGGTTCAAAAGTTGGTTTGCAGAAGTAGTTGTAGATAGTTGGTTTGAGTCGATTTTGCCGTGGATAATGCTTGGCTTGGGGATTTTGATAATTCTAGGTGTGTTGATACGTCCAGTGTCAATTATTTCGGTTATTTTGTTTTTCTTTGTGTACGCCTGGGGATTTGATTCGGACGCAGTAATGTCTCTGCCACTGATCATGATTGTTATTTTGGCGTTTTTTATGTCAGGTGGTGTTGGTCATGTGATTGGCTTAGATCATTTTTTATATCACTACGCACGCGAGAAAACATGGCTAACAAAGTTTTTGGTTGGATGATATGAAGCTCAAGACGTTACCACTAAGCAAAGTGAAAAAAGGAATGCGTGTTTTCATGCGCATTGATTGCAACGTACCTTTGAAGAATCGGAAAGTTGATCCTGGGTCAGACTGGCGGCTTGAGCAGACCTTAGATGATATTGAGAATTATCGATCTAAAGGCGCGATTGTTATTCTTGCCGGACATTTGGGTAGACCTGGTGGTGTCACAAAGCTGTCATTGAGTTTACGTTCAGTCGCACGGTGGTATGAGGAAAGACTCAATCAAAAAGTTCTGTTCATCAAAGATATTACTTCACGAAAAAACATCAAGAAGGTAAAGGCTCTTAATCCAGGCTCGCTGGTGATGCTTGAGAATCTAAGGTTTTATCCAAACGAAACGTTCAACTGTATTTGGTTTGCAAAGCGACTAGCAAAATATGCGAATGTGTATGTTAATAATGCATTTGGTGTTTGTCATAGGCGACACGCATCTATAAAGCAGATTACAAGGTTCTTACCAAGCTACGCAGGGTCGATTTTAGTGAATGAGATTCAGAATTTAACCAAGAAGCATCCATCGCCATTTATACTTGTTCTTGGCGGTATTAAGTTAAAAACAAAGATGCCAATACTTTCGAAGCTTGGGAAGGAGGCCGATGAGATTTTACTTGGAGGCGGAGTTGCGGTCGCAGTTACAAGCATTGAGCAGAGTAGTGTTTTTCAGATCAAAGGAAAAGATATAGCGCGCTCAGAACGATCTCTTGCAAGACATGCAATAAAACAGTTTGGTGAGAAACTTGTGTTGCCAATTGATTACATTTGCAGACGTAACGGTAAATTACAAACAGTATTAGCTACGAGCCTGAGAAGATACGATCAGATCATAGATATTGGGCCAGCTACATCTAAGCTTCATGGTACGAGTTTGAATAAAGCAAAGAGTGTAGTTTTCAATGGTGCCATGGGTTCGCTTGAGGATGGAGCTCGAAAAGGTACAGAAACTATTGCCAAAGCATTGCCAATAAAATCAAGGAAGCAAAGCATCGTGGGCGGGGGAGATACTGTTGGGTTTTTACAAAAACAAAAACTATTAAAACATTTTGAGTTTGTTTCAACTGGCGGCGGCGCTATGCTAGCATTTTTGGCAGGGCAAAAGTTGCCGGGTCTTAAAGCTCTAAAGAAGTGATGAAAGATGGTAAGAAGTGATGAAAGGTGACTATCACCTCTGATCACTTTTGATCACCTCTATAACCTTTAAATATGAAAGAGAAAATCGATTTAATTCACGCACATGAGATTTTGGACTCTCGCGGGAATCCAACATTAAACGTTACTGTACTTTTGAAAAATGGTACACGGGGATCAGCTTCTGTTCCATCAGGTGCCTCAACTGGAATACACGAGGCTCTTGAATTGCGTGATGGTGACAAGAAACGATATAGAGGTAAGGGCGTTCACAAGGCAATTAAGAATGTTAATACAAAGATTGCCAAGGTAGTTAAAGGTATGGATGTAATGGATTTGCAAAAGATCGATGACACAATGAGGATCTTGGATGGAACTGCGAACAAGCACAAGCTTGGAGCTAATGCTATATTGGGTGTTTCAATGGCGTGCGCGCATGCTGGAGCAAGGCGTCGAAAAGTACCTTTGTATCGACATCTGCGCGAGATTTATGAGTTTGATTTTGCTAAATACAAACTCCCAACTCCTTTGATGAACATCTTTAATGGCGGTTCTCATGCAAGCACGAATCTTGATATGCAAGAGTTTATTATCATTCCACATGGTTTCACAAAGTTTGGTAGAAAGCTTCAAGCTGGTGTTGAGATATACCATGCCTTGGGTGAGATTTTGCACAAGGATGGGCTTGATACTGACCTTGGAGATGAGGGTGGCTATGCGCCAGATGTTGGAAAGACAGAAGATGCACTAGAGTATCTCAAAAAGGCTGTTCGTAAGGCTAAGTATAAGCTTGGAAAACAGATTGGTTTTGGAATTGACGTTGCTGCTAGTGAGTTCTTTGATCCTAAAAAGAATAAGTATATCCTTAAGACCGATCGCAGAAAGCTAAGTGGAAAGCAGATGACAGACTTATTTGCAAAATGGATCAAGAAGTATCCACTTATCTCAATCGAGGATGGTCTTGATCAGGATGCATGGGATGATTGGAAAGAGCACACGGCGCGACTTGGGAAAGACGCAATGCTAATCGGTGATGATCTGTTTGTAACTAACCCAGAAAGGATCCAAAGAGGAATTAACACAAAGGTTGCCAACGCAGTTCTTATTAAGATGAATCAGATCGGATCAATGTCAGAAACAATGGATGCAATTAGGTTAGCACAAAAGCATCGCTACAAAGTGGTTATCTCGCACCGTTCGGGAGAGACTTCAGATTCAACAATTGCTGATCTGGCGGTTGCGGTGAATGCTCAGTACATCAAAACCGGGGCACCATCTCGATCTGAACGTTTAGCAAAGTACAATCGATTGCTTGAGATCGAAGAGGAGTTAACTATTAAGTAGTCTATATTTCATGATCATAGTGCCAGCCGCTTGCGCGTTCTTTGAATGAGGTGTTCATAGTTGCAGCCCGTGAGATAGATTCCTGACCAAATTTAATAGCAATGCAGTCGTGCGCTTTTAGCGTGCGCTGCATTTTTTTATCTTTTTTAAAGAGCGGTGCAGGAGTATCAGTCTCGATGAGATTTGAAGTACTTACCCCTATCAGTCGAATTCTCTTGTTTCTGTCACGGATTCGATCAAGTACAGCCCAAGCGTTCTTGTAGATCATAAGACCATCTTGAATTGGGTTAGTGAGTCTCATTTGTGCGTGATTACCAGAAAAGTCTGAATACCTCACAAATATTGAGACAGATCTAGCACTTAATCCATCGCGCCGAAGCCTATATGCGACACGATCAGATAGGGCTAGTAGATTTGTTTGAATCTCAGCATTAGACTCTAGATCGTGCGGAAAAGTATATGAGTGACCTACAGACTTTGGATCATCTATATCTTCGGAAACGTTTTCATCGCTGATACCGCGCGCAATATTGTAAAGCCAGTTTCCAGCAACGGATTTGAATTCATTAAGCAGTAGTTGTTTGTTTGCTTTACGAAGCGTTTTGAAGGATGAGATTCCAATTTGCTCGAGATGCTCTTCGGTTGCTATTCCAATGCCACACACCTCACCGAGCGTCTTGTTATCAAGAAAATATTGAACCTCAGCAGGCTGCACTATAGTTAGTCCGTTGGGCTTTACTGAGTTTGATGCAAGTTTTGCAATTGTTTTGTTTGGTCCAACGCCAATAGACACTCTACAGTGTGCACCGCAGGTTTGTTTGATCTCATTGCGGATTATTTGAGCTACAATTGTAGCGCCAAAGTAGTCCTCGGCTGTATCGGTAATATCTGCGAAAGCTTCATCTGTACTGAACTGCTCAACAGCATCCGAATTTTTTTGAAGTGCTAAAAGCATGCGTTTTGTTATATTGCTATATTTACGCATGTCGCCTGGCAGCAGGATCAACTCAGGACAGATACGCTTTGCCTCAATGATTGGCATTGGCGTTTTAACGCCAAGTTGCTTGGCCTCAACCGATGCAGTCGCAACGATTGATCGTTTCATATCCTTGAGCCCGCGCTTGCCAGTGATGGCAATTGGCTTTCCGCGCAAAAACGGATTTGCCTGCTGTTCAACTGAGGCAAAGAAGGAGTTAAAGTCAATATGTAATATGATTTTAGACATAATTATCCGTCAGTATAAAGTTCCACAAGACGCCATTCGAGATTTTTTGTATCAAGTCTAAGTTTCATGAAGTTGGCACTGTCTGAAACAGAGAAGTAAAAGACCCGTTTACCTTCTTCATTAGTTGGATGGATAAGGTTAACTTTTTTCATCTTATACACACGATCATCCCAACGAATCGCCCGTGGTCTAACTCGATTGCCAATAAAATCAACAGTAACATCTACTGGATCATTGAGATATTCGTGCATATGAAAGGCGGTAGAAGTGGTGAGTAAATTATCGATTTAGGTATGCTACAGCACCTCGAAGAAGTTGCTTTGCTTTACGTCGGCTTATCTGTGTTTTGATATACCTGCTAGCTCTGCGGGCGTGTCGGTCAAATCGCGAAGGAAGATAAGCGTAGGCGGTTTTATAGTAGCGGAGTGTGGTGGTGGACATAGAGATGGGGGTTAAAGGTAGAAAGTTGAAAGAATTTAAAAGCGCCGGGAGGAGGAGGGACCGGCGCCTTTAATTGCCTGTCCGCCATAGCTCGAAGAGCGAGGGCGGGTCCTGTGCAAGGACGGTTGGATCCCTACAACCCTTCTTGCTCAGGGAAAAGCTTAGGATCTTGTGCTTTTCTCTAAGAAAGTAGGGAAGGGGATCTGATTGTGTTTATCTAATTATGAAATTTCCTCATTACAGCTCTTACAATTCCTTGAATGTTTACATTACCCTTTACGATTATTGGATCCATGGTGCTGTTTGCCGGCTGTAGTCTGATGAATGTTGATTCGCGGAAGAATCGTTTCAGGGTTGCATATTGATTGTCTAGCAGTGCTACTACTACGTCTCCGTTTTTTGGTGACGGGTTGCGTTCGATCACTACATAGTCTCCATCAAAGATCCCGTCTTCAATCATTGACCGGCCTCGAACCCTGAGAACATACGAGTTCTCGATATCTACAACAAAGTCAGTTGGCACAGCGAATGCTTCATTTTCTTCAACAGCTTCAATTGGTTCACCTGCAGTTATCAACCCAGCCATTGGGAGCATAACACTCATTGTTGATACTTCTTCCTCAATGAGCTCGATTGAACGCGCACTTCCATCTTCCGCAGTGTTGATTACACCCTTTTCACAAAGTGCTTGTATATGCTGATATATAGTAGATGGAGAGGAAAGACCCATACCTTTGGCTATCTCGCGGTATGAGGGTGTGTAGCTATTCTTTTGAACAAAGCTTTCGATGAAATCGAGAACTTCGCGTTGCTTCTTAGTGAGTGGTGGAAGTGGAGTCATATGTTCGCTGTCTGTTTCTATTATAACCGAACAAAAAACGAACGCAAGATTTGATCTGGGGATAACTAAACTACCAACGTGTAACGTTGGTAGTTTTTTGCTCAGATTCAGTGTATATTTAATTTGTCTGCTGCGTGAGAATCGTAGCGGACTTGAGAAAATCGCTGGCAACCAATTGGGCTAGACGGGTGAATAGCTCGTCGTGAGGCTAGCTCGGGAGGGTTGCACTGAAAAAATAAAAGCCCAGATGTCACGTATTGCACAGCGTGAAAAAATGTAACAAGGGCAGGATGGGAAGGCCATTAGTATTGTACTGGTGTGAGCTAGGAATGCTGGGATAGGCAAACCCCCATTTCTAAATCAAGTGCTACTCAAAGCCACGATCTGGGTTTAGGCTCGAGAATAACACTCTTGCAAGAGCCTTGCGTGGTCTGCGCGCCATTTCCTTGTATTTGGCGCGTTTGACTTTGGGTTGAATTTTAAGTGCTTTTATGCTAACTTAAGCGCGCTAAACAATATGCTAAAAACAGTTGAAGTACCACTTTTAGGACATCCAGATGCTGTCTGTGATCAGATCGTCGAAGGCTTGCTCGACGAGTATTTGCGTCGCGACAAAAACAGCCGCGTGAGTCTTAAGGCATGCGGATCACATGGCATGCTTATGATTGGTGGAACAGTTGATTCTCGCGCAGATTTTGACGCTTCAGCACTTGTGAAAAAGATTTATAGGGATATTGGCTACACAGATGATATTGAGCCATTTGTAAATATTGAACGTCCCTCAGAAGATCTTGCAAAGACTATCGTAAATGGTGGTGCACAAGGAACCGCAACTGTTTACGGATATGCCACAAAGGAAACACGTGAGTTTTTGCCAAAAGCTTATGTGTATGCAAATGCGATTGCGCGTCGCATTGATGATCTTCGTAAGCACAACGAAGCTTTCGCATTCTTAAAGCCTGACGGAAAAGTTCAAGTCACCATGGATAGATCAAAAGTTGTATCAGTCACTGTGTCAGTGCAGCACGACAACTCGGTTGATCGAAACGCGATTCAAACAAATATTCTTGAGAACGCCATCATGCCTGTGATCGGAGATTCCCAAGGTGTGAAGATTTTTGTTAACTCTGCTGGTGAATTTTCGCAAGGCGGATTCTATGCAGGGGCAGGAGCATCTGGTCGGAAAGTTTTAGCAAATACTTATGGTGGACTTTTGCCTCATGGGGGTGCGATCTTGAGCGGGCGTGATCCATTACAGCCAAGTCGTGCTGGAACGCTTATGGCACGTTATGTTGCAAAGACCTTGGTAGCTGAAGGTGTCGCGGGAAATGTTTTGATCACTGTAGGATATGCCATTGGCCACAATGATCCAGTGTTCTTACAGGCTATGACAGGGAAGGGTGAGGATATAACTGAGATGGTAAAGGAGCGGTTTGACTTTAGACCTGAGGCAATTGTTGAGAAGCTGAATCTTAGACAGCCGTTTTATCAGCGTATGAGCGAGCATGGGTATTTTGGAAAAGATGGCGCACCGTGGGAGGAGATTGAACATAAGAAATAAGAAGACCGGCACATCGCCGGTCTTTTGTTATTGGGGCATCCTGCCCCAAACCCCTGGACCCATTTCTTTGAAGCAGCAAAGAAATGGGGAAAAGAAACTGCTTGGCCTCACTGCGCTGTCCATGCATACCCCAGGCATACAGACGGGCATTTTGGAGATCCAATTTTTATCTAAGGAGAAACTGGACATCAAAATGCTATTCCATCTTTCTGCCCGGGGGTAAGCATGAACGTGCTCGTGGCAGGCCTGAGGTTAGAAGGTTGGTGGGGGACTTAGTTCTAGAATCAAAAAGAGCCGGGGATTCCATCCCCGGCGCTGTATCTGCTTTCTGTGTTTCAGCCGTCGCTACTTCATAGCTATGGCCGAGAGGCTGTGTTCTGCGATATAATCAACCCATGAAACGCCAATCTATTTTGTTTATAGTTCTAGGGGCCGTGGTTGCAATCATATCGATTGCACTTCTTGTTATACGTGAGCCAGAGTACACACAAGTAGTTAGCGCTGATGGAGCTCTTACGGTTGAAGGTCTCACGCGTGAGGCTCAGGAAGTTGGTATCGAAGTTCTCGGTGATTATATTTACGAAGTTCAACCATCATCTTCAGTTTTCACAGAGCCACTAACTTTAACATTTGATGTTTCGCAAGCTCAGTTTGATTTCAATATCGCGATCTACAAGTACAATGAAGATGTTTTGATGTGGGAGGCGATATCAGGTGCTTTTGATTCATCCGCACAAGAGATCGTTATTACACAAAATACTTTAGGAACGTACACGGTTAAAGAATATGCTGACATCGAAGCCCCAGACTTTGTAAATACGTATGAAGATATTCTCCTAATGTCTCCAAATGCCACTGTGGGCTATGAGATCGCACTTGGATTTATTGCAGTAGATGGATCTGTGATAAGAATTTCGGAAAAAACAGAGCTTGGTGGCTGTGGTGGGGTCGTTGAACATGGAAGTGGTGTTGAAATGTCTCAGCTTGAGCGCAGTGCGCGAGTGTATGTAGGTGATGTGGAGCAGGAAGTTGAGTTTTTAGTTGTTGCGCGTTGGTTTGTGAATGGTGAAGATGGATGTGTGGATAATGCACGTCTGGAGTCGGCCTTGGAGTTGTGATAGAATTGATCTACTAATAAGGAGGAAAATTTTTTTATGCCAAAAAAGTCAACCACGACTAAGAAGAGAAAGGCGCCTGCAAAGAGGGCTGTCAAAAAGTCAGTAATAAAGAAGAAGACGGTCGCGAAAAAGAAGGTTACGAAGAAAGCTACTAAGCCCAAGAAAGCAAAGAAGGTTGTAAAGCACGCAAATGATGTACATGAGCCACTTCCAGCAATCCCACATGTATGTCGTGGATGCCATGCATTGCCAACAGGAAGTGTTGAGCTCGTAAGCCTGTTATTGGTCCTTGTGTTTGCTCTATCAGCAGTACTAGTCACAAGCGTGTACGCACTAAATCAGCAGACAACGCAGTTGAGTCATTTAGAGTCACAAGTTGCACATGTTTCAGTAAAGGTTGCGCAATAATATAAATATGAGAAAATAGGATCTATAAGATCCTATTTTTATTTATGAAGAAAAAAACCTTGCTGTTAATAATCGTTGGTGCCATGATATTCACTTCAGGCTGCTCCTTAATTGAGCATAAGGTATCAGAAGTGCCAGAGGATGGCGCATATTTACTCTTTGCGCTAAATATACATGATTGGGCGTTTTTAGATAGAAGTGCCGAGGCTGTTGAGTATGTTCTTGATGTTCATGAAGAATATGAAGTGCCAATCGAGATTTTCATTACTGACGCTGTGTTACAAAAGTATCTTGACGAAGCGCCCGAACTGATCGAAAAATTGCGATATTCAGATTATGCAACGGTCTCATATCACAACCGGCCACCATATCCGTACTACAATAATTTTGACTGGTATGGATTGGACGAGCTCACATCAGAAGAGAAGTACGCACTATATTATGAATATGAGACGCACACGATTGACCTGGAAACTGGCGAGCCCTCTGAGGAGCCTGGCGGGTTTGGGTATTTTGAAGAAGTCTTTGGTTATGCGCCAAGGATCGTTGGTATAAGCGATCGGCTTACAGCAGGAGTTGAGTTGTCGGATGTATACAGGGATCTTGGGGTGCAGATGGGTGTTCAGCATGGTATAGATATAGATCTTGGCGATCAGCGTGATGGTTTGTTGTTGCGGCCAGAACATTCAGATTTGAAGATTTACGAATATGCGCTTATGGGCATGACCCCAGCTGAGGTTTATCAAGCGCGTCTCGATGAGGTTGCTGATATAGAAATGCCGTTTATTGGGGTGAAGTACCATGAGAATAATTTCTATACATCAGAAAATCCCTGGAGGTTGGTATTTTATGAGGATAAAGCAAGGCAGGTTTCACTTGAGCCGCCATTTGATTTATCCAGAGCTGGTGATGAGTCAATATTATTAACAGAGGATGATCAACAGACGCATTGGCAATGGTATGAATCTGTTGTAAAGTATGCGGCAGAAAGTGAGCAGTTGATTCCGCTATCAACGGATGATGTGCTCCAATTATTAAATGAGTAATATGAAATATTTGTATTCAATTACATTCGTTCTGGTCGCTTTTGTGATGATCGGAGCAGGATGCGCTAAGACAGAGCCGGTTGAGGATATTCAGCCAGCAGTAATTATTGAAGAAGAAGTTATGACTTACACATTCCCAGGTGTGCTTGATGCAGAGCAGATCGAAGGTAAGATCGTTAGGATTACTACAGAGAAGGGCGACATTGTATTTGAACTTTTTGCAGACACTGCACCAATGACAGTTTCTAATTTCGTGTATCTAACTGGAGAAGGTTATTACGATGGATTGACTTTTCATCGACGTGAGGAGGGGTTTGTAATCCAAGGTGGGGATCCAAATGGAAATGGAACTGGAGGTCCAGGATATGCATTTGCAGACGAGCTTGATGATAAGTATTCATATGATCGAGGAATTGTTGCTATGGCAAACAGCGGTCCGGATACAAATGGAAGTCAGTTTTTTATCATGCTTGATGACACCGCGCTTCCAAAAGCATACTCAATTTTTGGGCGTGTGCTAGAGGGAATGGAAGTTGTTGATGAGATTGCTGAGGGTGATGTGATGACTACCATTGTGATCGAATCAGCAGATGGTGAGGAAGATGCTGAGACAGGTGCTGATACCACTTCGTCTATCCCGAGCGAAGCCGAGGGATCTCTTGAGGCTGATGAGCCTGCAGTAGAATCTGATGAGAGCACAGAATAGCCTTTAAAAACAAGATAAAACGAAAATCAGACGCTGAGAGGCGGCTGATTTTTTGTAAAACTACCAACGTTACACGTTGGTAGTTAAGGCTAAAAATAGGCTAATTTTAGTTTAAAAAGTCAAGCAAGCACTTGACAAGAGTTCGATTTTGTGTTATAGTTTCAGTCCTGAAGTGCCGAGGCGTTCAACGTCGACGCGGCCGGTTACCAGGCGGTTACTGAGTGTGACCCCAAGAGTGGTAGCCCGCGCGGCGTCACCCAGGCCCGGCCCAGGCTGCGTAGCTACTAGCACGCAGTTGAGAGTCATCGTTAATCAACCCCAAAAGGTTGGTCCCAAAAACATAGGGCTGTAATGAGTGAAAGATGACACAGGTTCCACCGGGTCCGCGGTGGAAATAAGGATGCAGGACTTCGGATGCCAATCCGGAGATCCCAACCTGCAGACAGCCGAGTAGATATCGAAAGGCACCTGAAATGCGGAATTGGCCCATCGCGGCCGCGCGCTCCCGACGAATCGAACGTTAGAGGGAGAAGGGAACGTAATATAGGTCATAATGGACCGACTTATACCAAGATTCGAGACAAGAAGGAGGGATGGTATAAGTTCTCTAAACCGATTAAATACGTGGAGTGAGTCGCTGGGTTCGACCGTTGGACCCCTCACTCTCCAGTGCTGATTCGTCGGCACTGAGTACTAGCTGTAATCATGGGCTTTCCCAATCCCTAGCAGCGAAATACGAGGGCACCCCCGCATACGGCCATCAAGCGCCGATCGGCCGGGGGCGCCACAACATCTTGCCCCCCGCCAGCATCTCGTTGCGGGGGTGCTTTTTTTGTATAGAAAAGATCAAAAAGAGATGAGGGGATTTTTGTCAGAATTCGGTGAATGCATGATTGACCAAGGTGTTGATCCATGCTAAGTTCCTTATCCGTACTGACCCCAACAAGGAGGTGTTTGTCATGCGGAATCCGATCGTTTTGATCCTCTTCCTGTCCATTCTGGGCCTTCCAACTGCCGCTCGCGCCGGGACTTGGACTGGCACGCAGGCGGTTGCCATCATCGGTGGTGAGTTGCCCACGGTAGACGGTTCTGGGGCGCGTGCAAGTCTGCACCTGTTCGACATCCCGAAGGCTCAGTTCTCGCCCACGGTCATCTATGTGGGGCCGACGTTCACTGCTCAGCTCGGTGATGTGAGCCTCTGGATCTCCCCCCAGGCTGCAGTGTTCCTCGACTGGTTCGAGGAGGCAGATGCCTTTGGCGGCTCGCTGTGGATGGTGCTCGGGTACGAGTCATTGAGCCTGTTCCTCGAGGGTGATTTCGTGGCTGGAGAGGGTGACGCTGGTCAAGTGGTCTACGGCTACTATGCCGCTGACTACAACTCCGAACAGCCATGCATGAACTTCGGGGCCCAGGCTGAGCAGGTCAACTCCGACATCGACTACGGCCCGCACATCGGCTTCACACAGGGTCCGTTCCACCTCGAACTTCAGTACTACATGGACTTCGAGGGCGATGACTACTTGCACGCCATGCGTGGCGTGTTCGCCCTGAGCTTCTAGCTCAACCGTTCGTCTCATCCGTCAGTCCGCGATCCATCTGGTCGCGGGCTTCATGCTTCCCCCTTAATTCCATCAATTTTGCTATACTATCAGCATGTATGAATAAGATCACTGAACAAACATTTTATAAGTATCTCAAATGCCCGCATTGGATAATGCATGAGCTTCGTGATGGTGAGGATGTTCGCGAGCCTTTAATGCGTAAACTTCAGGATGAGGGGCTTTTGCGCGAACGTGAACTTGAGCTTCTAAAGGATCGTGATTATGTAGAAGTTGATTTTGATGATGTAGATGAGGCAGCTCAGCGCACACTTGAGCTCATGGGACAGGGGATTCAGACTATCTATCGCGGCGCGCTAATCCACGGCCACTGGGTTGGACGGCCTGATATTCTTGAACGCGTTGAGGGCAAGTCAGAATTGGGAGGCTGGTACTATGTGGCATGCGATGTTAAGCGATCATCGCATCTGAAAGATGAGTATAGATTCCAGGGTGCGTTTTATGCTGAGATCCTTGAAAGGATCCAGGGCATTCGTCCAGTTCAAGGATATGTGCTCCACACGAACGGTGAGATTGAGGGTTATTTGATTGATGATATTTTGGCAGACTTTCGACTAACGCTTGATCAGATTGAGAATATTCTTGAAGGCCATGAGCCGCCAGTGTTTCTTACATCTGCCTGTAAACAATCACCATACTTTTCAGAATGCGAAGCTCAAGCACGTGGATGTGACAATCTATCACTTTTGAATCGTTTATGGAGAAGCGAGGCAGACTCACTAAAAGAGGCTGGACTTTCGACTTTATCAACTCTAGCAATGGCAAGCGATCAGCAGATCTCATCAGTCTCAGGCCTAACGTCAGATCGACTTCACTTTTTACAGCAGCAAGCTAAGGCCATGAAAGAGGAAAGGGTGATTAAATTACATCCAGTCGAACTTCCAGAACCTCAAGACGTTGAACTTGTTATTGATATCGAAAGTGACCCGTTGCGAGATTTGCATTATCTAATCGGAGTTTTAAAAATTGCAGATGGCGAAGAGACATATCATAGTTTTTTTGCAAAAGATGAATCAGAAGTAGAAGGGATGTGGCATGACTTTATAAGCTTTGTTCAAAAATATCCAGAATCACCGATCTATCACTATGGATGGTATGAAACTGATGTATTTCGAAGGATGATGGATGAGTTTGAGGCACCTGATTCAGTTCGTGAGCAGCTAACAAATAAGATGTTTGATATTCTGCCAGCTTTCCGGGAGTCGGTTATATTCCCGCTTCCGTTTTATTCCCTCAAAGACATTGCAAAGCACTTAGGATTTGAGTGGCGTACTGCTGATGCATCTGGACTTAATTCTGTTTTATGGTTCCATGACTATCAGGCTTCAGAGGATAGAGCAGAATTACAAAAGATAATGGATTATAATGAAGATGACGTGCTTGCAACTTGGCATATGATCAAGTGGGCACGCGAACAATAATATGAAATACCTTCGAAAAGAGATCGAATACAAGCCTTGGCGAATGACATTAGTCTTGGCTGTGTTGTTTGTTGCTATTGTACTTGGCATTGTTCAAAAGATTGATCAGATGAATCAAGAGGGGCCGCAAGAATTCCAAGAGTTCATTGATCAAAGTGAGAGCCTAACTGAAGCCATGTGTGATGACTCAGGTGGTGAGTGGGAGCCGTGCGGATCAGCTTGTCGGGAAAACGAGGCTATAGATCCTGACACCGCATGTATGGAGCTCTGCACTGAGTATTGTTATTGCACACATGATGGAGAGTGCCCACATGACCATCATTGTGATGAATATATTGAAGATACTGGCGTATGCGTAATAGACTTTTAGTCGGAGTTTTTATAATCATCTTTTTGGTGGTTGGCGCTTTTATTGTTCTTGATTTTGATAAGCAACCAGTAGTTGAAGTTGAGGAGGTTAGTTTTGAGGAGGTTACGGCAGGGGATAGTAGCGTTCCAGAAGCCGTCATCCTGAGCGAGTCCGAAGGACGAGTCGAAGGATCTGCTGAGGCTGAGACGCCGGACGACCAAGAGTCGTCCGAGATCCCTCCTAACGTCGAGATGATCGAGGATTCGATCGAATCTGAGGATCTAACTCCAGATCAGATCAACCTGGCAGTGCCTTTTACTCCTCAGGCTCCACATGCGAATTGGGATTTGCCATATCAGGAAGCTTGCGAGGAGGCCTCAGCTTACATGGTTTGGCTTTACTTTGAAGGTTATGCATCTGGCTTGGTTGATGCTGAAGTCGCAGATATAGCCTTGTTAGAGGTCATAGATTATCAAAATAAAACATTGGGAGATTATCTAGATACTACTGCACAAGAAACAGTTGATTTTATCGAGGGATTTTACGGGCTTGATGCCTATGTTGTTGAATACCCAACAGTTGATCAGATTAAAGATCAGATCGCAGCAGGGTATCCAGTCGTAGTTCCCGCAGCAGGACGTGAGTTGGGAAATCCGAATTTTACAGGACAAGGGCCGCTTTATCACATGCTGGTCTTGCGTGGGTATACAGATGACATGTGGATTACCAATGATCCCGGAACTCGCAATGGACAAGGGTATGTGTATGAAATTGATGTTATAATGAACGCAATGGGAGACTGGAATAATGGCAATCCTGCAAACGGGGCAAAAGTAGTTATTTTCGTTGAGCCAATTAGATAAATATGGACTACCTACTAGCAGCTACACTTGGAACTTTAGTTGGTTTTTTAATCGCGCTTCCAGCGATTATTTTAGAGACTTCTCACCGAGTTAAAAACCTGCCATTACTTTTAGATGTTCATATCTGGCGTGGTTATAAGCTAAACGAAAGGGAGGTTTTTGTTGTAGGGCTTTTGATTCATTTGATTACCAGCGCTGCCTATGGAGCGATTTATGTTTTATTTGTAAAACAGGATTGGTTGATCATCACGCATTCACCGTATTCGATACTGTCGATGATTATTGTGGCAGCTTTGTTCTGGTTGTTTTTGAACCTAGTAATCTTCCCATTGGTTGGCTTTGGATTTATGGGCTGGAAAGAAGAGAAGACTGCATGGTTTGAAACTCTTGTTGCACTGGGAGTGGAAAGTGCTTTGTTGTGGATGCTTATTCAATATTATCAACCATATTATTTTCTTGCTTAGCTTATGAAACTACTACTTCGATGGCTTATCAATGCCTTAGCATTACTACTTGTAACAGAGTTACTCGTAGGTTTTAGTGTAGATACGTTCTATCATGCCTTGATCGCCGCTTTGATACTTGGGTTGATCAACGCGATAATACGACCAGTGCTTTTGATACTAACTTTGCCAGTTAATATTCTGACGCTTGGATTGTTCACGTTTGTGATAAATGCTTTAATGATTTTGCTGATGGGAACAATGGTGAAAGGTGTGGAGATCGAAGGATTCTGGACGGCCCTGGCTGCAGCAGTGGTGCTCTGGGCAGTATCTGTAATCACGAATTACCTGTTGAAAACAATTAAACCAAAAAAGCGAGCCTGATTGGCTCGTTGCTCTGTCACCCCGACCCCAATCGGGGGTCCATCAACTATCGAATTTGGTATGACGATGGATCCCGGCTCTATGGCCGGGATGATAAGAAAGTGAATATGCCCAAACTCACACTCCAAAACAACAAACCAATCATAATTTCGGTTGGTGGATCGCTGATAGTTCCTAATGGAGGACCAGATGTTGAGTTTTTAAAAAAGTTAAAGAGATTTGTAGATTCGCAGGTTAAGAAGAGTCGAAAGCTGTTGATTGTGACAGGAGGAGGGAAGACTGCTAGGCACTATATTGATGCAGCACGCGGAGTTCGAAAATCAATAGAAGCAGAGGACCTTGACTGGCTTGGTATTCATGGAACACGGCTTAATGCACACTTGCTTCGAACTATTTTTCGAGAAGTGGCACACCCAGTGGTCATCAAGGATCCGACCAGGTTGCCAAAGAGGTGGAAGGGTAAAGTGCTGATCGGAGCTGGCTGGAAGCCTGGGTGGAGCACAGACTATGTCGCGTGCCGAATGGCAAAGAGATTGGGGGTTAAAAGCGTGATCAATGCTTCAGATATTGATTATGTATATACTGAGGATCCACGCAAGAATCCAAAGGCAAAGCCTTTAGATGAGCTTTCTTGGGGCGATTATCGAAAAATGGTGGGAGATGACTGGCATCCAGGCAAATCTGCACCATTTGATCCAGTGGCTTCAAGGCTTTGTCAGCGTGATAAGATGCAGGTGGCTATTGTTAATGGTAAAGATTTTGGGAATATAGGGAAATTAGTTCAAAATAAGGGGTTTAAGGGGACCGTTTTGAGCTAGTGATTTTGATGAAAAATTGATGATTGGCTGTCATTTGGCAGCCTTTTAAAATAGACTAAAATTAGCCTAAAATCCGGCCTTAGGCCTTGACAAAAGGTCGATTTTGTGCTATAGTACTACATGTAAAGATCAAGGAACTTCACAATCAGAGAGAGCCCCAGCTTCTGGGTTAAGAAGCATTATCACAGTGATCCTGTTATATGGTGATCTGTGGTGGAAAACCGGTTATCTCTCTTAAATCAAGAAAGATAGCCGGTTTTCTTTAACAAGCTACATTTGGTAGACGAGACCTGAATATAAAAAGTGTTCAGATCTCGTCTACCAAGTCCCCAACCCCAATTCGAGAATCCTGGAGTACATCATGAAGTATATCGCCATCGCCGCCGCCCTGCTCGCCGCCCTGCTCGTCCTGCTCACCATCGGCTTCACCGCCGGTCTGGGTGTCATGCACCTGGTGCACGGTGGCAAGGCCGAGGCAGCGCCCGAGCTGGTCGAAGCCCCGCTGGCCACCCTCTCCGACTTCCTGCCCGCCGAGACCGTCGAGGTCGAGGTGCAGAAGGAGGAGGGCCCCACGGCCGCCGAGATCCAGGCCTGGCAGGCCTGGAAGGATGCGCAGCTGGCCAAGGAGATCGAGGCCGTCGGCGTGTACCGCACCGACAGCATCGGCCCCGAGACCCTGGCCCAGCCCGAACCCACCCTCGAGGAGGAGCTCAGCGCCTGGACTACGGAGCTCGCGCAGCTCAGCTGTCGCGACTTCGAGAAGAAGGCCCAGCGTCGCCAGTGCCGCGAGTACCAGCGGGAGCTGAAGGAGATGGGGCTGTAGCGATACCGTCCCTTCATCCTCGTTGCGGCGCGTTGATCTGATCGACGCGCCGCACCTTAGCAAAGACCTGGAACATTAGTTCAAGAACTTTGTAAAGGTCTGGGAAGAGAACAACCCACCAACCGGAGAGTCCCATGTTCGAAAATATCGTCGAAGTTCCATTTTTCCGTCTTGCATTCATCGCGGTGCTTCTGATCTGCGCCCTCAAGGGCGTGAGCAGGGCAAGTGCAGCGATCGATGCAGTCGTGAACGACATCACCCACTCGACCACCCGGTTCGAGAGGGTACAGTGAACCTTCAACCCCCTTCGTCTACGCGGTACGTCTCTGATGTGCCGCCCGACCAAAGCGTTTAAGTAAACTTGAACCCTTCGGTCGGATACGATAGAAACTACCTTTCCCAAGCGGCTCATCCGCATTTCCCAAGCAAGAAGGAGCGCGTAATGCGTTTTTCCACCCCCTCCGTCCTCGCCCCCCTGTTCCTCTCCATCGCCTGCGGCGCTCCCTGCGAGTGCCCGGAAGTCGAGAGCCAGGAAGAACAGATCGAGGACAACGATGCCAACGTCTACGAGTACGACGAGGACGTCGACGACATCGGCAGCAGTGAAGAGGAGAGCCAGGAGACAGAGGGTGTCGAAGAAGAGGAGGTCTCGCCTCGCATCGAGCTCGACTACATCGAGGTCGAGGGCGAGTACTTCGCACTGGGCCACAGGGTCCCGGTCATCGAGTTCAGCCTCACTGCCAACGTGGATGCCTACCTCACCCAGGTGCCGTTCCGCATGGGCACCACGGACTATGGCTACACGGACTGGAACTCCTGCTCCAACCAGGGCGATTCCCTCTACTTCGGCTTCTACGAGTACATGGGTGAGGACCAGGACGGCTACGACCAGTGGATGACGCTGGAAGCCAACTGGGACTTCTACACCATCGACGACGATGAGGCCGAGTGGGTGGACTGCAGCTACGGTCCCAACCTGGACGTCGAGCAGGCAGTTGCCGAGATCGATGTGGAGCTCGTGGCCGGTGAGACCAAGTGGTTCCGCATGGCCTATGAGGCGGCTCCGAGCCCCTGTACCTCCGAGGACTGCCAGGACGACACGGTCACCAGCATCAGCTGGCCGGCCGAGTTCCACTGGGAGACCGCAGAGGGCCAGCTCCTCGATGGCCTCACCGTGGATGGCCTGCCCACCCCGGGTCAGCGTTTGTTCTTCATCGACTAGCCCCACATCAACCTCCTCCGTCCCTTCTTCACAACCAACTTCCGTGTGGTGCATCGAATGTGCCGCTCGCTCAAGACTCTTGATCCAGTATCGAGATTCTCGAGCGAGTACAACCCGGTCAAGAGAAAGGAACTCAAATGACCAGGAACCAGAGAACCGCATCTGCCATAGCCATCGTGGCTGGCATCCTGCTGGCCATCGGCCTCGGCATCACCTCGATCACCGGCCTCGTGGTCTACGGCATCGTCGACCAGCTCACCGAGCCCGAGTCCATCACGGACCGGGTCGAGGTGGAGGTTGAGGTGCAGAAGCCCGAGCCGAAGACCAGGGCACAGGCGCCGAGGCAGGGCAACCAGCCCAAGGGTCGCAAGGCCCAGAGCCCCGATCGCCAGCCCGGCAAGTCCGGCCAGCAGCCGCGCCAGGGCGCCGACCGCAAGGCCCACGCCAAGGCCCAGCGGTAGCCCCAACTCCCCGTTCCCGTACGATGCACCACCCGGGTGCATCGTCCGACCAAAGTGTTTAATATGTCATTCCTGCGTAGGCAGGAATCCATCAACTATCGAGTTCGATAAACGATGGATCCCGGCTCTACGGCTGGGATGACAAGAGAAAGTTGAACCCTTCGGTCGGATTCTAAATCCGTTCAACCAGAGTCCTGGCCCCAGAGCCAGGTGAGAGGAGATGAGTGTGATTACTCGTCCAAGCGCGAAGCGGAAGAGTCGGTCAGTTCAAGTGGAGGCGACCGTCTCGGCTGAGGCCATGGCCCGAGCCCATGAGAGCGCCAAGCGCCGCATGACCATCGAGTCTGAGCAGGAAGACGGCCAGGAGGCGCTCAGGTTCGCGTGGCCGCAGGGATTCGAGTTCCTCGAGGCCAAGCAGCAGCCCGATGGCACCTGGAAGCTAGAGTACTTCCTGTGGGGCCAGCCGACTGTATATGAAGCGCCCGTGCTGCCCGTGCTGCTCAACGCCCTGGGAGACACCAAGCCCACGAATATGTCTAGTCAGCGTATGTCCAGGCTCAGGAGCTTGATCTCGGGCTGGATGCGCTGTGAGAATGGCGATCTCCTGCAGCTGTTCACACACGTTCGCACAGGGGCCCAGAGCATCCACGACTTCATGCACTGGTAGCCAACAACCCCCTCGTCCCGTACGATGCACCACCCGGGTGCATCGTCCGACCAAAGTGTTTGATGAATAATCGAACCCTTCGGTTGGTTATAGTAAAAGAGTCAATTCAGAAGGCGTCCTAGAGACGCATCCGGCAATAAGCCGGGGAAAGGAGTCCTATGGACTCCCAAAAAAGTGGAATGGATGAGGTGAGCTGGGCACTGATTATGATGGGCGTGGTGATAGTCGCCATGATTTTCCCCTTGCTTTTCCTGCAGGGCTGTTGACTACGTATGAGTACGTACAAGGCGGAAGTCGATACTCTCGACAGGCCGCCGCCGACCAAGAATCTTGAACTCTCTCGAGGTTCTTGGTCGGATCATGAATCCGAGCTTGAACCCTTAACTCCTGGCTACAGCCAGGTGGAAGATATACCGATGTATCTCGTGTACTTCGTATCGTTCCTTGTTGGCGTCGTGCTTTGCCTTCTCGGAACAGGCTTGCTGTTCGTGGATGGCGTACGCAAGTCCTTCACCAGCAACGTGATGTGTATGTTCTGCGCCATGTACACTACTGTGATGGCACTTGGCATCTTCACGTGCTTGGTGGTAGCCATCTACCCTGGCCTCGTGATCTACGTTCCAAGCACGATGCCGTTTGAGACTTTCCTGGGCAGGACCTGCCAGGTCTGCGTCTTGGTATCAGCGCTGTTCACCTTCATCGTCTATTCGATGCAGTGCAGGACCAGCACCAGCCCCTGAGGTAGTGTCGAATTGACGACAAGCCTCACCCACGTCTTTGACCCCCACATTGTTTTCGGGTGGGGGGTCTGACCAAAGATTTTGAAAGTATTTCAAAGTCTCCGGTCGGATCCAATCCGAACTCCAATCTTCAACCCAGAGAAATCTGGTGGAAGGAGTTGCTATGGAGCGACTCAGAGGAATCATCTTCAATGTAGCTTTCTTCATCGCCCTTGGATTGTCCCTTGGGTCGTGTGCAGTTGGCTGTGTGGATAGGACTATCCTCGACATCGATGGTGATGGCGAGAAGAACGCAGCTACCATAACCTCGCTCATGCTTGGTTACGACCGCTACGCCAGCTGCCGCCTAGAACGTGATCGTGGTGGTGTGTGGTGGCAATGCGGATGGGCTGATTCTCACTATCAGGGCAAGATGAATCGGGATACGGAACCTCGGTTCTTCGCCATCGAGTGGTTCACTCAGGGCTGTCCGAGTCGGACTCCTTTTCGTCAGTTCCTGGCGGATTGGGTGCTCTGGCCGTTCGAGTGGCTCTTCCCGTGGATCGCGTGGATTCTCCTGGGTATGGCGATCATGCCACGCCATGGAGAAGAACACGAATCCGAAGATCCCACCCTCGAGGTAGTGTCGAATTGACGACAAGCCTCACCTACGTCTTACGTCCCCCGCATAATGTCTGGGCGGGGGGTCTGACCAAAGTTTTTGAAACAATTCGAAGCCTTTGGTCGGTATGCGTCAAATAGGATCGCAAATCCGAACCCTCACCTCTGACCCCGGTTTTTACTAGGTGAAAGAGAGTTGGAATGTCGAGAGAACTGCTGGCTGGATGTGCGCTGTTGGCGCTGGCGGTGTTTGCGTTGTGGTACCTTCCCAAGCCTCCGATCATGATGAATAAGGAGGAGTTGGCGGAGTACTGCAGCACTGCAATCACCTTGTACGAGCGTCAGGGTGTCTGTCCTGGAGAATGGAAGCCCAAGTAGGCCGCTGTGTCCATTCTTGAAACCCCATAACTCCTGGTTGACGCCAGGTGGAAGTAGGTATCTTTGTTTGATAGTCGCACCCGTACCAATTTCTACAGAGATCTGGTTTGCCTGGGCCTTGGTATACTGGTTGGGTTGGTCATCGTCGAGTGTATCTGTAGATTGCTTGGCCTGTAGTCCCTTTTCTTCGTCTCCCGCATAATGTCTGGGCGGGACCGACCAAAGCGTTTGATGAATATCGAACCCTTCGGTCGGATTCCAAATCCGTGAAACCAGAGCCCTGGCCCCAGAGCCAGGTGAGAGGAGATGCCATGTTCGGTATCTTTGAGAGGCTCTTCGGGGGATTCCTTGCCCGCCAGATCGAGATAAGCACGGTGGTGTTGTCCAAAGACATCGCCAGGCTCAGCGAGCTGATGGGGCGGGACACCTGGTCAGGATCCAGTGACCGGAGGACGTACCTAGGTTCCGGTGAATCACGCCTCCGGGTGGTGAGACACCTGGACGATCCACGTTCCTGGACCATCACCTACAGTGCCAGCACCGCTGACGGCGAGGTGTGGCTGCTGGGCATGTTCCTGGCTGCCGTGAGTCCTGTGGGTCTGCACTTCGGTGGCAGGCCGTGCGATCTGCTGGCGGCGCTCATGAGGATCATGGACCAGAGTACCGCTTCGTTCATCACGCACCCTCATCTGGTGTGCGCACAGGAAACCGCTCTCACGATCAAGCAGCTCCAGGGCTGGTAGGCCCACAACTACTACGACGCCACGCGACTCGCGTGAGCGCCCCTGCCAACATACGCGGCAGGGGGTCAACCAAAGTGTTTGAAGTAATTCGAACCCTTCGGTCGGTTCGAGAGTGATACCTTCAACCCTAGCGGCTTTGCCGCGCCTCCACGGAGTTCATCATGCGTAAGACCATCATCAGCCTGGCCCTGGCCTTCATCGCATGCTTCTCCGCGACGGGGTGCACCGGTGTCAGCCTGGGCGAGTACGAGATCCCGGAAGGTTGCGAGAATGTGGCCTTCGATCCCGCGCTGCGGAAGCACCTCAACCCCGACGCCACCAAGGACAGGTGCCTGGTGTTCGCAGACGGCTAGGCCGACTACTCACACCGTTCTACGGTGCGTTCATCTGAGCGCATCGTCCGACCAAAGTGTTTAAGCAAACTTGAACCCTTCGGTCGGATTCCAAATCCGTGAAACCCAAGTCCTGGCCCCTGCCGAATTTCGTCGGCAGGGGGTTCATCCAAAGTATTTGAATAATTTCGAGTCTTTTGGACGTACTAATTATCTAGTACTACAGAATCCCTGCACCGGTCTCTCTCCAGTGCAGGGGGTCTGATTTAAGTGTTTGATAGGAATGTTTAAACTGTTTAAGTTGTTGAAGATGTTTACGGTGCGATAAGCAACGTCAACAATTTCAACAAGTGAGGCCTTTGGCCGAACGATTAGACATTTCAACTATCATCGAACTCTTTGATCGGACATCGCGTCCGATGTAGTGCATTCCGTACTATGCAAGGCCGCTAAGGCCGGAAGGAAACGCTATGCGTTTCGCAAATATTCTGTTTGTTCTCATCGTTGCCCTCATGGGCTATCTCTTGCCACACAGCTCGCATGCTTCGATCCTCAAGGTCAAGTTCGAGGGCCCGGGGTCTGGATTGGTAGAGGTGCAGCCCGGTCAGGAGAATGTGTACTTCGGTACATTGACCTTGCGGCAGGTTGAAGAACGTGGAGCAGAGGTTGGGTCAGGAGACCCAAGGCCCATCCACGTGTTCAGCGTGAGCCCAACGGCACTGATCGACTACGGCATGGATGGAGTCGACCGTGGCTTCACTGATCTGAGTCAGTATGTTCAGCGCTGTCGTCTGTCCAACGCCATGACTGGCAGCACTGTCGAGCCGCCAACTGAGATAATCCTTGATGAGCACCTGTTGCTTGATAGTGGGTTCAACGTTGGACGTCGCGCCACAGCACTCAACCTGGTGTGCGACATCTCTGAGGACGTCACAGAGTTCATCCGTGTCGAAGTCGGATTCGCATTCGACATCCTGGATCCATCCGATATCGTCTCAACTGCAGACAGAGTCGTGATCCTGGCCAACAACGGCGGTGAAAGCCCGGACTTCATGAACTATGTGGACAACACCTGCCGGTGGGATGTCGAATTGGCTGATGGGACCGAGGTCGAGATGAGCAATGAGCTGGTCGTCGACGATGTGTATACGATCGATACCTCAACCACTCCCGGAATCGTCGATGCGCTCAATACGAACTTCAGCACTCTGCATGAATGCTCTGACCTCCAGATCAGTCCCACATCCGTGTTTGTCGATTGCTGGAGCTACGATGACACTGGATGGTGTGCAGGGCTGAGCTCTGTGTACATGTACGACACCGACTCCGGCGCCTTGCTTGGTGAGGCAGCGGTAGAAAGCGGTGCATGTATGGAGGATGGCTATGGCCCGTGCTATCCCGGCGATACTTGCATCCTAACGATCTGTACGCATACCGCAAGCTTTGATGGCGTTTCGTACGCGCCGATCAATGTAGATGCCGAAGATATCCTCGGAGTCACGTTCTCGGTGGACGGCACTGGAGCGACTGCTGCGAGTGGTGATGATCGAGTGACTGTCACGGTTCCGGAAGACTCGATCATGGTTTCCGATGATGGCGTTGACTACCATATGATCGCGCACGATGAGATGGTTGGACCAACAGTCTTCTTCTAGGCCCCAAGAGGCCTAGCGACACTATTCTCCCTCCCGCGCGAGAATAGTCACGTGCGGCGCAAGGAAAACGCGCCGCTCTGACCAAAGTTTTTGATCTATTGTCATTCCCGCAAAAGCGGGAATCCATCAACTATAGAGTTCGATAATCGATGGATCCCTGGTCGTAGCCAGGGATGACAAGAGGAAAGTCGAAGCCTTTGGTCGGATTGATAAGCACTTAGACCTCAGATAATTGACAAGAAAGGGGATAGGTGCTATTTTAATTGCCACCTCTAGTGTTACTTGTCACAGGGAAAGGAAAGAGACATGGCTTGTGGTCATGAAAATATGTGCTTGCGTTGCTTGTTGATGCGGCTTTTCTGGGAGCAGTATACACTGCATGGGGACCTGGAACGGGCCAAGGTAGAGGCTGTCGGCATCATCACTGAGCTGTTTGGCATCAAAAGCTAGTACTGCTCTGAGTAGCCTCAGCGCCACACGTACACGTACTGCTCGTCCGAAAGGGCGAGCGTTCTGCTTCTTGACATAATTTGGCCAATATTCTATACTTCTGACAACTTAATGCTAAAGACAATAGGTTGCTTGCAAGAGCGTAAGTCCTATCGAGGCTATTTGATCGAACTTTTGATCAGATCTCATTGTTTCACGGCGTTAAGGCCGTGGTTTTTTAAACCCCACGGGACTAACTCATTCACATATGGCAAAGTCCAGATTGCAAAAAAAGGATATTGTAGCTTCGGTCGCTGATAAGTTCAAGACCATGAAGTCTGCAGCCTTCACATCGATTTCTGGATTCACCATGGCTCAAGCCGATGAGCTTCGAAAGCGTGCAAAAGAGCAGGGAGTTGAAATCTTTATTACAAAGAAGACACTTCTAGCAATTGCTGCCAAAGAAGCCGGACTTGAGGATGTTGATCCACAATCGTTCGAAGGATCTATCCTAACTGCCGTGTCCTATGACGACGAGGTGTCTGCCGCAAAGGTACTCAAGGATTTCTCTGAGGAGAATGAAGAGTTTGTCTTTGCTGCTGGTGTTCTTGAAGGAAAGGGACTTACAGCAGAGGAAGTAACCCATTTGGCGTCACTTCCAAGCAAGGAAGAGTTGCTATCCAAGATGGTTGGTTCGCTTAATGCGCCAGTCTCAGGATTTGTTAACGTTCTTGCCGGTAACCTACGCGGACTTGTAACGGTTCTTGATGCAATCAAAGAGCAGAAGCCAGCCGCATAAGATTCATTTGATTAACTTTCATAATATGAGTGATGAAAAGAAAACTCAGGATGAGGCAGTTGAGGAAAAGACTGTTGAAGTTCCTGAAAAGTTCAAGGCTCTTGTAGAGCAGATTGAACAAATGTCTGTTATTGACCTAGCAGACTTGGTAAAGATTCTTGAAGATAAGTTTGGAGTTTCAGCTGCAGCACCAGTTGCCGTAGCAGCAGCTCCAGCAGGAGGTGAGGCTGCAGCAGAAGAGCAGACTGAGTTCGATGTCGAGCTTGTTGCTGCAGGAGACAGCAAGATCAATGTGATCAAAGCTGTTCGAGAGATCACGGGTCAAGGCCTAAAGGAGGCTAAGGATATGGTCGATGGAGTACCTACAGTGATCAAGGAGAAGCTTGCAAAGGACGAAGCTGAGGCTATGAAGACTACGCTTGAGGATGCAGGAGCAACTGTAAACTTGAAGTAATCGATTCATTCGATCAAAGCAGCGTCTCAAAAGAGGCGTTGTTTTGTTTTGGGTTGACAAGAATTGGAATTTGTGGCATATTTCAATGTGCACAACCGGTTTGGGCAATGGCGAAAAAATGCTAACCAAGTAGAAATACGAGGTTATTCCCGACTTTTGGTGGCCGTTTGCTCGGCTCCTGGGTACGGTAAGAGCGAACCGACGTCCTCACTCTTAGTGCACGGCTCCCGCCGCGAAGATCGTCTTCGTGGCGGTCTTCTCTTTATCCGGTTTTCTTACCTGGGGACACACCCGTGTTTGCTCGTAGCAAACTTGCTGAGCCTGGGTTCTGTTGTCTGGGTTCTGTGTTCTGCGATATAATCAATCCACTATGAAAAACATCACATTTATCGGCTTTGGGGCGTTTGGTCAGGCCTTGGCTGGAGTTCTAGAAAAAAAGGAGGGGATTGATATAAAAGCTTGGGACGTTCAAGACACAGGTAAAGAGTGTCAGGTGGACAAGGTATCAGACGCAATCAAGGACGCGGAGGTGATTTTCTTTGCTGTGCCGAGTCAGTTTTTTGTTCAATGTGTCAGCAAGATTGAGGGAATTCCTGAATCCGCGATTCTTGTGACAGGCACAAAGGGCATGGACCCAGAAACAAATAAGCTACCGTTTGAGGTTCTTCAAGATCATTTTTCGAATAACAAGATCGCAGTTCTATCAGGCCCAATGCTTGCAGATGAGCTAAATGAAGGTCTGCCAACAACCGCTACAATCGCATCAGACTCTAGTGATTCAATTAAAAGGCTCAAGGCATTGTTTGAAGGCACGCAGGTATCTCTTAAGGAAAGCGATGACATGATCGGCACTGCGCTTTTGGGAGTTTTGAAAAATGTTTATGTGTTGGCGCTTGGCTTGTCAGATGGGCTTAAGATGGGAGCAGACTTCAAAGCTAGTTTAGTCCAGAGGGCAGAGATCGAAATGAAAGAAATTATCCATCGCCTTGGCGCACATCGCGAAACAATGCAAACGCCAGCTGGGATGGGAGATTTTCTTGCAACAGGATACAGTTCATCGTCTCGAAACTATTCTTATGGGCTTGGGTTTGCCACCGGGGATGTTGAAGAGGGGAAGACGGTCGAAGGCATCAAAAACATCGACAACATCATCGGCCGCCTAGGTGATGCATCAGACTTACCATTCTTAATGGCTGTGAAGGGGATATTCAAGGATGGAGCTGATGCACGTAAGACGCTTGAGGGTGTTATTAAGTAGTATGTCCTCTAACTTTGCTCAGAAGGTCTACGACATAGTTCGAAAGATTCCCAAGGGTGATGTGATGACATATAAGCAGGTTGCGATCAAAGCTGGACGACCCAAGGCGGCGCGAGCAGTAGGGAATATTTTGAATAAGAACTATGATCCCGCGATCCCATGCCACCGTGTGATCCGATCAGATGGTAAGCTTGGCGGCTACAACCGCAGCAAGGATCAAAAGTATCGAATATTAAAACAAGAAGGGTATGAAACTAACTAGTCCGGCCTTTGAGCATGAAGGCGCAATTCCATCAAAGTATACTTGTGATGGTCAAAATATAAGCCCACCGTTGCATATCGAAGACGTGCCTGAAGGAGCTCAGAGCCTTGTTCTTCTTATGGATGACCCAGACGTTCCAAAGCACATCAGACCAGATGGTATGTGGGACCATTGGGTGCTTTTCAATGTTCAGATAAGTACAACAGACATTCTCGAAGGATCAGTTCCTCAGAGTGTTCAAGGAGTGAATACAAGCGGTGAACCGGTTTATCAAGGCCCGTGCCCACCAGACCGTGAACACAGATATTATTTCAAGCTTTACGCGCTTGATGCTGAGCTTGATCTACCGGCCGGAGTATCGAAAACTGAAGTCGAAGACGCAATGCGTGATCATATCATCGAAGAATCTGTGTTAATGGGGAGGTATGATAGAATACGGTGAGTATGAGCCAATGGTACAACCCCAAACGAACACGGAATTTATATAATCCAAAGTCAAAGACACCGTTTAGGTTAAGTCGATCAAAGATTGATCTTTTCTTTGCCTGTCCGCGGTGTTTTTATTTAGATCGCCGCTTAGGCGTTGGGCGACCACCTGGATTTCCATTTAATCTCAACACGGCAGTTGATACACTTTTGAAAAAAGAGTTTGATATGCACCGTGCAGATCAGGCAACACATCCTTTAATGAAGCAGTATAAGATTGATGCTGTGCCATACAGACATGAGATGATGGATGAATGGCGCGAGAACTTTAAAGGTGTGCAGTTCCATCACGAGTCGTCTAACTTTATCGTAACAGGAGCAGTAGATGATATTTGGGTCAATCCGGAAGAAGAGTTGATCGTGGTTGACTACAAAGCAACAGCAAAAGAATCCGGTGTCGGAATCAGTGCACCATGGCAGATATCATACAAGCGGCAGATGGAGGTTTATCAATGGTTGCTTCGACGAAATGGATTCAAGGTAAGTGATGTTGGTTATTTTGTGTATTGCAATGGGCGGACCGATCGTGCAGCCTTTGATGGCAAGTTAGAGTTTGATGTTGAGGTGTTTGATTATAAGGGTGATGATGGATGGGTTGAGCCGACTCTGTTGAGCGCTAAGGATTGTCTAGATAATGATGGGATTCCAGATGCTGATTCAGATTGCGATTATTGCGTGTATCGTCAGTCAGCGGGTCAAGAGCTTCAAAAACGCGCTGGTATTCAAACAAAATTATTATGATTATAAAATGGTGGCATTCTTGGTTGGGAATGCCAAAATACGACCTTCAATGGCATCTGCAAGACCTTGCTGACGAAGTAAAAGAGTATGAAGAAGCAAGTGGATTTTTTGATCTGTGGGCCGAGCTCTCAGATGTAGTCTATACATGCACACGGGCAAAGTGGTCTGGGTATAAAATTGCGTTTCCTTATTCGATGTGGAAGTTTGTTTGGGGCTCAATTTATATGTTCGTGAAGTACACAGTGCGTTGGCTGTTTTTCCGCCGGGTAGCTAAAAAAGTTGATCCAGCTAGTGATGTTCGCATTGTGCGTAATCCAAGAAAAAAGCATAAGTTACATGCAGTGGCTAAGGAGTTTGGTTTAGATCCTGACAAGTTCGAAAAAGAATGTAAGAAAATGTTGAGATACTGGTGGGTGCCCAAGTAGCCTTATCCATCCCGAGCGTAGCCGAGGGATCTCTCGAAGCCAGGTTGCACCCGGGGGCACTTCGTCCCCCTGGACCCCCAGACCCGGTTTCTTTGTTCACCCAAAGAAACCGGGGAAAGAAAGGGTGTTGGCCCATACTGCGCTCGTCCAGGTATACCTCAGGCATACGAACGGGCATTTTGGAGATCCAATTTTTATCTAAGGAGAAATTGGATATCAAAATGCTATTCCATCTTTCTGCCCGGGGGTAAGCATGAATGTGCTCGTGACAGGCCCGAGGTAAAGATTAGCTGGGAAAAATTGGCTGGGGACCGAATTCAAGTTTAAGCATCCGTGGTGTGGGTGAGAGCTTGCTGCTGTTGACAATTTGATCGAACTATGAGTAAATACCGTTGTCACGAGTCCCGTTTGACGGGATGAGTTCTGGAACGCGGTGAGAGTCCGCGGCTGTCTCTTGGCAACGGTGTGCGATTCATTGCAAGCCCGATCTTTTCCTCTCGTGATCCCAATGAAGATCTGTGTATCCAAGAGTGCACAGGTTTTTGTTTTGATGAAAACATTTGGAATCGGACCATTTTGAACTTATGGGTCCCTGCTGGCTAGTCACCGTACATTCTAGTACGGCTCCGGCGCCACCTTCCCATGCGTCCAAACTGACCTCGATTCCAAGTGTTTTCTGATGGGGGCATACACAGTTTTGGTTTTTCTTTGTGCATTTTGAGTTATACTTATAAAAATCTATGCCTATGACAAAAAGAGTGTTTCATACATTAACAATTTTTGCTTTTATATTCTTTGTAGCCTTTGCGCCGTTTTTTGTTATCGCCAGAACAATAACTTGGGAAGATGCAGATTCTGTGATGACTGAAGACTTAAACGCTGTTGATGGTATCAATGATGAAGTAATCTTTGCAGTAGGTCAGAACGGAGCAGTCACATACTCATCGGATTACGGCCAGAACTGGTTTAACGTCACAGAAAGCTCAATAGACTATCATGGAGTTTCTGTGACAAATGGCGGCACATTTGTTTGTGGTGAAGATTCAACTATTATTTGGACAGAGGACTATGGTGATTCCTGGCTAGACTATTCACCTGGCACCGCGACAACTTATTATGATATTGATTTTGATGAGAGCACTGGGACGTTTGGTTGGGTTGTAGGAACTGGCGGTATTATCGAATACTCAGATAGCGATGGCGAGTTTTGGGATGAGCAAGAAAGTGGAGTAAGCACAACGCTGCATTCAATCGATATAGTACAGTCATTGACTGGTTGGGCTGTGGGTGCTTCTGGTGTGATTCTGTATACAGATGTTGGTGGAGAAGAGTGGGAAATCCAAACTTCAGGCACATCAGAATATCTCTATACAGTTCATGTGATTGAGGATAACACTGATATTGCATGGGCTGGTGGAGACAACGCTACACTTTTACGGACCGAGGATGGCGGTACAAACTGGGAGGATATTGGCGTGACTGATTTGATTGATCCAGCAGACATTATTAGTGACATCTCATTTGCAGATGAGGATAATGGGATTTTAACAACATTCTTTTTGGAGGTTTTGATTACTGAGGATGGAGGTGAGACCTGGGAAGATGCTGGAGTTGATGCTTTGGAGACATATTATGGCGTGTACTATCCATCAACTGAAGCTGCTTTTCTTGTTGGATCAGCTGGATCAATAAAGCTCATGAGTGATTCAAATGAGAATCCAGAGGCACCTGCGAACTTGGCGCTCAGCAGCGGTCGTGAGGCAACAAGTGATCTAACCCCAGAACTTGGCTGGGATGCAGCAGTTGATTCAGATGACGATGTGAGTTATTACGAGATTAAGATTGATGATGACGATTACACAAACATCGGAAATGTCACATCGTACACAGTTGAATCAGATCTTTCTGAAGAATCTCACACCGCATATCTTCGAGCTGTTGATTCGGAGGGAAACGTGAGTGAAGTGTCGTCGCTTGTTTTTGTTATTGATACAGAGGCGCCAGTTGTCTCTGAGATCTCTCCAACAAGTGTTGAAAGTGGGGCAAATGAATACAAGACGTACGTGTCAGACAATAATGAGGTTGAAACGTGCACAATGTATGTTTATGACCCGACTTATGAAACAACATCTGACATGGAGATGACTGACAATGGCACATACTTTTCAAAAGACATGATTACAATGTGGGGCGATACATTGTACCTTTATGCAACATGCGAGGACAGGGCAGGTAATTCAACAACAGGAGAAACAATTGAGTTAACAATCAGTTATGAGGGTGAGGGGCCGGGTGATATAACATCGCCAACAGTTGGATCTCTTGGAGATATATCAGTTACAGAGGGAACCGAGGTTTCCATGGAGGTTTCATATTATGACGAGGGTTACGTAGCGCAGTGCCGATTTTATGAGGATGGTGAATTTGTTGCACCAACAACTATTTCGGCAGGCTGGGGGGCGGCAGATGGGACTGCGACATATTCAAAGACGTATTCTCAAGCAGGTACTTATACTGCAGAGATTCGATGTACAGATATTGCAGGAAATACTGGATCCAGTGGGGAATTCACTATAACCGTTACTTCTACATCATCTGAAGAGACGCCAACGCCGGTTACAGTAACCGATGAGCCAACAATCGCGCCTGAGACTGGGGCTACGATCGTATCTAATATTGACGATCTTGATACCAGCATCTTGATTAAAACTTCATGCGGGGACTCAGAAGTAGATATAAACGCTCCGTGTCGTGCTGTTTACTACTATAGCGAAGATGGGGTCAGACACGCGTTTCCAAATGAAAAAGTATACTTCACATGGTTTGATGACTTTGATGATATTGCATTTGTAACAACACAGGTGATGTCAGAGATAAGTCTTGGGTCAAATATTACATACCGACCGGGACAGAAGATGGTGAAGTTCCAGACCGTTGATACTGTTTATGCTGTAAGCTTGGGTGGGGTGCTGCATGCAATTGCAACTGAGGAGATTGCGGCGGAGCTTTATGGTGAGGACTGGAATACCAAGATCGATGACATATCTGATGCGTTCTATTCAAACTATACCCTTGGATCAGATATCAATGACGCAGATGACTATGATATTGACGTCCACAAGAGCTCTGCAGAATCTGTTGATGATTCGTTATAATGGAGGTGATAAAGGTAAAAGAGGTTATGAGAAGTGATAAAAGGGTTTAAGTAGTCTTTGAATTATTTCTTATCACCTCTAACCACCTCTAATCACTTTTAATAACCTTTAATCACTTAGATTATGTTAAGTAAAAAGACTTTTAGTGATGGCGCTGTCATCCATTTTGGTTGGGAAAAGATGAAGGAGCACATGGGGTTCTTTGTCCTCATGTTCCTAGTCATGATTGGCGCTAGTATTGTTCCTGCAATCTTGGCTGCTTTTATACCTCAAGATTATTGGTATCTGAGTTTATTGATATTTTTGATATACATTGCCCTTGGGACAATTATGGGTATTGGGTTTATTAAAATTATGCTTGATGCAACAGATGGCAAGAGACCGTCACTTGCAACACTGTTCACAGAGTGGGACGTGTTCTTCAAGTACTTAGCAGTTATGATCATATACGGAATAGTAGTGTATGTCGGATTTATGCTTTTGGTTTTTCCTGGAGTGATTTGGATGCTTAAGTACTACTTTGCTCCAATGTTAGTGGTAGATAAAAAGATGGGGCCAATTGAGGCGATGAAGAAGAGTTCTGAAATGACAATGGGCTTGAAGTGGGATGTTCTGGGGCTACACCTTACAACTGGTGTTGTAAGTTTCCTTGGATTTATCTGTTTGTATGTTGGAGCACTGTTCTCTGTTCCAGCAGCAATGATCGCAACAACAAAGGCATACCGCGAGATTTCATAATTGATAAAAATAAAAACCACCCTTCGACTACGCTCAGGGTGGTTTTTTCTATGGCAGTTTGTTTGGCCTTTTATTTCTTTGACTTTGAGAACTCTCCGCTTTGGAATCGTTCTGACATGTCAGAGAAATGTGATTCCATTCGCTCAAGTCGCTCATCAGTTAGCTCAACATCTTCTGGAAGGTTCTCAGAGATTAGTGCGATAAACGCATCAAAGTCTCCACTTTCCATTATAGCCTTCATCTCATTAGCGTGACCTTCAAATAGTGCTCGATGACCTGCTGCAGGCTCACGACGCTGACTGTTTTCACCTTGTCGCATTCGGTTAGCCTGATTAGCCTCTCTCTCACCTTCGTGCTCATGAGCCTTTGACTGATCTTCCTGGTTTGCAGCCTGTGTTGCTTCTGCATCATCACATGCGTATGCAATTGACACTGCGCCAACTAGCCCAACAGCTCCTAGAAGAGGAATCATCACTGCTTTACTTAGTTTGTTTTTCTTTGCTTTACCCTTTGTCATAGTGTGTTTTATTAGTAAGGAAGCGCTTCTGTATATTTATACGCCGCCCAACCAATCTTTGTTTCACTAACGAGCAAATCGTGGGTTCAGCAATAGAATAGCGTCTGCAATAAAATGATCATCACCTTGAAGCTCACCATGTAGACGCACATGGTCACCCTCCAGCAATTTATCGGTTTCGATAAGTTCTGCGTTCGATGCATTAATCTGCCAACTCTCACCATGATAGCGTAGCTCGAATCGAGTCTGATCCTCTAGTGTTGCTATGCGTCCGGTTAAGAATCCACTATCCGGTCTGTCCCAGAACAGGCCATGCATATCAATACTTTCATATCCTGGGATATGCTCTCGTGCAAAGTCGTATGTCTTGAAGGCAAAGCCCGCACGGCTGAGTCCAATTCCAGGAATCAATGTTAGGAAGAAAAGAACCGCAATCACAGCCCAGAATTGATATCGATAACCATGCTTTGTTGCATGGAACTGTTTATAGGCCACTACGATAAGTACTGCAAAGATTATGAGCCAGATCGTTGGCATTATAAGCAATAAGTACTTCCACGTTCCGATGTCCAGCTCCTTAAACATTGGCATTGATTCAGATGTGAAGAAGAAGTATGCGATTGAGAAGTTTAATGCTGCAAAAATGGAGAGAAGCGCAATAAGACTCCAACGAAGTATTCGCTTGAGTGTGAAGTGCCACCTTGGTTTAACCTGCAGCTCTTTTTTCTTGATTTGCTCAAGAACCTCTTGAGTTGGCTTACTTTGCTTTTTCATAGCTTTGTTCAATGTTCTCTAAACATTTTTTCTTGGCGCGATTTAGAAGAGTAGATACTGTTCCTACTGGTTTTCGTAAAATATCAGAAATTTCTTTATAACTTTTTTCTTCAAGGAATCGTAGAATCATAGCCTCGCGGTATTTATCCGGAAGAGTGTTGATTACCTCAGCGACCTGATCGGCCTGCAGTGATACGTCGATCTCAGACTCGACGTTGAGTTCTGATCGAATGTTTTCAAGTATGCGTTGTTCAATGTCAATCGTATGACCTTGTGGGCGGCGTTTTTGTTTTCTATAGTGGCTGATTACCTCATTGCGTGTTATTCGATAGACCCAGGAGTTGAAGCTCAAGTACGGATCAAAGCTTTGTAAATTCGTGTAGGTCTTAATGAAAACCTCTTGAAGAATATCATCAGCAGTTTCTGGGGAAACGTTAGACAAACGCAAAATATATCGCTTGAGTTTTGCCTCATAGCGACGCATTATGTTTCCAAAGTAATATGGGTACACAAGAGCACGTTCAACAAGCTCTGCGTCAGTTAGTTTTGGTATAAGCGCGTATTATGCTTACTACTTCATTATACGCTATTACAACGATTTTGTTTCATTATTCACCATTCTATCCCGAGTGAGCCCTGAGGTGAGCCGAGGGATCTCAAGAAGTAAGCTTTAAGAGATCCTTCGACTTCGTTCGCTTATAGCTCACTTCGCTCAGGATGGATAGAACCGGGGGAGTTATTGCAGCAAGTGCTCAGCTGCAAAGGTATAGGCGGCATTGCCTGATACTATGATAATCGAGTTATTTTCCTCCTGCACAATCATTGAGTGCGCTGTTTCAATTAAGCTGTTTGTGTATTGCGAAACAAGGGCCCCTTCTTTATCAACTACAATAATACGGGATTCTGCTGGTTCAAGAATATATATGTATTCTCCATCTGGATGAGTCCAGATGTCGATCGGATCATTTAGTACTGGCGAGATTGAATCAAGTTCAAAGCCTTGCTGCCTTCCAGAAAGGAAACTTAGGATATTGTTGTCTGCCAGTATATATACATTTCCATCAATCGCGATAGCTCTTGCATTGCTTAGATCAGTGTCTGCGTCTGTTGAGCTTATCCATGGTGTTCCAGCCTCATACCCATCTCCACGTTCGCGCATCTTGATGATTTGCTCACCAGAAGCTGAAAGTACATAAATGCTCTCATTGTATTCAATAAGATCCTCAACACTTAATAGTTCATTGATACCGCTTACAATAGGATTTAGGGTTGAGCTATCGATAGAGAGTCGACCAAGCTGCTGATCAGAATCAACAAAAAGTATATCCCCATCTTCTGTATAAGTTATGTGTTCAATACTTCCAATCGTTCCCGAACTAGTTTCAATTAACTGCCAACTTGATTCAAGTGAATTCAGTCTATAAAGATTGTTTTCCGAATCTATCGAATACATTGTATCACCAACCTGAGTTGAACTGACCATGTCAGTATCCTCAATCACCGCCATTGTTGTAAGTTCGACAGGAGTTATTTTTTGTATGCCATAAAGCACTTCCTGTAGTCGCTCGCGAAGTTCATCTGTTGTACTTTCTTGTGACCGACTACTTGCATCAAGTGTTTCAAGAAGCGCTGTTGCTTCTTGCAAGTGAAGGCGTGCTTGCTCCTCATCGTCATATATTAAGCTTGCTTGCGAGGCACTCACCTTTTCTTCAATATGAGAGACAATCGTATTGAATGTTTCTTCCTGTTCCTGTTTAGCTTGATGTCGATTTGATATGGTTATAGTTGTTACAAAGATAATCACCAGTACAGCTATTGTTAGACCTGCATATTTTGTAAATGCTGGGAGTTTATTAAACCAATCTATTCCAGCATTAATCCTTTCTTTTGGATGAGGCTGCTCTTTCACAACATGTTTCCCTCTGCGAATGAGGGAAGGTAGCTTGTGTAGCCCGATGATTGCATATTTAAGGATAAAGCCAATGATTCTTATGAACCAAGCAATCAGAATAGTCAATATTTGCAGGATAACCTTTGCAACTCTTTTAGCTAGGCTCTTGTACCCACGCGTTCCAGGCGCTGATAGCTTTTTGATGAGAGGTGCTGTTAGTTTTGATACAAAGCCACCTACATCTGGGGCTTGGTCTCCAAGTAGTGTTGATGTCTTGTCATGAGTTTCATCAAGATGCTCCATTGAATGCATTGGGTTGACCTTTTTCGGAGGCCCTTGTTCTGGTCTATCTGATATTTGAAAACAGATGCCACCATAGACTGTGTCTCGATTTAGGTATTGTTGTATGCGTTTGAGTGATCCAGAAGCTGGAAGAGTTGTGAGTATGTCCTGAAGTTCGGCTAGAGTTATTTCTCGGGCTGATACTCTTGTCGCAACATAGAAGATATCGCCAGGGTGTAGCTCGCCGTCCAACACAGTAGCAAAAACCTTATTCCAGGTTTGTTCATCCTTGTCTTTGAACTGGTCAGATAGTTCATAGATCACATAGCGCTGTTGCGCGGTGCGATGCATGAAGAGTGCTGAAAGATTTCCAAGGCCACTAATGAAAACCTTATTTTCGAAAACAACACCTATGACAATGTGGGCATCAGAAAGCGGCAGCCTTTTTTGTTCAGAAATAATGTGTGCAATGTCCTCGTTGAGTGCTTGCAATAGTTGTTCGAAACGGCGAGCTATGTGCACATCTCCCTCAAGAGTATCTTTAAATCGCACCAGTCGTTCATGAATGGCCTCTGAAATAAGTTCTCTTGTTGGGTCTGTCTTGCCTAAAAACCGAATAAGGCCAAAGATAGAGCCTTTTTTATCTGGAAGAGGAATCAGTGTGCTCGAAATATGAGCCTTTTCTGATTTAGGATTTAGGATTTCTGTAGAAGATTTGATTGAGAGCATATAAATAGGTGTCCTTTACACCTCCTGCCATTCAGTTTACTATATGAATATAAAGAGTGGAAGGAGGTGATATACACATTGAATACATATTTTATGCCTCAGAAAGTTTCGAAAAAGACAGATCCTAAGGTTGAAAGCGATGTAATCGAGCTTTTTACACCAGAGAGTTTGTTTGGATCAAAGACTCGAGTTCGCCTTCTAAATCTATTTCTGGAGCATCCAGATAGACCTTTTTATGTCCGTGAGATCACGCGCAAGGTAGACGCACAGCTTAACTCTGTTCGTCGCGAGCTCCAGAACCTTATCGAGCTAAAAGTGCTAAAAGAGGTGGAGGGCAAGATTATTGCAACAGAGAATGATGCTCCAAAAAAGAAAACAAAAGATAAGAAAAAGTATTACACAGCAAATAAGGAGTGTCCATTTTTTGACGAGCTTCGTGGGATGATGAAGAAGATGGCAATTCTTATGAATCAGTCGCTCGTTGCAGAGCTTCAAGATGCTGGAGCATTACACCTCCTACTCTTAACTGGACGATTCATTGATAATAACGACGTTGCATCAGATGTGCTGATTGTGGGTGACATAAGTGAGAAAAAGCTATCAAAGGCCATGGAAGCTCTAGAGACCAAGTTGGCGCGTGAGATCAATTATACATTTATGCCAAAGGATGAGTACACCTATCGCTATGAGGTGAAAGATCGATTCCTTATGTCACTTCTTCAGTCAGATAAGGTGGTACTTGTTAACAATGTTCAACTAACAGTATGATCGTTTATATAAACGGCCAAGACATACATAAAATCATTTTTGCAAATCTTCAGGAGGGAATTGAGGACAGAGATATTGTTATAGAAGAAACAGGACCGGAAGGCTATTTGAAAGCCTTCCGTGATTTTTTAGATAAAGCTGATAGCGAACTTGATGAGATCGAAAAAATATTCGCAGTGATCGGGCCAGGTTCTGCAACTGCATTGCGTAGTTCGCTTGCAATTATTAATATACTGGGATATTCAAAGGCTATTGATCTCGTCGGTGTTGAAAAGGAAAAGGATGAACAAGATATTGATACAACCAAAAAGTTGATTGAACAGGGATTGTCCAGTTTTGATGTAAAAAATGTGCTCATGCCGAAATATGAGCACAAACCGCGAATCACTGTGTCCACAAAGGATGCATTGAGACGAAAGGTGGAATAGCGGTACAATAAAGGCAGTGAAAGGTTTTAAAAGTGATTAGAAGTGATGAAAGGTGACAACCACCTCTGATCACTTTTGATCACCTCTATAACCTTTTTACTATGCCTGAATATATAGAAGTACTACGTTCTGCCTTTGTTGATTTATGGGCAGGAATGGTGCTATTTGTTCCCAAGCTGCTTTTTGCAGTAATCATTTTTATTCTTGGATTGATAATCGCCGGCGTTCTGAACAAGGTCGTAATCCGACTTGCAAAGGTTCTGCACATTGACGAGCTGATGAAAAAGCTAGAGCTGGACGACATGTTTAGACGAGCAGGACTTAAGCTTGATCTTGGAAAGGCTCTTGGCTGGCTTGTGAAGTGGTTTATTATTATTTTCGCATTGATCGCAGCAGCCGACATCCTTGAGTGGGATCAAGTCACTTTTTTCCTTACAACGATTGTTGAATATATTCCAAATGTGTTGATCGCTGTGATAATACTGCTTGTTGGAATGATTCTTGCAAACTTTGTTCAAGAGATCATCAAGACAGGGCTTGAGGCTGCAAAGATGCATAGCGCCTGCTTTTTAGCAGGGGTCGCACGTTGGGCTATTATCGTGTTCAGTTTTATGGCAGCCCTTGTGCAACTTGGGATTGCGGAAGCATTGATTCAAGTTCTATTTACTGGGTTTGTTGCAATGATTGCACTTGCTGGAGGTCTGGCTTTTGGACTTGGCGGCCGATCTTATGCAGCAAGGATTCTGGATCAACTATCTAAAGATTTAAGTTCTAAAAAAGATAATTAATAAGAAAAATATGGGAGCAAAAATTAAGATCGGTTCTGAAGGACCCCCGGGAGGGGCGTTTGAGGGATATAAAGGACCAGAAAGAGATTTTCAAGCTGAAGAGCAAGAATACACCAAAGAAGGGCATCATAAGCAAGTCTTAGAAAATATCGATTTTTGGCTTGATGACGCCACAAGTGAGTTGAATATAAAAGAAGCAACAGGTAACGATCCTAAGCGTTTTAGTTTTTCAGCTTATAGAAGAGCAAGAGATATCATGCTGCAACTGGGGGAATTGGCCAAGGGTGGTAATCCTGACAACCTACGTGAAATGTATCCTGGTTGGACTGATGAAGAATTCGCTGCTTTGTATAAAGATGGAGAAGAGTTGATTCGCGGAAAGGTTACGGAACAGAAGTATTTAGATGATATTTTTGAATAGAAACAAAGACCAACATTAATGGTCACATAACAAAAGGCTTATGTCTGCTAAAAGTCCGGCGCTATCAAGCGCTGGTAGGGGGGAGGACAAGGCTAAAACACGACCAAGTCAACAGGACTTGGAAAGTGCTGTTGCTGCTTTCGAACAGTACAGAGATACACCAATGTATCAGACGCTAATCGAAGACTTTGCTGCAATGGCAGGAGGTGAGCTACGTGAGGAAGTAGCAAAAAAGTACCCCGGATGGAGCGCTGAGGATTTTAGTCGGGTTTTGGATGAATTGGGTGAGTGGAGTGATGAAGCTTTGGAGTGATAAAGAACCAGCTTAGTGCTGGTTCTTTAGCTCATGGCTTGCTTTTTCTTTGCTGGCGGCATCTTTTCAATAGCGTATCGTAGTGCTGTGCGTGGCATTTTGGTTTTGTGTCTTATCACAAAGTCAAAGACTTCTTGTAGGTAGATGTTAGCGGCTTCCTTAAGCATCCAGCCATATCCTTTTTGAACCATATCCTCAGGGTGCTCGAGCAGATCGAGTGCCACATCGAATATATCCTTAAGATACTTCTCTCGTCGAACTGGAATAATAAGGCTAACTGCACAGGCTCGACGAACCCATTGATTTTCAGATTTTGTCCATGTTTTGATTTTGGGTACAAGCTCGGGGAAGTCGTAAATCAAATACCCAAGCGACTTGGTACAAAAGTCATCACATGTTGCCCAGTTTGATATGTATTTATTAACCCAGCGTTCGAAGATATCGAAATCTGATTTATCTAATTCCTTGCGTCGCCGAAATGCCCAGGCTGATCCGATTAGGAATTCTTCTTGCATTCCGGATTTCATAAGTTGCTCGCAGAGCATGAATAACTCGGTTTTCGATAAGTCCTCGACTTCACGATAAAGCTCTCGTGATATACGCCGCACTTCAGGGGTACGAATTCCGTAAAGCTCAATAGGCTCTTTGAAAAAGTTGTTGGCTCCTTTCTTGTATTCAAGGTCAATGTGCTTTTTCAGCTCTTTTTGAATAGTTTGAATAATCTGCATAACGCGTATAGAATAACATGCAAGAAGATCTTATGAAATCGTCGATCGAGAACATCAATGCCAGCCGCATTGTGATTATTGGTGATGCTGGGAGAGGGAAGACCACATTTGCGCAATATGCATCTGATGAGTTTGGGATACCGATGTATTCTTTAGATGACATCCTTTGGAAAGAGAAGTATTCTGAGATTGAGAATCGACCTGCGGCGATTGGTAAGATAAAAGACATTGTATCGGGTGATGCCTGGATCATTGAAGGCACGACGCGATATTTAGCAGAGTATGGTTTTGACCGGGCTCATGTCATTTATCATTTCCAACATCGAACTGTTATCGGTCAGGTCACTCACCTTGTTTGGAGACACCTGAAAAAGCGAGAGAGTACGTTTGCGGAGCTGTGCAAATTAGTATTACATTCGATCTACAAGCGCTACGGTATTGGGTATCAGCGAGGCAAAAAGACCTGGGAGGAAATACTCGAGCAACATTCGTCAAAGGTTGTTCATATAAGCTCCCGTAGAGAGGCCCAGAAGCTATGTTCATACATTGACAAAATCCAATAAATTCGGTATTATCCTCGCGCGATCACTCCCGGATACTTTGGTATCCGTATCGTTGCGCTCGGGACTGAAAAATATACAAGTAGATTTTCAGTCCACTCGCTACACTCCCGGATCGTCTAATGGCAGGACGCCTGGTTTTGGTCCAGGAAATCGGGGTTCGAATCCCTGTCCGGGAACCATGAAGTAGAGATCTCACCACTATGGTGGGATCTTTACTTTGTGGTAAGATCACACTTCATGGTTTACTCCTGAAGTGATGCAGAGCATCTACTTCAGGGGAACCAATAAATACCGCTAGCAACAGCTAGGGGTATTTATTGTTTCGTTAAAAGAAAAAGTGTTCTATACTAAAAATAATAATAAATTAAATTTCTATGAGATTACTTAAGTATTTTTCAGTGCTGTTTGTAGCACTATTATTCTGCGCCGTAGGTGTATCAAGCGCCCATGCAGCAGATTGGGCTGGTTTATATGAGTCATCAGATGGCTATGTTATAGGCTTAGATCACTACAGTAGTGATATTGGTGCAGTCGTGGTAGATGATCCAGCCATGGCTTTTTCAAATGTGCTATTAACACAGGACGGCTGGGAAAGCACCACTGAACATGCTCCAACAACCGATGTTCTTTGGGACATTAAGATAATTGATGAGAACACAGTGATTGTTATTGGTGAGAATGGTGCAGTTTATAAAACAGATGACTTTGGAGATTCATGGAGCAAAGCGTCCATTCTTGGCAGTTATGATTTTAGAAGAATAGAGATGTACGATTCAGATAATGGATGGATAGTTGGAGAATCGGGAGTCATATATGTAACTGGTGATGGTGGAGATTCATGGACCCCGCAGGGCTCAGGTGTTACAGAGGATCTTAATGGTGCTTATTTCTTGAGCTCAAATTACGGGTACGCTGTTGGAGATAATGGAACATTTATTATGACTATCGATGGTGGCTCGACCTGGGTTGATGAGAGTCCTGGCGGCACTGATGATTTTTCAGATGTATATTTTATAAATACTGCCAGAGGATTCATCGCATCTGACGATGGACTCCTTTATACGACTAATAGTGGAGTAAACTGGTCAGATGTTAGTGGTCTGGAGTCAGCTAATCTAAGTACGTTTGATTTCTACTCAATCTATTTTGGTGCAGCTGTTGGTTTAAGTGCTGTTTATACGACTGATGATCAGGGAGCTACTTGGACAAGTGTTGATCTGCCAGATGAGAGCCTTATGTACTTTATCTATGACGTTGAAATCTCTCCTAGTGATCCTTTGAAGATAGTCGGATTCAACTCAGAGGGAGTTGGCTTTTTATACTTACAAGATGAAGAGGGGCCGTCTGCGGTAAGTAATCTGTCATCAAACTCCCCCACGGCAACTTCATCAATCCAACTAACATGGGATGCGGCAACAGATGATACCGGAATTGATCATTATGAGGTTGACCAAGATGGAGATGGATATGTAGATGTTGGATCGAGTGAAAGTTATGTACTATCAGTTACAGAGGGGTCTCATGAGGTGAGCGTTAAGGCGGTTGATCTTGTTGGAAATTCTAGCGAGGCATCTTCGGTGACCGTTGTTTCTGATCAAACAGGGCCGACTGTTTCGACAGTTAGTCCAATATCAGCTACAGAGGGAGTAGCAACTACATTGACTGTTACTGCTACAGATGCATTGACAAGTATTGATCTCTGCTACCTATATCTGAATGGCACATTGCATAGCGCAATGTCTGATTTAGGTGATGGTACATTCTCAAGTGGCTACACATTTGGTTCAGATGGAACATATTCCGCATATGTAGTCTGTGAGGATGAAGTTGGCAATTCGACAACTGGATCAACAAGTTCGATTACTGTTGGTGTCGCGTCCGAATCTACTGAGCCCACTGAACCAGACGAAACTACTTACAGTGATGACCCATCAGGCGTGATAACTGATATTGCTGATCTGGATACAGAGGTATTAATCAAATCACAATGTATTGATTCAACAGATGTGAATGATCCATGCCGTGCCGTGTATTACTATGACAGCAGTGGTGAGCGTCATGCATTTCCAAACTCAAAAGTTTATTTCACCTGGTTTGAAAGTTTTGATGATATTGTGATTATAGATTCAACTGTAATGGCTGATGCGCCACTTGGATCAAACGTGACCTATCGACCGGGAGTTAAGATGGTTAAGTTCCAAACTGTTAACACGGTTTATGCTGTAGAGCAGGGCGGAGTATTGCGCGCGATTGCCTCGGAGGATATTGCTGAAGATCTGTATGGATCCGATTGGAATCAACAGATCGATGATATTTCTGATGCGTTCTTCTCAAACTATTCGTTTGGTAGCGATATTGACGATGCAGGCGACTATGATGTTGATGATGTGTATGATTCGGTAAGTTCGCTTGAGGATAATTTCTAGGAAATTAAAAAAAGCCGGTCAAGCCTTTCCATCCCGAGCGTAGCCGAGGGATCTCTCGACTCCCTTCGGTCGCTCGAGATGGAGATGTTAACCGGTTTTTTGTTACTTCATCCCATGCATCGCACGGAGTTTTTTGATCTTTCGTCTGATCCTTCTTGGACGCTTTGGATAGTACACATCAACTTCGATTTCGATATTATCTTCAGGGGCAAAGACCATTTTAAGCGCAGCCACGCGTCCGTTACCCTCAAATGTTACAAATCGATCTTCGCTCATCGGTACTACTCGAGCATAGGTTGCTGAAGGTAGATATTCTGCAAGGACTTCTTTTGAAAGCCTTCCCATTTTTAGAAGCTTTGATTTGTGTGGCCGAATATCATCTGCACGCTGCTTCGTAGCCTTTAAAGCGTTCTCACGATTATCAACTGGATGGATTGGATCAAGGCTATACAGTGGGCAATACTTGAACTCATGACCTCTGTTTTTCTGCATAATCTCGATCACGATGTGCGCCATGAATGCATCCTTGTATCCGAGCTGCGCTAACTCACTGCGTTTGGCAAACAGCCAATTCCAGATTCGTTTAGCTTCTTCAATAATATTCATACAAAATGATTGTATCTCATTATGATATAATCACACCATGTCTAAGGAGGAAAAGCGGAAAATTCGGTTCAAGAACATCGTAAAGATGCTTTGGCCAACACTGAAAGCTAGATGGTATTTCTGGCCAGTGTTTTTGATTATCGCAAGTCTGTTGGCGATCTTGGCAGTAGCGGAGCCATATATCTACGGATCGATTGTTGATTCTATTGTGGAAATGGTCGGTTTGTCAGTAACGGTTGAAGAAGGTTTTGGGATTATCATTCCATTCTTGTTGATCTGGGGAGGGCTTGTTATTTTTGAAACCTCATTTACAGCTCTGTACATGTATATCTCCTGGTACTTTGGTAATTGGGCTTTAGGGGGCTACTTGCGAGATCTTTTTGTGCGAGTTTTGCATCTTGATGTAGAGAAATTTAAGAGTGAAAAATCTGGAGAGATGCTACGTAGATTTGACAATGTATGGAATGCCATGTGGCACGTTTCTTATAACTTCAGCAAAACATACATAGAGGCGATTACTAGATTTGGCGCAGCTCTTGTCGTTGGTCTATATATTGATTGGCGTTTGACCATTGTTGCGCTAGTACCAATCCCGGTGACAGTTATAGTTGGTGCCATACAAATGAAAGCAGCAGCTAAAAATCAGCACGGGGTCGATAAGATATGGGAAAGGGTCACTGGGCTTGTGGGGGATTCATATGCGAATATAGCAACAGTAAAGAGTTTTTCAAAGGAGACTAATCTTGCTAAGCAGTTTAAAAAACTATATGCAAGTAGCTGGAAGTATCAACGAAAGGTGAATAGACGTTGGGCCGCGACTGAGGCGGGATATGGCGCAATTTATATTACAGGTCGATTGTTGATCTTTACTTTTGGTACCTGGTTTGTATTGAGTGGCGACACAACTCTAGGAACTATGATTATGTTCTTGGGGTTTGCAAACTTCCTGTTTGGTTCAGTGCAGATGATTATGAGTACGCTGCCGAACATATCGAAGTCGTTAGTTTCATTAGATCGAACTTTGAAAGACTGGAATGAGGTACCGCTTATTCGTGAGAAAAAAGACGCTGCTGGACTTCGGAATGTTGAAGGTCGGGTGGGATTTAATAAAGTCACATTTGGTTACACTAAAGGCCAGAATGTACTTAAGAAGGTTGCATTTACTATTCCAGATGGGCAGATGTACGCGCTGGTGGGTGAGTCTGGAGCAGGGAAGTCGACTTTGGCTCAAATGCTTTTGCGTTATTACGATCCAAACAAAGGCAACATAACGATCGATGGTCATGATATTCGGAATTTGAAGTTGAAGAGCTTACGTGGAAATGTTGGGTTTGTTATGCAGGAGAACCTGCTTTTTCATGATTCAATAATCAATAACATTCGACTTGCAAAGCCGTCAGCCTCGATTAAGGAGGTTGAGAAGGCTGCGCGTAGAGCTCAGGCTCATAATTTCATCAAAAAGCTTCCTGGTGGTTACAAATCAGTCGTGGGAGAGCGTGGTGTAAAGTTATCAGGTGGAGAAAAGCAGCGCGTTGCGCTTGCAAGGATATTTTTGGAAGATCCACCGATCCTTGTTTTGGATGAGGCTACTAGTGCGCTTGATTCAAAGACTGAGCATGCACTTCAGAGGGCGCTCAAGGAAGCAATGAAAGGGCGTACTTCTTTGGTTATCGCACATCGACTTTCAACTGTTATGGAGGCAGATCAGATAATCGTAATGGACAAAGGCAACATTGTAGCGCGAGGTACACATGAGGAACTAGTTAAAAAGAGCGGCTTGTATCGCGAGTATTGGACAATCCAGGCTGGCGGGTATATTTAGTTTTTTATCTAAAAAAGGCCAAGAAGCTCCTTGGTTTTTTGTTTGACCATAATTATGATAGAGTGTTGCCGAATTTAAATACTATGACAAACGATAAAGCTCTTCCGAGTGAGATATGGCATTTGAAAGGATCTGATCAAAGCGGTCCGAATGTTTTGGTTCTCGGCGCAGTACATGGAAATGAAAAAGCAGCGATCAAAAGTATTAAATACTTTTTGGAAAAGTTGGGTATCGCAGATCGACCAGGTGTTTATGAACGCGATGATGTTATTGGAAATTTGTATCTTGGTTTTGGAAATCCAAAGGCCATTGAATTAGACAAACGTTGCGTTGCAGATGATCTTAATCGGATAATGTATCCTGAGCTTATCGATTCAAAGCCGAAAGATGACGATTCTGAAGATTTGAAGCGCGCTAGGGAATTAGCGCCATTACTTCGGAAGATTGACTACTTTATCGATATTCACACAACTAGCAGCCAGACTGTGCCATATATTGGCATGTCTGTTGACGATAATAAGCAGCGTCGGGAGCTATGTAAATTTGTTCCAGCTGAATTTATCCTCACAGATCCAGATCGGCGGCTTACAAAGCTTGACCTAAAAGTAACACCAACAATGGATGCCTATGTAGGTTTGTATGGTGGCATCGGTATCATCTATGAAGCGATGAACAAAGATGACATACCGGTACATCAAAAAGGATATGTTGTTGCATCCCGTATTTTAAAAGAGATTGGCGTTGTCAGTGAAGCTTTACTTGGCGTCATTAATGTGAAGGTTGATGATGCAGAATATCATCAAGATGTGTATGCGTTTGATAAGAAAGTTATTGCTAAGCATGGCGTATTCAGTTATCAGAATGGAGAAGCTTTAAACTGGCAGCCTGTAAAAAAGGGGGAGGTTGTTGGGAGTTATGAAAATGGTGAACGGGAGATTGCCGAAATAGACGGCCGAATTGTATTTCCATCTATACCTAGCCGTATCAAAAAAGGAGAGTCATTATTTTATATAGCGCGTAAGATAGGTTAGCGCCTGTAGACAGAGGTCCGACCTCTATCCACAGCTTGTCTGAGTTCTGGGTTCTGCATTCTGTGTTCTGGTATGCTAAACTTATCGCATGATTGAGGTAAAGCTACAAACAGGCAATGATCGAAGGCTGGCAGTGCGCAAAGTTATTGAGGATCTTGGGGATGATTTTATTCACAAATGCCGTGAGGTGGATGAGATTTTCGTGCATGTTAATCTGATCGATAATCAATATCAGCTTGCCTGTACGCATGTAGATGCTGTGCGTGGATTACTCGACGTGATTCAGACTTATTCAAAAACTCCAGTTAAGATTGGGGATGCAGCATATCGTGGCACAAAAGTTGCGTTTGAGCATTTCGGATATGAAAGACTACTTGACGAGTATCACCAGGTTGAACTTGTTGATCTGAACGATGATGATTTTGTTGATGGTGAGACAGTTCGATTAGATGGATCAAAGAATCCGATTCGTCGATCAAAAGTCGCAGCCCAAGCAGGGCTAAAGATCTCGCTCGCGCCTCTCAAGGTTCATAAGGAAGTTGGCTTATCAGCATCGATCTATTCGTGGACTACTGGAACATGGATCGTTCCATCGAGAATAAGCGCTACAGGAAGAGTATGGGCGCGCTGGCCATGGCTTGAGGAAGAGGGTGTGAAGGCACATCATCAAAGTGTTGTAGAGCTTTATCGACAAGTTCCGTGCGATGTTGCTGTGGTTGATGGTATGATGGCAATGCAAGGGGATGGCCCTGTCCAAGGTACTGCTGTGGAGATGGGTGTTGTGCTTGCAGGGTTTGATCCAGTGGCAGTTGATACAGTAGCTGCAACTTTGATCGGATTTGATCCATCAGAGATGGGATATTTGAAGATGTGTCATAAGGAAGGGCTTGGATCAATAGAGATGAGTCAGATAAATGTCCCTCCAATGCAGATGGCAGAGTTCACAAAGCAATTGCAAAGACCATTTGGTTTAGATGAGAAACTTATAATAAATTAATCCCACTTCGAACTAAGTGAGAAGTCTTCTTAAGAAGACCCCTCGTCGCTTCGCTTCTCGGGGTTGGGGAGATGTAATATGTCTACATGTATTTTTCCCGGACGGTTTCAGCCGTTCCACACAGGTCAGCTCATGGTTGTTCAAGGTATGGCAAAGTCATGCGCAAAGCCAGTAGTAGTTATTTGCCACGGCAATGCCCGTGAGGACGATCTGTTTTCTGTTGAAGAAGTGCGGGAGATGATTAGCGCGTCGCTACTTTCTGAGAATATAGCTGATGCGACGATCGTTGATGTTTCTGATTGTGAATCAGATGATGAGTGGGTTGATAAAATTTTGGAGGCTGCAGGCGCGCCTGAGAGTCCAAAGCTTTGGAGTGGTGATGATGATATGAAGGCGTTGTTTGAAAAGCACAATGTTGAGATTCAGAATATTTCACCAGTTCCTGGATTTAATGGCACAGAGATTCGGGGGATGATTGAGTCAGGTAATAAAACCTGGCGCGAAAAAGTTCCTGGTGGAACAATGGAAGTAGTAGATAACAAATTTAGCCCAGAATAGACAATTGAATCAGAACGCGATAATCTAGAAGTAAGCCCTTTCCTTGGAGGTTATCGTGAGAGGATCAGACCTTCTCAGATGGACCGTGGTCATTGTCGCACTGGTTGCGGCCAATTTGATCGCGTTTTGCAACGCCTAGCACCCGCCCTCGATCATATCGGGCCGGCGGGTTTCGTGCTTTTGAAAAGCGAAGCCCGCCCTGAGGTGGGCGGGTACGGGGAGGGGGAGCTGATCATCACTGGAGGTCTTCGAACGGAACGTGGAATGAATCACGCATGCCGGTGATCCGTCTTCCGTCGAGTCGAAGATGTATTCCAGAGGTTCTTCTGATGGTTTCAGCCGATTGTTTGTCGATGTGGAGTCTGGGTGCTCCGTTGTTGGTCCATTCACGCAGAACGCCTGCGACCTCAGGGGCCAGCAGAGAGGGCACGGGCTTTGTAGGCATGATCTCTTCGTGTATTCGCTTACCAGCACAGACTACAGCGATGGTCAGGATCCACTGACTGGATTCCCTGTGGGTGTCAGCATCTAGCGTGAGAGTTTCGGCTGAAGGTGAAGAAGAATCTGACAACGATCTGTCTCCTTTTTAGCAAGGGGCTCGCTGTAAGGTTACAACAAGATCACGATAAAATCAAAATGTCGCATATGTTGTCCGATCGGACATCGCATGCGACAAATTTTTTATGTTTCGGTTTCTATTTCAAGATCTTTTTCGGGATTAGTGCTAGATATGCGGCGCTGATGAGGCAAAGTGCTGTCATAACTACGAAGATTGTATCAAATCCAAAACGATAAGCAAGCAATCCTCCAACAAATGCTCCGGCTGCTGTAGTGAAATACATCATTGATTCCCATAGTGCCCATTCACTTCCTTCATGATGATCAGTTGTATGGCGTGAGTAGATAGCATCAAAAGCAGGGGAGTAGATTGCTTCACCAAATCCGATGATGATTTGGATGATAAATAAGAACCAGATTGAGTCTACAAAAAGATACAAGAAGAATCCAAGCGCCATCATCAGGTAGCCGAAGATTACAACATAGCGTTGTTGTTTGATTTTGTCAGTTATGCGGCCAACAATAAGTACAGTGATTCCTGCAGCAAGCGCAAAGACTGTACCAGTTAAGCTGGCATCAAGTAGGCTGCCCCCGATCTCTTCAACAAACAGGGCATAGATCGGACCCATCATCGCACCTGCGATAAGTATCAGGGCGTTTGTTAAAACAAGAATATTGAGAGCGCGTTTTTTCTGTGATCGTTTTTTATGAAGCATAGTATTTGTATTATACGTTGTTTTAATCAGATTTGATCATGTGGATAATTAATTACCAACCCCAGGTGTTGGTTATTTTGTTTGTATGTTATTAACAAGAACAAATACCGAACACGAGTTTGAGTTGCAAATAAAGCGCAAAGTGCGTATTGAATCCGTGTATAAAAGTGGGGAATTCAGGTTGACCAGAGGTGATTGGTGGGGTAAAGTGGAGATGTAATGGCACGAAGTGGGGAATTAGGCGATGAGCCTAATTCGCATGTCACTTCGTTTTTTGTTCAAAGCACCTGCTTTGAACACCCGACATAGCTCCGCAGGAGCGACGGCGGGTAACTTTCCAGAAGGTTCAGGAAACTTCCCCTCATCATAATTCATCCAAGATCGCGCTTGTGTGTCTTGAATAGCTTGTGATGTTGGGTCGCTACTGCCTGTACCTTCTGAATATTTCCATATGTTCATAGGGGAATATCATCACTCAATCGACGAAAAAGGACGGCTTGCCGTACCAACGAAGTTTAGAGTAGATCTCGCAAAAGGCGCAGTAGTGACGCGGGGTCTTGATTCTTCGTTGTTCCTGCTCCCCTTGGAGGAGTGGGGGAAGCTTTCCGAGAAGTTGGCGAGTTTACCCCTGGGGCAGGCCAAGTCACGTGCATTCGCCCGGCTCATGCTTGCGGGCGCCATGGATGTGAAGCTTGATAAGCAGGGACGGTTTGTCCTTCCTGACTACTTGCGTAAATACGCGGAGTTGGGAAAGAAAGTGGTGATTGTAGGAATCCATACACGTCTCGAGATTTGGGACGAGGATAAGTGGAATGCCTACCGCGAGCAGACTGAGAATAACGCAGTCGACATTGCAGAAGAACTTGGCGAGCTCGGAATTTAAAAAGAACATATGCACAAACCAGTTTTACTCAAGGAGGTCATGGAGGGGCTATCCCTAGATTCTGGCGCTGTAATTATCGACGCAACGCTCGGACTAGGTGGGCACACTCGTGAGATCCTTGATCGAACAGCTCCAAACGGACGTGTAATAGGTTTTGATCGCGACAATCGCAACCTAGAGTTAGCTAAAGAGCAGCTCAAAGATGTTGCAGATCGAGTCGAATTCATTAAAGATTCATTCTCATCGATAGAAACGCACGTTAAGGAGCCGATTGATGCCGTATTGTTCGACATAGGATTTTCATCACTACATGTTGATGATCCTGAAAGAGGGTTCTCATTCATGAAAGATGGACCTCTGGACATGCGCTACGATCAGTCGCAGGAGTTAACTGCCGAAGTTATTGTCAACAGTTGGTCAAAAGACGAACTTGCAGAACTCTTTCGAAAGCTGGGAGAAGAGCAATTCGCACTACAGATTGCAAAAGCAATATTCGATGCCCGCAGAAAGAATCGCATCACCCGGACCTCAGAACTTGCAGAAGTTGTATCAAACGCAGTTCGACGAACTGGCAAGCATCATCCTGCAACAAAGATCTTTCAGGCACTTCGTATAGCAGTGAATGATGAACTAGGTGAGTTTGAAAAAGGACTTGAGGCCGCTGTCAAAGTTCTAAAACCAGGAGGACGACTCGTAGTAATCTGTTTCCATTCATTAGAAGATCGAATTGTGAAGAACTTTTTCAAAGACCGAGAGGATCTGGAGATCATCACAAAAAAGCCAATTAAACCAGAATTCGAAGAAACAAAAGATAATCCGCGCGCAAGAAGCGCAAAACTGCGCATCGCGCAAAAGACTTAAGAATTAACTAAAGGTTTTCACAGTTGGATGCAATACAAGGAAGAAACAAGGCTTTGGCCGAGGCGTACTAAAACGTACGATGAGGGCAAAACGAAGTTTCTGACGCAGTAATGCGCCGACTGGGGAAGCCGACTCGGAGGACTATGACGATCCCGTCTATTACAACCATGACTCTCAATTTTACATCCACAAAGTGGTTCGGATATTGTTTACTAGCCTGTGTGGCAGTTGTCGGAGCGCTCTATATCTGGCAAGTAAACATGTCAGCTACTCAAGGCTATGCTGTGCGGGATATGGAACATGAGATTGCCGATCTTGAACACGAGAACGAACAATTGCAGCAACAGGTCTCATCCCTTCGTTCAATCGATAGTGTGATGACACGTGTGCAAATGCTCGGACTTGTGAAAGTAGATGATGTGCGATATATAAATCCAGATGATTCAATGGCAGTTAATAGATGATGTTTAAGATGTTGAAAGTGTCCAAGTTGTTTATTTAGAAATAAACATTTTAGACATTTTGGACAAGCGAGGGCCCAGCCCGAGCGATTAAACAATCACCAAAAGGGTTGACCACCTCTTTGTTTGAAAGACAAAGGGGTGTTTTGTTATTGACAGAATCTGAATCTTCTGTTAATCTCAGTCACCACCAGAAAGTGATGAAGGAGGTTCGATGCCGATTCCCAGCGTTTATGTTGTATGCGACTATTCGATCTGGAGCAGACGTAATGAGATGTATCGGGCCCTTGAGGATCTGAGTTATTCTCTAAGGCGATCAGTCGGGCCGAGCTTCGCGGTTGTTGGGTCACCTGAAGGTTGTCCAGGCCCCGCATATCATGGGCTTATTTGTCCCGTCAGTATCGCTATCCAGTTGATCGCACTCGATGCGATCTGGGAGTGGTCGGCGAGTGGACGAGGCTATAAGGCATTGCTGGTCTTTGGTGATCTGGTTTGCGCCGGCGAGTCTCTGAGGCGCTATCCAAAAGCCAAGGACATCATGAGGCTTGCCGGTAGGTTTTTCGAAGCGCAGCTCCAGCAACTGCCATTGGACTTGATCCTGTCACCGATTCCGATCGTCCTCATCTGCCCGCCGCCGGGTGAGTATGGCGAGGCAATCGTGGTCAACACGCCCGAAGAGCTCGAGGCTGCACTCAGCAAGATCCTCACAGATCCAGAACTTGGCTAGTCTCATAGCCCATGCTATTCGTGGTCCTGTGCCAATAAGGTGCAGGGCTCTTTGCTTTTGACAAAATTGGCCATGGCTAGTACATTAAATCTCCACTGTAATGAGAAGGAAGGGTTCAAAATGCAGGAAAGATACGTTGTGATTTACCTTGAAGATAAGGTAACGAATCTGAGAGGTTATTACTTTGCTCCTGAAGATTTGGTAGATGTGGGCTATCGACTCGAGGTGCAGCTTTGGGTGAAGCCCAAGCTCCCAAAACAGGCATGTCTGCGGGAGATGATAGAAATTGAAATATGCCGCCATGCTGGACGTAAGGAGCTTGGCGGAGGTGGTTCCCTGATAGCCATTCTGATTGATTTCGGACCTAGGGGTATGCATCTTATGAAGGGGTATCAATCAGACCAAGCTGTAGCGAACGCGCAGAGTCGCTATATTGGCAGGGACGAGGTACAAGCCATGCCAATTATCCTGGTTAATCCGCCCCCTGGTGACTATGGCGATGCGATTGTGGTCAATACGACTGAGGAGCTCGAGGCTGCACTCAGCAAGATCCTCACAGATCCAGAACTTGGCTAGTCTCATAGCCCATGCTATTCGTGGTCCTGTGCCAATAAGGTGCAGGGCTCTTTGCTTTTGACAAAATTGGCCATGGCTAGTACATTAAATCTCCACGAGTGGAATGAAAGGAGAAAAACCATGAGTGGACTGAACGTTCTTTTGATTCTCGATGGTGGCGTGCTCAGTGTTCAGCAATGGGAGACATTGGGGGCACACATGTCTGAGATTGGTGGTAGCCTCATGCCATATACCATCGGCCGCGTTCCGTGTTACGCTACTCGCGCATATGAGGTTTTGGCATGGAAGTGGAAGAGGGGTCGTAGCCTTGATGAGTCCGAGAGGACTATTCATGTGATTGTCTTGGATGTGTCAAGATGGCAGAATGTTTTCTACTTTTGGCGTGAATTCAGAAGGGCTGACGCAGACATCGGTGGGCTTAGTAGAAAAAGGGAGGTACAAAGCCCACAGCTGGTGGCTGTACGTGGTCCAGACATGCCCGAGGAGGAGATTCGAGCGGTAGAGCGCATCACGATCGTCGATGGCTATGATCATCTTGTCCATCACCTTACTGAACTACACTACGCCAAGATCCAGCAGCAGCAAGGGGGTGATTCATGAGCGGCGGTAAGATCAAGGGCGTTGACGTGATGTTCATCGAGCACGATGGGCCGCTGAGCCATGAAGAGATTCAGCAAGTGTCAAGTTGCGCAGAGCAGCACAAGGGGTCCTTTAGATGGATCATTGCAACAAGTGGGAATTACCTGTTCTATGCTACGTATAGCCTGTATAGGCATGGCCCGGTTGACCTGATCATTCTTAGCGTCAGTGATTGGCCAGCCGTTTTGACCTGGTGTGAGATTGCGCAAGGCATTCCTAACCCTCAGGTCCATCAGGCGTTGCAGAATTGTACACATGAACGCCTTTGCATTGTTCGCGGTCCAGACATGCCTCCAGAGCTCGAGAAGGACGAGAGGCATACTGTGGTTTATGGTGTAAATGACCTGGAAAAGGTTATCAAGGATCTTATTGTGGTGAAAAATTGGACACCACCGGGGCGCTCGCCCGAAAACGGGTAACAAGTCGCGATTGGACTGACGTAGGTCCAAACATCGCGGATACAGCACATTTCTTTGTGCGCGCTCGTCCCAACTGGGGCGGGTTTTTTATTGCTGCATACCGCCTACTGCATACCGCCTACATTTGATATAATCAATCCACTATGCCAGATAATAAAAAACGCCCGCGGCCAGCTGTACTGATAGTATTGGATGGTTTTGGTATTGCGCCCGACGCTTCTGGAAACGCTATTACCAAAGCAAAAACCCCAACGCTCGACATGCTAACACAGCGCTATCCAACCATGATTCTGCGTGCTGCTGGCGAGACAGTTGGTCTGCCTTGGGGAGAGATGGGTAATTCTGAGGTTGGTCATTTAACAATTGGTGCTGGCAGAGTTCATTATCAAGACTTGCCGCGAATTGACAATGCAATTGAAGACAAGAGTTTTTTTGAAAATGAAAAGTTAGTATCAGCAGCAGAGCATGTAAAAAAAACTGGCGGAACATTGCATCTGATGGGGGTGCTCTCAGCTGGGAAAGTGCATGGATTTAATCGGCATTGCTATGAACTGATGGAGCTCGCTAAGCAGCGGGGAGTTGAAAACCTGGCAATCCATGTTTTTTTGGATGGCTGTGATTCACTTTATAATTCTGGAATTGATTTTGTTGGTGCTTTACAGCAGAAGATCTCTGATTTCCGGATCGGTCAGATCGCGACCATATCTGGACGTTATTACGCAATGGACCGTGATAATCGATGGGATAGGACCGAAAAGACGTATCGAGCAATGGTCGACGGTTCGTCAACTCAGACATTTGAGGATCCGCTCGAGGCATTAAAAGCATCTTATGCTAAAGAAGTTTTTGATGAGGAGTTTGTTCCTGTTGTAATAACCAAACGTGGCGAGCCAGTTGCAAAAGTTAATGATGGTGATGCAATGATTTTTTATAACTATCGGTCAGATCGTGCACGTCAACTTACAAAGGCATTTACTTTACCAACCTTTCATAAGTTTGATCGAGACTATGTTGAAAATTTGCATTTTGTTTGCATGACAGAGTATGAAAAGGGGCTACCAGTTGAAGTTGCATTTCCACCAGAAAAGGTTAGCAACACTTTGTGTGAAGTTATTGCAAAAAAGAAGCTGGTACAGCTGCACATTGCAGAGACTGAAAAATACGCACACGTTACTTATTTTTTGAATGGTAAACAGGAGCAGCCGTTTGATCAGGAAGATCATATAATTATTCCGTCGCCGCATGTGCCGCGTTATGACCAGCAGCCAGAGATGTCTGCATATCAACTTACTGATAGGATTATCAAAGAAGTCAAAACTGATAACTATGATGCGATTTTTGTTAATTTTGCAAATCCAGACATGGTTGCGCATACTGGCAATCTAGACGCTACGATTCAAGCTGTTGAAGTTGTTGATGATTGCCTCGGGAAGATCGTTAAAGAAGTTTTGAAAAAAGATGGGATGGTAATGATTACATCAGATCATGGTAACGCAGAGGAAGTAAAGAACTTGCAAACAGGAGGAATCGATAAGGAACATAGTACAAACCCAGTTCCGCTTTGGGTCGTTGCAAACCGGCTTGAAGGAAAGTCAGGAGTCACGGGTGATATCCCTAGTAAGGATTTGTCGCGTGTTCCTCCAGTTGGAATGCTTGCAGATATAGCGCCAACGTTTTTATCAATGATGGGCCTTGATGCACCAGATGAGATGACCGGAAGTGTGTTGGTTGAATAGCTATACTTGTTTGTCATTCTGGGCGTAGCGAAGAATCTACTCGAGTAGATCTTTCACTTCGTTCAGGATGACAGCAACGATGGATCCCCTGCCTGCCGGCAGGCGGCTCAGGGGCCGGGATGACAAAAAGAAAATAATTTAAACATTTTAAACATTTATTATGCCTGAACAAATTCCAGAGCAGCCGCAAGTGCAGCCAGAGGCTCACGTGTGCCACAAATCATCACTTCCATGGGTGATTGTCTCGATCGTATTATTATTGGTTGTTGCAGCTGGCGCTGTGGCAGGATATCTCTACTGGCCCGCACCATGCGATCATGAAGAGTGCGAAAAGTGTGAGGAGTGCGAAATTGTTGTAGCAGAGGGTGCGGCTGGAATACCTGTAGTAAAGAATACTTCAGGATCAGAATTAATATCAGATCTATCGCAGGTGACATATATCTATTCTCTTAATTCTGCTGATGACGATGGTATAGAGTCATGTCAGATGGTTGCTGATATGGCTAACACTGCTGTTGGCGGTCAAACTTTGTTGACAGTTGAGGAAGTTCAAGATTCAATTGTTTTTCTTGATAGTTTTCATGGTCTAGTCTATGACTATATGGATAGCGTGGATGGTTCGGACGAGCTAATCGGTTTACTTGATAACCAGATCATGACAGATTACATTGATTACTATCGCGAGCTTTGTTTTCATGACGGAGTTGTTTACCTGGTGGGATCAAGCGGAACTCATGAAATGTTTGTTCTCACAACCGACTTGAATCAAGACGAAGTACATTGGTTGGTTCATCAGCCGATCAGTGAAGTCATGGATTTCAGCTATAATCTTGTTAATGCACCAGAGTTAGGCGTGATTTTCGTGAAAGGTTATGGGGACATGGGGTATTTAGGTTGGAGTGGTTATTATCTTGATATTGACTCCGGAGCAACTGATCTAATTGAACATTGCGCAGGATATTCGGAATTTGATTCTGATGTGTTTGAATTTAGTTGTGATCGTGAATATATTCCTGTTGAATAGTTGATTTAAAAACCGTGCGGGTTAATCGCGCGGTTTTTTGTTATACTATTACATATTAATTCTAAGGTTAAACCTCGGAGGTTGAACCTTGAAGTAAAAAGTGAGCTATAGTTGACTTTCTATGAAGTGGGATAAGAAAGTTTCTGCAAAGATTCAAAAAGCTTTTCATCCTGAGTATTCGTTCTGGTCGCATATTTCAGAACTTGGTTTGTATTTGTACGGCCTTGTGATGATTGGACTTTTGTTTGTGGTTAACGATACCTCAAAGGTATTTTATTGGTTGTCGCCCGTGATCATTGCAACTGGTTTGACGCTCTTACTTCAATTTTTGGTTAAGCGGCATAGACCACCAGAGCATAACACTGTGTATCATCTGGCGATCAAAACATATTCTTTTCCATCAGCACATGCAGCAGCGAGTTTTTCGTTCTCGACAGTATTGTCATACGCATTTTGTCAGTCTAGTCTGGAGCATGCCTGGGCGTTTGTGATCGCATTTTATCTACTAGCTTTGTATATTGCCTGGTCCAGAATCGTGGTGGGGGTTCATTACTTTGTAGACGTTATCGCTGGATCAATTCTAGGAGTGCTGATTTCGGTTGCATTTTTCTATTTGAGTTAGTTTAATGATCAACCTGAGAAGTGAGGGTTGATTTTTTGTTTTCGATCTGCTTTAATTTGAACGACTTATTCTCATAACTGCGGGAGGTGAAAAGAATGAGCGTTATGTTCCTTGTGTTGGCCGCACTCACTGGTGCTTGCGTTGTCGGCTTCGTGCTCATGGTGTGGTTGGGCGGGCGTGCGAAAGACAGGTCGCTCGTCATGGACCGACCGTATCGTGCAGCAAAGGCAGAGGGGCAGAAGATCACTCCTGAGCTCGAAGGGATCCACAAGCGGTCCGAATTGCTCTACAAGAAGGGTGGTCGCTACGACCTGGCCGGATGGGGCTTCGTCACTGGCATCTTTCTCTTTGCCCTGCTCGCCAGCCGCTGTGGATGATTCAACAATTCGACCGACGGCCTTGGAGAGCGGTCTGCGCCCTGTACCACCTGGTGCAGGGCTTATTGCATTGACTCAAAGAGAGAAGTGTGATTATCTATTTTTAGAATCGTTCAAGGAGGTTTGAGATGTCCAAGAAGAAGAGCGCTCGCAAAACAAATGTGATAATTCGGGCCGATGCATTGATACTCGGAGCGCTTGCTGCCACGGGCAGTTCGCTGAGTATTGATCAGATAATTGCAAGACTTAGGAACAGGGGCTGTGACGAAAATAGCATCCCAAGTAAGCCAAGCTTGCAAAGAGAGGCTCGTAAAATGGTTCAAGAGGGGTTGCTGACATGTCGAAGATCTTCTTCGTGGCCACCGCAGGGTAGAAGTGGGAATGTTAATCGATATAGACGTACCGATGCGGGAAGAGAGCGTACTGATCAAAATCGACTTGTTGCAAGGGCTATTTGGGGGTAGTAGTCAAAGATGGATTCGTTTCGTGCCCTGTGCCGTCTGGTGCAGGGTTTTTTGCATTCCGTATTCGAAATAAATCGATCCTAAAAAGTTAGTTGAACTATTTTGGTTCAACTAACTTAGTTCAACTAACTTAAGAATTCGACAGAATACCCTCAAATCGATACAATATTCCTATTATGAACGACAAGATTCAAGCGATTTTGCTAGCAGGAGGAAGGGGGACAAGGCTAGCGCCTTTGACTGATAATTGCCCAAAGCCAATGGTTCCGATTCACGGTCGGCCAATGATCGAATACGTCCTTGATCATCTTAAGGCACACGGGATAACCAACGTGGCTTTGTCGATTGCACACATGGGTGATCAGATTAAGGATTATTTTGGCGATGGATCAGATTTTGGAATGAACATTTCTTATCTTGAAGAGCCTGAGCCAATGGGAACAGGTGGTTGGTCACAGCTTGTTGATTGGGATCAGCTTGATGATCAATTTATTCTAGCGAATGCCGACAATCTCTTCTGGATTGATATTGATAAGTTCATGAACCGTCAGAAAAATATCGACGGCGCTGCAACGATCGCGGCGATTCAGATTCCAGTCGATAAGAATTCGGCATACGAAGTTTTGTTGCATGATGATGAAAAGGAGCGTTTAACAAATTATATTGACCGAAGCGAATGTGAACCTCATGTCAAAAACAGAGATTCGATCTTTGTTTCATCTGGTTGGTATATTATGACTCCAAAGGTCAAAGATTTGATTCCTGAACAGTCACCGATCTCAAACGAGACAGACATCTGGCCGCTATTAGATAAGAGCAATCACGATCTTGGCTTTTATCATGCTACTGAGTCTTGGTTTGACTCTGGAACCCACACACGTCTTGATCGTGTTGCAAAGCATATTGAAGATAATTTATTAGATAATTAAATATGACTGACATTGAGTTAATTAAAAAAGCAGCGAGCGTCATTAATTATCGAAAGCTTGAAAGCGAAAGTGAGGCCGGTAATATTGGCTGCGCTTTAGAAACTGAGCAAGGCAATGTTTTCACTGGTGTCTGTATTGATCTACCAGCAATGCTCGGCATGTGCGCAGAGCAGGCTGCAATTGCGGAAATGATCAAAGCAGGTGAGGAGAAGATAAGTAAGATCGTTGCTGTTTGGAAAGATGACAAGGGAGGGATTTTTGTTGTTTCACCTTGTGGTGCCTGCAGGCAGTTCATGAAGCATGTCAGTAAAGATAATCTAAATGCGGAAGTTCTAATTTCAGAAACAGAGACTAAAACACTTTCCGAGCTGTTGCCCCTTAATGACTCGTGGCAGCCAGTTAAGATTGATTAAATATTTTTCCATCTTGAGCGAGCAAAGCGAGTCGAAAGATCTCTCGAAACTAGATTCGTGAGATCCCTCGACTTTGCTCGGGATGGAGGTATCTGATATATGATAAAAAAACTTATTGCATGTTTGATTGCTGCAGCTGTATTGGTTGCGATTATCTTTATAACGATAATCACACAATCGTATCGGTTTTGGATCCAGGATCCATCTGACAAGATCGATCCAGTTTTGTTTACTGTAGAGCAGGGAGCTAGTTTCTCACAAGTCGCTGATGACCTTGAAGAACAGGGTTTTATTGCATCAGATTTTTGGTTCACGTTCTATGCAAAGCTTAATGGTTCTGCTGGATCGATCCGTGCGGGTGTTTATCAGTTGCAACCAAGGATTAGCTACGCTCATCTCATTGACATGATGACTGAGTACACAGCTGGTCAGGATATATCGATTACTATTCCGGAAGGTTACAATCTTGATCAGATTGGAGAGGTTGTTATATCGCAATTCGAAATTACGCCAGAAGATTGGGACTATTGGACTGGAATAAACTCGCCGTTAGAGAGTCACGCATTTATCATTAGTGCCGGAAAGCCAGATGATGTTGACCTTGAGGGATATCTTTTCCCAGATACGTATCGTTTTTATCCAGACTCGACTGCTGAGACGATCGTGACGACCCTCGTCGACGAGATGCAAGAAAATGTTGAGTTTATCGAGGGGATCGAAAACGTGCGATACGTTGAGTCAATCCATGAGCTTCTGACGCTAGCATCAATTATCGAAAAAGAAGTCCCGTCTTCTGAAGAAATGAAGATTGTTGCCGACGTCTTTCTAAAACGCCTTGAGATAAGTATGGCGTTGCAGGCCTGTTCAACCATTAATTATGTGACAGGTAAGGATGATCCAGCAGCGTCGGCCGAAGACCTAGAGATCGATTCACCGTATAATACTTATATGTATGCAGGTCTACCACCTGGGCCAATTGCCAATCCAGGACTTGCTGCAATTGAGTCAGTTATCTCACCAACACCAAACAGCTACTACTACTTTTTAGCAACTCCTGACGGAGAGACAATATATGCTACAACTTTTGAAGAGCATGTTTCAAACAAGGCAAATTACATGTATTAGTATCGCATTCCTTGCGATACTTTTCGCTTTTGGATTAACATCGGACGCTCAAGCTTATACATGGTCGATTGATTCTTTCGATTCAGTTATCGAGATCCATGAGGATGCATCGATAACTGTTACTGAGACAATTGATGTAACTTTTGATATTCAAAAGCATGGGATCTATCGAGAGATACCAGTGCGATACACAGATACGTATGGCAATAGCTTTAAGACTGATTTTGATGTTTTGAATATCCAACAGGATGGACAGCCCGCGCAGGTGAACTATTCGTATGGATATAGCGATGTAAGCCTACGTATTGGGGATCCAGATAGATACATCTCAGGAACGCATACTTATGAGATCACTTACACTGTTGATCGAGTTTTTTTGTACTTTGATGAGTACGATGAGTTGTATTGGAATGTAACAGGAACTGATTGGGAGGTTCCGATTGATCGCTCAAGTGCCACTGTGATTTTGCCTGATGGGGCGCAGGTTGAGCAGTTTTCTTGCTACACAGGCTATTACGGATCAACTGCGCAGAATTGTACGAAAAATGATGCGGGTGACGTTGCCCAGTTCGAAGCAAATGATTTTCTAACAGTTGCAGTTGCGTTTACAAAGGGTCAGATTTACGAGCCAACTCTGTGGGATCGATTTGTTTGGTTAGTGTTTGATAATTGGTATGCATTGATCCCGTTGTTAGTCCTCGGATTTACGTTTTGGATGTGGTACACGCGTGGTAAAGATCCAAAGATGAACAAGACTGTTATTGCTGAGTATGAACCACCTAATGGCATCAAATCAGTTTATGCTGGCATGTTGGTGCATGGTCGGCTTAAGCGGGACCATCTAACCTCGATGATTATTCAGATGGCAGTAGATGGGTATTTAAAGATTAAAGCAGAAACAAAAAAGAAAAATCGAAAAGATCGACGCAAGCCTTTGGTCACATTGATTCCTTTGAAGGGGTCTCAGGGCCTTGATAAAGCTCATGCTCAATTTCACAAAATGATTTTCAAAGGAAAGATGGCTGAGATACCACTCAAGAAGTTGAAAAACACTATCCCGGCTCAGAAGATGAATAGGATGAAATCCGAACTTCGCAAAAAGATAGTTAGTGATGGATACTATGTGAAGCGGTCGTTTGTTTATCAGGTGTTGTTCATCTTTTTGGGGGTCGCAGTCTTTGCTTTTAGTGTGGTGTTGGGGGCAGTGCTGGGGTTGTTTACTTCATTCGTTGGAACAACTTCAGGGATCGCAATTATCGTGTTTGGATATTTGATGCCGGCTTTGACAAAGGAGGGCGTAGAGATGCGTCGAAAAGTGCTCGGGTTCAAGGATTTCATGCACACAGCAGAACGATATCGATCTGCATGGCATGAAAAAGAGCATATATTTGCGGATTACTTGCCGTATGCAATTGCATTCGATGATGTTGATCAGTGGGCAAAGACATTTAAAGACGTTCATCAAGCAGCGCCAGATTGGTATGCAGGGGATACTGCATTTATGGCTTTGGCAATGACTGGTGGCTTTGATTCTATCGCAAGTTCTATTCAGTCTGCTGCAGCAACACCAATGCCTAGTTCATCAGGTTCTGGCGGAGGTGGATTTTCTGGCGGCGGATTTGGTGGGGGAGGTGGGGGGTCATGGTAATAGCCAGCGAAGAATGCAATGGCTATTATCCTGAGCGAGCCACAGGCGAGTCGAAGGGTAGTGGCAGAATTGAGAATTTAGATGCTTGAAACCCTGCACGAGGTGCGGGGTTTACGAGTTGCGAGAGCATTTCTGGGCTACGTGGGCGTGATGCCCCAGCCGAAGTACTCGCAGATAGTGATGAACGCCCAGTTAATGGGCACGAACACGACGATCAGTGCGCCAAGCACCAGGAACGGGTCAGGCGTATCTGTCGAAGCGCTTCTCGCGGGCGGTAGTAGGATATCCACGTCTCCTCCAATGACGTTTAGGGTGGCGATCAACATACATCAAAAAACACATATTGTCAATATCGAGGTTGGACCTCCAGGAGGTTGGACCTCGGGATTAATCCGTATGTATATGTGCGGATTCGTGGTAAAATAGAGCAAATGAGATTTTTATGATTGCAAGAAAAAAAGAACCAAAAAAGACCGCAAGAATTCCATTAACACATGAGGAGGCAGAGATGTGTAAGCTTGCAGGTGAGGCTCCAAGAATGTCCGACATAACCTGGAGGATATTCCGTATTATGGCCGAGTTTGTGGAGGGCTTTCAGTTTTTATCTGAGACCAATCGTGAGATTACAATCTTTGGATCAACCCGATTGACGCCTGATAATAAGTGGTATCAGGAGGCTGTCGAACTTGGTGCACTTTTAGCAAATGGTGACTTTACCGTTGTAACTGGTGGCGGTCCAGGAATAATGGAGGCCGCTAACCGAGGTGCTTATGAAGCTGGGGGAGAGTCTGTTGGAATCAACATTCAATTGCCAATGGAACAGCGAATTAATCCATATGTAAAGTCATCCAGGGCGTTTCACTATTTCTTCACTCGAAAGGTTATTCTTGCTGCATCAGCACAGGCATATGTGTACTTCCCAGGTGGATTTGGAACAATGGATGAGCTGTTCGAGATTTTGACATTGATTCAGACAGGAAAGTCGGAAAAGATTCCAGTTATCCTGGTTGGAAAGGATTATTGGCAAGGGCTTATGAGTTGGGTAAAAGCAACGCAGCTAGATACATATGGCACCATTGCTGTAGAAGATTTAGATATCTTTAAGGTTGTTGACACGGCACAGGAGGCATACGATTTGATTAAAGACTCGAAGGAGCGAACATTTTTCTAATATCGAACTATGTCTGAAAGAATGTTACAACTTGCTCAAGCCATCCAATCTTCAAAAGGTGCATTGCCATTTGAGGAAGGTGCAGAGACTATTGAGGTTAGCGTTCCGGCAAGTACTGCAGCTTCACTTTATGAAAAAGTCCGCACAACACTTGAGTATCAGGAAGATCACTTACTTAGAAGAAATGCTATCTCGCGCATCTTGCGTCGATTTTTGGGTAGTGACATGCCACTTGAAGACATGGCGGAGAACTTACTACGCGAGCTAGTGTGGGCAAAGTATCTTCCCAATAAGCAGATTCCAGTAAAGTTTATCAATGAACTGCAACCTGTATTCCTTAAATATGGGCCTTTGCTAGAGGCAGTTGATAAGACAAGGAAGCCAGAGTTTTCATTTCAGTTTTTGTTAGATGTTATCTCGACCGAGCTAGATTATGCGATTGTGTCTCATCAAAACCAGGAGCTCATGGTGGGCTACATGTATGAGCAGATGCGTTCGAGAACAGAGTGGGATCCAAGCATTGTAGTTACTGATGAGCAAAAAGATCTGCTTCTTTACATTGCGGTTCATAAGACGCTTCTTAAATCAGATCTTGCTACGCTTCGATATCGAACGCTGGCCTTGTATTATCCAGATTGGCCAGGGGCATCTACTCCATCGCGTATTGCAGAGATTTCCGAGGAGCTTGATACTGTGATTGCATCAATTGATGGCCAGATTGAACATCCATTAATCGAAAAACTTTCACAAAAGTTAAGGCGTCAAGCTGGCGTCTTTAGGGTGATTAAAGATGTAATTGAGGACAACCCGACTGACTTCCAGGTATTTGTTGAATCTGAGCCAGATCTGCTTGGACGTTCAATCTGGAAAGCATTAAAGAAACGCACTAAGATATTTAGAACAAGGCTTCGAAGGACAACAATCAGAGCAGTACTATTCTTGTTTATAACCAAGATGGCTTTAGCTGTGATTCTCGAAGTCCCGTACGACTTACTTATGCATGGTGAGTTATTCCCAATACCACTAGCGATCAACATTTTGTTCCACCCATTATTCCTAGCATTTATTGGAATGACTGTTGTGGTTGCAGAGCGGCGTAATGCCGAAGATTATAAAGCCGCAGTGCGCGCATTAGTAGTGGGATCTAATCACGATTATTTGAATGTGCGCATTGGAAAGAGTCGATTTGGAACATGGTCTACAATATTCAGTTCAGTTTACGCTCTTGTGTTTGTGTTGGTCTATACTGCGATTGGGACAATGTTATATCAGCTCAACTTCAATGCATTTTCAATCGGACTATTCCTATTCTTCTTGTCATTAGTAACATTCTTTGGAATCCGTATCAGAAGCTCAACACGTGATATTGTTTTATCACCTCAACGCCGCGGAGTGTTTGGATCACTTTTCGACATAATTGTACTGCCAATTGTTCACTTTGGCCGCTGGCTCTCATTGAAAGTATCGAAGATCAATGTATTCATCTATTTCTTTGACTTCATCATTGAGTCGCCATTTAAGGTTGCGGTGAGATTTATTGAGGAGTGGTTGGCATTCATCCGCGAGAAAAAGGAGGATATTTGATAATAGGCCAGAGGAGGATATGAAGGATAAAAAACAGCTTAAGCGATTAGTTGCTATCACGGCTGTTTTTGTTTTAGTTATTGTAATGCTTGGCACAGTGTTTGGATTTTTGACTCATGAAAGGAGTCCAAGAATCGGCGCTTCGTTTTCGACTCACTATACCGAGTACTTAGGCTTAGATGTTAGTGAGACATATGAGGCGCTTTTGCAAGACTTTGATCAGCTTGAGCGATTAAGAATCCCAGTATATTGGGACGAGATTGAGCAGGATCGAGGTGAATACGACCTCGATACTATTGATTATTTGATGGATAGAGCAGCTGAGGAGGGCATCGATGTCACCCTTGTTGTGGGGATGAAGGTACCAAGATGGCCTGAATGCTTTATTCCACATTGGGCTGGAAAGGTGGATAATTCAACCTATAAGGCTGGCTTTTTCTCAATGATTGAGACAGTTGTTGAACGATATCGGGATCACCCAGCTCTAGATCGTTGGCAAGTTGAAAACGAACCATTCTTTCCATTTGGTGATTGTCCAACGCCTGATGTAGATAGATTTGAGCAAACAGTCAGGTTTGTGCGTCTTCTTGATCCAGAACATCAGATCCAATCGACAACAAGTGGAGAGCAGTCACTATGGTTTTTGAAAACATGGAATCTTGATGTGCTTGGCGTGAGTTTATATCGTGAAGTTTGGAATAAAACACTTGGAGCATTTGTATTCCCACATTCACCAATGGTTTACACAGTTCAAAGGATTCTCTCAGAGCCATTTGTGGATATGGTGATTATTTCGGAGCTGCAGATGGAGCCATGGATTCCAGAAGACATTGAGGATATTGATGAATCCACAGAAGATCTTTACGCATTATTTCCAGTTGAGGACATGGAGGCAAACTTAGCCTTTGCAAAGCAGATTGGCGCAGATGAGATCTATTTGTGGGGAGTTGAATGGTGGTATTATATGAAAGAGCAGGGGGAGTCGCGACTATGGGATAAGGGAATGAGTTTCTGTGAATAATTATGAAAAGGAGGAAAAAACAGTTAGTTCGATCAAAGGCGATAGTAACTGATGTTTTGGTTATCGGCGGCGGTTCAGCTGGATTGAGCGCTGCTTTGGGTGCGCGCGAGCGTGGCAAGAGTGTTATTTTGGTTGAGAAAGACAAGCTTGGAGGTGAGTGTTCAAACTATGCATGTATACCCACAAAGGCCATGATCACATCAGCAAAGGCATATCATGCTGCTAAGTTTGAGTTTCCAACTTATGGCGTGTCCGCACGTGAACTTGGGTTTAGCTTTTCCCAGGCAATGAAGTATAAGCGGGCCGTTGTGAGTACGGTGACTGGCAAGGGTCAAAGGCTGAAAAAGTTATTACTAGACAAGGGTGTTGAATATGTAAAAGGTTCGGCAGAGTTTGTTGATCCACATACGATTAAGATCGGTAAAAAGAAGTACAAGGCAAAGAAGATTGTTATAGCAACCGGAGTAGTTGATTGGGTGCCGCCGGTTGATGGAATCGATAAGGTACCGTATTTGACTTACAAGCAGGTTGTATCGCTTAAGAGTCAACCAAGATCAGTCGCGATTATAGGCGGTGGTCCTGTTGGTGTAGAATTCACGACCTTCTTTAGCATGATTGGTACAAAGGTGCATTTATTTGAGATAGCGCCTCATATTCTCGGATATGAAGATGAGGAGATAGCAATGCTTGTGCAGGCTGATATGAAAAAGCGGAGTGTGAATCTCCTGACTAAGTCAAAGGTTTTGTCAGTTAAGAAAATCGGATCAAAAGTTGAGTTAGTGTATCAGGAGGGTCGAAAAGCTCGTAATAGGATAGTAGTTGATAAACTGATCGTTGCAGCAGGAAAGCGATCTAACATCAAAGATTTGAAGTTGGGAAAGGCAAAAGTAAGGGTAAGTGATCGCGGGCAATTAGTTTTGAATAAGAAGCTTCAGACTTCGCAGAAGCATATTTTTGCAGCAGGAGATGTTTCTGGTGCTTTACGGTTGACGCACACGGCGCATAGAGATGGGGAGGTTGTTGCATGGAATATGTGTACAACTGCAGGAAAGATGAGGTCGATTGATAATAGAGTGGTGCCATGTGTGACATTTGCGCATCAAGAGGTTGCCTCGGTTGGTATTACAATGAAAGATGCTAAGGGCAAGAAACTGAAGGCTGCAAGTAGATCATTTCCAGTTGGGGCCTTGGGACGCGCAGTCGCAGAGAATAAGCGTAAAGGTTTGCTAAAAGTGATTATCGAAAAACGAACAGGAAGGATTTTGGGAGCGCAGATGGTTGGCGAGCATGCTGGAGATGTTATTCACGAGCTGGCGCTTGCGATGCATTTGAATGTAAGCTTCGATAAGGTCGAAAGTATGTTGCATGCATTTCCCACGTATTCCGAAGCAATCGCGGCTGTCTGATTTTAGTTGAACTATTTTAGTTCAACTAACCAAGTTTAACAAGTTATATACAGCTAAGGTTGACTAAGGCTTTTGAAGATGATGTGATGAGTATATAAACACTCCCGTAATGGGAGTTTTATGTCTTATTATCATATTTATAATCGTGGCGTTGATAAACGTTCAGTCTATGACGACGACCAGGATCGCAAAAGGTTTATTTCTCAGATGCGGCGTTTTGCATATGAAGACGGTAAAAAGTTAGTAAGGTTCCATGCTTTTTGCCTCATGGACAACCATTTCCATTTTTTGTTGGAAGAATCGTCTGAAGGTGGGATTGCAACATTTATGCATAAGATAGGGACTACTTACACATTATATTTCAATAAGCGAAATCAGCGTTCCGGTAGTTTGTTTGAGACACGATATAAGCGCAAATTAGTCGACCGTGATGGCTATTTATTGCATCTGTTTCGTTATATCCATTTGAATCCTCTAAAATTTATTTCAAATAATTGGAAAGGCGGTGGTTTAGATGTCGAAGATGCACTTAGATTTGTGCGTGATTATAAATGGTCGAGTCTTAGGTCGGTTTTTAGAGATTCCGATATTATAGATAATTCTATTATAGAAGATGAGTTCAGAGATTATTCAGAATATCAAAGATTTCTAGAAGATTGGATTAGATTTGGTGTGCCGCTGGATTTCAGTTGAACTATTTTAGTTCAACTGAATAAGTTTAACTAAAGCACGATACGCCACCCCGAGAGGGTGGCGCTTTTAGTAGCGGAAGTTGATTCTGAATGCACAGCCTTCCGGGTGTGGATTCGCGAAGGTGCCAACGGGTGCGATTGCATTGGTCATATACGTGAAATGGCAATACGAATCAATGGCCCTGAGTGGTCGTCGTAGCCAGAGTCGGTAGATACCATCTCCACATTCGAGCATCCCATTGCCTGATCCCTGGATGTTGATGCTGTGCTCGTTTTCTTGGTTTCCAACCAGAAGCGAGTATGATATGCCGGGATCTACCATAATGTCGCACTGCACCTCATCTTGCTGTAGGCAGAAGAAGCGGATTCTGTCACCAGAGAACTGACCATCCAGTACATCAAACTCGAGCAACACATGTCCCTGGGGACACTCAGTCTGGATGAGGCTATCTAGGTAGATCGAGGTCTCAACACTGCTGTGTTTGCAAGTCTCGATATAACACTCTATGGGAAGGGGAACGCTGCTGACCGGCTTTCCCACTGACGACGAGCATCCACTCGCCAAGAGAAGCATGAGTATGGGCCGCATAGGTCCCTCCGTGAAAGGTTCTCAACGAACTTAGCAGAATTTTTGTGTTATGTCAACGGTGTGGCGCTGCATGTGATACAATGTTGTGGTTATGAAAAATCCAGTTGTTTTTGATATAGAAACGCAAAATACATTTGATGATGTAGGGGGGTATTTTCCTGAAAAGTTAGATGTATCTGTTGTTTGTGCATATTTTTATGGTGATGATTCTTGGAGGTCGTATAAACATGATCAGATGCAGGAACTTCTCAAGGATCTTGAATCAGCTGATTGTTTGATTGGCTACAATAGCGTCGGATTCGATGTTCCAGTCTTGAATAAATATTATCCTGGTGATCTTCTTAAGATTCCTCAGCTCGACATGCTTGAGCAGATTCGTTTGAGTCTTGGGTATCGAATAAAGCTTGATGATGTTGCTGCTGCAACACTTGGTACTAAAAAGAGCGCTCATGGACTTCAAGCTGTTGCTTGGTGGAAAGAGGGTAAGGTTCAGGAAATTATTGATTACTGTATGCAAGACGTTAAAGTAACTAAAGAGGTGCTCGAATTCGGTCAAAAGAACGGCTATATCCTGTTTGATGACCGAATGGGGGAGCGACAGATGGTAAAAGTCGACTTTGACTTTCCAGAAGACAAAGCAGCACTTAATTTGACAATGGGGTTTTAAGATCAGATAATGAAACATATGGTTAATAAAGCTACTACTGCTAAGCTTCCAAAGAGGGGTGTTGAAGACCTTGGCGTAAAATCATTTGAAAAGCCAAGGCCGGATGAGGACGTAGGCGATGAGCCAACTATTGAGGTACCAGGCCCAGAAGGCGCTCAACCTGAAAGAGAAGATACCTTTGAAGCTGCCGGTGACCAGTTAATGGAGGGTGCAATGGGTGTTGGTAGAAAAGCGGCCGGTGCAACAATTGGACGATTATTTAAGGCTGTCGGTGGCTATTCAGTACTTGGTGTTGGAGTAAAGGGTGTGGTGGGTGCAGCAAAGCTTGCAGAGAGGGGTATAGTAGCTACAGGTGATTTGGTGTTTGGTACCGAAGACCAGCCAGGGCTCATTGATGTACCAGGAATTGTTGGAGGCGCATTAAAAGATGTCGCTATCATGGGTGTTGAGGCAGTAGCTACAAGAGTAGGGAATACACTTGATAAAGTTCAAAGAATAACTTTGAATTTTGAGTCAGCGGTCCGAGAGGCTGGGAAAACTTTTGCAGAAACTATAGATCAAGGTCCCAAGATGAAAGAGGTCGAGCCAGTCGATTATGAAGCCATAAGAATCGGCCTTGAACAGCAACAAAGAATATATGATTTGCAAGATGAGCTTTCAGAATCACGTAGACGAGAGGATAAATTGCGTTTGGAACAGGCAGTGATTATTCGTTTGGGTGAAGGCTTGAGTCCTGAGGGTTATAGTGACGAACAAAGCCTTTCCAGGGATCTGTTATGGGCTGCGATTGATGCCCAGGATTCAGACCCTGATGATATAGATAGCTTAAGTAAAAGGGATGATTTGATAGAGGGGCCCAAGGTAACTATCGTTAATGTTAATGGTATAAGTCATGGGGTTTATAAAGCAATGGATCCGAGGTCAAATAAGTTTGTTTTAAGAAGCCGTGAAATGAAAGCTGCTGAGGCATAATTCATAGTATATGAAAGACAAAGTTGCGAAACTAATCGGCGAATTGCAAATCGCTGAAGATCGGAAAAAGCACTTCCTAGGTCGTGTTGATCAAGAAGGGGTTACTGAGACCCTACTTAATGATTTGTTTGTTGAGAATCATGGGCTCATCGAATCTAAGATGAAAGAGGCGGGATTGTTTGAAGGCGAGGAGTACGAAGCTGCCCGCAAAAAGATGATTGATGATGTTGAAGCCGCAAAGGTTGAGTTTGAAAAGGGTATAGAAGAGGTTGATCGAGAGGTTGATGACATTGAAGAGCAAGTTTCAAAGGATGTATCTAAAGCACAGGCTGAGGAGATAAAGGGTAAGATTGAATAGGGTCTAATTAAAAAGCATGAAGCCCCACACCAGTTGGTGTAGGGCACGGTCCCGCGCGGCGTCCCCGGCGGGATTTTGTTTTTAAAGCATGATCCCCGCACGAGTAGCGCGGGGGAGTGAGTATATGGCGTACCTATGTAAGTCGAAGTGCTGTTTCTTCCGACCCCCGCTCTCTGATGATTTTAGCAAGAGAGGCGTGTGCTCGACTGAGCCGGCTCATTACGGTCCCAAGCTTTACACCGAGCGCTTCGGCGACTTCTGCATATGTCAGATCTTGTCTGTACCGGAGTATCAGTACCTGCCTGTGATCGTGTGTCAGCTGTGCAAGCAGTCGATCCATAGCATCGGCTCTTTGCTCATCAAGGATGCGATCTGTCGGATCCGCACGCACCGCACCGTTTATCGGATTTCCGTTTCTTCTATGTGAGCCCTGGTTGCGCTCAAAATCCTCTTGCAGCAGGCCTGTACGACGCTTTCTGTTGCGCTTTAGGTTGAAAGTCGCGTTACGAGCTGCTCTAGTTGCGTAGGCCGAGATGTTTGTTACGTCTATGCTCGGTAGCCTTCTCAGCACACTCATAAATGCTGTGTGGACAATGTCCTCTGCATCCTCTGTATTCACCTGTAGACTAAGGACTGTTTTTAGCATGAAGGGCTTCAGGACCTTGTAAAGCTCCTGGATTGCTTGTTGATTGCCCAGCTGAGCGCAGAGGGCTACAGCGCGAATGGCACTCTTCTTTTCTTCTGTCCAGAATCTACCAAAGGCGTCAGGTGTGTCAAACTCGAATATTTGCCATCTTGGGCCGACTCTAACATGAACCGTTTGTGCTATCAGGTCTACTGATGGGCAGTAGTCCTTACCGGCCACGCTATCTGCAATGGGATTTTCACTACCGTTAGGGTACACAAGCCCGCCAGGGCAGAGCTCACACTTAATGATGAGCCCATTGTCTACGAGAATAATCTCTTCCAATGTCTCATCTCCATGAAAGGTACGTGAAAAGCTTAGCAAAATTAGAAGTAGTTGTGAAATCATGTTTTTTAACGTGTTTTATCCACAGTTTTGGGTTTTGGCAAACACAAGATGTAGTGGTACAATTCTCATTGGCAGCACAAGATATAGTGTTCGTCAAAAATGTAACTTCGAAGAGGGAGAAGTGGAATCCCACTCAACTGGGATTTTTGATTTACCCGCAAAACATCCATCTTTGGCGCACTGCGGTGTCAGAATCTGCGTTTTGCTCTCGTCGTACCCTCTAGTACGCCTCAAGCAAAGCCTTGATTCTTCCTAGCATTGCACTCAAATTTGAATATTTTGCTGAGGATTCTCTCGTTCCCGAAGTTTTATACAGGCAAGCTTCACGGCCTTTAATTTATGCCTTAAAATTGTGAGGCTAATAGTCGATTGAGTAACCCCTAATTTTTGTTTCCCTATGGATCACAAGACACCCCAACTCACGCAGCGCGTGGAAGAAGAGACAGCAACAATTAGCGATGCTGTTTGGCAATATATGACTTCACTTAAAGCCATACGTAAACGTGATGGGCAGGAGCAGCCTTTTGATTCAAGGAAGCTTTTTTCTTCTATTCAAAAATCTCTTGGAGATGCTGGAATCGATGATCTAGCAAAACTTGATAAGGTTGTTACTCAAGTTATCTCTCGACTGCAGCGAATTTATGATGGACACACTGTTCCAAACTCAGGTGATATCCGTGAGGTTGTAAATATGACTTTGATCGACAATAACCTCATGCATGTTGCAATGAAGTACATTCGTCACAAGCAAACTTTGGTACCTCTACGATCAAAGACACCGCTTTATGGAAATGGTCTGCGGTTCTCTCGATATTTTTCTAAGGAGGGTATTCACCCATATGATGAGCTTGAGTGGGAGATGCGAACTGCATCAATCAAAGATTCAAATGGAGAAGTGTTATTTGAACAGCACGATATTGAAGCTCCAAAGAAATGGTCACAAACTGCGACTAACATTGTTGCTCAAAAGTATTTCCGCGGAAAGGTAGGAACTCCAGAGCGGGAATCATCAATGAAGCAGCTCATCGGACGTGTTGCTACCACTATGGCGAATTGGGGGCGTCAGGATGGGTATTTTTATTCTGCTCAGGATGCTCAGGTGTTTGAGGATGAGCTAACATCGATTTTGATAAATCAAAAGGCTGCTTTCAATAGCCCTGTTTGGTTCAATGTTGGCGTAAATCCGCACCCACAGTGCTCAGCGTGTTTCATAAACTCTGTAGAGGACGATATGCGTTCAATCATGCAATTAGCAACGACTGAGAGCATGCTCTTCAAGCAAGGCTCTGGAACTGGGTCAAACTTGAGTAGCCTCCGATCATCAAAAGAGTTTTTAGGCGGATCTAATGGAAAGTCATCAGGGCCAGTGTCATTTATGAAGGGATTTGATGCTTTTGCAGGAGTTGTAAAGTCAGGTGGAAAAACGCGGCGTGCAGCAAAGATGGTCATTTTGAATATTGAACATCCAGATATTGAAGAGTTTATCGAATGTAAGGTAAAGGAAGAGCAAAAGGCTTGGGCTTTGATTGATGCGGGATACGATCCGTCAATGGATGGTGATGCCTATGCGTCGATCTTCTTCCAAAATGCAAATAACTCAGTGCGAGTAACAGATGCATTTATGGAAGCGGTTGAGGCAGATGCCCCTTGGGTGACAAAGGAAGTTACAACAGGAAATGACTCTGTAAGTTATCAGGCGCGTGATTTGTTTAGAAAGATGGCACAAGCTGGTTGGGATTGTGGAGATCCTGGTATCCAGTACGACACAACAACCAACAAGTGGCACACATGTAAGACATCAGGACGAATCAATGGATCAAACCCATGCTCTGAGTACATGTTCTTAGATGATTCTGCTTGCAACCTGGCGTCACTTAACTTAATGGCGTTTAGAAAAGAGAAGAATGGTGTGATGGAGTTTGATGCCGAGGCGTTTAAGAAAGCTTCAGAGGTTGTTATTACTGCAATGGAGATTGCTGTAGGAAACTCAAGCTACCCAACACCAGCGATTGAGCACAACTCACATAGATATCGGCCATTGGGAATCGGATTTGCAAACTTGGGAGCACTTTTGATGAGCCGCGGGCTTCCATATGACTCAGATGAGGGTCGAAACCTTGCTGGTGCTGTTATGTCTCTTTTGAGCGGACAGACCTACTATCAGTCAACAAAGATCGCTGAGAAAGTTGGTGCATTTGAAGGCTATGAATCAGATGAAGAGTCAGCGCTTGAAGTTATGCAAATGCATCGAACTGCAGCATATGATATTGATCCAGAGGGAGTTCCTGCCGATTTGCTTTTTGAAGCTCGAAAGTCTTGGGATAATGTCGTAGACGGTGCGCGTAAACACGGACTTCGCAACGCTCAGATTTCGGTTTTGGCTCCGACAGGTACGATTGCGTTCTTAATGGATTGCGATACAACTGGAGTAGAGCCAGACATCGCGCTTGTAAAGTATAAGTGGCTTGTTGGTGGTGGGTTGCTAAAGATTGTAAACACTACTGTTCCTGAGGCATTGAAGCGGCTTGGGTATGAAGATGCTCAGATTGATGAGATTTATAAGTATATTGAAGAGACCGACACTATCGAGGGTGCGCCTCATTTCAAAGATGAGCATTTGCCAGTGTTTGATTGTGCATTTAAGGCTAAGAACGGGTCAAGAACTATTCATTACATGGGTCACTTGCGGATGATGGCAGCAGCTCAACCATTCATATCAGGTGCGATTAGTAAGACTGTGAACATGCCAAACGAGGCAACTGTTGAGGATATTGAGGATGTGTACATGAAGGGATGGAAGATGGGACTTAAGGCAATTGCGATTTATCGTGATGGGTCAAAGAAGCAGCAGGCGTTGACTACTTCGAATGATTCGGATGATAAGGAGGAGAATCTGGTCGAAGAGGCCGAGCAGGAGCAGGAAGTGCAGACTGCCAAGGTTGTAAAGACCGATCTGGCTCCACGACGTCGAAGAATGCCAGATGAACGTAAGTCTGTTACTCATCGATTCTCCATCGGAAGTTATAAAGGCTATATCACTGTTGGTCTTTATAGTGACAATACTCCGGGTGAGATCTTCATAACTATGTCAAAGCAGGGATCTGTGATGAGTGGACTTATGGATTCATTTGCAACTAGTGTTTCAATGGCTCTGCAGTATGGTGTGCCACTCCAGGTACTAGTTAACAAGTTTGTGCACATGCGGTTTGAGCCATCAGGATTCACAAGCAATCCAAACATTAGAATGGCAAAGTCGATTGTTGATTACATCTTTCGCTGGATGGCGCTTAAGTTTCTGTCCCCTGAGGATCAGAAGCAGGTGGGGATCAATGTGGTTGAAACAAAGGTAGGGGAAGAGATCGAACTCCAAGAGTCTGAGGACGAACCATCTGAGCAGGATAAAACAGCACAGGTTAAGATGTTTGAAGAAAAAGTTGACGAGGCTGCGCAAGAAGTTGTTGAAGGCGTTGCAGCACTTGGAATGACATTCGATAACATGTCAGATGCGCCAGCGTGTGATACTTGCGGATCGGTTATGGTGCGAAACGGAGCTTGTTATAAGTGCTTAAACTGCGGAGCAACATCTGGGTGTAGTTAGGGCACGGCCCATCCTTCCCAAGGAGGGGGTAGGGGTGGTTGCCAGTATTCGAAGTCTGAAATCTGATCTGGGTTCTGAGTTCTGGGTTCTGCCGTCTGAAACAATCATTGGGATCGCGAGAGCGAATGAAAGAAAAACAAGCCGGAAACGGCTTGTTTTCAGATTTACCAATGAAATAGAGCTTTTTGTCTCAAGGTTCAACCTCGGAGGTTAAACCTTGATGCCTCGAATTAGAAATATCAGGGCCGCGAGGTTCTGAGTATCTTTGTGATATAATCGATTTGGACTACTTCAAAATCCGTTCCCAGGAGGTGAACCTTGGTTCAGTGCATCGTGATCTTCTTCTCGATCGTGCCGCAGTGCATCAAGATCATCGTCCAGAGCCCGTTCGCCACGCGAGGTGTCGAGATCGGTCTGGACCTGATCCCGCAGAGCATTCTCATCTGGTAGCCCGAGAGGCGCGGCTCCACTTCGAGAAGCTCTCCGTTCGTTTCGCCGTGCCGGCTGCCCAACCTAGGGTGGCCGGTCATTTCGTTACAGATCAAAATGACCCCGTTGCTATTCCAAATACAAAGTAGACGCAAGCAATTAAGCCGACAAGAGAGAAGATTATAAAAATAATTCCTGCTATACGATAGAAAAGTGAGATGAATTTATCTCCAAAAAGTTTTATCGAGTGTTCTGCTATCTTTTGTTGAGATGGAAACCTCCAGCCCACAAAGTAAGAAAGTAACCAATTACGGGTTTCTGGCTTTCTGCGATAATTCCCAAGTGCCTTTTCGAAAGATTTAATTCTGAAAAGCATCCTGCCGCAGTAGAGCATTGCCCAAGAAAAAAGTGCCAGAATTAGAATCATCAAAAGAATATATTGTGTTGGCATATGTGAATATTCTACCATGATGAAGAAATGTAGTTGAACCATTTTAGTTGAACTGAAATAGTTCAACTAGATTTAAAGGTGAAACCACCCTACCGGCGAGGCGATGGGTGGCGGTGGCGATCTTCGCGCAGGAGCTTGCATATGTCTTCGATAGCAATGTAGGCCGCATATACAAATGCAAAGGTTGCTGGGACACAGATTACGAGCAAGATTTGTTCAAGTAACGGGCTGTGCATGTGAACAACCTCCTCTTGTTCATGCTATACCAATTCGTGTAGCATGAGAATAAGAGATGTAAGTCATGTTGTCAATTATGCAAAAGATGTTTGTGGCCAATAAGGCGTTTATTGAAAATGAGAAAGGGGAGGTTCTTATGCTTAAGGATTCTGGCAAAAACGACCTTCATTCATTTCATGCAGGGCTTTGGGATATACCTGGCGGACGGATGAATATTGATGATAAATCGCTTTTTGATGGGCTGAAGCGTGAGGTTCTCGAGGAATCTGGCGTGGAGATCGAAAAATCAAGAACCGAATTGTTCAGCCAGCTCATGTGGGATGTTGGTGATAATCCAGAGAATCGAATCGCAGCCTTCATCTATCGTGTAAAGGTCGGAAGCGTCAATCCCAAGTGCTCAGATGAACATGTTGAGTTTGAGTGGGTTGATCCTCGCGCCATTGATGTAAATCAATATAAGCCAAAGATTGCAGAGGCTCTTGGTGATTACCTCAAAAAGTATGCATAAACTCTACAACTCACACAAGGCACTATTAGTTAATCGACTTGGAAAGGTTTTGTTGTTGCGAAGTTCAAATCCAAATGAATATGGCGAGGATTGGGATCTGCCCGGTGGAATGATGGAGCAGGGAGAAGAGCCACTTGATTGTTTGGTTCGTGAAGTGCTTGAAGAAACTGGCGTGCATATTGATAAACGCGAAGCACAAATGTTTCACCAACAAATGGCTAAAGGATTTGGCGACATGGCGCGTGAGGATGTGCTTAAGACTTTTTATACTGTTAAGATCGAGGATGAGGACATCAGCCTCTCTTGGGAGCATAAGGAATATAGGTGGATTGATCCGCGTAACAGACTGGCAGATGATATCAATGGATATGTAGTTGATGTGATTGACGCATATCGTGAGTTTGCGTCTCTTCCACAGCCTGATGAAAGGATCATAGGACATAAGGGTTATGGGCTTGTGCAGTTGATTCACGGAGAGGGAAAGGGAAAGACCACGTCTGGTATTGGCCAGGCAGTGCGTGCAGCAGGTGCTGGCAAGAAGGTTAAGATTATATTTTTCGACAAGGGTGGTAGTGATCATTACAATGAACGTAAGACTTTAGATCAAATCAGGTCAATTAACTATGTTGCAACTGGGCGCGATCGAATTGATCCAGTAACAGGTAAGTTTGATTTTGATATTAATGATCAGGATCGATCAGAGGCTCAGCTTGGATTGCAGGAGGCTCGAAAGGCTATGGAGTCAGGTCAGTATAATTTTGTAGTGCTTGATGAGATCAACTCAACCGTTGCGCTGGGAATGTTAGGGTCAAAGGAGGTGATCGATGCAATTGAGAATCGAAAATTAGGAGTTGAGGTTCTTATGACAGGGCGACACCCAGAGCCAGATCTTCTCAGAGCCGCCCACTTAGTTACAGAGGCAAAGATGAAAAAGCATTACTTTTATTCTGGAGTGCAAGCGCGTGGGGGATTAGATTATTAAAAAAAGAAGCCCCGAGCGCAGGTCGGGGCAGGGTTCATGTACACCTCCTCCGTGCCTAGTAAGGATGGTCTCCTGCGCTAGCCATACTCTGGTGAGGGTTCACCAAGCACGAAGTGGGATAATGAGGTTACTACATTTTTTATATATTGTCAATAGCAGTCCAATACCCCCTTTACAGCAGAAGAAAAATTGCTATACTGCGATCAGACTATTTTTTGAATATTATTATGAACGTATTAGATGCACTCAAGGCGCTCAAAAATGAGCAACCAATTATGGTAAAAGGTAAGACCTTTCAACCATCAAAGATCGATATAATCCACCTTTCAACTGGGGAGACCGAGTATTGGGTCCATGGAGAGGATCATGTTTGGCTCTCAATCGACTCTGATTCAGAAGAGGTGAGAATGTTTCAAGATATTGACGAGGATCTTGAGCCAACCGATGACGCTGTTTCATATGCTGGGGACGACTATGAGTTTTCACTTGAAGGCGAAGGGAAGGTTTTAGATGAAGAAGGTGAGCAACTTGATACTGTTGAGTTTAGGGAGTATGAGTCGTCGCATGGAGAGATTCTCCGACTTACAAAGTTTGAGGTCTCAGAGGATATGGTAGACGTAGCTCTTGGATTTACTGTTACTGAGGATGATTTGCGAAAAGTTTAGAAAAGTTTGATAAGAAAGATTGGAGCCGCTAGTATTGGCGGTTTTATTCTATCCACATACCAACGTTAAACGTTGGTAGTTTTTATGAGGTAAAATGGGGCAATGAGATCTAGGAAGCGATCGTCAGTAGGAGGATCAGCACCATCGTTTGAGAGGCGCTTGAAGGCACTTCGGTTGTTTTTTATTGCCTTTGCCTGCGTGATTGTTTTTCGTTTGTTTATGCTTCAGGTCGTTAATGCTGGCTTTTACAACTCACTTGCCTCAGGGCAGCACGACTTTTATCAAGAGTTAATTGCACAACGTGGGGATATCATTGTTAGCGATTGGAAGGATGGTACTGAATATACGGCCGCAACTAATGAAGCCCGGGCTTTTGTTTATGCTGAGCCTCGTAAAATCGAGGATCCGATAGGTACAGCGCAATCATTAGCACAGATCTTTGGATACGAGATTACAGCTATTGAATCTGAAGATCAGATCGAAGAGGAGCAGGGCAATATCTTTGAGGGTGTGTTCGAAGATCCAATCTTGTCATCCCCCGACTTGATCGGGGGATCCAGTGAGGACGAAGTCCTGGATGCTGAATCTAATCAAACAGACGAGCTCGAAGAAGAAGGCCCATCTGATTATCAACTACTTGTTGAAAGACTTTCAAAAGAAGATGATCCATACGAGCCAGTTCTTCGTAATGTTCCTGAGTCGCAACTTAACAAAATCCTCGACCTAGATCTTGTTGGTATCCATTATGTTCTTGAAGAAGCCCGGTCTTATCCTGAGAAAAGCCTTGGTGGTCACATCTTTGGGTTTGTGGCTCAGACTGATGAAGGTTTGTATGGGCAGTACGGGCTTGAAGGGTTCTTTGAGGAGTACCTATCAGGCGCGAACGGATTTTTAGATATTGTAACTGACATTGGAGGTCAATGGATTGGAGTCGGAAAGAGAGAGTTTGAAGAAGCTCAAGATGGAGGTGATATTTTGCTTACGGTTGATAGAACGATTCAATATGTAGCATGCAGGGCTCTCTACGATGGCGTTGAACGCTATGAAGCAGATGGTGGTAGTGTGGTAATTATCGAACCGTCAACAGGAAAGGTGATGGCAATGTGTAATGCCCCAGACTTTGACCCAAACGCATATAATGAAGTCGAAAGCATATCAGTCTACAACAACGCGGCTATCTTTGATGCATATGAGCCAGGCTCGGTCTTTAAGCCTCTTGTGATGGCTGCTGCACTTGATGTTGATGCTGTGACCCCGTCTGAGACTTATAATGATACTGGAGAAGAGAAGATCGAAGAATATACGATCCGCAACTCAGATCTTAAAGCACATGGCATTCAGACAATGACTCAGGTCTTGGAGGAATCACTGAACACGGGAATGATCTATGTAATGCGGCAGATGACAGGTTTAGTTATGACTGACTATATCGAGGATTTTGGATTTGGAACTTTGACTGGAATTGAACTTGATACTGAGGCACCCGGGACTATCGAATCGCTTTATAACGATCATGAGATTTACTATGCAACCGCAAGTTATGGGCAGGGAATTACATCAACTGCATTACAGATTGCCATGGCATATGGAGCGATTGCGAATGGTGGTTGGTTAATGGAGCCGTATATTGTTGAAGAAAAGCGATATGATGATGGAACAATCGAAGACAGTCAACCGTATGCGATTAGGCAGGTAGTTGATGGAAACACAGCTACAACAATTAGCGCAATGCTTGTATCAGTTATTGAGAACGGACATGCAGGCTATGCTGGTGTTGATGGGTATTATATTGCAGGAAAGACAGGAACTGCGCAGGTTGCATCAAGTGAGGGTGGATATCAAGAGGATGCGACCATCGCGACATTTGCTGGGTTTGGGCCTGTTGAGGATCCGCAATTTGCAATGGTTGTACGTATCGATCATCCCAGGACCACACCATGGGCTGCAGATACAGCGGCACCTGTATTTGGGGAAATAGCTGAGTTTATACTTGATTACCTTGAAGTTCCACCGACGAGGTAGGTTTGATATACTAAATTTATTATGAAAAAGCTTGTTATTCGATTACTTCAAAGGCGCGCTAGGTTGGTTTTGAGAAAATTCAGGCCAAAAGTCGTTGCTATCACAGGTTCAGTAGGGAAGACTTCAGCCAAAGAGGCGATTGCACTTGTGCTGCGATCGAAGTTTAAAGTTCGAACTGCGCATAAGAATTATAATAATGAGATCGGCGTGCCATTAACGATTCTTGGCATGAAAAGCCCGGAGAAGAATCCGTTTGGCTGGCTGGCACTCTTTTGGAAGTCGTATCTAATCAAAGACTATCCTGAAGTCCTAGTTTTGGAGTATGGAGTTGATCATCCTGGAGATATGGATGAACTTTGTGCTTTAGCGCAGCCTGATGTGTCAGTTGTGACGGGAATATCAACAGTTCATGCTGCAAACTTTCAGAGCGTGCATGCATTAGCCCAGGAAAAAGCAAAGATCACACAGCATGTGAAACAATGGGGTGTTGTGATTTTGAATGAAGATGATGACAAGGTTCGAGCCATGAAAGAGGATGCTAATGAGCGGGTGATCAAGTACGGATCAAAGTCACTTGAGAATACTTATGACGAAATGACGCTTGATACGCGTGAAGATTCAAACTTTAGTGCTGGAGAGACGTTTATGGTGACCCGATCGAAAATTACAATTGCAGGAGAAGAGCGGGGTGAGCTTGAGTTAAATAACATGATCGGCTATGCGCCAATGATGGCTGCATTGTGCGCTTTGACTGTTGCACATGAGATTGAGGTTGATACAACCGATGCGATGCAGGTTTTAAGTAAGGAGCTTAGACCAGTTCCAGGCCGACTAAATCCAATTGCAGGCATCAAGGGTGCGTTGATTATCGATGATTCTTATAATGCAGCGCCAGCAGCTATGCAGAATGGACTTGAGGCACTTAGGGCCTTCACTTTGATGAAAGAATCTAGTCGTAAGATCGCTGCTTTGGGTCAAATGGCCGAACTCGGACAGTATACAGATGAGGAGCACCGTATGATTGGGATGAAAGTCGCAGAGGTGGCTGATGTGTTTGTGGCAGTTGGTGAGAATATGCGAACAGCAGTTGAGGCAGCAGTTGAGGCCGGGATGTATAAAGAAGCGATCGAATGGTTTGCAACAAGTGAAGAAGCCGGGCGTTACTTAGATCGCGAGCTTCAAGAAGGGGATATTGTTTATGTGAAGGGCTCGCAGTCGTCACGCATGGAAAAGGTTGTAAAAGACATTATGGCTGATCCTCTGAGTGCGCCTAAGGTTTTGGTGAGGCAGGAAGATAAGTGGCTTAGATCATAACCCTAATAACAAAAGAACCAGTGCTGACCGGTTCTTTTTAATTTCTATTTTGGCGTTACAACTATATCCAGATTCGATCTAAGTACAAAATATGATTGGTCGTGAATTATCCCGTCATATACCATTGATGTTGTTTCTGTTAGATCATAGGGAACGGCAATTGCATCAATGCCACCTTCATTAAACGCACCAACTGTTTTTGTAAATGGATAGTCATCTGATGTGTAGGACTGGCCGGAACAGTTAACCGTAATATTTATTGGGATGTTTTCATATTCAACTGGCGACAGTAATGTGATTGTCTGATCAACAGGATCAAGAACAAGGTCATCAAATAGCACACCCTCTATTTCTTTTTGGATGAGATCGTCGTTGACTTGCAAAGTGCAATATGGACCTTTACCTTCGTAACTTGTGAGCGTAACGGTTCCGGTCTGGTTGATTACGCTTCCGCCATCTGCAGGGAATTCAGCCTCGATATGTACAATTGCGTAACCAATTGGCTCAAAAACAGCTCCACCAGTATATCCTTCAATATTTACTTCTTCTGATTCAAAGCTGATGCCAACGTCAATATCAAAGCTTACAGTCTCTCCGGTTGGTATAACCTTACATCCACTAGTGAATATTGCAAAAACTATTAGAATAAGTGCGATTTTTTTCATATAGATATATTCTACACCTACTGCCTAAATACGTCATCATTTTGAAACGAGAAACACCCGGGCCTCACAAGGGAGACGCGGGCGCGTAAAGGTCCGTCATTTGCCGGATACTAACTCTGCGGAGGAGTCAGATGACGGAGAAAGGTGACTCGATTATCCATGACATTGATTTTGAATTGGATGCCGATGAGCCCCTCAGTTGGTACTTCTACTTTGCACAGGTTGGCCATGAGTTTGAAGACAGGGTCACTTACGACTATGAGCGCGGTCGACGTATCTTGATCAAATTCTGGCCTGTGAAGAGCGCTAAGGGCTGTTGTGACATTGTCGGGTTGACCATCCCAGACTCCGAACAGGACCTCGTCCTGGATATTTGCACCCATTTTGATTGCAGCGATCACTTGCAGCGCGGGCAAAGAGCTCTCAATCAGTTGGGCGTTGTAGCGGTCTCCGTAGAATGTATCCTGCCCAAACCGGTGTGCAAGCGTGATGATCTCAGGATTGATATCCTGCCCTTCAACTGCACGCGGGCTGCGAACTGCACAGATAATGAGTTTTCCCATTACCCCCTTCTTTCAGTAGGTTGAGTGTGAATGTGGTCCCGGCGACAAATAACCGATATACGTTTGTATCATTTTTATGTGTATCCGTCAAAAAGCATTCACGCCCGGTCCTGAGGGGACCGGGCGCGAGAGTGAACAGCTGGGTTGGCAGGGCTAGGCCTCGGCCTCGGGCGCGTCGATGCGCTGTACGAAAGTGGCAGTACCGCTGTCGGTGTCGTAGTCGAGCTCGAATCCCGAGAGGTTGCCGATCGATATGTCGACCCCGCAAATCTTGCCTAGAGCTCGGATGTTGGGCTCATGGCATACGAGAAGCACGGTCGCGCCGTCCTCGAGCTCGGTTTCGTTGAAGCAGTCCCGCAGCGCCGGTCTCATCTGATCCGCTCTGTAGAGCTCCATCAGGCCGACAATGACACGGACCGTGAGCCTCTTGGCGTTTACCTGACCGCCACGCAGTAGTGCGGTTGCAGTCTCCATGGTACGCAGCAGGTCCGAGATGATGACCACGTCGATGTGTTGACCGTTCAGCAGGGAGCCGCCGAGCGTGTGTGCACGCTTGAACCACGAAGGGAGCAGGCTCTCACTCTCCCTATCGTCCTTGCCGTGCCTGATTGCAATGAGTCGAATTCTCACCTCTTCCTCCAGGGTTGTTGATGGCCTCGATCGCAAGTAACCGAGGTTTATTTTTATCATTTACTAACTTTGATGTCAAAAAACCAGCGCGAGCTGGTTTTTATCTGTAGTTCTGGGTTCTATTATTATTCTTGCATCATCCTCTTTGGCATTGGCTTTTTGCGTTTTTGTCCGTACTTTTCAACCCGGTGTTCAATAAAGTTCACAACCTTTGCAGCAACATCGATTCCTGAGCCTTTGCTAATTCCTTCAATCCCTGGGTTTGAGTTTACTTCGATTACCTTAGGGCCTTTTTTTGTCCGCAAAATATCAACTCCCGAGATATCGAGCCCCATCACCTGTGATGCTTTAATGGCAATGCGTTTTTCTTCTTTACTCAAATCTGCCACTTGTACAGACCCACCTTTGTGAAAGTTTGCTCTAAACTCACCAGACTTTGCGACACGTTCCATGGCTGCAACAATCTTTTTTCCAAGAACAAAAGCTCGGATATCGCATCCCTTAGCTTCTGCAATATATTCTTGAAGTGAGATTGGGCCTTTTTCTTTGGCGATCAAATATTCAACAATCGGCTGCAGTGATCGTTTTGACTCTGCAATAAAGACACCTCGTCCATGTGTTCCATATATAACTTTCACTATGACAGGGAATTTGAATTCCTCAGACGCCTCAGTCAAAAGCTTTGGATCGCGTACAACAAGTGTTTTTGGAACTGGGATTCCAAAGTGGTCAAGCATCTGCAATGTTCGGATTTTATTCTTTGCACGAAACACTCCTATGTAGCCGTTCAAAACATAAAATCCAGCAAGCTGGAATTGTTTTATGATCGATGCATTGATAGATGGGTCTAGGCTAAAACCTGGGCGTACAATGACAGCATCGTATTTCTTTGGACTGAGCTTCTTGCCTTTATATGTAATCTTCTTTCCATTACCAAACTCAAGACCAACATATGGGCTATAAAGCACACGAACTTTATGTCCGCGTGACTTAGCCTCTTTGATGATTTGCTTTGTTCCTTTTGCCAAGTACTTTGGCTTACTTACAAAGCTTAGAATAGCGATCCTCATAAGTAGTATTGCTTGAGTATTCTATTGTGAATTAGGGTTTGGGTCAAGATAATTGGGTCTGACCCTGATAAAACTCTTCTAAGGTTTGCGCAATCGTTTCTTTGTCAGTTGCTGTCATGATGGTTTGCTTGAAAGGTTTGAAGCCTGTGATGCCTTTGAAGTACCAAGAGAGATGCTTGCGGAAAGTTGGGAGCCTATCTTCTCCGTAGTGTTCAAGATGATAATCTAGATGTTTGAGAGCTGTGTCGATTCGATCGCGAAGAGTTACCTCGAGCGGTCGATCGCCAGCAAGCTTTTGTTCGATCTGTGCGAATATCCATGGATTACCTAAAGCACCGCGGGCAATCAAGGCTCCATTGCATTTGGTCTGTTCGATTACATCAAAATAATCCTGCCATGTGAAAATATCGCCATTGTAGAGAACTGGGATTGAAAGTTTAGCTTTTACATTTGCCACTGCTTCGCGACTTGATAAGCCTGAGTAAGCCTGCTTCTTAGTTCTTCCATGAACGGTGACGAGGTCGGCTCCGGCTTTTTCAATCTGTTGCGCAAACTCAACGCACTCACCGTGGTCAGACCAACCAGCGCGCATCTTTACAGAAACCGGAACATCAACCGCAGCTTTGACTTCGCGTACGATCGAAGTGGCAAGCTCTGGATCCTTCATGAGCGCTGCGCCATTGAAGTTGCTTGTTATTTTATAGACTGGGCAGCCCATGTTGATATCAATTGCCTCAGGTGCGTGCTGATCAACGATCATCTTTGCAGCCTGTGCCATAACTTGTGGATCAGCGCCAAAGATCTGTTGAACAACAGGGCGCTCAGAGTCAGGTATCGATGTCATGTCCATAGTCTTATCGTTTCCTCGGACGATTGCTTCACTTGAAACCATCTCTCGATAGATAATCAACCGTGAATCTTTAACATATCTTGAAACAACCTCTCGGATGATTTTTCCAAAAGGCGCGTCTGTCATGTCAGCCATTGGGGAGAGCGCCACGATTGGACGCTGTTGATTGTTCCAAGAAAAAGACATAAGCAGAGAGTGTATATGATTTTATCGGTTTTGTCACGCCAGAACCCCCTCCTGCTCCCCCTTCGTAAGAGGGAGGGGCGAGTAGGTTCGACCCCTCCTTGCGAAGGAGGGGATAGGGGAGGTTGCGGCTGTGCACTACGAACTGTGCACTGTGAACCGTCACCTGGTATTATACACCCATATGAAGCTAACTTTTTGTGGTGGGGTGCGAGGCGTGACAGGATCGTGTCATTTAATTGAAACCGATACGCACAAGTTACTTATCGACTGCGGGATGCATCAAGGCGAAGAGCGTGAAGACGGGAGTCTTGAGGGGTTTAACTTTGATCCAGCAAAGATTGATGCCGTCATTCTTACACATGCGCACTATGATCACTGCGGCAGGCTACCAATGCTTGCTCAGCAGGGATTTAATGGCAGGATTTTTTGCACACCACCAACTAAGGCATTGACGCACATTGTTTTGCAGGATGCGCAGCATGTGATGGTTGAGAACAACCAGAGAAAAGGAACTCCTGTTTTGTTTTCTCCTGCCGATGTTGAAAAAGCTGATGATCTGATGCATGTGATGAACTACCACACAGAGTTTGAGCCAATTCCCGGTGTTCATGTGATGATGCATGATGTTGGGCATATTCTTGGTTCTGCGTTTGTTTCTCTTAAGATCGAGGCAAAGCACATGAAGGACGGTAAGGCCCGAACTTTTTTGTTTAGTGGAGATGTTGGAAATGAGAATGTTCCGATTTTGCCTGACACTGAGTCAATCGATGAAGCAGATGTGATTATCACAGAGTCAACATATGGAGATCGTGAGCATGAGTCCACAAATGTTCGTATGGATAAGCTCAAGCGAATGATTTATCGAGTCATTGGTCGAAAAGGAACTTTGATAATCCCCGCATTCTCAATCGAGCGCACACAGGAGCTTTTGTATGAACTTGATCGGTTGGTGGATGCTGATGAAATGCCAAATGTGCCTATCTATCTGGATAGTCCTTTGGCGATTCGTGCCACAGAGATCTACCAACACTTTTCAAACTATCTGAAGTTTGATCGAAATATATTCACAAGCCCTGATCGAGATTTCTTCAGCTTTCCAAATTTACATGTGACACTCAGCGTGGATGAGTCAAAGCGGATCAATGATGACATGCGACCAAAGATTATCATTGCAGGCGCTGGGATGATGACGGGCGGGCGTGTGTTGCATCATTTGCAACGATACATTGAGGATCCAAAGTCTGGGATTTTGATTATTGGATATCAAGGGGAGGGAACTCTGGGTCGTCGAGTTTTGAACAAAGAACCGCGTGTTCGGATTTATCGCGATAAATATGATTTGAAAGCAGAGGTTGAGGCGATTGGTGCATTTTCTGCACATGCTGATCGGGTTAAGCTTCGAAAGTGGCTTAAGCCCGACGAGGGGGACTCAAAGGAGATCTATCTTGTGCATGGTGATCCAGAAGCAAAGGATGCGTTCAAGCCGTATCTTGAAGAGGAGCTTGGATCAAAGATCCACATCCCGCAGTATTGGCAAAGCTATGAGTATTAGTAGATCACACGGAACTTTGGTGACAGCAATTTTTGTTATATATGCCTTGTTTGTGCAGGGTTGGTTGTTGCCAATGTTTGGGTTTGTGATTGGTGATGGATATGGTGGTAGGATTGCAGGCATTATACTTTTGACAATTTTTGTTTTGGAAACAGTTGGGATATGGATAAAGGCGCCAGAGATTTATGCAAGGTTGAAAGGTGAGAATAAAGAGCAGAGCATTCACATCTTTCTGGTTTGGATGTTCCATCTTGTAGTAATGAGTTTTTTGTTGAATTTTGGGCTTGAGGGCCTTGGGATTCATCATGATAGCTCGGAGTTTTTGTATGGTTTTGTGATGGCTATCGGGTTGATCCGTGAGATTGTTTTGTTAGTTCGTATCATAATGTCCGAGGGAGCTACTAAAAAGCACAGCGGATTGAATGAGATCGTTGCGGATGTCTTTCTAACCATTTTTTTGTGCGTAGGCTACACAGCGATTTGGGAGACGATAAGCGCAAATATGCAGGTGGAGCTTATCATGGATGATATTTTGCTGTCGGTTGTGTATGTTGGTATAACAATGATTCTATTTTTGATATTTTTCCTTCCTTTGCGGATGATGTATGTACTTGAGGATTTTTTGACGATAAGGACAAAGGGGGACTGGATGTATTGGTGGTTTTCGATTTTGATTGCTGCATTGGCTGGCGTGTCGCCTATATTTTAGAGCTAAGACTTGACAAATACGCCAAATAAGTGCATGATGCGAGGCGTATTCGTGATCCCTTCCTTTCCCCTTCTTTCACCGCACTTGGAGGTGCACACATGTCGGGTAGGCAAGTAGTAGAGCGTCAGCTTCGTGAGGTCGCTGTTCAAGCGCTGTCTCATTGGGAGCCTGGTGATGATCTCGGTCAGTTCGGCAGAGCAATCTCCAAGGCAATGCAGGCTGGTTTCATGCGAGGCTTCCGGATCGCGGTGGCGGCACACCAGGTTGGAGATGAGTTCTTCGTAGCGATGAAGCCTCTCCTGACCGAGGCTGGTTTCGACCCTGTGTTGGTTCGCATCCCCGTCACGCCGGGCACCGCCTAGCGCCTACAACCCACGTCCGTCGTTCACGCCGCCTTGGTTCTCCGAGGCGGCGTTTGCTATTGACAAGGCAGCATTTTTAGGGTATAGTTTTTGACCTGTCTCAATTTCACATGCATGGAGGTGCACGCATGGCAGGCAAGAAGGTTGTTGTATCCGCGGCGATGATCGACGAGATCTATGCCGTGGTTGGTGTGGCAATCAGGGAAGGCAAGAAGCAGCCCGGGATCGATGAGCTGGTCAAGGCTCTTATCGAGAGGGAGAGGATGCCCCTGCAGGGCGAGGGCGTTGTACCACGTCTCGTCATGGGTCAGGGAAAGTATGGGCTGGACGAGCCATCTCGGCACACGGTTCACATCCACGGGCTCAGCCTCCAGTGTGATGGTACTGGCTGCTTGGAGATGACCTTCCCGCTCTAGCCAACTACAACCCACGTCCGTCGTTCACGCCGCCCCGGTTCTCTGAGGCGGTGTTCTGCTTTTAAAACCAAACACCCAGTCGAATAGACTGGGTGTGGTTGGTCCCAGAAATTGTGGTGGACCTGACCAGATTTGAACTGGCAAAACCCGGTGTCAAAACGGGTAGAGTTACCAATTACTCTCACAGGCCCATTTCCTGAGATAATACAAAACCCCCATGGATTGCGTCCTTTGGGAGTTTTGTTTATTTGACACCGGAGTAAGAGTAATCTCTACCCGTCTATATCTATTACCTCATTTTTCAATTTACCTGTCAACTATTCCTGTGGAAAATTGGATACCCAGTCGTAGAATTCTACTTCTGATGATTCTTTTGGATCGAATTCGATATATTCGGTCGTATAAGGCGCAAGCGTGGACATTAGAATCGATTCGTTCTCGAGCGTAATCATCTGATCATCGAATTTTATCGAAGTTTGATTTTCAATAGTCGCAACCTCAATCTGATCAAGCCAACTATAGTGGACAATGCTTACGACACCCTGCGTTGAGACATCAATCTCACGTATCGATACGTTTGAATCGCCTTCAAGCACTATTCGACCTTGAATCAATTGCAAATCGACTTGTTCCTCACGGCCGTCAACAAGTTTTAGCTCAGTATTTTCCGATAAGTACACTATCGATCCACCAACCTTAAATGCAGCGTATTCATCAGTGGTTGTCATGATCTCCCCGCGTTCGACTAGACTGCCAGTTTCAATATCAACAGCAGACAGATGAGGCTCAACGTCGATTCGATTCCAGATCAAAAGTCCTGCAGCTATAATCACAATCAGGCTGATCAGAATTACGTTGAATGTGATAAACTTAGTGTACTTCATAGATACATTGATTGTATCAGAGCTGATCAATAATACGAATACTATGGCACTTTTAGAGTTTTATGGTGAGAATTGTCCGCATTGCATTGAAATGAAACCACTTATCGAAAAGCTTGAAAAAGAAGAGGGGGTTAAGGTTGAGCAGTTTGAGGTTTGGAATAACGAGGATAATGCTGCAAAGCAAAAAGAGTATGACACTGGAGTGTGTGGTGGAGTTCCATTTTTTATCAATACAGAAACAAAAGAGACGATTTGCGGGTCAACTGATTACGAGGCATTAAAGAAATGGGCGGGGAAGGAGTAGAGAATCTGGAATCCTGAATCGTGAATATAAGAGGCGCCGCACGGCGCTTTTGTTTTATGCAGAAATCCGCGCCAGCTGGCGCGGACGCAGATTCGGGCAGCTGAGCTAGACAACTGCACCATGTTCTCGGGCGATTTCCCAGGCCTTATTGCGCGCTTCTTTCCAGCTCACTTGGCCACCACTGGCCTCCACTGCATGTTTCACCTGCCCGGCAAGGCAGAAGATGATCATCTTATTAAGGGCTGTTGTACCGTACTTATCTTCATAGGCTGCCAGGTATTGAGCAAGCTCATGCTCAGATTCCAGGGCGAGCAACTGACGTTGAAATGCCATGAGCATTTGTAGTCCCGGGAGCAATTGCATCTGAGTTTCAGGTCTACCCTGCAGGCACAGGATCGGCCGTTGCTCTATCTGTAGCTGCATCTGAAGTTCCATCGTCTGCCTGAGCTCTTGAGTCTGCGGTGCTGTCGAGAAGCCTTCAAGGCCCTTCATGCTGAAGGCGTACGCCGAGTAGATCAAGTCCATGAAATGGACGATCTGCTGCATAGCTTCTTCAGCTAGCCTCTTCCATGGAATACGCCAGATCATGCGCGGTGCCAATTCCTTGTGCTCATCAGGCCCGGCCAACTTGCGGTGGACATCAGTGTATGCCACGACCCTGCGTGAACCCTTTTTGACACGCCAGAGTACACGACCCTGTGAGTCAATGGATTCAGCCTGTATTGGGAGTTCACAATCTTGGATAAGGCCATGAACTTCGCCAGCATCAACAGGGGCCGTTTCTAGCATGATGACGCGTTTGTTGGCTGCAAGAGCTTTAATGGCTGGATCTGCTGGAAGGCTGTCATCATTCATGATCCACTGAGTGCCCTGCTTTGTGAATACCTCACCAGCTGGGATATCTTTTAGCTGGACTTCATCACGGACCCTGGTTTCAGGGTCAAAGTCTGATGCTGCGAAGTCGTAGCATGCCCAAATGCATTCACCAAGTAGGTCAGAGGCTCTTCCTGGCCCTCCAGCTGTTTGCGCTTGGCAAAGAGTGTGTCCTATTGTCAGTTCCATTTTTCACCCAAATGTAAGATGTTTATGGTGCCTGCAGGCTCTTGTGAGACGCTGCAATGTACGAAGGTGCTATTTTGTATAACACTTATTTTACCTATTGTCAATATAAAACATCACCCGCATCGAGTGGGTGATGCGGGTGTGAGGTGGGGTGAGGAGCTGGTCGCTACATGTCGCGGCGCATCCGAACATAGGTGGTAGCGTCGGAGGAGCCGTCGTTGTCAGCGGGTTCGACCGGCTGCTCGGAGCAGCCGCAGTCCTCGACCTGCTGCTCGAGTTCGAGGACTTTGCCATAGAGATCCTTGAGAATGCCGTCGAGCGTATCGACCTCGGCTTCGAGTTTCTGTAGCTGCCCTTGGTTTGACTGTGTGCGTTTCAGCAGCTCTTCGTTGAGGGCTGCCTGATCCTGGCTGAGGATGGCTTCCGTGTAGCTCTGCGGCATCTGCTTGGGGCAGCCGACGAGGAGCAGGGCGAGGGTCAGGAGGGTGAGGAAAGGCAGGGTGCGCTTCATGAGTCCTCCAATTGCGCGGGTTGATATTCAGGCGTGAGCCGGAAACAGATTAAATTAACACAAAAAAGCGCTTTTGTCAAGCATAAGCGCTAGAATTAGTCTTTTTATGATCAAACAGCCGCCGATAGGCGGCTGGGATCCCTCCTAACGTCGGGATGGCAATATAGTTTAGTTAAATCGTTCCACCCAGTGTGGGTCCACTTTTACTTCTAGGTCAAGGTAAATCTTTTTTCCTGTTACAGCTTCGAGTTCATTGCGCGTTGATTGATTAATTTCTTTAATTCCTCGCGCTCCTTTTCCAATAATCATTCGCTTATATCGTTCTTCAGTTGTAAGTACGCTCGCTCGAATGTATACGACACCGTTCTTGCGTTCCTCAATCTCGTGCACATCAACATGAACAGTGTAAGGGACTTCTTGTCGAAGTCGGAGAAAGAGTTTTTCTCTAATCAACTCGGCGATACGTTCTTTTTGACTAATGTTTGAAATCTGCGTTTGCTCGTAGTATTCATCCCCCTCTGGTAGATGTTCAAAGATCCAGTCTTTCAAGATATCGATATTCGATCCCTTCAGTGCTGATAGTTCAATCGAAGCGTCAAAGTGCTCATCAAGCAGGTCGCGATAAAAGTCGATGTTGCGCTTTGCAGATCGTTTATCGACCTTGTTGACAACAAGCAGCTTGGGCTTATCGATCGCCTCGATCATTTTGAGTGTCTGCTTTTCTTCATTCCCAATTTCACGAGTTGGATCAACAACATAAATCAAAACGTCGATATCATTGAGTGACTTACGAACCGAATCAAGAAGCTTTTTTGTAAGCTCATCCTTTGCTTTTTGCATCACTCCAGGAGTGTCAACAAAAACAATCTGCCCGCGCGGATCATGGACAACACCCTGAATAGGGAATCGAGTTGTTTGTGGTTTTGGTGTAGTGATCGCAACCTTGGTTCCAACCAAGGTATTTAAAAGAGTAGACTTGCCAACATTTGATCGTCCAATAAGTACAGCAAAACCTGATTTAAATGGTTGTTTGTTCATAGTGGTAATAGTATACAGTAGGCAGGATACAGAAGTTTTGTTCCGAGGTCCAACCTCCTGGAGGTTGGACCTCGCTATGGATAAAAGCACAAGCGCCCCAAGTGCGGGGCGCGACGGTTGCGGAGTAGCGAGGGCTAGTAGAAGTCGTCTGGACGCTCGATGTAGGCTATCTCGTCCATCTTGTATTCCACGATGTTTGCTGCCACGATCATGATGACCACGATGGCTGCGTTGGCCAGCAAGGCGATGAACATGCCACTGAATAGCATGTTACCCACAATTGGGAAGCAGAGTCCTAGACCCACTCCAGCGCATGCGTATGTGAGTCTCGATTTTTCCTTGTTGAATGCGGCTGCGACCATGATGATGACCCCAATGTACATAATCAAGTACATTCCCTTTGTGTTCATGGAGCTGCTCATGAAGCCAGAGGGGTCGCTTGCGGGGATGATACGGGTTACGAAGAAGGTTACGATCAGCGCTGATACGTTGAAGTAGGTGTTTTTGAGGCATTCTTCGAACATGCTCATTTTATGTTCTCCAAGCCCATCGACGGATCTACGATTGGGCTCGTTGGGGGTTGAAGGGGCCTTAGAAGCTATCACATTTATTATAGACTGTAAACCATTGGTTAGAAAGCAAGCGACCACCCGAGAAGGGTGGTCGTAGCTGTCCTTGACTCGAGGGTCAGGACAAGGTCAGCGGGTGCCATCCATGTGCGTAGCGTGGCGCTGGCGTTCGCGCCAGAGGTGGAATCGCTGGAAGATACTGCGGCGCGGTTCTTCGGCAGCCTGCCTAGTCTGCTGCTCAGGCTCGATGTCCACCTGCCTTCCGTAGCTCTTCGCATTCAGGGCGCTTGGGCCTTCTGGGAAGATGCAGTCGATGACCTCGAGCGGGATACCGGCCTTGGCACATGCTGCCTTGGCATCTCTGACTGCGTTGCGTCGGGCCATCAGCGCTTCGTTGGGGCTCTGCTCGAAGGCGGTATCGATCCATTCTGTGATCCAGTCGCGTACACAGCGCAGGCGCGTGGTTCGGCGCAACCTGTAGAGTGCGCCTATGGCCTTCGCTGCCTGCTGTGTCTGTGGAATGCGCCCATCGTTCCAGCAGTCATAGATGCGCTGGTGCATTGGGGTTGCGAATTCCACCTGGGGCATGAATTTGTAGAGGGTGACCAAGAGGGCCTCCTTGATTGATCTACTAGGGTGGTTGAAAGTTATAGCACGAAAGTCGGGCCCAGTCAACCTTGAAGTATGGCGACCACCCGAGAAGGGTGGTCGTGAGGAAACGTGGTGCGATCATGAGGTGGTGGGGCCGAAGCTATTGTCGACTGCCATCCAGAAACGCAGCTTGGCGAGGCGGAGGCGCTCGATTGGGCCGATGCGCCTGGCGTCGGGCTCTTCTATCGGCTCATCGACATCCATCGGACATTCCGGGAAGACGTGGTTGATGGCCCAGGGTGCCATACCAGCTTCTTGGCAGGCGAGCTTGAGCGCCCCGATCTCCTCCCCCCGCGTTTCGTCAGGATCCTCCAGGCCGAGGCCTTCGCACAGGATCGTGACTCTGTCGCTCAGCCAGTGTCCTTTGCGCGGACGTCTCATCTTGACCAGGGCGCGTAGGTTTCTGTCTGCTACGAGTACGGCGTTTTGTTCATCGCTATGCGCGAGCAGACGATGTGCACGCCGCAGCATCTGGCTTGGTGGCACTACGTGGTGCCGATCTTGCATATGGTGTTTTCTGTAGTCCATCGTTCTCCTTTCCCGGGTTGCCGGTTGAAGGCTTGAAGGTGTTCTGTGACCTCTACCAAAGGCCTACGAAGATCTCCTGCCAGGCGATCTCTGAGCAGCTCGGGCCCTCTGGGAAGACGCCCTCGATGACCCCGGACGGGATCTTGGCTCGAATGCAGTTGCGCTTGGCAGCGTAGACTCGGCCGTAGCGCCCGTCGTCCCTGTGGCCCATGCGACCCAGGGTGAAGAGTTTGATCGTACGTCTTGCAGTAGTGCGCAGACGGTGTAGGCCAGGGGGACGACGAAGCGCGACGAGCGCTTGGATTGTGCCTTTGGTTTCGTGTGGGATTCTGCCAGCGAGTCCGTGTCGCTGCATACGCGCGAGCATGAGATTGTCAGAGAGCATTGAGATTTCTCCGTTCCACTGAAGTGTGGCAATCTTTGTAACACGGAAAAAAGATCGCGTCAATTGTCCACAGAAGGTTTTCCGCGAACATCATACAAAAGATATACTAAGCACATAAAAAATCTTAACCAAAAACTATGGTAGAAAATATTAAACCAAGTCCAAAGGCAAAGAAGCGCAATGTTGGACTTAGTATTTGGCTCGTTCTGATGATGATCGGAGCAGCATGGGCAGCGCTTGCAAACCTAGGATCTTTATTGTCATCAGCATACCTAGTCATGCCAGGATGGATCATGTTTATCATGGGTCTTATCGGTGTGGCTAATTTCGTGTTATTGATCTTCATCTGGCAGTGGAAGATGTGGGCATTCCAGGCATTAATCGGAACAACAGTTCTAGCGTTTATCCTTAACCTGGTTGCAGGGGTATCGCTTTGGACAGCAATATTTGGATTCCTTGGGTTGTTGATTACGTACCTATTTATGCGACCACAATGGAAGTGGTTTGAGTAGTAAACATCCAGAATCGGCGTATCGCGGTATCGAAACCTCCGCTACTCGCTCACCGTACATTTTAGTACGGCTCGCGACTTGCTCGGTTGTCTCCTAGCGATACACACAATTCTGAAAATTTTCTGAGTTAACGAGATAAAAAGAAGCGCAAACGCGCTTCTTTTCTCATCTTAGCCACACTGCGAGCACGTTCATGCTTATCCCCGGGCAGGAGAACGGAATAGCATTTTGCGTGACATTTATCCATATAAACAAATGGAGCTCAAAATGCCCGTTTGTATGTCAGGGGTAATGCATGGACAGCGCAGCACTGTGGCTAGCAGTTTCTTTTCCCAATTTCTTTGCTGCTTCAAAGAAATGGGGCCCTGGGCCTGCCTGCCGGTAGGCAGGGGTTTGGGGGACGGAGTCGCACCCAAGTGGTTATCGAAATCATTATTTTAGTTCGAGCTTTGTAATCAATTCAATATGTGGAGTGTGCGGAAACATGTCGATTGCGCGCATCTTGTCAACTTGATAATACTTTTGAAGCTCGACTAGTTCACGAGCAAAGTTTTTATAGTTGCACGATATATAGATGATCTCTGGCGGCCGTGCATCGATCACATCTTGAAGAGCCTTGTCGTGCATTCCAGATCTGGGCGGATCAAGGATCAAAATATCAGGATTCAAATCTTTCCAATCAAACTCCTCAGTCTTTGCATCGTGGTATTCAACTTCGACATTGTTGAGTTCGGCATTTACTTTGGCGTCCTCGATTGCCTCGGGTACAAGTTCTACTCCGATCGTTTTCTTTACGTCCTTTGCTAATGCGATAGAAAAGAACCCAGTTCCGCAGTAAAGATCAAGAATGGTCTTATTTGATGCATTGCCGATAAACTTCTGCACTGTTTTAAGTAATAAAGGCGCAGTATCCAGATTTGTTTGGAAAAAGGCGTTTGGCGAGATTCGATATTTGATTTCATCGAATTCTTCTTCGATATATCCTGGGCCTGAGATGGTCTGAAGTTCATCCCCAAAAGATACATCAGAAATTGTGTGATTTATCGACCAGATTAATGTTGTTGGGTTGGCAAGCTGCACGAGCTCATCGAGTGCTAATTGAATACGATCTTCTTCGACTTTATTGGTCGGTGCACTTGTAACAATGTTTATCATGGTTTGACCGATCGAAGTTGATCGGATCACGGCATATCGAAGAAGCCCAGTATGCGCTTTTCGATCAAAGAAAGTAAGACCTGCAGTTTTGGTCCAGTCGCGTACTTGTTTAAAATGCTTTTCGATTTTTTTATCTGCAATAAAGCAGGTATGATCATCAATCACACGCCACCATTTACCTTTTTGCCTAAGACCAACACGACCCTCAAAATCAATTACAAAATCCATGCGATTGCGATAGTGCTCGATTTTCATTGCAGGCAGGATCTCCTCACATCTAAGATCAAGTTTCTTCAACTTAAAGCTTCCGTTTATGTCAGAAAGCTTTTGTTCAAGCTGCTTATCATATGGGATATGCGACCATCCGCAAGATCCACAGACTTCTTTGTTAGGGCAGGGGGAGTTCATAGTGTGGCGAGTATAGATCAAGTTGTTGGTTTTTAAAAGCATGAACCGTCCCGAGAGTGTCGGGACGGACGTTAGACGGGCTGCAGCTAGACCGGTCAGTCGCTATACGTGAAGTAGGACTGGGAGCTCCCGCTTACCATCGCTCGGGCCAGGCATAGGGGAGCTGGCTTGAATGGGTGGCGGTGACTTGCTCGAAAGCCGTTCGATGTAGTTAGGACCAGGCTCAGGTTCTGGAGCAGGAGGATTGGGGTCTTCTTCGTGTCCGGGGAACGGGGCGCCAGCCTCACGGGCAGCTTCCCAGATGACATCGATTCTGTAGCGGGCATAGCCATTGAGGCGCCAGGCTAGCTCGCGCCAGGTCATGCCAGTCTCGTAGTTGATCACAACGCGTTCGATGGCTATGCCCGCAATGACGCAGTGCGCCACATTTTCTCCAAAGATCATGTGCACGCTACCAGTGCCGTTGAGACTTGCTCCTTCTATTGCGAGATCGCCAATTGGAAAGCAGCGATTCTTGAGGCGTCCTTCATCTTGCTTGTTGAGGACTTGTGCGTCCAGGTTTGCAAAATGAGTTCCAAGCATAAGGCCAAGTGTTGAGTCGACCACGATGCTTTTGAGCTTTCCAGCCTTGCGTTGCTCAGTGTTCCCGAGATTTTCACCCTCGTGAACTCGATAGGGCAGTTTCACGCTGGGTATGGGAGGGGGTTCTGAATCAGACATGAATGCTCCATGAGAGGTTGGGGATGGGGCGGACTAACTGCACGGAGAGTAGCGTAATAGTTGAGAATAATCAAGATTCCTGCGATAATCGCACCAGAAGTTAGTTGAACCATTTTAGTTCAACTGAAATGGTTCAACTATGATAGTTATTGCTCATAATATTCGAAGTTTGCATAATGTTGGTGCGATTTTTAGGAATTGCGCTGCTTTTGGAGTTGAAAAGCTCTATCTCACAGGGATAACTGCAACACCTCCGCGTAAGGAGATCGCCAAGGTTGCACTTGGCGCTGAGGAGATTGTCGACTGGGAGCAGGGAAGTATTGATGAGATTTTCGAAAAGCTCAGATCAGATAGATATCAAATTCTTGGACTTGAGACCGGTAAAGAGGCTCAGAGCATCGACTCGATCGAGAGTTTAAAGATAGCGCTCGTGCTTGGCAATGAGGTCGAAGGAATTGATAAAGAAACGCGCGACAAGCTCGATGGTATTGTTGAGATTCCAATGGACAAGAAACGGTCGCTTAACGTATCGGTTGCAAGTGGGGTAGCGATGTATGTGTTACAGAACTCAGAAGGCAGAACCCAGAACACAGATTAGTTGTATACTTTAGATATGAAACAGTTCTCGGTAATTATCATCACATACAACGAGGAAGAGTATCTTCCGCGGCTTTTGGGTTCGATTAAGCGCCAGACCCTTCAGCCTGCTGAGATTGTTGTTGCAGATGCTCGTTCAAAAGATGAAACAGTTAAGATTGCGATCGACAGTGGAGCTCGAGTTGTTGAAGGTGGTTTGCCATCGCGTGGACGCAATTTTGGGGCAGCAGCCGCAAAAACAGATTATCTTTTATTTCTTGATGCGGACGTTGAACTTACTGACAAGAAGTTTTTGGAAAAAGCTTGGAAGTCTTTTCAAGATCGAAACCTTGATATTGCAACCGCTGATGTTTATCCGATTAAGGGAAATGCATGGGATAGGTTTTCGCATTGGGTTTATAACAAATATGTTCGAATGTGGAGGTCGGTACATCCGCATACTCCAGGCTTTTGTATTTTTGTGAAAAAATCTCTACATGATGATATAAAAGGCTTTGATGAGGATGTTGAGTTTTGCGAAGATCATGACTATGCAATGAGAGCAGTAAAGGCAGGGGCGAAGTTTGGATTTTTGAAGAATGTGAAGGTTCCAGTTTCTATCCGCAGGATGGAGCGTGACGGAAGGCTATCAATCGCGGTAAAATATATATTAGGTGAATTGCACCTGTTATTTATAGGTCCAATTAAACACAAAAGATTCAAATATAAATTTGGTTATGGTAGGCACAAAGAAAAATAAGCTTTTTAACCCGCAGATCGTAGATCAGCCAAAGGTTATAAAAAAGCTTGTGGAGGAAAGTTCACCGCGTAAGATTTTTTTAGTCTTGATTTTTATCTCCAGCGTGATCGCCACTCTTGGACTATTGAATGACAGCCCGGCTGTTGTGATCGGTGCGATGTTGGTAGCGCCATTGCTATGGCCGATTCTTGGACTTAGTATGGGATTTCTGGTCCTTGACTTTCGAATGTTACGGATGTCGTTCCTAAGTATTTTCTTTTCAATGGTGATCGCGATCGTTACAGCAATGGTTATTACATTTTTCTATGTCCCGCTTGGAGCATCACGTGAAATCATTCAAACTACAAACATAGGATTCATGTTTCCAGTAGCGCTTGCCGCAGGAGCTGCCGCAGCCTTCGCTATTTCGTATGAGGGAGTTAAAGAAGTTGTTACAGGTATCGCGATATCTGTTGCTTTGCTGCCGCCTTTAGTTACAGTTGGAATTGGGCTTGGGGGAACTGATTGGGGATTAATGCGAGACGCATCGGAGTTATTCCTGATCAACTTGGCTGGAATACTTGTTATTTCATTTTTGATATTCGCGTTGCTGGGCTTTAGGCGATATCGAAAGTTGTTGGATTCGGAAGTTAAGAAGGAGGAGAAAGTATTGAATGAAAAATAATATTTTCACTAACGACCCGATCGGGTCGTTAGTGAAAAACCACCCGACACGTGCGGGTGGTTTTTTGTTTCGATTGATGATCGTGTTTATGATATAATTTTGTCATAAGAAATAAGGAGGAAGCATGGCTCATAAGGAACTAAAGGGAAAGAAATTCGTCTGGCATCATGTGTCCAAGTATACGGACCATGATATTGAGTTTTTGCAAAAAGATTTCAAGTTCCATCCTCTTGATTTTGATGACATTAGGGAAATGGCAGAGCTGCCAAAGTTGGATGTTTACAAGTATTACTTGTTTGGGATTTTCGCGATTCCATATTACAACGCAGCAAGTGACAGGATCGAAAAAGCAGATGTTGCGATTTTTGTTAGCGCAAAGGAGGTGGTGACTGTCACACGTGAAAAGATCGATGCAATTGATCGCTATTTTGCGCGTGCAACAAAAAGCACTGGTCTTAGGCGTGACGCATTGGGTAAGTCAACAGGATATTTTGTCTATAAGCTGCTTGATTATGTTTTCCGAGATGCAAAGTCAGTTTTGAAGGTTTTGTCTCGCGAGACTCAGACACTTGAAGATGAACTACATTCTCGACATAGAAAGCGAACAACGCGAAGCCTTGGGACATTGCGTCGAAACTTGCTGTTTCTGCGCCATGTTATCGATCCACAGCGGATTATCGTATCGCAGATGGGGAACGCCAAGAAGAGCTTTATGCCAAGTGATCTTGATGTATACTTCGACGATTTGAAAGATACGCTTGATGGCATGTGGGTTATCACAGACAATCTGAAAAATATTGTTGATGGTTTGTTTGATGTAAATGAAGCGCTCTTGTCACACCGCACGAACGAGATCATTCGGTTACTCACGATCATTTCGGTAGTACTAATGCCGCCGACTCTGATCGCAAGTTATTATGGAATGAACGTATCGGACTTACCATATGCTGATGATGTTGGCCGAGTAACGATGATCATTATTGCGTCACTAATCGGGTTCTGGTTCTTAATTTGGTTTATTGATAGAAGAAAGTAATGCTTTTTGTCATCCTGAACGAAGTGAAGGATCCACTTAAGTAGATTCTTCGTTGCACTCAGAATGACAAATGCCTATGCGTCCGATCCCTGTTGACATCGTTCCGTCCCACGTCTTTCTATCTGAAAAAGATCAGATAGCTCTTTTTGGATCTGGATATGCAATGACTGTAGCAGGGAATCTATCACAAACCGGTCAGTATGTTTGTGATGAGACAGTTGAGGTATATGGCCGGCTCAAAAGAAGTATTAAACTTCGAGTCTTGGGGCCGCATTGGGAAAAGAGCCATGTTGAAGTTACAAAGATTGAAGCTGCTTATCTTGGGTTTGACCCGCAAGAAGTTCGATCAGGGGACGTGTCAGATGCAAAGTCATGCAAACTTGTAGGTCATGAAGGTGAAGTGAAGTTGGAAAAAGGCTTGATCGTTACGATGCCTCATCTACTTTGTTCACCGGGCGATGCTCAAACCCTTGGGATTATGAATGGTGATGAGGTGTCGATCGAGGTGCTCACACAGAAACCCCAAGTTCTCGAGGGGGTAGTTGTCCGAGTACACCCTACCTATCAATTACGAATTGAGATAACATCAGATTATGCACGAGATCTGTGGATAACAAGATCTGTGCATGCAAGACTTTTAGATTAGTGCTTATGAAAAAGATACTATTTATCGCGCTCTTGGCACTCGTAGTGCCGATCTCAGCGATGGCATCAAGTCCTGACATGTCGATTAGCTCTTCGGACATTCGATTTTCAACAGATACATTTGTTGCTGGAGAAACAGTGCGAATTTATATTAAAGTTCGTAACACGGGAGATACAGACATTAGTGGATATGTTGCTTTTTACAATGCAAGCGACATAATTGACTCAAGCCAGGTTGTAACACTGGTGGCAGATGGTGCTAATGAAGAGGCATGGGTTGATTTTGAGATTCCTTTTCAAGATAGTTTTAATATCCGCGCGCTTATCAAAGGAACTGACCCTCAGGATACGAATAGTTCAAATGACGAGGCGTTAACTGCGTTGTTCTCGATTATAATAGATGACGATGGTGATGGAGTGGATGACGATGAAGATAACTGTCCAGATATTTCAAATACATCGCAAGAAGATACTGATGGTGATGGGGTGGGTAATGCCTGTGATGATGACGATGATAATGATGGTCTTGACGATGATGTTGAGGCTGAGTTAGGAACTGATCCAGAAACCGCTGACACTGATGGTGATGGATATGATGATTCAGAAGATGCAGCGCCAACTGATGAGACTGTGCATGAGCTCGTTGCAGATGAGATCATTGTAGAGCTTTTTCCAGAGGAAGAGTTGGAGGAGATCCTTGATCTAATTGAAGAGGATGCTCAGAGTGAAGAGGTTGATCAAGGGGTTGGGGGTGAAGATGATGAGGGCGAGGTAGAAGAGACTGTTATCGAGCGATCATCTGGAGCGTTATTGCATGTGTCACCAAATGCTTCATTTGTATATGTGCGCGAAGGATGGAAAACATATGCATTCCAGTCTTTGGCGCAATCATCTACTTATGAAAGCTTGAGTTGGGATTTTGGAGATGGAACATCGTCGGTTCAAGAAAGCGTGGCGCATGAATATCAAAATCCTGGAGTTTATGAAGTTCGATTAAGTCTTGTTGATAGTGATGGGGTAGTGCATGAAGACGTGCAGGAGATTTCAATCTCATTCTTCCATTTGGCAAATCCTTTTGTTCAGATTATTATTGGGCTGCTAATTATTCTGCTGCTTCTATCAATTGCAACGATCGCCAAGAAACCTAAGAAGAAACAGACTAAGATCGAAAAGAAGGTAGAACCGGAAGTAGTAAAGCCATTGGTCAAGAAAGCACCAGTAAAAAAGAGGGTGGCTAAGAAGCCTACAAAAAAACGAACAACGAAAAAGAAGACAGCTCCTAAGAAAAAAGCATGATTCAGTGGTTTAAAGGTAGATCAGAGACAATAACGAGTGCGGCGGCCATCGTCGCCTCGTTTTCTGTTCTTTCTCGTTTGGTTGGCTTTATTCGCGATAGAATTTTAGCTGGTGCTTTTGGTGCAGGAGACACACTTGATGTTTACTTTGCAGCCTTCAGAATTCCTGACCTCCTATTTCAGTTAATGGTTGTTGGAGCCTTGAGTGCAAGCTTTATCCCACTTTTCACAAAGTATTTTCGGAAAACAAAGAATGAAAAAGAATGGGAGTTGACCAATAAGGTTTTGAACTTGTTAGTTCTAGGATTCGGAGGTTTGATTCTATTAGGTATCGTTTTTATCGAACCGCTCTCAAGCGTGATTGCTCCGGGATTCGACGCTAGCAAGCAAGAGTCTTTAGCCCAAATGGCGCGGGTGATGTTTGGCGCGCAGTTCCTACTTTGTATATCGATGGTCTTTGGATCTGTATTGCAAGGTGCCAAGAATTTCTTTTTGTATTCTTTGGCGCCGATTTTCTATAACCTTGGAATAATTGCAGGAGTGTTTTTCTTTGCACCTGTTTTAGGTGATGCAGGACTGGCATGGGGTGTTGTTCTCGGTGCATTTCTCCACTTAGTTCTTCAGTATGTTGGGGTTAATGCTCTTGGCTTCAAGTATCGGTTGCTTTTGAGGTTCAAAGACTCAGACGTTAAGTACACATTGAAGCACATGGTGCCGCGCGTGCTTGGTCTTGCAGTAAATCAAGTCAACTTCTTATTGATGACGATAATTGCATCGACATTGGCAGTTGGATCAGTAACGATTTTGCAGTTTGCTTATAACCTAAACTTCTTTGCAGTTGGTGTGATCGGGGTATCGTACGCTGTAGCTGCTTTTCCGACTTTGTGTGAGCTTTACAATCAAGGAAAGAAAAAAGATCTTGTTAATACGTTTTCAAAAACAGCGCGTCAGATGCTTTTGTTTTTAGTGCCAGCAACGATACTGTTCATTTTGTTACGAGCACAGGTAGTTCGACTTGTGGTTGGAGCAGGAGAGTTTGATTGGGAGGCTACTATTTTGACAGCTAATACTCTCGGGTTCTTTGTCATCACGCTCATTGTCCAGTCTTTGATTTACTTGCTGGTGCGCATGTACTTTGCACAGGGGAATACAAAGGCACCATTCATTTATGGATTGATCGCTGCGATCGTGTTTGGGCTCTCAGCAGTTGTCCTTACAGATGAACTTGAAGTTCTGGGACTTGGAATAGCGTACTCAATAGCAGTAACAGTTCAGTTCATACTTTTGTGGGTGTCACTACGCGTGAAAATGGGAAGCCTGCAGGAGCTGATTATTTTGAAATCTCTTTGGAAGATGAGCTTGGCAGGAGTGATTTGTGCATTTTGCGCCCAGGGAATGAAGTACTTAGTTGTAGATTGGATAACGCTTGATACGTTCTGGGGCGTGTTTGCACAACTTATGATAGCAGGTGGAGTTGGTATGATTGCTTATGTATTAAGCGCATATGCATTAAAGAGTAAGGAAATGGTTGATTTTGTTGCAGGACTGAAAAAGCGTTTCTTTAAGAAACACAAGCCTCAGGAGTCTATTGTGACCCAAATTTAGACTTGACTTTTACGCAAATACCTGGTAATTTGATTGTCTGATAACCCCTTGTTATAGCGCTACAGCACGTTGGCGAGTAGATGTCTGGCATCTCTCTCGCCAAACGCCTACTCACTAGTTCAACGTTGCTGCAGTGCTATAAGAGGGGGTTGATTTTTTTTGATAATTTGCTAGATTTATATTGCATGCGTCGTTTTGCGGCGCTTTCTACAACCAAACGTGTTCATCATGTTGATGTAGCTACCTACATAGGATCTAACGATCCGGGGGTATTGAGACCCCATGCCCTGATTGGGAACTTTTGTGCGGAATACCGCACTACTAGTGGTGCGAGCTGTCAGATGAAAAAATTGTACCTCTGTTGATAAGTGCAATCTCTTGATCTGATGTCAAGCGTAATGAATATGCCCAAAAGGCATCCACGAATGCCGGTGGATCCCCCGGCCAGGCACTGCCTAACTTGCGACGGCCCTCGAGCCGTCGTTTGCAATTGAAAAACCTCAGCCATTGCGCTATCCTAGAGCGGTATGAAAGCAAACGAACTTCGAAAGAAATATATTGAATTTTTCAAATCAAAGGATCATGCCGAGATTCCTTCAGCATCTTTAATACCTGAGAACGATCCATCTGTTTTGTTCAATACTGCCGGAATGCAGCCACTTGTGCCTTATTTGATGGGTGAGGAACATCCGCAGGGAAATCGATTGGTTAATTATCAAAAGTGTGTACGAACAGGTGATATTGATGAAGTTGGAGATGATACACATCTCACTTTTTTCGAAATGCTAGGAAACTGGTCACTTGGTGACTATTTCAAGGATGAGTCAATTGAGATGAGCTGGGAGTTTTTGACTTCTGATAAGTGGCTTGGGATTGATAAGGGCAAGCTGGCTGTTTCTGTTTTTGAAGGTGATAAGGATTCCGAGTTTGATCAAGCCTCATTCGATAAGTGGATTGAGCTTGGAGTTCCTGAGGCTCGAATCGAAAAACTTGGAAAAGAAGATAACTGGTGGCCAGCAGGTGGAAAGAATGTTGGACCACAAGGGCCAGATACTGAGATCTTCTATTGGACAGGTGAAGGCGATGCGCCTGAGAAGTTTGATGCTGAAGATGATCAATGGGTTGAAATTTGGAATAACGTATTCATGGAGTTTTATCGTGATAAAGACGGGAATGTTTTAGAGCTTGAAAACAAGAATGTAGATACAGGAATGGGCCTTGAGCGTACAGCTGCAGTTCTGCAGGGCAAGAAGAGTGTTTACGAGACTGAGTTGTTTGATGGGATTATTTCAAAGATCGAAGAGCTATCAAATAAAAAATATCATTTTAGCCCAGGTGACGCTGGTTTTGATGAAAAGCCAGACTGTTGGGATGAAGATGTACGTTCAATGAGGATAATCGCAGATCATATTCGTTCTACTGTGATGATAATGTCAGATGGCATTCTTCCATCAAACAAGGATCAGGGTTATGTTCTTCGACGTTTAATTCGACGCGCTGTTCGTTGCGGTAAGAAGATTGGGATTGGAGATGTATTTACAGATGAGATTGCGATGGTAGTGATCGATGAGCTTGAAGAAGTTTATTCAGAATTGGATCAAAAGCGTGACTCGATCATCAATGAACTTCGATCTGAAGAAGAAAAGTTCCGTAAGACCCTGGAAAAAGGCGAGCGGACGTTTAATAAGATTTTGAAGAAGAAGGGAGTAATTGATGGCGAGGATGCGTTTTTATTGTACGCGAGTTACGGCTTTCCTTTGGAGTTGACTGAAGAGATGGTACATGAGCAGGGGCAGCATGTTGATCGCAAAGCATTTGAAGCCGAGTTTGAAAAGCACAGGGACTTGTCGCGAGCTGGGTCAGAGCAGAAGTTCAAAGGTGGGTTGGCAGAAGACTCAGAGGAAACAAAAAAGCTTCACACTGCAACGCATTTGATACATCAGGCTCTTCGAAACGTGCTGGGTAATCATGTTGAGCAGCGGGGAAGTAATATCACTGCGGAGCGTTTGAGATTTGATTTTTCACATCCCAAGAAGGTAACAGCTGAGCAAAAGCAGGAGGTTGAGCGGATCGTTAACGAACAAATTGAAAAGGGTTTGCCTGTAACCTGTGAGTCAATGAGTGTCGATGAGGCTAAGAAGCTTGGGGCTATCGGAATTTTTGGTGACAAATACAAGGATCTTGACCAGGTAAAAGTCTTTAGCATTGGAAATAAAAAGCTTGGAGTGTTCTCCTCTGAGATCTGCGGAGGTCCGCACGTAGAAAATACGCAAGAGTTAGGTAAATTTAAGATCAAAAAGGAAGAAGCTTCAAGCGCTGGAGTTCGTCGAATCAAGGCAGTTTTGAGATGATAAACTCAATCCACAGCATGAAAGTTGACAAAAAACAGCGTAAGGTTTACACTTGCGCCGTTCCTTTTCTTGCCATTTACGCCTAAAGTTGGTATTATTCGCACGCCTATGGCAGAAAAGCAATTTATAGAGATGCGCGGATCTGTAGAGGAGTCTCTCCCTGCAGGACACTTCCGCATTAAGCTCGAAAATGAACAAGAAATCATCGGTCACTTGTCCGGTAAGTTACGAAAGTTTCGTATCCGGATCATGCCTGGCGATGATGTCAAAGTCGAGATCAGCCCCTATGATCTGACAAAAGGACGAATCACGTACCGGTTCTAGGTACGGCATCTCGTTTCTTTAACAACATCACTCGGTTTTTCAGAGTGATCTTGTGTATCTAGAAAAGTGATGAAAGGATGGAGAAGTGATTAAAAGTGATGAAAGGTCAATGTCTTTTAGCCACCTCTAATCACATCTAATCACCTTTTAAACCTTAAGAAATATGAAAGTTCGAGCATCAGCAAAGAAAATGTGTCGCGATTGCCGTGTGATTCGTCGCAAGGGTCGTGTTCGCGTTATTTGTAAAAATCCTAAGCATAAACAGCGACAAGGCTAATAAAGAATTATGGCACGAATCTCAGGAGTAAATATTCCATCTGACAAACGCGTAGTGATTTCACTTACCTATATTTATGGTATTGGAAAAACCGGCGCTAAAAAGATTCTAAAACAGGCACAGGTTGATGAAAGTATCCGTGTTAAGGATCTTACAGATGATCAAGTTAATAAGATCCGCGCAATTGTAGATCAAGGATTCACTGTTGAAGGTGAGCTGCGACGTGAGGTTTTACAGAATATTAAGCGTCTTAAGGACATTGGTTGTTACCGTGGCTTGCGTCACATTAAGAATCTACCTGTACGGGGACAGAGAACAAAGACTAACTCACGAACAGTTCGTGGAAACAAGCGGTCAACAGCTGGAAGCGGACGCCGAGTTCTCACAAAGACCTAAGTTTTGAGTTATGAGTGAAGAAAAAACAACAAAGCCTGCAGTTGAGGAAAAGCCAGTAGTGGAAAAGTCTCAGCCAAAGAAGCAGCAAAAGTATTATCGAACAGCTAAAGGTAAGCGACGTTCACATATCACTGTTCCACGTGGCCGAGCTTACATTCAAGCAACTTTGAATAACACAATTGTTTCGATCACAGATCAGAACGGAAACGTTCTTGCTTGGGCAAGTGCTGGAAACTGTGGATTCCGAGGACCGAAAAAGGCTACCCCATACGCAGCTGGTAAGGTTGTGGAAAAGGTTTTAGAGCAGATTGAAAGACTCGGAATGAAGGAATTACAAGTATTTGTTACAGGGATTGGAAATGGACGCGATTCAGCACTCCGATCATTGAATACAAAGGGACTAAATATCACATCAATTAAGGAAACAACACCAGTTCCACATAACGGGTGTCGTTCACGTCGACCACGACGCGTATAGCTTGAAGATATATGGGAAAGACATTGAAAAAAGTAGCAAAGATGAGCCGACGCGAGGGCGTTGCTCTTTCACCTTCTGCAAAAGTAATGAAGGTAATTGCAAAGCGTCCATATGCGCCTGGTGTTCATGGTTCTCCACAGGGAAATAGAGGAAGACGAACTAGAATTTCAGTTTACGGAACTCAGTTGCGTGAAAAGCAAAAGGCAAAGCGCCTTTATGGAATAATGGAAAAGCAATTCCGAAATTACTTTGAAAAAGCATCACGAATGCAAGGTAACACTTCTGAGAATCTTGCAAGAATGCTTGAGACTCGACTTGATAATGTTGTCTATCGACTTGGATTTGCCAAGACTCGTCCACAGGCACGTCAGATGGTTAGTCATGCAATCTTTGAGGTAAACGGACAAAAGGTAAACATCCCTTCATACAAAGTTCGTGTTGATGATGTAGTTGCTGTTCGTGGAAATAAAAAAGAAAAAAAGCTTTTTGAGGACCTGGAGAAAAGACTGGCAGGACAGACTATTCCTGGTTGGTTGCATGTTGATGCAGCTGAAATGACAGGGAAAGTTGTAGGAATCCCAGAGGGGGAAGATCTCAAAGAGGTTTACGATCCAAAACTAATCGTTGAGTTCTACTCACGATAAACCTAATCCACTTTTTGCCAAATCATATGGAGAACATTCTTCTACCATCGAAAATGACTTTCGCTCCAGGGAGTCAGGATCATGAGGAAATCCTCACCATCGAACCATTGCACCATGGATACGGTACAACTATCGGAAATGCATTGCGCCGAGTTATGTTGTCTTCCCTTGAGGGAGCAGCAGTCACTGGAGTTAAGATTAAGGGTGCTCAACATGAGTTTTCAACAGTTGAAGGAGTTAAAGAGGATGTATTGCAGATTATCTTGAACCTAAAGCAACTTCGCCTAAAGGTTCACTCTGATGAGCCAGTAACACTCTCACTTACTGTTGAAGGAAAGGCAGGAGAGATAACTGGAGCAGATATTGAGAAAAATGCAGATGTAGAGATTGCAAATCCAGATATGGTTATTGCAACAATAACCTCTAAGGACGTTAAGTTCCACATGGACATTGTTATAGAGCGAGGACGTGGATTTGTTCCAACAGAGGAGCGAGATAATACAGGTAATGAAATAGGATTGATCGCAGTAGATTCGATTTTTAGCCCAGTATTGAATGTTGGGATGAAGGTTGAGAACACTCGTGTTGGTGAAATCACTAACTATGACAAGATCATCATGAATATCACTACAGACGGAACGATTACTTCTCAGGAGGCTGTAGAACAGGCAACAAAGGTAATCCTAAATCATTTTAATTGGCTAGAAAATCAATTTAAGCACTCATCTCTCGTAGATTCACCTATTGATACAGAAGAGGTGCAAGAGGAGGTCTCAGAAGAGGTAGAAGAAGTAAAGGAGGAGAGTGCAGAGGAATAAAGAATTATGCGTCATCGAAAGACCACTAAAACACTTGGGCGATCAGCAACAGCCCGCAAAGCATTGCTACGAGATTTGGCAACTAGCGTTGTTGTTTATGAAAAGGTAAAAACAACAGAGACAAAGGCAAAGCAGGTGCGATCAGTTGTTGAGCGGTTGATTACACGAGCAAAAAAGGGAGACCTGGCATCTCGTCGATATCTTTTAGGCTATTTCCCAACAGAGCAGCCAGTTAATAAGTTGATGGATGTGTTGGGACCACGCTTCAAGGATCGAAAAGGTGGATATACTCGAATTACTAAGCTAGGAACTCGTCAAGGTGATGGAGCTCCTATGGCGCAAATTGAATTAGTGTAAGTATGGAAGAAATAAAGCGTGAAATCTATAAGGTAGATGCAGCTGATCAGATTCTTGGACGATTGGCAGTAGATATTGCTAATCATTTAATTGGAAAGCATAAGCCTGACTATCAGCCACACATTGATTCTGGCGATGCTGTTGAAGTTACAAATATCGAAAAGATTAAGGTAACTGGAAAGAAGATGGAGCAGAAAAAGTACTACCATCACAGTGGATATCCTGGAGGAATTAAGGAAAAGACAATGGAAGTTATGTTTAATGAGAATCCTGCAAAGGTTCTTGAAGCTGCAGTTTCACGAATGCTTCCAAAGACTAAGCACCGCACTGAGCGAATGAAGCGGCTAAAGATTTCATAATATGAGTGACAAGTACTATCAGACAATTGGGCGTCGAAAAACAGCAATCGCACAGGTTCGTTTGTATCCAGCTGGATCTGGAAAGATTACGATAAACGAAAAGGACATAAAAGAGCACTTCAATACTGAGCAGGAGCGAGTAATTGCTACTTCACCGCTTAAAGAAGTTGGAAAGCTTGATAGCATGGATGTGACAGTTCGTGTTGTGGGAGGCGGGAAGAGTGGTCAGGCAGATGCTGTAAAGCTCGGAATTGCCCGCGCTTTGGTAAAGTATGATGAGACTTTCAAGCCTGTAATTAAAGCGCATGGAATGTTAACTCGTGATGCGCGAAAGAAAGAGCGAAAGAAATTCGGACTTCGTGGAGCTCGACGAGCAACGCAGTGGAGAAAGCGATAATTTGATCAAAACACAAGCAAAAACCAGTCGTTATACGGCCGGTTTTTTCGTTTAAACAAGGCTCCCCCTTTCGAAGGGGGAGATAGAGGGGGTTGTCTCGGATCTGATCGTATCATTGACAATCCCACCTTTCTGTGCTAATCTGGGGTGTCCCATTGTACAACCCGAGGCTCGAGAGGAGAGCACATGAAAGACGAAGAATCCACTGACGAGGTGCTAGGAGAGTGTGCAGGCCTGCGCAGGCAGCTGATGCAGCAATATGATGAACTGGGTGACAGACAGCTGGTCGAGCGGATTCAAGGCGGTGAGCTAGAGCTATTTCGTGTTCTGGTTGATCGCTTCCAGGGTCGGATCTACGCTCACATCTATGGCATGATTCGCAACCGCGAGGATGCTCGTGATCTGGTCCAGGAGACCTTCGCAAAGGCCTATTGCAACATCAGCGGATTCAGGCTCGAGGCTTCATTCAACACCTGGCTTTACCGGATCGCCTCGAACGTCACTATCGACTACATCCGCAAGCACAGCCGGGTCAAGACCAGCGAATTCGATGAGCGTATCGGTAGTGACGGAGTTGATGATTCACTCCTGGACCCTGATCATCTGCACCGCAGTCCGGGGCGAGATCAGCAACGAGCTGAGCTCATGCGCAGAATTGCACAGGCCCTGCAGCAGCTCAGTCCTCAGCAGCGTCAAGTGGTCCTGCTGCGCGAGATCGAAGGGTTCTCGTACAAGGAGATCGCCCAGGCCATGGATATCCCTGAGGGCGATGTCATGAGTCGGCTCTTCTACGCCCGCAAGCGGCTGCAGCAGATCCTGAGGGATCTGAGGTAGCGTCCTGATCCTCTCGCGTCATTTTACGTTCCGCGTCCCTTGAGGCGCGGTTCTTTGCTTTTTGGCTTCAAATTCTATTGTTGACATAGGCGGTTTTTTAATATACGGTCTTTTCAACCCCTTCAAAGAAAACATTAACCAAGTCTGAGAGAGGCGGTGTGCGCGTGGGGAATGGAATGCTCGTCAGTAGGGAGTTGGCCGCAAGGGCGAAGGCTGGTGATAAAGAGGCCATGGAGCGTGTATTGACCATCACCTGGCCGTTTGCGTTCAAGATTGCCATGAAGATTCTTGGTGATCCACCATCCGCACAAGATGTAGCGCAGGTCACATGTCTCAAGATACTGATGGGTATTGGCAGCTATGATCCCAGACGCCCGTTCGGCCCCTGGGCTCGCACTATTGCTCAAAGGATTGCCATTGATATCTATCGACGTAATGTGCGTTGGGATAAATGCACTAGCGCTGAAGCTGTTGGGCAGCTCGAGGATGAGAGCCCAGACCAGGAAAGGGCAACTCGTAGTCAGCAGCTCCTACATCAGGTGAAGCGAGAAATGAGCCATCACAACCCGATATATTGGCAGGTTCTATGTATGTATTCTTATGATGAACTCAAATGTCGTGAGATTGCAGAAATGCTTGGACTTCCCCTGGGTACGGTGATGAACCGCATATTCCGAGCTCGTAAGAGAGCCAAGGTTGTAATCGAGCGTGAGGACGAAGTCAGGTAGGAGTTCGCTGTATCGTACGCCCACACCGACCAGTGCGGGTCTGCCCGGTTACCGAATGGTACCGGGCGTTTTGCTTTATAAGATCCGTGTGCTATCTTGAAAATGAACCATTTCAAGGAGAAAAAGGATGCTTGACGAACACGGTCGCTATCGGCTGGTGCGTGTGACATGCTTTTGCACGATAGCTTTGACCGATTTGTATATTCCGCAGGCGCCAGACTCGGAGTGCCCGCTGTGCCATGGTAAGGGCTCCTATCTTGACCGGGCTGATCGTCCTGGCGAACCTCTGGATAGCCAGGGTATGATCGAAATCGCGAGAGTTACGGAATTGACAGCTCAGGCTAAGGTACTCCTTCATAGGTTGGAAGTCGACGAAATGCTCAGAGAATTCGTCAGGCCGCGTCTCACGTGTGGAGATTGATCATGCACACTCTGTCATTCTGGCTCGTCCCACGTTCTGTACCCCTCGAGGTGCGGAGCGTTTTGCTTTTTAGCCCAATTTTCGCTATTATAGTTGTACTTTATGAGTTCAGGAACGCGATTAGCGCAGAATACATTGTATCTAACATTGGCTTCGGTTGGACAAAAAACCGTTGCTTTTTTGTACTTTACAATGATTGCGCGGTTCATTGGCGTTGACGATACTGGTGCTTATTTTTTGGCTCTCGCGATTGTGATGATCATCCTTGTTCTAGATGATATTGGGATGACATCGGTTTTGATCCGTGAGGTAGCTCGAAAAAATGATAATGCTCAGCTGTGGTCGCGGACAATTCTTGGAGTTAAAGTCGTGACCATTCCAATAACAGTAGCAATCGCATTCTTCTTGCCGGAGATTCTGAATTACAGCGATACTGTAGTGACCTTGGTACGTATTGCGACTTTAATTCTTGTAGCTGACACGCTCTCACTTTCTTTCTACGGTGTTCTCCGAGGATTACATAAACTTAAGTACGAGGCACTTGGATTGTTTGCAGGACAGATAATAACAGCTACAGTTGGAGTGACTTTATTGTTAAGCGGAGTTGCTACATTGCCACTTTTGATAATCGCGCTTGCAACTGGAAGTATTTGGAACATGCTTTTCTCAGCTTCACGTGTTGTTAAGAATGCTGGATGGAAGTCATTAGTCCCTACCTGGCAAATGGGATGGAAGCCACTAAAGATGGCTTTTGCATTCTTTTTGGCAGCAGCGTTTGTGAAGGTTTACTCATATGCAGATAGCGTGATACTTGAACGTATCTTGGATGAGGGTGCTGTTGGGTTGTATGCGGTTGCTTATAAGTTGACATACGCATTCCAGTTCATACCATTAGCTTTTGTCGCAGCGCTATATCCAACAATGAGCGCTCACTCAAAAGATCCAAAGCAGTTGAAGCAAATTCTCTTGAACGCTTTTTGGTATGTGAGTTTGATTGGAGCACCGATTGTATTCGGGATCTGGGCCGTGGCACCTGAAGTCATCGATCTATTCTATGGATCAGAGTTCGCTGGCTCAGCACTTCCACTTCAAGTTTTGATCTTTGTTTTGATATTTATTTTCTTAGACTTTCCAATCGGATCGCTTCTCAATGCAACCGATAAGCAGGCTATAAAGATGGGAATAATGGGGGTCACCATGGTTATTAATGTTATTGCAAATATTATCTTAATTCCGAGATTTGAGATTGTTGGAGCATGTATTGCAGCGATCATCAGTTTTGTATTCATGTTTGTGGCTGGGTGGATCTTTGCGTGCCCAGCAGTTAAGGTTCGTGTTTCCGACCTGATCAGATCGACCTATAAGATTTATTTGTCTGCGATTGTGATGGCACTTGTTGTTGTTTTGGTAAAGCCCATTGGTACGATTCTTGTATCGATTCCATTGGGCGCGATTGTATATGTTGCAATGACATTTGCTTTAGGTGCAATTAGAAAGGACCATATTAGCGAGGGATGGAAGGTGTTAACAAAGAGGTCGTAGTATGAAGTGGACGCTTATTACACATGATTATCCGCCGAAAAGGGGAGGTGTAGCGCGATATCTTGAGTCACTTGTTAAAACATGTAAGTGTGTTGAGCTCGAGCATTTGAAGCGATTACCAAACAGAATTGGACTGCTGTGGTTTGTATATAATCGGATGAAGCGATCGGACGGAGTCATCACAAGTCATGTTTTGCCAATTGGAACAATGTGTTGGCTTTCATCAATGATTACAAGGAAGCCCTACATTGTGATTTTGCATGGGATGGATTTTGATCTTGCTCGTAGATCAGCCTGGAAGCAATGGCTGCTCCGTAAGATTTTGATGCGTGCAAAAACGATAGTGACGAACAGCAAGGCTCTTGATCGAGAAGTTTCGAGCTTAACGCATCGAGTAGATATTGAGGTTGTATATCCGATTGTTCATGATGGATTTGTCGAGGCTGCAAACTTTATTCATGCGAAGCATAAAAAATCTGATGAGATCAGGCTTTTTACTGTGGCGCGGCTTGTAGAGCGTAAAGGGCACATGAAGGTTCTTGAGCTCGTGAGAGGTGATCCAAGCCTGAGTTATACGATTGTGGGGGACGGAATAATGAAGTCTGAGATTCTTGAGTTTATCGAAACGCACAAGCTTGAAGATCGCGTTGAGCTACTTTCAAGCGTATCTGATCGAAAGTTGCCTGATCTTTACTCAAAGTCAGATATATTTGTAATGCCTACAACAAAATCAAAAGAAGATCGTGAAGGGTTTGGGATAGTTTATATCGAAGCGCAGCTTTTTCAAGTGCCTGTGATTGCCACAAGACACCCTGGCGTTGATGAGGCAATCAAGGACGGTGAAACAGGCTTTTTAATTAAGGATTCACAGGAGGCTCTCCAAAAGACGATAAAGAAACTAAAAGATAGGAATCGTCGAAAAAAGATTGGTTTGGCAGGATCAAAGTTTGTGAAGTCAAAGTTTACGCGTGAAAAGCAGTTTAAGAAGTTTCGTAAGATTTTAGGTTGTGAATAAGCCACTGGTCTCAGTTATAATTCCAACGTATCAGCATGCAGATGCATTGCCAGAATGTTTGAATTCTGTTTTAGCCCAGACTTATCCAAATATTGAAGTGATAGTGGTTGATGACGGCTCGACTGATAATACACAGGAGGTTTTATCAAAGTTCAAAGATCAGATTTTGATAATCACTCAGGAGAATAAAGGACCAAACCCAGCACGCAACCGTGGCTGGAAAGAAGCCAAGGGTGAGTATCTGATTTTTTGCGATGCTGACGTGATTATGAAACCACAGATGCTTGAGAAGTTGCTTGATGCACTGCAGAAAGGTCAAACTGCGAGTTTTGCATACTGTCCGTTTAAGTTTGGGTGGAAGACATTCAAAGGTATTGAGTTTGACCCAGGGATACTTAAAAAGAAAAACTACATCCACACATCGTCACTTGTCCGCGCCAAGGATTTCCCAGGATTTGATGAACAAATTAAACGTCTGCAGGATTGGGATGTGTGGCTTACTATGGTAGCGCAGGGAAGGAAAGGGGTGCTTGTGAATGAAGTTTTGTGCAACGTACAGATCAGCGGTGAATCTCGCATTGGATCATCATGGCTTCCGTCATTTTTATACAAGATCCCATGGCAGATTTTTGGATGGATGCCAAGGCGTATTAAAAAGTACGAAGCAGCACGTCGAGTTATTTGCAAAAAACATAAGTTATGCAAGAAATAGATGTTTCGATAATTGTCGTGACATACAAAGAGAACTTGGATGTTCTTAAGGCGTGTTTTGATTCTGTAAAAAAGTCGCAAGATGTTAGTTATGAGTTAATTACAGTTGATAATGGGCAGAGTGATACTACTCGTGGACTTTTGCAGTCATATGATCATGCTACGTATTTGCGTAATAAAGACAATCTTGGATTTGCTGCTGCAGTTAATCGCGGGATGTCGATTGCGCGTGGGAGGTATGTTTTACTGCTAAATCCTGATGCGCGATTTGAGCCTGATGTTTTGGCTAAGATGATTACGCGTTTAGATGATGATACGAAGGTTGGTATTGCAAGTTGCTTAATAAAGTATCCGGATGGATCGCTTCAAGAAAGCATACGTCGATTTCCTAAGCTTCTTGATCAGTTGTTTGTGATGCTCAAGGTTCCGCATTTCATGAAAAAGAATCGTATAATCGACAAGTACATGATGCGCGGCAAAGATCCATACGAGACTCAGGATGTGGATTCGATTATGGGTGCGTTCATGTTTATTCGTCGAGAGGTGATCCAGCAAGTTGGATATCTTGATGAGCAATATTTTATATGGTTTGAGGAAGTTGATTATTGCAAGATGACGCACGACGCTGGGTGGAAGATCCGGCACTATGCAGATGTAGAGATTGAGCACCACAAGGGGCATATGTTTGATAAGCTTGCTACTGTTCGAAAACAAAGGTGGATAAGGCAGAGTATGCGCAAGTACATCCGAAAGCACGAGGGGTGGCTTGCATGGGTTGTGCTTTGGGTATTTGCACCTGTGTTTGTTGGATTAGGATATTTAGCAGCATTTATTAAGCGTAGATGACTATGAATATCAAAAAGCAGTTCATCGGAGATACAATGTGGATCACACTGAGTTTGATCGGTATTATGCATGCCTTAGCGTTTTTTGTGCGCGATACTGGATTTGAATTGCCTTTGTTCATCGTATTTGGGGTTTTCACCTTGATATTAACGTGGCGGTCGCCGATCAATGGATTGTTGATAGCATTCGCTGAGATATTTGTTGGTGGCCACGGCCATTTACTTGACGTGGAGTTGTTTGGATTCTCCTTGTCGATCAGAATGCTGATTTTCGTGATCGTAATGGCCGTGTGGCTGTATAAGGTTCTCCCCCTTCCGAAGGGGGAGGTAGAGGGGGTTGCCTTTCGATTTAACTGGATGCGTGATGTCCCCTGGCTTGTATTGATCACTGCTATAGCTCTCGGAACATTCATTGGATTCATCCAAAATGATCTATTAGCCGCGTTTGATGATATTAATGGCTATGTAGTTATCGGATACCTATTGCCAATCTTGACGATCAAGTGGGGTCAGACTCAGAAAAGGCAACTCCTTCAAGTGCTCTTCGCATCGGTTTTATGGATTGTTGGCTTTACGATCGCATTAGCCTATGCATTCACACACATTGACGGTGACAATTTGCATAACCTTTATACTTTTGTTCGTGATTCAAGATTGGCTGAGGTGACTTTGCAGGTTGTTGGTGCTGAGCCAAGTTTACTTAATAGCTCACTTTTGAAGTACGGACTTGCAATAGAAGGTGATTATTGGTATCGCATCTTCATGCCTGCACAAACAGTGGTAATGGTTGGAGTGCTTGTAGCCTATTCAGCGATGATGTACTTGTGGCGAAAGAGTAAGATGCCGTGGTTTATTGGATTGGTGTTTGGATTTTCAATAATGACAATGTTCTTGAGTCTTTCAAGAAGTTTTATTTTGGGGATTATAGCTGGTGGTTTAATGCTTTTTGTGAGCGCTTGGTTTTTTGGCAGAGCAAAGGTCTGGATTGTAACCAGGACATTTAACAGTGTAATCATTTCGATTGTTGGATTTTTGGTGATCATCATGATTGTTCAAATACCCATTCCTGAAAGGCCAGATCTAAGCGATGCTGCCTTTTTTGAAACATCGTCAGAGACTGGTCGCTCTGAGGCGGTTGTTAGTCGATGGAATCTGCTTGAGCCAATGATGGAGGAGATAGTCGCAAGCCCAATTCTAGGCTCAGGATTTGGTGAAACTGTCACTTATGAATCAGAAGATCCTCGAGTTTTAGAGCAGGAAGATGGGGGTGCTTACACTACTTATAGATTTGAATGGGGTTGGCATGATATTTGGTTGAAAATGGGGTTGCTGGGACTCGCGGGCTTTGCTTGGTATATTATGTCACTTTTGCGTGTTGGGTGGTTTACAGCGCAATCCAGGGGCTATAAATGGCTTGTAATGGGGATGGTAGCTGGAATTGTTGGGATATTTGTGACACATACGTTCTCACCATATTTAAATCACCCGATTGGATTGAGTTTGATGCTGTTTGTTTTGCCGTTTATAGATTGGGAGGGGTTTGTAAAAAAGAGGCGTAGTGGCATTGAGGAAGTTCAAAAGAAAAAAATCATAAAGCAGCCCGTGCCAATTGCGACTTCAAACATGAAATAAACCAAAAACCAGCTATAAGCTGGTTTTTTTCGTTTGAAACACAGGAGGGTGGCGAAGATTGTGTTTCTTCGCCAGTACGATCGAGATGAACTATGGCCTACTGGCATTTGTCGATGTCGTCGGTGATGACGTAGACCAGGCCGTAGACGTTGGGACCAGCGAGCTTGGTCTCGCCGTCTGTGGACCAACCCCAGAGGTCCACACACAGCCACTTGCCGTCATGATCCTTGGCGGTTAGTTCGTATCCGTTCCAGCGGATCTCGTAGATCAGATCAGAGCTCAGGTTCGTGGGGATAACCCAGTACTGGTCATTGAATTGTACGCCTTCGTGAAGCTGGCCCGTGTGAGGCATGAAGCTGCTCTCGGTGATCAGATCGATAGTGACACTATCGGCACCGAAGATCACCCAATTGTAGTCGTGGTGCGAGATCTCGGCTTGCTCGACGTTGGTCACTTCCGGCACTACGCTGTAGACCACCGGGGGCGTCTGCTTAGGACAGCCGGTCAGGGCGGCCAGAATGGCCAGGATTACGATCAGGGTGAGGGTGCGTTTCATGGAGTTCTCCTTCCGTACGCGGTTGAATAGAATTACCCACCTGTGTTTCAAAGAACAAAGAAGATTAGCATGGAAATGCTAATCTGTCAACTATTGTACCAGCTTTAGCCTAGAATTGAACCATGGATCTCTCGATGCCCCTGAATGAAGGCCTCGGCTTTCATGATTGAGCTGTTCTCAGGCTGCAACTCGATTATTTCGATTGCGTCAGTACTGGTCCCGATAAACATTTGCTTACCCTCGATCTCTACTTTTCCAGGCTCTAGTTTCCGATCTGAGATTCGCAGTTCGTGGATTTTGATAGTTGGATCATCATCTTCCCGCTTCCAAATTGTATAAACTCCGGGCCATTCAATGAGTGCTCGATATTGTGCATCGATTTCCTCAGCTGATCGGCTCCAGTCTATATTACCGTCAGACTTAGTTAACATTTTACAAAAAGTCGCAGAGTCATGATCCTGTTCTTGCGGCCTGATCTTATCGGTTTCGTATTTTTTAATCGTATCAATCAAAAGTGGGGCTCCAATCTCAACGACTTTCTCACGTAAACTAGTCGACGTTTCATTTGGTTCCATCTTAATCTTTTCTTGCGACAATATTGGACCATGGTCCATTTTGTTATCAATTAACATGATGGTAACCGCAGTTTCAGATTCTTGATTCATGATTGTTGATTGTATTGGTGATGGACCACGATATCTTGGCAAAGGGGAAGGGTGGACATTGATAGTTCCAAGTCTTGGAATATTGAGAATTTCCTGCGGGATTATCTTTCCATAAGAGATTATCACAAACAGGTTAGCGTCCAGTCTTTTAAGATATTGAGAAAGATTTGAAATTCTAAGATTCTCTGGTTGAAAAACAGGGATGTGATTTTCCTGAGCAAATATCTTGGTCTCAGGCTCTGTTAATGTCTTTGTTCTACCAACTGGCTTGTCAGGTTGACAAACCACTGCTTCAATTGAAAAATCCTCATCTGCGTGAAGTGCAGCAAGGAATTTTTTTGCAAATTCGGGTGTTCCAAAAAAGACAGTCTTTAGCATACTAATCCTGCGGGATTATTTTTGATGTGCGGTCTATGAAAAGAATCCCATCGATATGGTCGATCTCATGTTGGAAGATAATAGCTTCAAAAGTGTCAGTTTCGATGGTAATTTCATCGCCGTTTCGGTTAAGGGCTTTAAGTGTAATCGCTCGAGGTCGCTGCACGATCCCTGTTAAACCTGGAACAGAAAGACATCCTTCTTCATTTTTTACTTTTCGAAGTGAGCGCTTTGTGATTTCTGGGTTTACAAATACTTGAGGTTTTCCTTCCCATGTCACAACAATCACACGCCAGTGCTTCCCAACCTGTGGAGCTGCAAGCCCAATTCCTTCCTCAGCGATCATCGTCTCAATCATCACATCAAAAAACTCCTGCATTTCTTTAGATTGCAGTTGTTCCAATGTAATCTCCTTAGATCGTTCTTTTAGAAATGGATCAGGAGTTGTGATGATTGGTAGGGTCATAAGATTTATACTTCGTCAGTATTGTAACACTGTCTGGAAGTTCTTTTAATTTTTTTATGATTGAGTTTCGATCTTCTGGGTCGGTAGTTAGTAGTAGCTTGCCATCTTGATCAATACAATTCGATCTAATATCTTCAGAAATCTGGTCTGTTTTACCAGAAAGCTCAAACTGATCTGCAAACGGTGGAAGCTTATACTTTTTACGTAGCTCAGATTCTGATTTGATAAAGGTCTTTGGTTCAAGCATTGGTTTGATTATGCTTGGCATCCACGTTTGTACGATACATTGGGACTTGTGATGATGCGCCATGTGTAGGAGTCGATGCATTCGATAAGCTGTTATGATCGATGATTCATAATCGCTTCCAAGTGATTTTTCAACCATCAGCTCTGCAATAAGCCCGAACCTTTTCGAAGCGAAGGGCTGATAGACGCTTTGGAAGTAATGTTCAGTAACAATCTGGATGTCTGCGTTTGACTCTTGTGAATGTTCCTTGTCAATAATTTCAATCTTTGCTTTTGGAAAGTGCTTTGTAAGTTCTGCAGCTATTTTCTTATTCCCAATGCCACGCGTGCTTAATGTTGCTTTACCACATCCCGGGCAGTTTTTTGGAATCCACATTTCAGTGTTGCAAACTGGGCAGACCAGATCTTTGAGGCGGACATGTGGTTGTGATCCGCAAGTTCCACACATTGGCGTATGATGACATGATCGGCACTGAAGATGCCTTGCAACACCTTTACAGTTGTAGGAAATTAGCACAGGTTGGCCATTTTGTAAAGAATCAGAGATGCTTTCAAGAAGTGTCTCAGAAACCAATGGGATGCCTGTTTTTTGTTGTTTGTCGCTCAAGTCAATGATCTGGCATAGCGCTTTTGGAGTCGTGTGTATCGAACAATCGGATTTGACCATCCTGAGCGGTCCGCAGCTAATGATACTTGCATTGTGTTGCTTTGCAAGAAGTTTGGCAGCGAGTCGAGCATCATATCTTGGATTCCGGCTGTAGCTTACATGGTCTTCGCTGTGAGGATCAAAAATGAATATCGTTTCGATGCTCTGTGCTGGAATGAGTGATGCCTGCCTTGTGCCGATTAATACTTTTAGATCACCAGATCGCCAATTCTCAAGGATCCATTTACGTTTTGCCTTAGATGTATGGCCATGTAATCGAGCGTGCTGGATGGGCAAAAATTCTGAAATAATTTCAACATCGCGTTCACGCGGGCAAAGTATTAGTATCTGATTTTTCGATTTTTGTATTGCAAGCCGCATTGCAGTTATCGAGCCTTCAAGGCTGGTTTCAATTGAAGCATTTTTTTGCTCAACAGCAGATCGAATTACTTCAGCAGTGGCCTTATCAATAGACCCTGATTTAGCATCATGCGTTTTTTGCTCGGTCGATTTTGAATGTGTTATGCCTTGAAGTGTAGATGCAAAAACAGTAGCAGGGGATTGGAGGATTTGCTCTGCAATAAGCTCGAGACGTTCGATATCCTCAACTGACATGAGGCCTGGTTTAAGAACCGTTTCGATCAAATGTAACTTATCAAACTCAGTTTTGCCAGAAACATATCGTACAATACCTGAGACAGGTCGGCCTTTGAGCGGGGCGATAACCAAATCACCTATATGAATATCAAGTCCCTCGGGAATCTTATAATCAAAAAACGCAAACCTCCTTGGCATCCGCACCAATGGGATGATTTGCGCGTACATACTATTTCAATACAAAGTTTGTCACCATGAATCCAACGCCAAACGGCGCTTCGTAACTTAGAATCTGTGGTTTTACAGAGATCCTTTCCAAAAGTCCAAAGAGAATCAAGAGCTGTTGATATACAGTCTGCTGGGCATTATCTGTGATACTTTGATCTACTCCGATCAGGCCTGCCGTATTTTTGTGCGCTACGACCTCGTTAATTTTATCATCAAATTCTTTTCCATCTTTATGAAATCCAGTAGGGGATTTGCTCTCAATAGCATGCGACAAATCGCCAGAAGCAATAATCGCAATACGTTTGTCCGAATTCATTACAACATCCTTTAGAGCCTGGCCAAACTGAAAGTGTGCTTTGGCATCAAGGCTTGAATATGTGATAGGAATAAGTTTTATGTTTGGAAGCTTTTCAGCCAGAAGACCGATGGCAACAGCAGAACCATGGTCAAGTGCATCATCTGTTGTGAGAGTTACTGGTTGGCTTTGGCTGCGAAGGTTTCGCTGCAATCTGTCAATTGTTTCTATATCTGGATGAAGTTTTCGTTCAAATCCAAGGTCACCAAAAGCAGATACATCAAACTTGTATGGATTGCTTATGTTTATTGAAAACGCATCTTCAAAAGTAGTCGGATGTTCACTTAGTAACAAGATTACATCAGGACGCGAAGCATAAAGCTCTTCTGCAAGTTCTTGCATGGCATCAAGTGTTTTCTTTAGCTTTAACCCTTTTTCTTTATGAATTGATGGTAAGAGAAGGGGGGAGCTTGGAGTTAGTGCGGCAAAGACTAGCATAATAGCAAAGTGGTAGAAGTGGTAAAGGTGATAAAAGTGATTACTCGATTGAGTCGCCAATGCGGTGAAGCGCTAAGGTTTCTGCAGATACATCTATAATATCATCCCATTGCCATCCAAACGAGCTAAATGCACTTTCTGAACCTATTGGAAGTATTTCTCCCTCAGCTACAACGTATACAGTGGCATCAGTTGTAGTTTTTATCAGATATCCATCAGGAATTAATAGATGCTCTGCTTCGATATATTGTTCAACTTCGACTGGTTCGATCATTCGAGATGCAGATCCAAATCGTGCTTGCGCAATATCCTCTGTCAAAACCGCATGTCTATATCCACCTTGCAGATAGTAGTAGGCTCCATTGGTTGAAAGCTGAACCAGCTCACCAGTCACGCTGGCTGTTGAAACAGTGACTGTTGATCCCTCGTCGTACAGATCAACATCGTCATTATCTATTTCATTCAACTCATCATCCTTAAAGCCAAGTGCGTAGAAGGTATCAATCGAGTCAAAGGGCCGAAGAGCGTCATCTACGAGAAGATAGATGTTATCGTCCTCGTCCTGCAGGAGGGAATAGTTAGGGAAGTCAATCGCGCGGCCATCTGGATAGTTGTCTAAAGTCTCTGCAGTAACTGTAATTATCAAATCAGAGTTAAAGCGAGAGAGCAGGGCAGACCAGCTATTGATTGGCCGCTTGTATCCGTATTCGATGTAGTAAACCCCAGCTTCTCCTGCAGCCTGCAAAAGTGAACCTGTTGGGTAGTCTGTGCTAAACCATCGATCCCAGATTGTCACAAAGTTTTCATTGCCATGAAGGTGGGGCGTGTAAGCGTAGAGTGCAGCAGTCGCAGCATTGATCGGAGTTACAGTTGTGTCATCGATCTCTACATCAACTCCTGGTCCGTACTTACCTTGGGTGGTTCCGTAGTTTTCAATATCTTCAAGATATCCTTCAGTGAGCTGCATGGCAGCAGAGTTCACTTGTTTTCCAAAGCCCTTCCAACGTTGGATCGCCTCATCGTCATGCGAGCAAGAATCGCACACAGCATATCCCATTGCCCAGTCAAGTTGACTATCTGATGGGTCATCATCTTCAACAAGTGATTGCTCTTTTTGAAGCATGACAAGGAGTACCTTTGGACTTATGCCATGAGTCTGAGCTGTTTCCCATACAATATTTGTTGCATATGCGTCATCGCCTTCCCAATCCTCAGTTAGATAGTCACCTAGATATCCGCGATTTAAATAATGCTGGATTTGATTGAAGTCCAGGGCAAAAGGGTCAGTAAAATCCCAGTCAGAAATAAGGTAATTTGGGTCAAAAGCAAAGGACTTAGTAGGAAGTAGTATTATCAGAAATAGGGCAAAGACAAGCTTTTTCATAGTGGCCTTATTATAGCGCAGGTAGTGGGTAGTAGGAAGTAATAAGTAGATAAGTCCGGGTATGTATTGGCTGCCCATCTACTGCCTACTACCTACTTACTACTACCTATAGAATATATGCCAATTTTAGCCCAAAATCCAGCCTCAGCTCTTGACAAACTTGTCATTTTGTGCTATAGTACTACATGTAAAGATCAAGGAGTCGCAAGGCAGATTTGATCAGAACATTACAACTAGAGAGAGCCCAAGCTTCTGGGTAAAGAAGCAAATCACTCGTCATCCTGAGCGAGGCCAAAGGCCGAGTCGAAGGATCTACTGAGTGGTAGGAAACCGCCTGGTTCTCTCAATTTTCGAGAAACTCAGGCGGTTTTCTTTATAGGTAGTCGAGTGCTTCAACCTGAATAGATAGTAATCTAGCCAGATTGAAACACTCGACCCTCCAAGGAGAACACCATGACCCTCGATACCGTCCTCTTCCACGTCCGCATGAAGGCTCACACCATCCAGAGCGGCCTGGCCGTTGCTGGACTGATGATCGCCCCCATCGCGTGGCTCGCCCTCGTCGGCAGCACCAAGCACAGCCACGTGCTCGACGCCGCGGTCAAGGCCCTGATGTAGCACCTTCTTCCTTCCCCCTCCTTCCTCGTCCCACTCGATCCTCGATCGAGTGGGCCCACCAAAGAGCTTGAATAGTATCGAGACCTTTGGTGGGAAGCACAACGCTCCCTAACACCAGCTGCCTCAAGGGTAGTTTGGAGATGACATGAAAGGCATCGAAACAACGCTCGTCGCTCTCTACACTACGACTGCAAGGGTGAGCCTGCCTGGTCACGGCAGCCCCATGCAGCTCTCAAGAGGGCTTCGCAGCCAGCTCGACGAGCTGAACGCGGCCATCCGCAACGAGCTCGGCCGACTCGAAAAGATCCGGCAAGGTCAGGTCATGGCCGTCAGGAACTTTGAGAACAGCCGCGAGCTCGGAATCCGCGAGGCACTCAAGCGCACCCGGCTCTTCCGCAAGTGGCGCCGCTAGCCTCACCTTTCTCATTCGCCCATCCCGGCATCTCGTCGGGTGGGCTACACCCAGACTTCGATCAAGCATCGAAATCTGAGAGTAGCTCATAGCACTCCTAAAGCATAGGAAAGAGCGCACCTTAAATATCTCTCACTCCACTTTTTCCTATGCTATAGGAGCGTATGTGAGTCGAACCTTTCGACCATGACGCACCAGTGACCCCAACAGCCTCGCTGCGGCGAGGAGGAGATGAGAGAAAATGACCAAGATCAACACCCTGCTCGCCGCTGTCCTCGCCCTGTCCACCGTCGCTACCCCCGGGTGCTTCGAGTTTGGCGGTGCCTCATGTGGCTACAATGCGGACGGCGTCTGGGACTGCGACATCGATGTCGGCCTCGGCAACGGTGGCAGCTACTACGGCACGACCGACGATGCCGTGTGGATCATGTGGGACTCGAAGTTCGCCGACCAGGGCTATACCGTGAGCTCGATGGAAGTCACCTGCATCTTCGATGATGGGGAGACTGAGTTCAGCCAGGTGGGCGATGTCTACACGGACGGCGTCTACGCGGATATCCTGTTCTACGGCGTTCCCAGCCACTTCGACGCTGAGTGCATGGGTGAGGTAGCCTTCGACAACGGGCCGCCCCAGATCATGTTCTCCGACGAGGTGCCCCAGGGCGATGTCCTGGTGATCCAGTGGGAAGACGAAGACGTTGACAACTTCTGGGTCCGCAACAACGGGCTCGACATCGACAACGACTAGTCCCACGCCCCGCGCCCCTTCTTCAACCCTTCTTCCGTGACCCCTGCACGCTACGCGCTGCGGGGGTTTCGCTTATCCTTATTTTATTAGCTCTAATACTCAAGGTTCAACCTTGGAAAGAATATCTTATAAATAAAGGAGTTTCGCTTTTATAAATCAAGTCCAGCACCGGGTTCTGGACGTGTTATCCACAGTTGCGGATTTCAATAAGATGTGGTACCTGCACTACCAACGTTAAACGTTGGTATCTTTTTATAAAAAATAGACGCTAGCTGTTTAGCGCCAAAAAGTAGAGAGCCACCAGTGCGAGGCAAAGGTGGCTCTGTACCCACGTGGCGTCGACCTCAGGCGAGGAGGCTGGCGATGGCAGGGAAGATGCCACGAAGGATTTACGAGAAAAGGATGGCTGCGGGGTGGTGAAGATGCGAATTTCCTCACCGCACACGACTTCTCCACGAACAGGGACCCATGGGGGTGAACGTGACGAGGAACCGGTCAGACCGCGCATGTTGGGACTCACCGTCCTCCGTAGTCTGCGTCCTGGGAACCAGGACTCTCCGGGTTTGTGGTGGTATCAGCTTGTTTGCTTTTACCCCGCAGCCTGGCTGAGAAGAGGCTCGGTCGCTATCTCGATCCCTTGAGCTTTGGTTGCTGCTGGCTTCAAAGGCCAGTGTCGACTACTGCAGGATTGCAGCTTTCCGACGCGCGGCGCGTACCTCCTGGTGACGCGGCACTCGCTGGGACTCCTCTTAGCCAAAATGGACGTGAAGATATTAAAGCATTTGGGTGAAAATGTGTCAAGATCAAAAAAGACCCATAAGTCCAGTATGTCTTATAGGTCCTATTGTTTATCGAACTGTGATTTTTACTTCACCTTGGATTACATCGATTGTTACTGCGCTATCCTCCGGAATTTCACTCTGGACTATCTTCATGGCAAGCGGATCAAGTATCTGATGTTGAATTATTCGTTTTAGCGGCCGTGCGCCATACTGAGGATCATATCCTTCTTTAGCAAGATATTTCTTTGCACGTTCAGTTACCTTCACGATTATGTGTTTTTGTTCACTCAAACGCTGCGCAACAAGATCGACCTGAAGCTGAACAATATCAGCGATGTGATTTTCAGAAAGTGCATGAAAGAAGATAATCTCATCAACACGATTCAAAAACTCTGGCTTGAACTGTTCCCGCATCATTTCCATTACTCGATCCTTAACTCCATTTGATTCATTGTGTTCACGCACAGTCTCATCATCAAAACCAATCCCACCAGCCTTCTCAGAGTTCAGGATAAACTCTGATCCAATGTTTGAAGTCATAATGATGATCGTGTTCTTAAAGTTTACCCGTCGACCCTTGGCATCTGTCAGGTGCCCATCATCAAGTACTTGCAGAAGCATGTTAAAGACATCTGGATGCGCCTTTTCAATCTCGTCGAACAAAATCACAGAGTAGGGGCGTCGGCGGACTTTCTCAGTAAGCTGACCAGCCTCATCATGTCCAATGTATCCAGGAGGCGATCCAATCATTTTGCTGACACTGTGCTTTTCCATATACTCAGACATGTCCACGCGGATAAGCGCCTCATCATCGTCAAACATGAAATCTGCCAAAACCTTTGCAAGTTCAGTTTTACCAACTCCAGTTGGCCCGAGAAATATAAATGATCCGATTGGACGTTTTTCTTCTGATATGCCTGCACGCGAGCGTCGCAGCGCATTGCTCACCGCAGTGATAGCTTCGTCCTGACCTACAACGCGCGCCTTTAGATCTTCTTCCATGGTTGCAAGCTTTTCCATCTCACCTTGAAGCATTTTACTTATCGGAATATGAGTCCATCGTGAAACAATAGAAGCGATCTCCTCTGGGCCGATTTCTTCTTTAAGCAAACCACGCTCTTCTTGGAAGTTCTTCAGTTCAGTTTGAGCTTTTTCAAGATCCTTGCGCTTTTTAGGAATCACGCTATATCGAATCTCTGCGACTTTTTGAAGGTCACCCTTACGTTCTTCAATATCAGATTCATTAGTAAGCTTATCGATTTCGTCTTTAAGATCCCTGATTTTTTGAATTATTGATTTTTCGTTCTTCCATCTAAGTTCAAGCTCAGATGATTGCTCTTTAAGATCACCAATTGATTTTTCAATTTCTTCCAAACGTTGCTTTGAGCGCTTATCTTTTTCCTTTAAAAGTGACTGCTTCTCAATCTCAAGACGCATTTCCTCACGCTTAAGTCGATCAAGGTCCTCAGGCATGGAGTCGATCTGCATGCGAAGGGCAGCGGCAGACTCATCCATAAGATCGATCGCTTTATCTGGCAAGAATCGATCTGTGATGTAGCGGTTTGAAAGTTCTGCGGCTGAAACTAGTGCAGTATCGCTAATGCGGACTCCATGGTGAATTTCGTACTTCTCTTTAATTCCTCGAAGAATTGCGATCGTATCAGGTACAGACGGCTCTTCAACCATCACGGGTTGGAATCGACGCTCAAGTGCAGCGTCTTTTTCAATATGTTTTTGATATTCCTTTAAAGTTGTTGCGCCGATAACGCGCATTTCACCACGAGCAAGCGCAGGTTTAAGCATGTTGCTTGCGTCCATTGGACTTTCTTCACCCTTTCCAGCGCCAACGAGATTGTGAAGCTCATCGATAAACAAAATCATCTTTCCATCAGATTGCTCGATTTCTTTAACAACAGCCTTTAGACGCTCCTCAAATTCACCACGGAACTTTGTTCCTGCAACAAGTGCTCCAAGGTCAAGCGCGATTATCTCACGGTCTTTGAGCATTTCAGGGACATCACCAGCTACGATGCGTTGAGCAAGACCTTCAGCAATCGCTGTTTTACCAACTCCAGCCTCTCCGATAAGCACGGGGTTGTTCTTAGTTCGTCGAACCAGAACTTGCATAAGTCGACGAATTTCCTCATCACGCCCGATTACAGGATCGAGCTTTCCTTGGCGTGCGTATTCTGTGAGATTCAAACTGTATTTTTCAAGTGCCTGAAACTTTGCCTCTGGATCTGCGGAATCCACTTTTTGATTTCCGCGAACATCTTTTAGAGATTCAAGAGTTGCCTTTATTTCAATTCCTTGCGTGGATAGAAATTGGGCAACCTGCTTGTTTTGCATTAAAGCCAAAAATAGATGTTCAGTAGAAATAAAGTCATCGCCAAATTGCTTTGCTTGCTTGGCGCTATTTTGAAGAGTTTTTGCTAGGGCAGGGGAGAGGAGAACCTGTCCCATACCGCCTTGGTTGAATCCAAAGTTTTTTGGAAGGGTCTGTAGGATCTGATCAACTTGATTGACGAGGCGACTTGTATCTACCTGCATCTTTTGCAAAAGAGCAGGAATAATGCCGTCGTCTTGGTTTATCAAGCTTGCTAGTAAGTGAATCGGATCGACAGCTTGCTGACCGTTTTCATTGGCTAACATTTGCGCCACTTGAATGGCTTCTTGGGATTTTGAGGTAAAGTTATTCGGCATCATAATTGGTATAATTAGCACTCCCAAGTATAGAGTGCTAATTAAGTTTCGTCAACTTACGGGAGTTAATAGATTTTATCCACAGTTTAGTTGAACTAATTTAGTTCAACTAACTAAGTTCAGCTGCCAGGTGCTGGATTGATTGTCCTCGAATTTTAGCGTAGAATAGGGTTGTTATGACACTAAAAAAAGCTTTTTTGGTTATTGCCATTGTATTAGTCTTTCACTTTGTGGGGCTCTTATTTGGGCTTTACGACATTCTTGATTGGTATGACATACCAATGCACATTGGTGGGGGATTTGCCATGGGTGCACTCGGGTTGGCGATTTGGAATGAGGGTGTAGATGATGTGAAGTTCAAGGGTTGGTTTCAAAAGCACCTGAGTTGGTGGTTGATTCCAGGAATAGTTCTTGGTTTTGTATCCCTAATTGGAATCCTATGGGAACTGCACGAGTTTCTACTTGATGAGATCTTTCCAAAGGCTATTGAGCTCAAGCATCAGCCAAGCATTGCAGATACTATGATGGATTTTGTAATGGATCTGCTCGGAGGAGTAATCGCACTTATCGCATTCTGGCGACGCTAATATGAGGCATGAGCTTTTTGATATTCGAATTGATGATTTAACTAAGGCTGAACTTGAAGCTCGGCTTGTTTCTTTTCTGCGTGGGGGTCAGACCCAATGTATAGCAACACCAAATCCTGAAATGTTAGTTGACGCGATTCGAGATAAGAATGCAGGCAACCCCCCCGTATCCCCCCTTGGGAAAGGGGGAGGCGTATTTCGATCAGCGCTTCAAGAATCCAACCTAAACCTTCCTGATGGCGTTGCGCTTCGATTTGCAACTTCAGCTCTAACTGATCGAAAGTTAAGCAACCGCCATACAGGAGTTGATACGCTTCAGAGGCTGATCGAATTATGTGGGAGAGAAGGGAAGAGGGTTTTATTGTTTGGAGGTGATAAGAAAGTGGCAAAGGAGGCAATTAATAAGTTGCCCTCAAAAGTTCACATTGATTTCATTGATCCAGGCGTAGTTAAGATCGAGGATGGTGAGATCTCGATTGATGGGGGTATTATTGATCAAATCACGAAAATCAAACCCGATATCATCGCTATCGCGCTTGGTCATAAAAAGCAATTGTTCTTCATGCAGAAGTTTAAGGATGAGCTTCCAAGCGTAAAGATAATGATCGGTATTGGCGGAGCGCTTGATATGATTTCTGGAAGGCACAAGAGGGCCCCAAAATGGATGCGTAAAGCAGGCCTTGAATGGGTTTGGCGTGTATTGATAGAACCACGCAGGATTGGTAGGATTCTAAAAGCTAGTATTGTGTTTCCAGCGTACGTTATTGTCGAAACGATTCGATCAAAACGATTTGTTAGGGCAGTTCGACAAACCGTGCCTGAGATTATTAAGCAGTTATTAAGTATAAATTAATTCTCCATCCCGAGCGAAGTCGAGGGATCTCTAGACTCGCTCCGCTCGCTCGAGATGGAAGATAAGCAAATAGTATGACCCCAGCACGAACAAGATTGGCTCCTAGTCCAACAGGATATATTCATATCGGAACGCTCCGCACAGCGCTCTTTGATTATTTTCTCGCAAAGCAGACTGGCGGGCAGTTTGTACTTCGAATCGAAGACACTGACCAGACCCGTGAGGTCGAAGGTGCGCTTGAGAATCTCCTCAAGACCTTTAAAGATGTAGGGATTGAACCTGACGAGGGTCCTGTTTTACAAGAAGATGGATCAATAATTGAAAAAGGCGAGCATGGCCCATATGTTCAGTCTAAGCGGCTCGACATTTACAAGCCGTATATCGATAAGCTGATCGAACAAGGCGACGCATACTTTTGTTTCTGTACAAAAGAACGACTTGATGAGATGCGCGAGAAGCAGCGTGCCACAAAGCAAACTCCAAAGTATGATCGGCACTGTTGCGACTTATCAGATGATAATGTTAAAGCAAAGATCGATGCTGGCGAGTCCCATGTTGTGCGTATGAAGGTTCCTGAGGGTGAGACTGTATTTGAGGATGTTGTGCGTGGAAAGGTCAAGTTCAAAAATGAAGATGTTGATGATCAGGTGATTCTCAAGTCTGACGGCTTTCCAACTTATCATCTAGCAGTTGTTGTTGATGATGCGCTCATGAAGATTACGCATATCATCCGCGGTGAAGAGTGGCTTTCATCAACACCAAAGCACATAATGCTCTATAACATGCTTGGATTTGATATGCCAACGTTTGCACATGTGCCACTGCTTTTGAATCCTGATAAAACAAAGCTTTCAAAGCGGCAAGGAGATGTAGCTGTTGAGGATTATCTCAAAAAAGGATATCTACCTGAGGCGCTTTTAAACTTCATTGGCACGCTCGGCTTTAACCCAACAGGGGATCGGGAGATTTATACTTTTGATGAGCTCATCAAACTATTCGATCTTTCCAAGGTTAAAAAGAGCGGGGCCGTGATGAACATAGAAAAGTTGGATTGGATGAATAATCAGTATATAAAAGAATTAGAGGTTAAAGAGGTTGTAGAGGTTGCAAGATCATTTGTCAGTGTAGATCTTGATAATGAAATGATCAGGAGGGCTCTAGTGGTCGAACGCGAGCGCGTGAATCGATTAGATGAGCTTCAAGATAAGCTTGAGCCATATGTCGCTGAGTTTGAGTATGATCCTGAGATTCTTGTTTGGAAAAAGGCAGATGCGGCTGATGCCAAGGCTCAGCTTGAAGGGGTCAAGGAGTTTATCAAATCACTGGAAGATGCGCACTTTGTAAATGTTGAGGAGGTCGAAAGGGAAGTGCGCGGTTATATCGAAAAGAATGATCTGCAAAACGGTAATGTCTTGTGGCCTTTACGTGTAGCTCTTTCTGGCGCTGCTAAGTCTGCGTCACCATTTGAACTTTTGTGGGTTTTTGGAAAGGAAAAGGGAATTGAGAGGATAAATAATGCGATCGATTTATTAAGTTAATATGACTAAGGGAGAAAAAACAGAGCCAAGAGAGATGGATCCGCAAGAGAAGGAGCTAATTGCGATCCTTCAAGAATCAGGCAGTGAACACGAGAAGCATAAGGCCTGGGAAGAGCTTCAAAAGCTTTATCGTGGGCGTATTTATGCTCATATTGTTGGAATGATTAAAGATAGGGCAAAGGCAGAGGATCTTACTCAGGACGTAATGCTAAAGGCTTATAAAAATATTGGTGGATTTCGAAAAGATGCTTCATTCTCAACCTGGATTTACAGAATCGCAATAAATGCAACGATAGATGAGATTCGTAGGCTGCAAAAAAGGCAAGCATCCGAGTTTGATGAACGTATTGATACTGAGATTGAAGGGGATTTACACACAAGACCTGACCAGCCTTTCGATCAGGTACATGGAAAGGAGTTGGGAGAGAGGATTCAATGGGCAATGAGTCAATTATCACCACAGCAAAGGCAAGTTATTATATTGCGCGAAGTCCAGGGTCGTGCCTATAAAGAAATTGCAGAGATAATGGATATTCCAGAAGGTACGGTTATGTCTCGTTTGTACTATGCTAGAGAAAGGCTTAAGAGATTATTGCAACCCGAGGCCTTGGAGGCTGGACTTATAAAACCAGAGTCATCAGTTGCCGAAGAATCGATCAAAGAGCCTGAAGTTGAGGAAGTGGAAGAACCAGAGGTGGCAGAACAGGAGCTTGAGCAGCAAGAGGCTGAATTGAGGGGGGATGATGCGTATCTGGCTTTCTTGGGGGAATTAATATCAGCACTGGATGACCAGATAGAGCTCAATGATAAGGAATTAAAGCAGGCAGAGGAAGAGTTAGCTGCTGCAAAAAAGAGGCTAGCAGAATTAGAGTCTTGATTGACGAAATGTAATAAAAATGGTAAAAAAACGCACTGCGAAAGCAGAGCGTTTTTACTTCCAAAACGAACGGAGCGAGAGATGACTACGACAGAAATCGAGCTGACCGAGCAGACCAAGCGCGCTATCCAGAGCCGTAACAGCTGGAGCTATGGTTTCATGCTCGAGAAGGCTTTGAAACACGATGGCGCTCCGCGAACATGGAGAGCATACCTGAAATGGGTAGAAGCAGGTGGTAATGATATTCCAAGACAGCTGGTAAGGCGTTTCAGACATTGGGCCACAAACTACGTTACGGTCATTGATCTGGACGGATCGATCGATCCAGCAGTGATTGTACAGGTTCTCGAGGCCGCTGATGCGCAGTCGCGCATCAATGGTTATGAGTTGAAGCAGGACCCGCGGTATTTGCCGCCAGCAGATCCGGTGCCGCCAGTTGATGATCCTGAGGAACCACCGGCTCCACCGGCAGACGATGGTCCTAGTGACCCTCCGCTTGAAGATCCAGCGCCACCTGAGGAACCACCGGCTGATCAGCCGCCTGAGGATCTTCCTGAGGCGGAGAAAGAGCTGCCTATCGTCGTCAGTGGGGCAGTCAAGTCGGCCTACGAGATGATGCAACTCATGCTTGCGATCCTGATTGCGGAATACGATTGGCCTACGGCTACCCGTCTCCCGAGTAGGTTCATGCATGACATTTTGGGCTATTGCTATCCGAGGACGGGTAATCCAGGAGTCCCCTTGGATGGCATGAAGCAAAAGAGCCTAACTGAGCCAATTGGTTGTGCTTCGGGTGGGTTGTCTATTCAGCGTGTCCTGCCCGGGAAACGTCTTATCCCGAAGTACAGACCAGAAGTCGAGTTCAGCGAGGCAGACATTCGGGGATTCCTGGGTGTCTATAGTGACGACCGGGTACGTGCCATGGGAGAACAGACTGTTGATCGAGGCGTTTTGTTTGTTGAGGATTGGGAAGAGCCGGTGACGCCTGGCAAGCAGCCAGAAGAGCCTCCGGTTGAAGAGCCTGCCGATCAGCCTGCGCCGCCGGCACCCGAGGATGCGCCCGAGGATGCGCCGCCTGCTGGTTCAGAGCCAGCTGACGATCCGCCTCCGCCGGAAGATGATGGTCCTAGTGACCCTCCGCCGCCCACGCCTGAGGACCCGGCTGATGATCAGCTCGAGCCTCTCGCGAGTCCCGTTGAGGGTGCAGCACCGCCTGCCAACGATCTGCCTCCGCCTGAGCCATCCGAGGATCCAGTGGATCCGGATGGGCAAGATTCTATCAAAGTCAGTGGGTTCACGAAAACTGCATATGAAATGATGCAACTCATGATTCTGATTCTGATCAAGGAACACGGGTGGCCATCCACGGCGCGTTTACCAACCGAGCTGGCAGTATCAGTGATCAGGTATGTATGGCCTAATCAGAAAAACGCATCGGCGGCGCTCAACGCTATGATGAAGGTTGGGCTACTGGAGAAGCTGGGTCAGATTGCGCGTCACCGTACGGTTTGGCGTATCGTGCTAGGTGTCAACCTGGTACCGCATAGAAATCCAGAAAAGCCATATGACCGACAGGTAATACGTGATCTCATATCACGTGTCGGTTGTACGATCAGCGAGCTGGCTGCTAGCGTAGTTCATGAGAAGCTTATCGACCTGGAAGCCTGGGAAATCCCACAGGCCGCGCAAGAGCCTGAAGCCCCGGCGCCAGCAGATGATGATTCCAGTGATCCTCCGGCGCCTCCGCCTGAGTCGTCCGTGGCTCCAGCCGAAGATGTAGCACCACCTGTTGGCAATTCGCCTATGGTAGCTACGTCGGAAGATCCTCCGGCTGAGCTGGAACTTGCGAAGCCGTCAGGAGAGGCGCTTCGCGGTCATCTTGAAGAATTTCTGCTCGGAGAGCAGGGAAGGGGCTTGCTTGATGAGCTACTTGCCGCACGTCTTGAGCAGATCCAGGTGCCTGAGCCTGAAGTGCCGACTGAGGCAATCGAAGCAGCTGTACGGGCATGTCTGCAAAGTGAAATGCCCAGGCTCATCGATGAGAGCGCATCACATGCGGCAACTCGGGTCCAGGTCTCTAAGCCTAGGATTCGGGTAGGGGATGTCGAAGGGCCGGTTGCAACTGTGCTCGAGCAGACGCTTGGACCGTTGATGGAGGAAGGAGTCCGCAGGCAGATCCAAATCATAGCGAGGCAGGCCGAACAGTTGGTCTCACGCAAGGATGAGAAACTCGCAAGGGCACGTGCTGAAGTCGAGCGTCTCGAAAGGGAAACTGCTGAGGCGCGGCGCCAGCGAGATCTGCACACAGCCATGCGTACCGTAGTCCTAGCGCTCGCTCAGGAGCGTGAAGAAGGGAAGTAAAACGCGAAACTCACGCCGTCCAGGGCCTATGGCCTAGGGCGGCATTCATGCTTTCAGAAATAGTTCAACCTGATAATGGCAACCCCTTATTGTCCCCCTTGGGAAGGGGGACGCAAGTCTGATATAATAGAATCAGATGAATTTATTAAAACGCATTACTGGTGTAGTGTTGGTTTTATCAACCGTACTGAGCTTGTCGGGTGCGGGTTTTGTGTATGCAAATGGCTCTGTTCCGGACTTTACTTTTGCACAGGCAGATGATCTAAATGAGCTTCAGGATGAGATCAGTGCGCGAAAGTCACAGATCGATCAGATTAACAGTAAGATCGATGAATATCGCGATAAAGTCAATCAATATGCTTCAGAGGCTGCTAGTCTTGAAACTGACATTGCAATGATCGAAAACCAGGTTGCATTGACTGAGCTTGACATTGAAGCAACTCAGGTGGAGATTGAAGCCCAGGAGCTTCAGGTGCAGCTTTTGGAAGAGCAGATTAAAGAGCAAGAGGCTGAGATCGCTGTGCAAAAGGAGATTCTCAAGGAGATGATCTTTGAGTTGAATAAGAATGACGAGATCGGATTCATCGAGGTTCTGTTTAGTTCAAATGATATTAATGAGTTATTTTCTGAGGTTGAGAATCTCGAAACTATCAATGCAGAACTTCAGAACGCTCTTGATCAGACCAAGGAAACAAAAGAGCGTTTAGAACAGAATAAGGCTGATCAAGAGGATCGACTTGAGGATCTAGTGTTGCTCGAAAGTGAGCTTGAGTCGCAAATGGCTGTTCTTGAGTCACAGGCACAGGCGAAAGATGTACTGCTAGCTTATACTGAGTCCTCAGAGGCGCAGTACATGGTGCTTTTAAGTGAAATGCGACAGGAACAGCAGTATATCTCAACGCAGATTGCAGCGCTTCAAGCTGAGATGGATGATGTAATTTCTCAGAGTGATGAGTATGGTGGTGAAACAGTATTCACATGGCCAATGGATGGAATAATAACTGCAACATTCCATGATCCAACGTATCCGTTTAGACATCTTTGGGAGCATAGCGGACTTGATATTGCTACTGACTGGGGGACACCTGTTGTTGCAGCTGCACCAGGATATGTTGCTTGGAGTCGATATGGATCATCTTATGGAAACTATGTGATGATCATCCACGCTAATGGTTATGCGACACTTTATGCTCACTTGAGTAGCGCAGCTGTTGGTGCTGATCAATACGTGAGCAGGGGGGATGTCATCGGATATGAGGGAAGTACAGGATTTTCAACAGGACCTCATCTGCACTTTGAGATTCGTGAAAATGGAATACCAGTTGATCCCCAATTATATTTAGTTAACTAAAAGGTGATTTAGGCTCTTTTCGTTTTACGACACAAGCGGGAGGGGGAGGGGTCAGACCCGGGAAGGGGGCACAGAGCAGAGTTGAGAAGCACTATATGAATAGTGTTTTTTTTGTTTTGGAACACATAATCGTGTACTTTATAAAAAATCTTATATAGATAAATTTTGATTTTGAAATTACTACTATAGGTGAAAATCTGGAAAAATCCGCTAAAGCTGGTCATCTATTTTGTAACCCCATGTACCCTACACCACGTGAAATATACCGTGGTGTCGTATAAGATATATTGTGCGACACTAAGTATTTTATAAAAACATAAAGCACGGTTTACCCTTCTCTAATGCTAAGATCCTTGACAATGATAGCCTTTTGCGCTATAGTGCATTCCCCTGGCAAATGAAATGCTCGGTGGCCTGCTACCCCTGGACCGTGGTAAGACATGTTCAACAGTCCTCCGTGATAGCCAGTGGCGTTCCGCGCGTCTAGCCCTTTAAGGGTAGCCTATACGCTATGCGTTCATGGCAACAAATCGGTATCCCGCGTGGCGGGTCCCCTCTTTCCAAGTGTTGGAGGGGGCTCTTTATCTTACGTAAACCCTATTTCCAAATCGAAGATCGATATATTCTAATTCATGTATCGAATCCTGATACTCCTCAATGATCAACTGAAGATTGTTAAACTGTTCTTGTGCATCCCCTACCCCGTTTAAATATATATCAACCCCAAGCGTTGATTTTATTGTAAGCCAAACCTCATCTTTATTGTCGATGATGTAAGAGATAGGTTGAATGGTAGTATCTCGTAAAAGTTGATCAAACTCTTCAACTGTTGATAGAAGAATCGGAGATACGATCTGAGTTTCAAGCTCTACTGCATGATTATCAAGATCCCAAATCGTGAAAACAGTGGATTGCAAACTTTGCGATGGAGCAATTTGTGTATTTATCTGTTGTTCAACCTCAGCGCGTTCAAGCTCAGAAAGCTCTCTTATAACAAGTCCATCAGAATCCAGGAAGTACATTTGATCATTTGTTACCCATACAGCGCGTGTAATGCGCTCAGAAGCCTCTATATTGATTGTTCTACTGTCACGTGACACCTCAGTCGTCTTGAGTTGAAACTCGTCTTTTAGGGCCTCCTGGAGCTTTTCAAGCCGTACGAACCATACATGCTCACCAGGCAGAACACCTAGGACAGGATTATCTATAAAGTTCCATGCAGACTGTTCGATTGAATCAGGATAAATAGTAACTAAGCCCTCGACATTGATTGTATTAATGCGAAGCCAAGGGATAACTATCAAGCCCCATGCGATCAGAATCAGGACGAATATAGCGACTGGGATGGCTAAGTATTTTTTCCAAGAAGATTTTTGTTTTTTGTGCGCAAAAAGCGGGTTCTCATATTGAGACCTTTTGTATATGCTAGCTTGGTGTGATTTTAAAAAGTTGCGTTTTTTCATGTTCGGTTCCCCTCCTTCCCAAGGAGGGGTTAGGGGTGGTTGCCGTTTGATCGAATTCGATCGAATCAAGATCGCTGGCAAAACCCCCTCCATCTCCCCCTTGGTAAGGGGGAGGGTTTAGATTTAGATAATCACCCTCGGCAGCAGTGGGTTGATCCGCGTCGTAACTTCATAGTTAATCGTATCAGACCACCTGGCATGATCTTCAGCCGTAATCTCATGCATTCCATCCCGACCCAAGATTGTAGCTACATCACCGGGTTTAACCTGTGGTAGCACAGAGATATCCACAATGCACATATTCATACAAATATTGCCAAGAATGCGGCATTTTTGGCCCTTAACAATCACATGTGATTTGTGCGATAAGCTTCTTACAAGTCCATCGTAATACCCAACCGGCAATACTGCAATGCGCATTGGACGATCGCTAATAAAGGTCTGATCATACCCGACTGGCATGCCGCTTCCAATATCTTTAACTTGAGCTATGCAAGTTTTCCACGATATGATCGGCCTTAGTTTGAAAGATGGTTGCTTGTTTGACTTTTGAGTCTTTACGCCCTCAGATGGCCACATGCCATATTGTGATAGTCCGATGCGTACAAGTGATTTATGCGTTTCTGGATACAAAATAGTCGAAGCGCTGCACGATATGTGAGTGAACGTTGGTTTAAGTCCAAACTGATCACATTCCGTCACGTAGGCTTCAAAACGATTATCTTGATCTTTAGTAATCTGTTGTTTTGTAACATCTTCTGAAGATGAGAAGTGCGATCCAAGTCCTACAAGCATTACACTTCCCTTTTCTTTTTCAACTGCTGAGAGAAGATACTTAAAGTCGCGCTCACTGATCCCTTGCCTCTGTGTCCCGGTTTCGACTTTAATCGATACAAGGGCCGGAACTTGTTGTTTTATGGCCTCTTCGCCCAAAATGCGAACCGTTTGTTCGTCATAAACGGTTTGTACACATCCGAGTCGTACAACATCAGATAATCGATCTTCAACAGTGAATCCCAAAATGAATATTGTTGATTCGGGTGTGATGCGTCTAAGTTGCTCAGCCTCGTCGATTGAGTCAACTGCAAAATGTTTGAGATTATTCTGAAGCCCAAGCTTGGCCATTGTATTTAGCCCATACCCATAAGCATTAGCTTTTATAACAGAACAAAAGGTCACCTCTGGTTGCAGAAGTGACCGAATTGCTTGGATGTTGTGTTGATATGCTCCTGCGTCAACCTCGACCCAGGTCTTTGTCCGCTCTGAGCCCATACTATTTTGCAAGAATAAGCCGTTCTTTGCCGCCCATGTAGCTATGAAGTACCTCAGGGATAATCACAGACCCATCTTCCTGTTGAAAGTTCTCCAAAATAGCAATAAGAATCCTAGGTGATGCTATAAGTGTATTGTTTAGGGTATGCGCGAACTGTATGTTTCCATCTGAGTCTTTGTAGCGAATTCCAATTCTGCGTGCCTGCCAGTCTGTTAGATATGATGCAGAGTGTGTCTCTCCATATGCATTTCGAGATGGCATCCATGTCTCAATGTCGTACATTTTGTACTTCCCTGTTCCCATATCGCCAGTGCACATGCTTACGACTCGATATGGAAGCCCAAGTTCTTGCAAAAGCTCTTCTGAATTCTTTCTTATTATTTCTAGCCAATCCAACCCCTCTTTAACATTATTCTTGCAGAATACAACCTGCTCTACCTTGTGGAATTCATGAACTCGATAGATGCCTTTTGTATCTTTACCGTGAGATCCGATCTCGCGACGATAACATGATGAAAAGCCAGCCAGCTTAATTGGAAGATCTTTCTCGTCCAATACTTCGTCAGCATGATATGCAAGCAGTGCTGGTTCACTGGTACCTGATAGGTATTTTGTTTCTTTTTTACCGTCTGTAAAGTCCTGCACTTCGTAGATCTCACTGCGTTCGCCTGGGAAGTGTCCTGATCCAATCAGTGGCATCTCACGAACAATTGATGGGCAGGCCATAAGCTCAAAGCCCTTATCCTGAAGTTTAGTTAACGCCATTGTCATTAGCGCTAAGTGCATCATCATAAGATCATTCTTGAGGAAGTAACCTCTGAAACCTGCAACCTTTGTGCCTCGCTCGGTGTCTAAGAGATTGAGCGCCTTTGAGAGCTCTAGATGATCCTTTGGTTCAAAGTCAAACTTAGCAGGTTCACCCCATGTGCTCACCTCAACATTGTCAGATTCATCTTTTCCAACTGGTGTATCATCAGAAACAATGTTTGGTGTATTGAGCATTAAGTCTTGAAGTTCATTCTCAACTTTTTTAAGCTCTGGCTCAAGTTTAGATATTTCTGTCTTTATCTTCTTCCCTTCCTCAGCGATCTTTTTCTTTTCATCGTCGTCCTTAGCTGACTTCATTTTTTCAGCAGTTTTATTTCTATCTTGACTCAAAGATTCGATCTTCTGCAGCTGTTGCTTTCTTGCGTCATCAAGTTTGATGATTTTATTCACATCAATATCAACCCCCTTGTCTTTGGCGACTTTTTCAATGCCCTTTGGATCATCGCGTAATAGTTTTATGTCGATCATATTATTCTTTTCTTAACAGTGATGATTTGTAGATTTCTGGTTTGAATGGCCTGAGTTGAATTACAGGAACGTTACCGTTGTACTTATCTAGCCAGTCGAGTATTGCCTTTTCAAGATCATCTTGATCATATCCGATTGCAATAACATCTGGTTTAATGACACTTATTGCTCTAAATGCTCCAATGTCTAGATCTCCTGGGATTATCCGATATACATGAGCATGCTTTTTTAGAGCTTGCTTTCGCTTTTCAAACGGTTCGACTGGATTTTTACCTTTTAATTCTCGTACAACACTATCTTGGGTTAGACACACAATAACATTGTCACCAAGCTCTTTGACCTGCTCAAAGAAGTTATTATGGCCTTTATGAAGTCCGTCAAAAGTTCCAAATACGAGTACAGTCTTCATATTATTCCTGTGATTCCTCAGGCTGCGTAGAGGCCTCACCTGAATCGGACAAATCCGACGAGTTATGTTTTGGTTTCAAAGCCGGGAATAGGATCACATCTTTTATAGTTTTGGATCCAGTCAATAGCATTACCAACCTATCGATTCCGATGCCATAGCCAGCAGTTGGGGGTAAACCATGCTTAAGCGCTGTGAGGTAATCGTCATCAATGCGCTGCGCTTCTTCACTTCCCTGCTCACGAAGCGTTTCCTGTTCTTTGAAACGATCTTCTTGTTCGATTGGGTCATTGAGCTCATTGAATGAGTTACACATTTCCATTCCAAGAACCACAAGCTGGGCACTTGCCGAGTAATGTGGATTGTTCTCACGACGCTTTGCTAAAGGCTTCATTGCTGCAGGATAGTCAGTTACAAACATTGGCTGTACGATTTTTGGTCGGGCGCCATGCTTGTAAAGTGTATCAACCAGCTCTCCATAACCATAAACATCATCAGTCTTTACCCCACGTTCATTCATCACATTTCGAAGGTTGCTTTCATCTGTATAATCGTCAAGATCAATCTGCGTGTGCTCCAAAATAACCTCACGGAATGTTTTTCGTGGAATATCTTTGAATGACAGTGTAGTGTCATCGACCTCAATCTCGTCTTTTCCATTAGTTATCGCATGTAGCGCTGATCGAACAAGTCCCTCAAGATGATCCATGAGGTCCTCGATTGTTGCATATGCCCAATATGTTTCGATCTGAGTGAATTCTGGATTGTGCTGTTGACTTATTCCCTCATTTCGGAAACATCTAGCAAACTCATATACTTTTTCCATTCCACCGACTACAAGTCGCTTTAGATACAGTTCAGGAGCTATTCGTAAGTATAGATCAGTGTGCAAAGTGTTGTGATGTGTGATAAATGGTCGAGCGTTTGCTCCTCCCGGGATTGGTTGTAGGATTGGTGTTTCAACTTCCATAAATCCTTGACCTTCAAGAAACTCACGCATTGCACGAACCATTTTTGCACGCGCAAGCGCGATTTTCATTGAATCTTCATTTGCGATTAGATCAAGATAGCGTTGTCGATATCTAGTTTCAAGGTCTGCAAGCCCATGCCATTTTTCTGGAAGTGGGAGTAAACTCTTTGTCAAAAGTCGGACTGTTTCAGCCTTGATTGACTGCTCACCTTTTTTTGTTGTAAAAGCTCCGCCAAAGAACTCATAAAAGTCACCCACATCGGCAGTGTCGAAAAACGCATTGTATTCAGATTCGCCAAGGGTTTCCTTATGAAGAACAATTTGGATTTTTCCAGAAGCGTCCTGAAGAACAACAAAGGCAATTCCGCCATGCTTTCTAATAGCACGAACTCGGCCACATACTGTGACCTTTTCTTGGGATTGCTCAAGTTCCTCGAATTTCTCAAGTACCTCTTCTGCCAAGTGCGATCGGTGAGCTCGAGCTGGGTATGGATCCACACCGCTATCTCGAAGGGCCTGCAGCCGCTCACGACGTATTTGTTCTTCTTCGATCATAATTTCCTTGCTCCCTCCCCCTTGAAAAGGGGGAGCTGGAGGGGGTTACAAATAGTTTTCCATTGATTTTACAGACTAATTCTACTCTTTGCCGAGGTTGGTGTCAAAAAATGGTGGGAATCAAAAAACCAGCTTTCAAAGCTGGTTTTCAATTTTACTGTGCGCACTTCGCAGATTCACTAACAGACAGGATTTTTTCGAGATCTGCGTAGAAAATTCCATCGGAATCAAAATCTTCTAGATCGCTAATTTCCAAAGTCGTGTCTCCATAATACTTATCACAGCCAGTGGATAGGTCGATGCCAAAGTTTTTGATAGTATCCTCAGACATGTTTAGGCAAAATGTACCACCATCATTTACAGAATTATCATCAGGAGTGATACATACCGTACTTGCAACGAGATGTGCTGCTATCTCAGCCCCTTCACGTGCTTCATTGACATTATAATGGTATGAACCTGAGACTTCTATTCTTCCCTGTGTTTCGATAACCTCATCCTCAGACGTATCAAGTTGTGAGTCAGTATGCTTTTGTACAAAAAAGGCAACGCATCCAGCGGTTACGATTAATACTACTACAATTGCAAGTACTATTTTCATATCTATTCAATTGAAATCACTTTGTATTCCATTGTTCCAGCTGGGGTTTCGACTTTGGCTACTTCGCCTACTGAAAGTCCTAGAAATGCGTTTCCAATTGGTGATTCGTTACTGATCTTTCCAGCCATTGGATCTGATTCAGTCGCTCCAACAATTTCAAAAGTTTTCTCAGTGCCATTGAACTCTGCTACGAATCGTACTCCAAGGCTGATTTTTGATTCTCCTGTTTTCGTTGCTACGATTACAGCATTGTGAATCATGTTTTCAAGCTGGATTATTCGGGATTCATTTTGCCCTTGTCGTTCCTTGGCATCGTGATACTCAAAATTCTCAGAGAGGTCTCCAAGTTCTTTTGCTGCTCCGATTTCTTCTGCAAGCTGCTTGCGATTTGTAGTTCTACGCTCTTGAAGTTCTTTTTTTACTTCTTCAAGTGCAGCTTCTGATAGATATTGTGCATCTGACATAATTATATGAAGATATGAAACACCGCCTTTTCGGCGGTTGTTTGATTACTGTGTGACTAACTATAGCCAAATTTGTTGAATTTGTCAATAAAGATATCAACTACTCTTTCGAAAACCAATAATTGAGAATATCAAGTGTTACAGGCACGGCAATGTATTCTTCACCGGCTTCTTCGATGAGAACAGTGACAACAATCTCAGCATCGACGTACGGAGCAAAGCCTGTGAACCATGAGTGGGTCTCCCCTGTTGTAGACCACTGTGCTGTTCCAGTTTTTCCAGCGACTGATACGGGTGAAGATTGAAGCGCTGTAGCGCTTCCCGCAGTCACGGTTTGTCGCATAGCATCTGCAACGATGCTTGCGGTTGGTTCATCGATGATCACTTCTGATTTAACTTCAAGCTCAGAGTTTAAATGTGGGGTTACCAAAGATCCGCCATTAGCAAATACAGCAGTGGCTTGTGCGATTTGAAGCGGAGTCACAAGTAAATCACCTTGTCCGATTGCCACATGATAAGTATCTCCGATGTACCATTGCTCGCCCTTGTAGTCCTCTTTCCACTCTTTGCTTGGTAGGAATCCGTCAGCCTCTCCTGGCAGATCAACGCCAGTTGGTTCTCCAAAGCCGAACAGTGCAGCATATTCCATCATCTTATCTAACCCAAGCCCTTCAAATGTCTCACTTCCACCCCCAATATAGTAGAAGAATGTATTCACAGAGTCGGCGATCGCGTGATAAACGTCGGTAAGCCCATGACCACCAGATCTCCAATCTGGAAAGAACCAGATGCTAACCCAGATCCCTCCAGTTGATGTAAACGTCGTATACGGTGTGATTATATCTTCGATCAGAGCTGCGGCTGCAAAGACTGGTTTAATTGTTGAACCTGAGGGAAACTCTCCGGCTGTTGCACGCGGGTAAAGGGGTTCATCTTCGTTATTCACGAGTTCGATGTAGCTTTCCTCATCGATTCCAGCTGCAAATAGGTTGGCGTCATATGCAGGCCAAGAGACAAGTGAAAGTAGTGATCCATCTTGCGCATCCATGACAATCACTGAAGCACGAGAAGCGCTAGTGTCTTCCATGTGGGCCCCAAGAGAGTCTTCGATGTAACTCTGAAGTCCAGCATCAAGTGTGGTATAGAGGTTTGTACCGTTTTGAGCATCAGTTTTAGAGATAATACGTTCGATGTTCCCTTGAGCATCAACCTCTAGGAGCTCCTCACCGTAAGATCCGCGCAAATATGATTCGTATTCTTTCTCAAGCCCTTGCTTTCCAATATGGTCAAACGATCGATACCCCGTTCCTTTTACAAGCTCGTATTCATCTTCGTTAATGCTTGCTGTATATCCTAGAACGTGAGAAAGGCTTGGGATCTCATCTGTGATGTATTGTCTAAGTGCATTTGTTTCAATCGAAAGCCATGGATAGTCTGATTGCTTGGCCATACACAAAAGCGCCTGCTCATATGAAATGTGTTCTATCAGAAGCACGTCGGCGTTTGGATCTTCATCAAACGCATCGATAATAGATTGCGTGTCTACCTCAAGCTCACCAACTGCATTTTCAAGATCTTCAGCATACTGTTCATCAAAGAGCACGTATGATGGCACAATCACATTGAATGTTGGAATGTTTTCAGCTAAAACCACACCGTTCCGATCGTAAATGACTCCGCGTTGCGACGGCAGTGTCTTGTGCAATATTCGATTCTCCTCAGCTAGAAGCCTATACTCTTCCCCACTAACGATTTGTAGGTAGGCACTTTTAAACACAAATACAAAGAAGATTAGGCATATGATCGTGATCGCTCCATGAAAACGGCGCTTAGAAATCACAGAGCCGATAAATGATCTGTTTGGGTCAGTTGTACTTGTGGATTTGTCTGAAAAAGCTTCTTCAAAAAAGACATTATCATCATATTCACCACCTAAGCTTAAGTTACCTCCATCAAAGGATGGAAATGGATCGTGATCTTTTTGTTCTGGCTCAAAGTTCATGATTTTCTTGGGAATATAAATAGTGATCCAAAAGGCTTTAGTTTTTGCACAAGTATGAATCCTATTGCCAGTGCAACGACGAGCTCGGTCATTAGTAGGCCAAATGATTTAAACCATGGGTTATCCGCGAATAGAGAGTTACCCATTATTGTTTGGATAATGCAAAAGAGCGACAAAAGGATTATTCCAAGTCCAAATAGCGCATAGATCGATCTTCTGGTAAAGACACGCATTATAAGGATCGTGCCTGCTATCGTAACAATTATGTAGGGGATTAGATTGATAGGCTCAGATCCAAGTGTTGAAAGAACCAGTGGAAGTAGTAAAAACCAAAGTATTCCGAATGAGATTGGAAGCATTTGCAGAATCAGTATCCCGATCGAGAATGTCAGAGGGAAAAGAAAAAATGGGTAGCTTAGTGTGTTCATGACACTAAGTTCGATAACCGCAGAGCCTATTAATAGAAGTATGAAGACAATACTATTCCTCATAAATCTTAACGCTAGTAGTATCAATGATTAACACATTTGAGTACGTACCGGATTGATAGATGGGTTCGATGAGGGCTTCTTGGAATGAAGCAGTCTCTTCTTTGACGATCTCGTAGATTGTACCAATGATCAGGTCGTCAGGGATTCTTTCATAAAGATCTGACGTAACTACTGCATCGCCGATATTTAGTTCCCTATCCTGTGGAATGTATTGCATGCTAAGTAGAAAACCTCCTTGACCGATGAGTAGCCCGCTTGTGTCACCTTCTCCCAAGATGCTCACCGGAATGCGAGTTTGATCGTCTTCGAGCAACCTTACGGTAGATGTATAGTCTGAAACAGAGTCAATGATTCCAATGAGGTGGCCTTCATCAACAGCTACAGCAAGTCCTTGTTTTACTCCATCCTCAGATCCTTGGTCAATAAGGAGGGTATAGGATTCTGATGGAGAGCGTGAGAGAATCTTGGCAGTTATAGTTTCATACTCTACTGACTGGGAGTATCCAAGTAGATCTTCAAGATCTTGGATGCGATTCTCTAGTTCACTGACATATGCAGCCTCGATAAGATAGGTCGAGCTTATAGATTCACACTGCTCAAGCTGTCCTTTTAGAGATTCTGAGGATGAGAAGGTTTGAACAAAATAAGTGTTCACGCTTGAGCTAATTTTGTATAATTGTGCCTGTACGTTGTGCAAAATAGTTGCAGCAGGTGTCCACTTAGCAACTCCAATAAATACAAAAATGGCCACAAGAATGATTGCAGCCGTTCGCAATGGATGTGACATTGCTGATCCAGATTTTCTTCGTATAAGCGACATACACTATGCGTAAGGCTCATCAGATGTTGAAGGCAATGCAATTTCTTCAAGAAGTTTTTCATCCTCAAGGAGCGATCCAGTTCCGCGGGCGACTGTTGTGAGTGGGTCTTCTGCAATGCGAACCGGGACCTCAGTTTCTTTGGCAATGATTTGATCAAGACCATTTAGCAGAGCGCCTCCTCCGCAAAGTGTGATACCCCGTTCGTAAATGTCTGCAACAAGTTCAGGTGGTGTAGACTCCAGCGTTGTTTTAATGTTTTCAATAATCACATTGATCGACTTTTGAAGTGCCTCGCGAATCTGCCCGTCGTTTACGATTACTTCTTTTGGCAGTCCTGTCATAAGGTCGCGTCCACGCATTTCAATGTCAGTTGGCTCCATATTTGATACTGCTGTTCCGATCCGGCATTTGACCTGTTCCGATATCTTATCACCCACCAAAAGATTGAAAACGTCCCTAATATATTGAGTAATGTTCTTTGTCATCTCTTCTCCAGCGACTGAGAGCGACTTCCAGGTCACGATTCCATTCAATGAGATAACTGCTATCTCAGTTGTGCCTCCTCCAATATCAACGATCATGTTTCCTACTGATTCAGAGATTGGAAGACGCGCTCCGATTGCAGCAGCCATTGGTTCCTCAACTAGGATAACCTCACGCGCTCCAGCATTTATCACAGCATCCTCAACTGCCTTGCGTTCCACTTCAGTGATCTCAAGAGGTACCCCAACAATGATCTTGGGTCGGGGCACTAGTGTGAAAGATTCGTCGTGGATTTTATCAATGAAGTACTTGAGCATCTTTTCTGTCACCTCAAAGTCTGATACTACTCCTTTTGTAAGCGGACGTGATGTCCTGATATGAGGTGGGGTCTTTCCAAGCATGTCCTTTGCTGCATGGCCCACTGCAACGATCTGATTGGTACGTTCGTTAATCGCAACGATTGATGGTTCATTAATAACAATACCCTTTCCTTTAACAAAAAGAAGGGTATTTTCTGTTCCTAAATCAATACCAATATCCTCCGAAAATCGACCAAATAATTTGTTCAACATAGACCCACTTTGAGTCTATATTTTACTCAATGAGCCCTTAGCTATCAAGTGCGCTTGTGGGCGGCGTTCTCTATGGATAAAAACAGGAATTCAAGTATAGCTATCACTATAATAATGATCAGCAGCGTCACGGTTGTGAGGTAGCCTTTTGCTAGTAAAATTAGAGCACTTTCAACAAGAATCGCGAGAAAAATTCCTTGCCTGAGCGATACTTTGATCATTGATTCGACTGTAGGGTGCTTTTTGCGACGCATGCGCACGAGCGTTGCTAAAGTCGCAAAAATACCAATAAGTGCGACAAATAAGGTTATATAAAAAGCAAGGAATCCAAAAGGTCCAGCAGTAACCGGATTTATGCTTATCAAAACAATAAACCAGGCACAGACTGCAATGGCAGTCCCTGATGCTAGGAATAGGATGTATTGCTTAACCGACATGGAAAGAAAAGTGATTAAAGGCGCATAGAGGATATAGAAGTTATAAAGGCAGAGCAGGTAGCAAGAAGTAATTATTTTAATTATCACCTCTCCGACTTCTTTCACCTTTTATATCCTTTCCCCTATTATACCAACGTATCGGCAGAATGATCGAGAGAGTGTGGATCAATTCGAACATAGACCATTTCGATCACAGCATCAGGAATCCTTTCCTCGATCGATTCTCGCAACTCTATTCGTATCGAGTTAGCTAAGTGTGTTGCTGCTGAATGTCTGCAAACAATGTTTAGGGTTTTATGAACATAAGATAGAACCCGAAGATCTGATCTAAACTCTTCACCAACAATGTCATCAAGAATGCGATTCCCTTCTCGTACAATCATTGCAGCATGAACTTGTGCGCCAATCCCATGCCTTTTTAGCGTATCTGAAATCATGTTTCCCATTGGAATGGCATTCTTGCGGAACATTCGATTAGCCCGCTTTGGTCTTTTATACTTGTACTTTGACTTATCCCAGGACATATCAAAAATCACTATTTTCGCAAATGTCGCGGAAGTCGCAGAATTGGCAGTGGAACCCTGGCTTTGGGCTAAAGTCACTTGCCTGCATCTTCTCAACTGATGATATCACTTCATTAATCAACTTTTGTTTATCTTTCTCGGTCGGTTCGAAACTAACAGATGAGTTATCCTCGAGATAATGATATGTCGCCTTAGCGATCTTCAAAGGCGGATCAAAACAACGTTCGCATGCAAGAGCGTACAAGACTAACTGTTTTCGCTCAGCCCAGCTTAGTTTGTCCTTTGGTTTTCCTGTTTTATAATCCACGATCTCATAGCCGTCCTCAAGCTTGTCAATTCGATCTAACCGTCCCTTAGTTGATACGTCCCCGATCTTCAAGGTAAAGTCCTTTTCAATGTAAGCGATATCTAGTGTTGATTCAGATAGTATCGAATAGTACTCAACAAGCGTATCTTTCCCTTTTTGATAATACTCCTCTCTTACTTCAGCGCTTGGATACCATTCATCAATCCAAGACTGCTCGTATAGTTCGATCAGACGATCTTTTGATGGCATTGAACCTCCCCCCTTCCCAAGGGAGGATTGAGGGGGGTTGCCTTCAGGCTGATCGAACATCGACGCCTGCTCGACTCCACTGTGTTCCATATATTCACGCGCGAACTGCTCGAGAGCGTTGTGCATTGTCTTACCAAAGCTCATTTGATATCTACCAAAAACTGGCACCCGAAGTATATGCGCGTATTTGTATTGCAGCGGACAGTTTGAAAAGGCTGCAATTTGGGTGAAGCTGATGTTTGATGGGAGTTGATGATCAACTGTGGCTTTTTCTTCAATGGGATCGGCCTTCACTTCGAGTGACTTTTTTTGTTCAGGCTCTTGTGGTTTTATCTCAAGTTCTTGAACAAATCGCGATGGCTTGCGTTTGCGAGTTCCGCCGTAGTCATCTGCTGAGAATAGATAAAGATGTTCTTTGGCGCGCGTCATTGCAACGTAAAATAATCGACGTTCTTCTTCGATGTGTTCGTCTCGATCTACATCGGTCTGGACCCTAACTAGCCCTTCAGGAATTTCAATAGGATCTTTTCGACGAGTGGATGGGAAGCGCTGCTCAACCATGTTTACCAAGAACACAAATCGAAACTCAAGTCCTTTTGATGCGTGAATAGTCATGATTTGAACTACATCAGGTCCAGCTGTCGGATCTGCGGATAGCGCCCCGGCTTCCCCGCTAGATCGCTCGTGTTCGAATTCCTCGATAAAATGACGCAAGGTTTTATCATCATTAGAATACTCGAAGCGTTTGATGCGTTCGAAAAACTTCTGCAAAAGCCCGTTTTCTTCAATCTGTTGTGGTTCTGAGAGTTGTTGAACAGCTCCAATGATCCCAGTTTGTTTTACGATCTCAACAAAGAGCTCACTGGTTGGTTTGCGTTTTGATAAGGCCCGAAGCTCTGTCAGGATTCGAAGTATCTCCCCGATCCGACTTTTTGATTCATCTGAGAGATCACTGGTCTGCTCAAGAACCTCAAAAAGCGATAAGCCCTTCTTCTTGCTGTACATAGATAACTTGGCTATATCAGTTTCCGATATGCCAAGTTCAGGGTGGCTTAAGATTCGATACAACGAAGGACTATCGTATGGAAGGTCAATCACACGCATCCATGCTAAGCAATCTAGTATTACGGGTTTTGTATAGAGCCCGGAGAGCGCTAGGAAGCGGTATGGCATGCGGATTTGGTCCATGATTTCAACAAATGGCTCAGCGTGTGCATTTGCGCGTACTAAAATGGCAAAATCATTCCAATTACATTCATACTCTTTTTGCAGTTCAACGATCTTGCTGATTACGCCGTGAAGTTCTTCTTGAAGATCGTTTGCGTGAATATGGTCAACTTTTCCCTCGATGCCTAAGTTTTGAAGCAGCTCTTTGTTGATCTGCTCACGATGCTCAAGTCGGTTTGGATTGTTATTCTGGATTAGGTTGTAGGCGTGATTCAGGACTTTCTCAGAACTTCGGTAATTCTGATTTAAGACGATCTGTTTAGAATCTGAAAAGTCCTTGCTGAAGTGCAGAATGTTTGAAAGTGATGCCCCACGGAACTTGTAGATTGACTGATCGTCATCCCCCACAACCGTTACATTGAATGGTTCTTTCAAGATTAGTTTGATCAGTTCGTACTGGGCTGTATTAGTATCCTGGAACTCATCAACCAAGACATATTTGAATTGTTCCTGATACTGTTTTGCGATACGTGGCCGTGATCGAAGTAGTTCGATCGTGTAGTTGACAAGGTCTGCAAAGTCGAGCGCGCTATTTTCTAGCAAGATTTGTTGGTATATGTGGTAAGCGTTTGCAAGTTCTTTAACGCGGGCAATTTCGATTGAATCCAGGTCCTGAGAACCTCCCCTATCCCCTCCTTCGTAAGGAGGGGGTGAGTCCTTTCGACCCTCCCCCTTTCGAAGGGGGAGCTGGAGGGGGTCATTATGTTTCATTTTTCCATCCGACGACCCAAGGCTTGCCTCAAGATCCTCTGCATACTTCAAATACTGCTCAGGTGTGACCATCTCATCTTTAATGCGAGAGAAGTGCTGCAAAAGTGCGCGGATGAAGCGCGTTGGATTTGACTTTGGTCTGTAGTAGTCAAGATCGAATCGATCAAAGTTCTTTCTGATCAACAAGTACGTATCAACCTCATCGAGAAGTGTGAACTCATGGGGTACGCCAATGTCGAGCGCATGCTGCCTTAGGATTCGTTCGCAAAACGAATGAAATGTAGAGATCCACATGTCCACGTAGCCGATTGGAAGTAGTTGATCGACCCGCTCTTCCATTTCAGTCGCCGCTTTCTCAGTAAAGGTTAAAGCCAAAATCTCATCAGGCTTTGCTTTACCCTGTTCGATTAGCCAAGCGATTCTTTGTGTGATTGCGGTGGTCTTCCCAGTTCCTGCACCGGCAATAATCATAAGAGGACCCTCAGCATGCGTGACAGCCTCTAACTGCGCTTCGTTCAGATTTTCCAGGAGATTGCTCATAGCTAGCCTATTTTACCACAAAGCCCAAAACGATTGACAAGGCGCATGTTTGTGTATAATATTGAAATCCGTTCGTTCAACCCGCCGCAATGGCATGGGCGAAAGCCCAAAGGAGGTCTCATGGACCTCATTCGACTGCGCATTCATGGACAGGTCTCGGGTGATCTGATCAGTTCGCTAGCACACCGCCTGACAAGCACCAAGCCAACATGCGATAACGAGGTAGATCGCAGCGTCCGTCTAGAAGTCTCTCTTAGGAGCCCAGGGTTTAGCCTGGGTGTTCAGGAGGTTGATTTCAGTGTTGTAGGCGTCATTCACTACCTCGCAACCATCATCATCGTGGTCTTGGAGTGTACGGAGGATCGGCTCATGAGCCCCGTTCCATTCGGTAACCCGTTGGACTTTGGTCCTTTGGTCAAGGCGAGGTCTGTCTGGGTTGGTTACTTCAATATCGGTCGATGTAGTGGGCGTGGCTCGCTGATGCCGATCGAGGATGCTGCCTTTCTGGACTTGTGCACATCACGTACTGCTCTTGATCCGGCTGACAATAGCGACTGATCGTATCGGTCACACTCACCCCTGCTCACGCGGGGGTTCGCGTTATGGAGAACAAAACAACCGCATTTGCTATCAAGAGATCCTTCGGCTCCCCCTCGACTGTGCTCGGGGTCGCTCAGGATGACGATAGGGTTAGCGATTATTTTGCGTTTCAGTTAGGCTGATTGTGCCTCTTTTTCAGACTTTTCAATAATGTCCTTAACCTTCATGAGTGTGATTATTGTTCCACGTTCTTGCTCTGCTAGCTTATCCTGAATGTATCGAATGGTTTCCTTCATCCGTGGAATGAACACGTACTCAAGGGCGTTTACACGGCGGCGAGTTTTTTCAATCTCCTCAGCCAGCAACTTAGCAGAGTGCTCTACCTCAGCTAATCTTACCATGTCTTTCAAGGTCTCCGAGAAGCTCTTGAGTGCGATGTCAAGCTCTGGACTTGTTTGTGTAACAGAGTAGCTTAAGAAGTCACCTTCTTCTTTATATTCGAAGATGGGTACTTCAACAGACATCACGTTCTTAACTTCAGCGGTCAAAGATGTCTTCTTCGATGGCATCAGGAAAGCTGACTTCAGTGTTTCGGGTCGAGTCTTAGCACTTGCAAACAAGTATGATCTGAATCCAATGGCCAGCTCCTTATCGAGTTTCTCTCGAAGAGCCTTAGCCTCATGAATGATTTCCATGAAGTGCTTCATGAGTCCGTCTCGCTTGTCTTTAAGTAACTTATAACCACGCTCAGAAGTTTTGAGCTTTCGTTTTAGCTTTAGCAGTTCTTGTCTGGTCGGATTTACCTGCAGTGCGTTAGCCATAGTTACGCAGTTTTTTCACCTTTTGGTAAATACTTTTCAATGTCTTCTTCCTTAACACGTTTCAGCTCTGACTTTGGAAGGATTGATAGAAGTTTCCATCCAAGTGTAAGTGTATCTTCGATGCTGCGTTCTTCGTCAGTTCCTTGTTGAATGAATTCTTTTTCAAATGCATCAGCAAACTTAATGTAAGCACGCTCAGCATCTGATAGAGCTGATTCTCCAAGAATCACAGCCAGTTCACGAGCTTCTTTACCTGTTGCATACGCTGCGAAGAGCTGGTTTGCTACTCCAGGGTGATCATGTCGAGTCTTTCCTTCCCCGATTCCCTTTGAAATCAATCGTGAAAGTGAAGGAAGTGGGTTTACACAAGGATAAATTCCTTTTCGATATAGTTCACGCGACACAATAATCTGTCCCTCTGTGATGTATCCGGTAAGGTCGGGGATTGGGTGAGTGATATCATCTTCAGGCATTGTGAGAATGGGAATCTGTGTAATTGATCCTTTGCGTCCTTTAATCTTTCCAGCCCTTTCATAAATAGTAGAAAGGTCAGTATATAGATATCCAGGATATCCACGTCGTCCAGGAATTTCTTTACGCGCAGCTGAGATCTCACGTAGCGCCTCACAATAGTTTGTAAGATCAGTAAGGATCACAAGCACGTGCTTGCCCTTCTCGAACGCCAAGTACTCAGCAGTTGTTAGTGCCATTCTAGGAAGAGAGATTCGTTCAACCACTGGGTCATCCGCTAGGTTGATGAATAGCACAGCATTTTCAATCGCTCCAGTTTTTTTAAACTCGTTAATAAAGTACTCAGACTCTTCAAAAGTCACACCCATTGCTCCGAACACAACTGCAAAGTCTTCTTCTCCTGCACCTTCTCCAACCACTTTCGCCTGCCGCGCAATCTGCGCAGCAATCTGGTTGTGTGGAAGTCCAGCTCCAGAGAAAAGTGGGAGTTTTTGTCCCCGCACCAAACTATTGAGCCCGTCGATCGAACTAATACCCGTTTGATAAAAGTCTTCAGGCATGTCGCGTGAGTATGGATTGATTGGAGCGCCGTTAATGTCGATATTCTTTTCAGGAATTATTTCAGGCATTCCATCCTTTGGTTCAGCGATTCCTGAGAAAACACGCCCGAGCATATCGGTTGAAACTCCGATTTCCATTGTTTTTCCGAGGAATGTTGCAGATGAACCCTTAATATCAACTCCACTTGTTCCCTCAAACATCTGGACAACAGCTGTTTTATCTGAGATTTCAAGTACGCGACCCTTTCGATGAGTGCCATCAGAGAGTTCTACCTCAACCATTTCTTCGTAACAAACGTCCTCAATGCCCTCAATGATGACGAGCGGACCTGCTACTTCTTTGATTGTTTTGTATCGTTTTTCCATATGATTTGTAGCTTAACTCTCAGGATTTAGTTTCTTAACTTGATCCCGTGCATTACCCTCGATGCTTGCTAGAGCGCTTTCATCTGTTTCCATCTTTGCTCGCGCAATCTTATCTTTAATTGGTAATTCCTGTATTTGTTTCAAGGTAACTCCAGTTTCAACTGCCTCTAGCACAGCCTCATGTAGTCCCATAATAGCCTTGAGCATCAGATACATTCGGCGTGGTGGTGTGTAACCATCAATCTCATCAAAAGCAAACTGCTGCAAGAAGTCTTCACGCAAGCTTTTAGCAGTATCAAGTACAACCTGTTCTTTTGCAGACAGTGCATCAAGTCCAACAAGCTTAACGATCTCTTGCAAACTTGATTCTTCCTGAAGGATTCCCATTGCCGCAGTTCGAAGTTCTGGCCAGTCCTCACCAAAGTTGTCTCGACAGTATTCCTCGACGTTGTCGGTATATAGTGAGTATGAATTTAGCCAGTTGATTGCTGGGAAGTGACGTCGGTTTGCAAGCCCAGCATCCAATCCCCAGAATACCTTTGTTACTCGAAGCGTATTCTGTGTAACTGGTTCTGAAAGGTCACCCCCTGGAGGGCTAACAGCTCCGATAACAGTTAGTGATCCTTTACGATCATCTTCACCAAGACAATCGACTGCTCCAGCTCGTTCGTAAAAGGCCGCAGTACGTGATCCAAGATATGCAGGGTACCCCTCCTCACCAGGCATTTCCTCAAGTCGTCCAGAGATTTCTCGCAATGCCTCAGCCCATCGGCTAGTAGAATCAGCCATAAGAGCCACATTGTATCCCATATCTCTGAAGTACTCAGCAATTGTAATTCCAGTGTAGATTGACGCCTCACGAGCAGCCACAGGCATGTTTGAGGTGTTTGCAATCATTACTGTCCGTTCCATTAGAGGCTTTCCAGTTTTTGGATCGATTAGCTCTGGGAATTCAGTAAGTACGTCAGTCATCTCGTTTCCGCGCTCTCCACATCCAATGTACACAATCACATCAGCATCAGCATGCTTAGCAAGCGCCTGCTGCGTGACAGTCTTTCCAGCTCCAAACGGTCCAGGAATAGATGCTGCTCCACCTTTAACAATTGGGAAAAATGTATCCAAAATCCTTTGTCCAGTGATAAGAGGTGTTGTAGGAAGTAATTTTCCTTTGTAAGGTCGAGCGTCACGAATAGGCCAACGCTGAAGCATTTTGATCTCCACATCGCCAACCTTTCCAACCACATCGTCTACAGTGAAGTTTCCGCTTTGGATTCCAGTGATTGTTCCATTAACTCCAGGTGGCACCATGATTTTGTGAGTAATAAGCTCAGTTTCAACAACTTCACCGATGACATCTCCTTCATGAACTGGTTCACCGTCATTTACAACAGCTTTAAAATTCCACTTTTTCTCACGATCAAGTGCTGGCACATCAATACCACGAGTAATGTATGGTGATTGCGCTTCTTGCTCAATAAGCTCAAGTGGCCGCTGTACACCATCATAAATCGCCTTTAGAATACCAGGCCCAAGCTCTACAGAGAGTGGTGCTCCAGTGGCGTACACTGGATCTCCAGGTTTAAGACCGGTTGTATTTTCGTATACCTGGATTGAAGCAGTGTCTCCTTCAAGCTTAATGATTTCACCCACTAGCTTTTCATCAGAGATGCGTACCACGTCGAACATGCGGGTACCCTTCATTCCTGTGGCTACGACGAGTGGTCCAGAGACCTTGATGATAGTTCCTGTTTGTTCGTTAGCCATAATCATTATTTATAACTTACTATTTTAGTTTCTTATTTTGACAAAATATCACTTCCAACAGCCTGTTCTACTATCTTACGTAGATTTGCAAGTCCTTCATCTGTTGCTCCCTTTGGACTTGGAACAGTAAGGATCGCTGGCAATGGCTCACGCGCAAAGTTCTTATCCAGATCATCTCGAACACGTGTTGCCCAGTCCTCTGTGATAAAAATTGCAGCAAAACTATCACCCTTTATCTCTTTGATGATTCCATCAATATCGCCATCTTCTTTGATCGAAAATGGAACTACTCCAACACCTGCAAATCCTGCGATTGCTTCTTCTGTTCCAATAATTCCGATTTTGTAATCAGCCATATCTATGCGAGATGATAGTTATTAACAAGTTGCTTCCGGATTTCTGTTGGTTCTATTTCGCCAAACTTGAGTGCCATGATTGTTGAGAGATTCTGTATCGCGAATTTTTTAGCAAAGAAGTATGCAACCACTGTTTCAGGACCATATCCAATTAACTTCGCTTGCTTTAGATGCTCCATGATCATGTTGTTGATTCCAAGCTCAATGTGCCAGATATGCTTGTCTTTCAGGTATTCATCAATGTATGGCGCCACTGTTGATCCAAAGTTTCTAGTTAGGCGGGTCATTAACTCATTATGATCTGCTATATCAAAGTTCTTCTCAAGATCATGAACACTGATCGATCCAGTATCAGACGCCCGTGCCATAAACCACGCTTTGTTCTTTTCAAGACGTCGTGCTCGAAGGAAAAGTTTGATGTTGTTTCGATCGGATATATATCTGAATAGATCAATGATGAACTTATTGCCAATCGCATCTGCAAGCTGCTTATTGCGTTCACTAAGTTTGTTGTCGACTATATTTTCGATCATCTCAGGGTCAGCCTCGCTTCCAAGCTCTAGAACAAGTTCATCAATGCTCTTCTTTACGTCGCTATCCAGATCTGCAGTCTGTTCTTCAATGATGTAGCGTCGTAGTTGATCTGGCTTACAGATTCCAGGAGCAGTCTCCAAGTGTTCTTCAAACTGGCTTTCAGCAAATTTCTCTTTGAGGATGATCTTGATGTTGTAGTAATCAGCATCAAGAAATAGTAAACGCATCAAGCGTTCATCTGGCACTATATGCTCAAGCACTTTTTTGAGCCGCTCAATCTTACGGTCCATAGCCACTCGATAGTCCTTTGCTTCCAAATCCAACAATTCTCCAGCATAATCAAGGCTATTAAAAGCCTTAAACGCAATATCCGGATCTTTAGCCTCAATGACACGTGTCATGTCAGAATCACTCATAAGATAGCTCTCAAGAGCTCTTACTTTGGCTGTAGCGTAGATGTAGTTATCGCGAGCCATGTTTAAGCGTTAAACAATGTTTTATGTGTCTGTATGATTGTTTCCTCACGTACCCTCTTCATTAATGTTTCAAATCGATTATCAAGGTCGATTTTTACACCTTCGAAGATAAAGCCACCAACAGTATCAAGATCTTTGTCTGAGATTTCTACGCTACATCCTACATTCTGAGCTGCTTGTCGAAGTGCTCCGGCACGTTTAGCTGTTGTATGCACTGTGCCTTCCTGACCAACAATCGGCTTGAGGAGTTTTTCAAGAATACTTACGTATTCATCTTCTGGCAGATCCGCAACCTTTTTCAATGCTTCATCGTAAACTTTATCAAGCTGAGCCTGCTTTGCCTTAAGTTCTTCAGCATTGATCTTTTCGCGAATCTTAAACTTTACTTGAGCAAGTTTAGACTTGGCATTTTGCTGTATTGCTTCAATAAGTCGCTTTTCTTCTGCCTTAATCTTATCTTCCCAAGTTTGCTTGAGAGATTGAGCTTCCTGTTTTGCAGCATCCTCAATTTGGGCGATTTCTTCCTGCGCCTTATCTTGAATATGCTTTTTAATATCTTCAATCGCCATATCTCGTTAGAGATTATTTAGTTAACAGTTCAATTTCTATACCTGGATTCCTGTAACCATCAAAATGGTGATAAGAAGTCCTAGAACGGCATATGTCTCAACCATAGCTGAGAGAATGATTGCTTTACCAGTTTCACCTGGTCGCTTAGCAAGAACTCCAACACCTGCTGCTGATACCTTACCTTGCATCCAACCTGATGTAAGACCAGTTAGAGCGATTGGGATTGCAGCAAAGAAGAGCTGCCAACCTACTCCATCTGTGATCTCTATTAGTTCTCCTCCTAGGATTCCGATCTTCTGCAAGATCATGATTCCAGCTAGGAATCCGTAAATTCCCTGTGTACCTGGTAGAGCCTCAAGAAGAAGCGCCTTACCAAACTTATCTGGATCTTCTGAAACAACTCCAGCAGCAGCTGAACCTGCAGCACCCATTCCAAGGGCTGATCCTGCTCCAGCTAGACTGACGGCAATAGCGGCACCAAATACCGCAAGTGCAATTGCAAACATAATATTACTTTAATTACTTTTTAAGTTTATGTATTTAGATGTTTTTATAAGTGGTTTGAATTTTCGTCCACCACCTTCTAGAAACTTAGGGAAATATTCCACATACTGAAGACGACCGGAGTGGATAAATGCTCCAAGAGCGCTAACTGTAAGGTTAAACAGATGACCACCTACTAGAATCAGAATGAAGACCAGCCATCCGACATATGGAATCATGCTGCCAAACAGGTTTGCCACCATGTTTACAACCATCGCAATGATTCCTGTTGAGAGTCCAAGGGCCAGCAAACGGGAGTAGCTCAGTACATCTGAGAGATATCCAACAAGTCCGTAAAGGCTAGCTGCTCCAAATCCGAGTTTTGCAAATACGTTTTTTTGATCATGCCCTTGTGTCAGAACCATAACGATGATCATTACGATCATTGTCCAGTTTCCAACACTTGAAAGATTTTCTGGCAGCACTCCAGCTTTGATTGATATCCAGAATCCGATAACAACTAGGAATAGTGCCCACATTCCGCTTCCAAGGATCCCAGCCTTTGCTTGATCGTGTCGGATTTTCCAAACTAAGTCGACTATATTTCCAACAATCAACTGAACATATCCAAGAATGAAGGCTACCAAGAGAACTGTCATTGGGTCCTGAACCGGGTTCAAAACCTGCATCGTCCGCATAGCATCACCAATTGGACCTGGAATAGTTGCTACATCAATCCCAAACCATCCACCAAATAGCGCCCCTGCAATAACTGTTGCTCCACCACAGAAGATCATCAATATCATCAACTTCCTACTCATTCCTTTTGGCTTCATAAGCTTGAGTGCTAGGAATGAAAGTCCTGCAAGCATCACGCCGTATGCCACGTCTGATAGACAGAAGGCAAAATAGACAAAGAAGAATGGAGCCAAAAGTAACGTTGGGTCTGGCTCGCTGTGCATTGGCACACCATATACTTCAGTGACTGATTCAAAGGGTGTCACAATAGAACTGTTCCGAAGTGCTACTGGGATTTTTTCATCTTCATCGATTTGTATTTCTTCTAAAATGTAATCTCCGGTTTCCTTTTCGATGAGCTCTCTCACATCAGAAAGCATGTGATGTGGCAGCCAGCCCAAGAAGCTCACTGTCGCTTTTGTTGTAAGCGCTTTCTTTGCTGCTTCGTCTTGCTCGCTTCTCCAACTAAGGTAGTCGTAGAGGATTTTAAACTTTGGAATATGAACTGCGTACTTTTTAATCTTTCCTTCAACGGTTTCAAGTTCTTTCTGATTTTCTTGGATTGACTCTTCGTGCTCATTGATCTGTTCCTCAATGCTCTTATCTGTTAGATCAAGCGATGCTGCTTTAAACTCAAACTCCTCAAGAAGTACCTTTACTTCGTCTTCTGCTTCATTTGCTGCTGTTATAATAACTCGAACCTCGCGTTCGCTCTCGTTGATTTTGTTTACATCAAGGAGCTTGATTTGTTCTACCTTCTGAGTGAAGTCCTCAAATCGTGTAGTTGGTATTGTTCCAATTGAAAAATGTGAAAATCGTCCTTGTAGTTCAGTTATTATTGGTAACCCTGTCCACTCTTTAAGTGATTTCTGATCCTTTTTGTGTTGTGAAATGGTGTTCTTGAAGGTGTTGAATTGTTTATCGAGATTCTCAAGCTCGCCAACGATTGATTTATATTCAAAGTTACTCTCAAGTTCCTTTACTGCGCTTTCACTCACCTCTTGTTTCTGTGGGGCTAACTTTTCTAAAAAGCTCTGCTTTTCCTCTTTCTCATAATCTGAAAGTAGGTCTAGAGCGAATTTAACGCTTGTTTTCCAGTACTCTGCCTTTGATTCTGGTTTGTAGAGCTTGTTCTCTGGTGCTTTGATTTGTTCAATCTCGATAGCTCCAAGATTATGCAAAACATTAATGACCGCGTTATACGCGTCCTTTACTACAGTAAGCTGGATTTTTGTCATTTTACTTACTGACATAGTCAGTAAAACTATTTACAACTGACGCAGCTGCTTGATTGATTCGTGCATCTGCTCCGCTCTCAATCGAGCCAAGCTTTTGCCTAAGCTCCTCTGTTGACTGATCTCTAAATTTTTTTGCTTGCGCTTGTACTTTCTCTGCCAGTGCCTGCTTTTCGTTGTTTAAAGTATCCTTGATTTCTGAAAACCTTGCTTTCATCTGCTCATCAATTTCTCGCACATCTTCACCTGCCTCAGCCTTTGCTTGTTCAATTTCAAGCTCAGCAGCTTTTTCAGCCTTTTTGATCTCGTCTATGCTTGTTTTGTCGCTCATATTTTAGAAATAAAAATAAACCCTAATTACGCGATTTCCTAGATTCAGCTTCGCTGGGCTCTGTGGATGAATTTAACTCTGAATTGTTTAACGACATGATAAAAGTTCAAAATAGCGCCCATAGTGTACATTAGATGTTTTTAAGGGTCAATAGGCTATTTTTTATAAAAGACTTACAGCGGATTATTATGATATTGAGTTGCTAATATTGGCGGATTGAATTAAAAAACGCCCTTTTGGGCGGTTTTCAGTGCACCGATTAGAATTCGGCTGCTTTTAGCAAATCTGATTAGAATTCAGATGCTAGAGCTGCACTAGCTACCCTGTTTATAACCCAGGTGCTTCAATTGAAGCTGTAGCTACTTCGAATATATTACAAGGTAACGTAATTGTCAAGGATCTTATTAAAAAAGAAGAGCCGCCAGCACGAATGCTAACGGCGAAGTACGATCATGGATTGGACGGGACTTGAACCCGCGACCCCCTGAATGCCATTCAGGTGCTCTACGAACTGAGCTACCAACCCACGATCATGCACCCGGTGCAGGACTTGAACCTACGACCTCCTCCTTACCAAGGAGGTGCTCTACCGCTGAGCTAACCGGGTAACACGCGGTACTGGGTTCGAACCAGTAACCTCCTGATCCGTAGTCAGGTGCTCTACCAACTGAGCTAACCGCGTTCTGAAGAGGTTGGAGCGGGAGACGGGATTTGAACCCGCGACAGACAACTTGGCAAGCTGTGGCTCTATCCGCTGAGCTACTCCCGCTCAAGAAATAACGTGGATGGGGAGACTCGAACCCCCGACACAGAGATTTTCAGTCTCTTGCTCTACCAACTGAGCTACACCCACAAGGGACAAAGAAGTGAACAGGCCCGGGCGGACTCGAACCGCCGACCAGCTGATTAAGAATCAGTTGCTCTACCAACTGAGCTAAGGGCCTAGGGAAGGGTTTGGTTGGGGAGGCTGGATTCGAACCAGCGAATACCAAATCTGGATACGGCGAGTTGATCCACTTCTCCACTCCCCAACAACTGCGACAATTTACAATGAGCCGTATTTTTTGTCAACCAAAAAGCCCCATTATTTGTCATAACAGGGCTATTGTTGGTAATTTTATGTAAGCTTAAAGAAATCTATTGCATTTTGAGTTGTTTGTTCAGCTACTTTTTTGTAGCTGATTCCCCTAATGTCAGCTAATACCTGCGCAATATGCTTTACAAATGCTGGTTCATTTCGCTTTCCTCGATGCGGTGCCGGTGATAGGTATGGAGCATCAGTCTCGACCATAATCGATTCCATTGGTAGTTCACGAGCGATTCGCTGAATCTCATCGGAAAACGTCAAAATACCAGTGAACGAGACCATAAAGCCGATATCGATATACTTCTGCGCGTCCTCTAGCGAACCAGTGAAGCAATGAACAACGCCTCGACGAGGAAGTTTGTTTTGATCAACTGCCTGCTTCAAAAGCTCAAACTGCTGATCGTGCGCATCCCGACAGTGCACAACGATTGGCTTTTTAAACTCAGTAGCAAAGTCGATTTGTAGATTTGTAGCTATTTTCTGATCTTCGATTAGCTTTTCCTCGTCAATGTTTGGTGGCTTGTGGTAATAGTCCAATCCAAACTCTCCAACTGCAACAACCTTTGGATGAGAAACAAGCTTACGATAATACTCTGGATCAAATACTTCAGTTCTTGATTTAAAACCCGCAACATCAAGTTCATTTTCATCCATGTATTCCTGTTCATGGAGATGAAGTGGGTGTAGTCCAACTGTTGCCCAAACACCGTCGTACTTCTCGGCAACTTCGATCGCCTTCTTGCTGGTATCTGACTGAGTTCCAACTGTGATCATCGCAATTCCCTCTTTAAGCGATCGTTTAATAACTTCTTCCATGTCATCTTTGTATGCTGCAAAGTGAACATGACAGTGTGTGTCGATAAGTTCGAATTTTTTCATAATTATATAAACAACCCGACTATCCACATAATCCAGTTCCCTGTCCAGGAGAGCCAGTTTACGACTTGTGATCCAAGGATAACATCTTGCAACCATCCTTCTGCTAGCTGGTCAGTTGTGTAATAGATGATTCCTGAAAGAACCACAAAGGCCTCAAGAACACCAAGGATTCCTCCGAGAAGTTTATTGATTCCTGAAACAAACGGGATAATTGTAAGAAGTTTATATGCTCTGTCGAGGAGTTCGAATAACCAGCCTATCAATTGACTAGCTATCGCAAGTATTATGATGAACACAATCACTTGCGCGACAGCATAATCACTTATAGGCCAGATCGTATCGAGCCATTGTATTCCAAAGATGGCTACAAAAATTCCGCCGATAAGTCCTACTAGACTTCCAAGCGTTCTGATAAAGCCATGGTAGAGTCCAGCGAGAATGAAAAGCGCCGCGATTGCGATCAGCACGAGATCAGTGAGTGTGAAGGTCATATGTGAATAATATCGAATGTTTAATTTAGAAACCTCCCCTAGCCCCCTCCTTCGTAAGGAGGGGGCTAGATCTGGTCCCTCCCCCTTACGAAGGGGGAGATGGAGGGGATTTTGATCTAGTTATCGCGGCGTGGGAAAAGAGGGTCGCCTGTAAGTATTGTATCACCTTCGTAGCGATTTAGAATTTCTTGCGCTGCTTCTGGGATGATTGGTGAAAGTGCTTTTCCAATGAATCGGATGTTTGCTACCAGTTCACTTAGAACTGCTTTTGCTGCTGCCTCGTCCTCTTTTACAAGTTTGTAAGGTTCTTTTTTATCGATTAGTTCATTTGAATCTGAAATAACTTCAAAAACACGTTCAAGGTATTTCTTGAAGTCATACTCTTCGATCAGATTCTGTAAATCGCCCTCGACCTTGCTCCAGTCTTTGTCGGTCTTATCTAGCTTACCCTCGAAGTACTTGTTCGACATTGCAGCGACGCGGCTTACAAGGTTTCCGAGTTGGTTTGCAAGTTCTGCATAGCGTTCTTCCATTCGAGTAATAGAAAAGTCTCCGTCGCCATGTGATGGGATCTCACGCAAAAAGAAATATCGAACTGCATCAACTCCAAAGTCATCAACAAGTACTATTGGATGAATTCCGTTTTGTAATGATTTTGATATCTTCTCACCTTCAACCGTGATGTAGCCATGCACAAAGATTTCATCTGGGAGTGGAAGCCCTGCAGAAAGTAACATTGCGGGCCAGTACACAGCATGGAATCGCAGTATTCCCTTTCCAATCACATGTGATTTTCTAACGTCATCTGCAGTCCAGTATTTCTGATATAGATCACCTTCATTCTGATAGTCAAGTGCTGTAATGTAGTTACTTAAAGCATCAAACCATACATACATTACTTGTGAATCATCTCCTGGAACATTAACGCCCCAGTGCTTTGCACGCTCTTGAGAGCGTGAGATGGAGAAATCCTCAAGTCCGCCTTCAATAAAGCTTAAAACCTCGTTTTTGCGCGATTCTGGGACTATCTTGAGCGTATCTGACTCTATAAGTTCTTCAAGTTGCTTTTGATAGTTCGATAGCTTGAAGAAATAGTTTTCCTCTTCGATTACTTCAAGCGGCTTCTTATGCTCAGGACAGACTTTCTCAGGACATTCCTTTTCAGTGTAGAAAGTCTCGCATCCAACGCAGTAAAGTCCTTTATATGATTTTTTGTAAATGTCTTCTGGCTTGCAAGCGCTCCAAAGTTTCTGAGCTCCATCAATATGTCGATCTTCACGTGTGCGTATAAAATCATCAAAAGACAAGTTCAAAAGCCCACCAAGTGACTTAAACTCTTCAGCATGTCGCTCAACAAATGAATTAACATCTTCACCTGCAGCCTCTGCTGCTTGAACATTCTTAAGACTGTTCTCATCTGATCCAGTCAAGGCATGAATATTTTCATCTCCGAGTTGTGTTCGCCAGTATCGCGCTGCGGCATCAGTTTGAATGAGCTCTAAAGCAAATCCGATGTGGGGACTGGCATTCACATAAGGAATTGCTGTTGTAATGTAGAACTTATTCATATTTTTTTGGTGCTAGGACGATTACAAATTCGCCTTTTGTTGATGTTTGATTGAGCTGTTCAGTAATTTCCGATGCTGTTCCACGGTAGATCTGTTCATGCATCTTTGTTAGTTCGCGGCCTACCATTGTTATTCGGTCCTGAGGTAGTTGCTCTAGTGTTTTGACAATTCGGTGTTTTGATTCGTACAGAGCGACGGTTTGATCAGTCTTATTGATTAGATCAAAGTACGTTTTTCTTCCCTTTTTGTTTGGTGGGAAACCCATGAACGTGAACTTGTCTGTTGGGAATCCACTTATGCTTAGTGCTGTTGTGAGTGCCGATACTCCTGGTATGGGCACGATTTCGATCTCTGATTGAACTGCGGCCTCTACAAGCTTTCCTCCAGGATCAGATAGCCCTGGAGTGCCAGCATCAGTAACAAGCGCGATCGATGATCCGCTTTGCAGCTTTTTAATCAAATCAGCAAGCTTCTTATCATCTGAGTGTTGGTGATAGGAGATTGTTGGCGTATCGATCGAGTAGTTCGAAAGCAACTTTTTGGTGACACGCGTATCCTCGCAGGCAATCAAATCAACAGCCTTGAGAGTCTCAATAGCACGCTCAGATATATCACTGAGGTTTCCGATTGGTGTTCCTACTATATAAAGTGCGCCTTTATTCTTCATCTTGATTTTCTTCGGCAGATTCTTCGCCCTCATTTTCAGTAGACTCGATCTCGACTAGTGCTACAACAGAGTCTGTGTACTGTGAATACCAACACATCCAGAAGCTTGGTTTAGTTTGTACTCGATCTAATTGTGTGCCAGCAAGTTCGCCATCAATAGAATAACCATTCACATTCCACTCTGAACCTGTTTGATCATCAAACATAGTTTGGGTATCCCAATCATAGGTAAATGTTAGAGTCTGATCATCAACGTCTGAAAGATACACAGCTGTTGTTTCAAGTGTTTCGTGGTAGAAGCCCACTATGTTCATTTCACCGACAGTCTCATTTGCGACAATCATTCCCAGCATGACTTCATTAGCAAATGCTATTGCTTCTCCATTAATCTCTAGACCATCAACTTTCCACTTAGCTCCAAGGTACTCAGAGTCAGAACTTATAGGATAATAAATGATTGAGGCCTCATCATAGTTTTGATATGGGTGCATGCCATAATCTCTAACATGTCGAGTATCAGTTGAAAGTGCATATCCGTCAGGATAGATTTCCTTCCAGTCGCCCCATGTCATAATATTAAATGGATACTCGTTTAGTTGTTCTCCAACATGTTTTCCTGAGATCGCAGTTCCTCGAAGTTGCAGCCATAAAGATCCGTCTGAAGATTCAAGAAGTTGATTATTGTTGTAAATCTTCCCAGCGTTTTCGAGTTCGAGATCCTCACCATCGAGAGCTGATTCATAAACTGCAGAACTCTTACATAAAGCACAATGCGTGATTGTTAGATCAACTCCATTGAAGGAATCTTGTACAACCTCGTGCCAGTTCAAAATTTGATAAGAATAAAATCGATGCTCGCCGTTAACTTCAATGTCAATTCCCTCTACATCATCGGCAAGATATGCATCCGCTGTGTATACATCGTCGAACGTTGGTTCAGTCAGCGCAGGAAGCTCAGTCGCATCATATATGTCTGTTGGAGGTACAAGATACTTTTCTCCATCGTAACTAATCACCTCAGTAAGAAGTCCATTATCTAGCTCAGCAGTTTCCAGATACGATTCAACTGCAGCCATTCTCCAGGCTCGAATCCCAAACATTGCCGCAATTACTAGAACAAAGATTAAGGTGTAAATAAGGGTTTGTTTCTGTTGTTTTGTCATACTGTTAATAAATGAATTTTGCGCTATCTTTACTCACTTTTTTTAATTTTGCAAGTGCAGACGTCCTTTAGTATACTATAACCTTGATTTAATCGTGAAAATTTAATATGGCTACTATCAAAGAGTATAGTCCTGATAATTTGCCTTTTTCAGGTGAGTTGTATGGGATTTCTAAAAAAACAATCGATATTCATCATGATAAACTCTATGTTGGATATGTTGATAAGATGAATGAGATCGATGGAAAGCTGGCCGAGATCTCACACGCTGAGCGTGAGGCGGCTGGCAATCAGACTTATTCAGAGTTACGCGCACTTCGTTGTGGGGAGACCTTTGCAACCAATGGTGCCTACTTACATGAGTACTATTTCAATGTCCTGGGAGGTGACGGTCAGGTGCCAGAGAATGAACTGATCGATGCCATTGTTGCTAAGTGGGATTCATTTGGAAATTTCAAAAAGTACTTTACAGAAAGCGCAATGGCAATGCGTGGATGGGTTGTACTTTCCTGGGATGTTCAGATTGGACGACTTAAGGTTTATGGATGTGATACGCATGATGAGGGTGGAACCTGGGGATGCTTGCCGATCTTTGCGCTTGATGTCTTTGAGCATGCATACTTTATCGATCATGGCTCAGATCGAAAGGCCTATATCGAAGCATTTTGGAAAAACATGGACTGGAATAAAGCAAACGAGATGTTCTTGAAGTGGAGGGGTGTTATCCGATAAAATAGGGTAAGTTGCCTTTGATTGAATTTTCCTTTTATCACTTTTTAACCCTTTACAACCTTCATCTATGATTCAATTAGAATCCAAGGCGCCAGAGTTTAATAATGTCATGGCGTATCATCAAGGAGAGTTTAAAAAGATCAGCCTCTCTGATTACAAGGGGAAATGGGTAGCTTTGTTTTTTTACCCACGAGATTTTACTTTTGTATGCCCTACTGAGTTAAAGGGTTTTGCAAAGCACGCTGAGGAATTTAGAAATCTAAATTGTGAGATTATTGCTGCATCTACTGATTCAGAGTGGTCGCACAAGGCATGGTTTGAAGCTGACTTGCCAAATGTTAAGTATCCGATATTGGCTGACGTTACGCATCAAATATCAAAGGATTATCAAGTTTATAATGAAGATGAAGGACTTGCCGAGCGTGGGCTGTTTTTGATTAGTCCTGAGGGTGTTGTGAAGTATATTGTTGTATCTGCTGGAAATGTTGGTCGATCAGCATCTGAGACACTTAGAGTTCTGAAGGCGCTGGAGACCGGAGATTTATGCCCAATGGAGTGGGATGAGAATAAGGAGACACTTGGTAAGGCGTAATGTATGTCATTTGAGGTTCGCAGAGATGTTCCAGAGAGTAGAAGATCACAGCGCGAACGTGATTTAGATGATTATGGCGCAGTGATTCAAGAGGCGTGGGATTTGAGAAAAGCCCATACCGGTGTCCAGCACATATGGACTGCGCTTAATAATTATAAGATTCGGGATCGGGCTACAAGGATTAGGATAAAAAAGTTGGCAGAGCAAGTTCATGCAGAGTGGAAGGCTCGTGAGCTAGAACATAAGCGACAGGTCGCTGAGATGGATGAGTTAAAAGCCGAGGAGTTCATGCGTGGTGCTAAGGAGCATGAAGAGATGTTGAAAGACCAGTACGACCTTCATAAACGCGCTGCATAGATAAAAACACTGCTCAAGATTATCGAGTGGTGTTTTGTTTTTGAAAAGCAGTGCCCCGCCAGTAGCTGGCGGGGCCCGATTCGAGGGTGGTGTTGCGGGTACGTACAGAGGTGACGTAGCCGCATCGGCGAAGCACGTGGCGCTAGTGGGCGCTGGTATCCCACCACGCGGTGAGGGGACCCACCGCAGAACGATATTCCATCATTCGTTTTATTACCTCCATAGGTTCGTCCCGACATCAGTGTCAGGCGGCAGATCGAGAGTTCCCGAAAAGCAAATTTATACTAGCATTAATGATATTTTTGTAAAGCTATAACCGCCCGAAGTGGGCGGTTGAGACGAAAAACGTGGACAGGCTAGCACTTGTAGCCACCAATAGTGAGTACCCCACCCTCCTGCTCCATGGACACGATGTAGATCTCGATCCTGCCTTTGTCAGTGTGGACGTAGATATTGCCCTGCTCCACAAGCCTCTGACGCATGATCACGCCGATCTCCATGGAGCTGGTGCGGGTGATTAGTGTCTCACCGACCAGATTGATCCGTAGCTCTGTGATGGGCTCGCGTTGCGACATGGTAACCTCCTTTGCGCAAACTAGGTTTGTTTTATCAAATTTTGATTAAATTGTACAAACTAAAAACCGCCTTGCAGCGGTTTTTTACTTAGATATTGAGTAGTTCTTTAAGCTTTGCTTTATCAAATCCTACTACTACATCCTCTCCGATTTCGATAACTGGCACGCCCATTTGTCCTGATTTATGAATCATCTCTTGTGCCTTTTCGTGGTCTGCTGATACATCAATCTCTTCGTACTCTACATTGTGTTGATCGAAAAATTCTTTTACGTGCTTACAGTATGGACATGTTGGAGTTGAATAGATTGTTGTTTTCATATGAGATAATTCTACAACGATTCGATCCAACCGAGAAGTGTTCGTACTCCAAATCCAGTCCCGCCTTTTCCTAAGTATGACGATATTGGTTTCTCAGCAAATGCAGGACCAGCTATATCAATATGTGCCCACTTCTGATCCTTATTGATGAATTCTTTTAAGAATAGTGCTGCTGTAAGGGTCCCGCCATATCGAGTGGTTGATACATTTCTAAGATCAGCAATATCAGATTCAAGAAGCTCGGAATACTTGTTATAAAGAGGCATTTCCCAAAGATGTTCGTCAGATTCACCTGCTTTTTCAATGAGCATTTGTGAAAGTCTAGTGTCATTACTCATGATAGCACCGATTTCCTCTCCAAGTGCGACCATACATGCGCCAGTCAGGGTTGCTAAGTCAACTACATAGTCTGCTTTTTGTTTTTGAGCATAGACTAGCGCATCAGCTATTAATAGGCGGCCTTCAGCGTCTGTATTTAAAATTTCAATAGTTTTTTTATTAGCAGCTCGAATAATATCTCCTGGGCGTATAGCTTTTCCAGAAGGCATGTTTTCTGCTGCTGGAATAATTCCATGAACTTCTATGTTGAGTTCAGTACGTGCCAGTATTGCAAAAAGTCCGAGTACCGATGCTGCGCCTGCCATGTCACATTTCATGGTTTCCATTGGCTTTGCTGGCCGCAGCGAAAGACCACCTGAATCAAAAGTTATACCTTTACCAACTATCGCAACTGATTTTTTTGATTTTTCAGGCTTGTAGATTAGATGAATGAGTCGGGGTGCTGCATCTGATCCTTGAGCAACAGCTAAGAATGCATTCATGTTCTTTTTTTCAATCTGCTCGCGATTGTAAACTCGAACACGGATATTTGATGACATTTTTGCGATCTTCTGGGCGGTTTGCGCAAGTCGTGTTGGCTTCATGTCTTGTCCAGGAGTATTGACAAGATCACGTGCTACTGTTACTCCATCGATGAGCATTTCTGCTTTTTCAATTCCTTTTTGGGCTCTATTGGCATCACGCCCATCCTCGGCAATCAAAAAGACATCTTCGAGGATGTTCTTCTGCTTTGGTTTTTTGTACGTATCAAACTGGTACGCTGCAAGAAGTAGGGACTCGGCGATTTTTTGACCTGTGACATTTGGATTATAGCTCTCATCATCTTCACCAAACAATTCGATTGCTACCTTTGTGACAGGAAGTGCCTGAAGCTGTTGATAAATATGTCCAGTTACTTCTCTTATCGACTTTGCCAGATCTTCTTGTTTTCCAAGTCCTACAATCAGAAGACCTGAATAAGTTAATAGTTGCCCAACCTTACCTTCGAATTCTTTCTTTTTTGCTCCTATCTTTAGCTTTCCTCCAGTTTCCTCGCCCAGGCGTTGGATAAAGTCATTTTCCCAATTTTCACCTTCATAAATACCTACAACCCTTATATCTACCTCCTGAGTTAGAATGTCGCCTTTTTGTGCTGTTATTTTCATAAAATCATTTTATTTGTACTAAAGTTTTACCGTTTTTGAGTCTTTCTGTCTAGAATGATTAATCCTTGACGTGATTAGGTAATTCCGCTATTATTCGCACGAACAAACCAGATATGCCACATAGGACACAAATGAAGCGCAAGAAAGCACGAGCTATTGAGGCTGACCGCCGAGTAGAAGCAGCGAGAAAGCGACGAAAAGCAAAAGCAATTCGAGCTGCAAAACGTGAAAGCGCTGAAAAATAAAAACATCCTTTCGATTAAGTCGAGAGGATGTTTTTTTGTTAGGATATTTTATCTAATGCCTTAAGGGCGTATTGTTTGACCTCTAGCATGAGGTCATTGGTATTCTCGATCTCTGTACGTGTGAACCATCTCATATCGGAAACCTCTTCCTTGTTCATATTAGCTTTATTCGAGTTGTTTTTGGGTGTGCAGATGTAATGCATGCCGATGTGTTGATGCGTATCAGATATTTTGTGAATATCCATGAATGCAGGTGTATGAAGCGGCTTGGTTCGATCAGATAGTCTATCAAATTTAGTTCCATGAATATTTACATCAAGCCCAGTCTCTTCCTTGACTTCTCTTAGAACTGCTTGGTCAGGGTCTTCATCAAGATCTATGTGCCCGCCTGGGGGCAGCCACAGCTCGAGCTTTTTATGAAGAATCAATAAGACTTTCTCATCGTGAACGATGTATCCAGTGACTGTAAAGTCAATTAGATCGTGGATGTGAGGCATAGATCTTTATTTTTTGACGTGAACTGTTTGGGTGGGGTATGCAAGTTCGATCTTTTGTTTTTCAAAATACTGTTTAAGCGCCAGGTTGATTTTGTGCTTTGATGTAAGGAATTCTGTATAGTTACCAGACTCTATATGATAAACAAGTTCCCACTCAAGTGCTGATGCGCCAAAGTTTTTAAAGAAGAGCCTATCAAATGTAGCCAGCTCTACGGAACTTACGATCTCGCGGAGATCGTCCTGCAGATTTTCAAGTTTTTTATTTGGTGTTGCATAATCAATTCCAAGGAGATCAACAGACCGTCGACGTTCAATCTTTCCAAGATTTTGGACAACCGCAGAGGTTAGAGCTTGGTTTGAAATAACAATTTCCTCACCTCGTGGACTTCGAATTCGTGTTGTTTTAAGTCCAATGCGCTCAACAGTTCCTTCTTGCGTGCCGTTAATAATGCTATCTCCCACAGAAAACGGTTTATCGAAATAAATCGAAAACGAACTAAAGATGTCAGATAGCATGCTTTGTGCTGCAAGAGCGATTGCAATACCACCAATACCAAGTCCAGCGACCATTGATGTGATGTTGTATCCCATGGCTCCGATTAAAAATACAATACCACCGACCCAAACTAAGATTCTAATAATAGTTCTGAGACCTTGGAAAGCAGCGACATTTCCCTTTCCGGCTAGTTTTTCAACAGAGTGATCAAGCAATACTGATAGTGCGCGTGAAACCTGATATGTGATTATCAAAACGCAGATTACTAAGAATGCAGTACTTCCCATCACAGATACTTCAACTGCCCATAATCCTGCTAGAATCGATATCGCAAGCGCGAACGGCAAGCTTATCGTTTTCAGAACTGCAACCACGGCATCATCGATTGTGTTTGTAGTTTTCTTGCTGATTTTGACAAGTCTGATGATCACGATTGATCTAAAAAGATAAAAGGCCAGGAACACGATCCCGAACCAGAGAAAGAACTGATAGTTGTCTGTGAAAAAGGTTAGAGTATCTTCGGTGTTTATCATATGTGCAGTATTATACAACATTACTACATGTCCAGCACTCGGTGTTGGGCACAGGTGATTTTGGTTCAAAGTTGGCTAAATATGAGTTATCCACTTTTATTGAATTGATAAATATGATAGCTTAAGGCGCTTTATGATTGTGATATGATATCGCCATATGATAACTAAGAACCAAGAAAAACTTATTAAATCACTTCATCGTAAGAAGGGTCGTCGAGAGACCGGCCTTTGCTTAGTTGAAGGTGAAAAAGTAATCGAAACGGCTGGGAGCGCGATTGATCTAACATTCAAGCGCGATCAGGTCAGGGGCTTTGACAAGCTAGTAACAACAGAAACGCCTCAGGAAATGGCTGCGACAGCACGTATTCCCGGATGGACGGAGAAAGACATTGAGTCAAAAAATGTAATAGTTGTACTCGATGGTGTGCAGGATCCAGGAAATGTCGGGACAATCCTACGATTGTGCTTGGGATTTGATGCCTCACTACTACTCATCGAAAGCGCAGATCCAACCAGTCCCAAAGTCATTCGATCATCAGCGGGTGCTATGTTTCAGGTTCCGTGGGTTGAAGTAAATCGATCAAACGCTAAGAACGTAGTCGAAGGTCTAGACCGACCAACTTATCGTATGGAAATGACCGAAGCGTCTGACCCCCTAAATTTGATCGAGTTTGAAGAAAAGATCGTACTTGTAGTCGGTTCAGAGGGTCGAGGGATTCGATTGAAGGCCGAAGGCCGATCAATACATATCGAACACTCTGATAAACTAGAATCATTGAATGTCGCAAATGCATTAGCCATCACATTGCACAAGATTGCATCATAAACAAAACCAAAACCGAGGCATTAAACCTCGGTTTTTGTAATTGTCAATTTTAGATTTTGACTGCTGTTCCGTAAGCGAGAATCTCAGAGGCCCCTGCTGCAATCGAAGATGTAGTGAAACGAACTCCAATGATCGCATTTGCACCTTTTTCCTCGGCCTGCGAGATCATCCGATCTAATGCCTCTTTTCGTGCACTCTCAAGCAACTCTGTGTATGCATGTAGCTCGCCACCAACAATTGTCTTGAGTCCAGAGATAATATCGTGACCAACGTGTCGACTTCGTGTGACGCTACCTTGCACAAGTCCGACAGTATCACGCGTTTCCTTTCCAGGAATATTCCAGGTAGTTGTAATGATCATATTATTATACTATTCGAATTATATATCCGGAAACTACCAAAACGATTCCTAAAAGTCCAGCCCATTGCTCCATTTGTATCCCCGCGAAAACTCTTTTATCAAGCTTGTGCTCCTTAAGTATTCTGTGGTGTACAAAAAGAACTGTAAGCCCAATGAGCACTTCACCAACCGTTGTAAGTGTTAGTCCTAATATTTCCATGTAAACCTAGTTTATCGAAATTAGCGATACCGGATCAAGTCCGATCGTTACTTCCTCTCTGCGTGTAATAGTTTCGTCAGATGCAATAATTTCTACTGTTTTTTGCTCTGGACCTGAGTCAATTGTATTTATTGTATGTTCCACTGATCCTATTGAGAGGGTTCCGGCATTGAAGTCAGGATCTCTAAGATTCTGCGCCATGAGCTCCTCTATGCAGCCGTACACATGACCCTCAAGAGACATTGAATCTTCTTGATACTGCAAGGTTCTTAATGATGCGATTCCAGATCGTGCAATAAATGCCATAACAGTAAAACCGGTTACACCAACAACAATTACTGTAAGTAAAAGCGCGATTCCTTCTGGGGATTGTTTCATATGGTTATTGTTCAGTAGCAGATGTTAGTACCGGTATTGATGTTCTGAGCTCTAGAATGTTTGCCTGATCCATGCTTGTCTCGGTGGTGAGTGGCGTAAGGGTTAGATGAATGTTAAGGCCAGTTAGTAACGAATCGCTGTTTCGAACAGATTCTATTCGGAAAACACTGACAATAATATTTTCTGAGGTGAGCCAGCTATAACCTCCGTCATAGAATTGCAAACGACCAATATTATATTGAGTTGAACTAAACTCAACTGTATCAGTGGCATATTGAAACCTATGAAGTATATTGCCACTGTCTACATACTCTAAAACAGATTGATCAGAGTCTAGTGTTGAGCTGCTTATATTGATTTTGCTGGCATGCATGATTTCATGCTCAATTTCAGAGAGAATAATTGCAGCTGTGTTTTGTATTTCGGTTCTTAAATATACATGCTGTTGGTTTTTATTTACAGTTAATAAAACCAAAACCACTGACGGTATCAATATTGCAATGAGCGCCATGTATAGTACTAGTTCGATAAGCGTAAACCCGTGTCTCATATTAGTCGTCATCTGGTTCAAATGGATCACTTGTATATGTTGAGCCATCAGAGAACTCAAATTCAATAATGAGTGTTGCGTCCTCCATGTCCTTTGAGAATTTGATTTTATTGAACTCTCCGGTATATCCAGCTGGAATTTCAATATCATCTATATCGATTTGCGTACCAGAATATTGCTTTCCTGATGGAGATCCGGGGCCACTATATGACCAAACCTTGTCACCATCGTAGAAGATTTGCTCAATCTTAGATTTAGAGACATCCCACCATATTGTGATTTCAGTAATCGTAACAGGAGAAGTGCCTTCATTGGTTATATAAAGATCGCGTAATTGCTTGTCCCCATACCATTCAGCATCTACTGTGATAAGTACGAGATTTTCCGCCTCTTCACCTCCACCAAAACAATCTCCTTGAGGATTCTCTGTATTAACAACTAAAGAGTATATTGTTGAGTCTCGTTTTCCGCCACCGTATGAGTCCCACATCATATTGCTCATCAGAATATAACTATCTGGATCCACATCGCCACCGTATAACACAACTTCACAGTCCTCATTGCGCTGAACTTCAATGACAGCAACTGATCGCGTCTGGTTATCTGCAAACACCTCGGATCCTGTTGAAAGTTCCCACTGATCAGTCACGCTATTATATGTAACTTTTCCGTCCCAAGTTAGAAATAGATCTTCAAATTTTATTGACTGCAAGGCAGAGAGGCCTTCTTTATTTCGCGCATAAGCCTTTTGCGTGTTGTACAAATTTGCTGTGCTTTTGTTTGATGATATGAGTAGTCCCGCGATAGCTGAAAAGAAAATAGCTGAAACTCCGATTGCAATAAGCACTTCTAAAATTACACTCCCTTTTCTTCTTTTAGTCCACATAATCTATAAGTGGGATACCATCTTCGTTTATTGTTATTACTGTATTTTTTTGCCCCGTTGTTAGTGAGATTGAACCTATGTTGTGTGCAGCACCTGAGATAGTTTCAAATGTGACTTCATTTCCATTTCCTGTCCATGGTGATATGTCTGAGAGAGAAACATCTGAAAAGATAACCGTTTCATCAAATGCAGTAAATCGATCGTATTGCGTGTCACGCGATGCATAATTTTCTCCAGCATAAAGAGTAGCTCGTATTGCCTCGCCACTTAGCCCGTCATATTGAAAATAGACGCCCCAGTCAGAATCATGCACACCATATCTTGCTAGACGTGATGCCTCCATGAGCATGCTGTGCACTTCCTGGTGTGTTTTAGCCCTTAGACTATCATTTGTTATTCGTACTGATGTAAAAACTATCGTTAGCAAAATTAGAAGCACGCCAACGACAATAATGATTTCAGTAATAGTAAAGCCTGATTTCCTCATCCTACACTTGTAATAACTTCATAGATAGGAGTTATAATTGCAAAAGCCAAAAATCCGATCATAAATCCGATCGCAATTATTAGAACTGGTTCAATGATTACAGAGATGCGTTTTGAAAGCTCGTCAACTTCCTTACTGTAAAAGTCTGCCAAATACAGCAACATGTGTTCAAGTTCACCAGTTTGCGCTCCAACATGAATCAGCCGTACAGACATCAGCGGAACAATATGATCATATTTTCGTAGTACTGTTACAAGTTCTCCACCTTGAGTTACTCGTGTATCCAGCTCGTCAAACATCCTTTGGAATACCATGTTGTTGGCGGTGGACCTTGTAACTTTTATCGATTGCTTGAGTGGCATTCCACTTTCGAGCAATGTACCAAGTAACCGGAATACATTAGAAAGTGTGCTGTCGCGAAGGATTCTACCGATGATCGGAATGCGGAGAAAGATTTGATCAAGAAAATAACGTGTAAATTGGACCTTTCGTGCAATTATGAATAAGATAATGATCGCGATGATTGTTGAAATAAGGTGCCATGGGTAGTTTTCAAACACGTTTGCGATCCATAGTAAAATTCGGGTTGCTAATGGCAGTTCAACATTCAATGTTTCGAAAAGTGCAACAATATTTGGAAAGATGAATAAGATTATGAATATGCTCACGATGACTCCACCAATTAAAACAATGATTGGATACATCATTGATCCACGGATGCTTTGCTTTAAATCGTATTGCTTTTGTGCTTGCTCTGCTAAGTAGGCCAGATTTTCTTTAAGTGTTCCAGTGTTTTCCCCTGCCCTTATCAGATTGATAAATACTTCTGAGAAAATGTGTGGATAATGTTCAAGTCCATCTGCTAACTGTTTTCCATTTCTGATTTCAGCTGACACTGATTCAAGAATCTTCTTAAGCGGACCCTTTGATTGATTTAAGAGGATATCCAGTGCTTGATCTAGGGGTAGTCCTGATTCGAGCAGTACTGATAAGTACTTAACAAAAAGCACTTTCTCTTTAGAGCCAAGCCTTACATTAAGTTTTGTCAGAAGCGAAACTTTCTTTTTTTCAGGAACTTCAACTTTAGCCGCAATCTCCTGGGCTTTTTCTTTTTTCGGTTTTAGGGCTTTTTCCTTATTCATGCAAAACTCGTACAAATTCCTCAAGTGTTGAAATTTTTTGCAATACCTTACGAGCGCCATCTTGTTCCATGGTTGTCATTCCCTGCTGGATCGCTTTCTCTCGAATAAGTGTGCTTTCCGCATGCTGCGCAATAAGACTTTGCATCTCAGTTGTGTTGATTAGCACTTCATAAATTCCAATACGACCATGATATCCACTTTTTCCGCAGGCTTCGCAGCCTACAGCTTCGATAACTTCGATTGAATCTGTTTTTTGAAACATCAGGTTGACGATATGTTCTGGAAGTTTTTCAGTTGCCTGCTGTTTGGTTATTGTAATCGACTTTCCGCACTTTTCACATACTCGGCGCATCAATCGCTGTCCAATAGCACAGTTGAATGTTGATGCTACAAGGTATGGCTCAACTCCCATATCCATAAGTCGTGGGATGGTTGTTGGTGCATCATTAGTATGAAGTGTGGATAACATTTTGTGTCCGGTAAGCGCAGCATTTACGGCAATTTTTGCAGTTTCCTTATCACGGATCTCACCCACCATAATGATGTCTGGATCTTGACGAAGTAGTGATCGAAGACCTGTTGCAAATGTGAACTCAGCTGGCCGGTCAACTTGACTTTGGTTTACTTCACCGATTTTAAATTCGACTGGATCTTCGATTGTTGAAATATTCACTTCTCTACGATTTAGCTCTTCGAGGACAGCATAGATCGTAGTTGTCTTTCCTGATCCAGTTGGACCAGTTGCAAGAATCATTCCCCAGGGTTTTTTAACTTGCGCCCTTAGCCTTTGTAGGTCAGTTTCTGAGAACCCAAGATCCTCAAGTGAAAGTCCATGAGTTGATCCTGATAAGAGCCGCAGAACAGCCTTTTCCCCGTAGACAGTGGCAATAATCGATGCACGGACATCAACAGTTTCGTGCTGGGTATCAAATGAAAACCGCCCATCCTGTGGTGCACGGTGTTCATCAGACCGCATATTGGTCATGATTTTTAATCGTGCAATTGACTGGCTATGTAATGTATATGGAATTTCAAATTCATCACGAAGCATACCGTCAACACGAAGTCGCGCAATAGCTTTTCCCTCACGTTTTGGTTCTAGGTGAACGTCTGAAGCACGGTTCTGATCTGCATACAACATGAGCGCATCAATAAACTCAATAACCAGCGTCTCACGCGCCGTTTTTGTTCCCGCTGCTTTGATCATCTTCTCAAGATCAGATGTTCCGATAACGGGAATTTCTTTTTTAGGTTTTTGCTTTGAAGAAACTTCTTCCTCCTTCTTTTTCGAAAACATATTGTGGAAAACCTTAATAACATTATACACAATCGCCTGCACAAATGATATACTTTAGTCACTTAATAATTCTTTCTTTTACATATGAGAAATCAAAAAGGTTTTACCTTGATTGAGCTGCTCATTGTTATTGCGGTAATCGCAATCTTGGCAGCGGCAATCTTTGTGGCATTAGATCCTGTCACACGATTCCAAGAAGCACGTGACTCACGACGCTTCAACGATCTAAACAATGTACTTACTGCAGTTGTTACAGATCAAGTAGACAATGGCGGAACATATGTTGCATCTGTTGTAGCATTGACCGAGGACCTTTATTACACAATTGGTACGAACGGAGCATCAGGATGTAATGTTGGGTGTACCGCTCAGACCACACAGAATGCATGTGTTGACCTTACTGCATTGGTGACTGAGGGATACCTCGGATCTGTTCCACTTGACCCTAGCACTGGAACAGCGGCGCTTACAGATTATTATCTGATGAAGGGTTCAAATGGCACCGTTGAGGTCGGAGCATGCGACCCAGAAGGTGGATCGGCAATTAGTCTTGTTCGATAATTCAAATACAATGAGGCCCTTACGGGCCTCTTGTTGATTAATAAAACAAATATGGAACTATCAATCTTCTTAGCAAAGATGCTAGCTATCTATTTTGTGGTTGCTGGAATTGGAATCATGTTTAACACCAAGAGAATTTCACACATGGTAGATGGATTTAGAAAGAATGCAGGACTATCATATTCAATAGGAGCATTTACTCTATTGCTTGGTGCTGCGTTTGTCATAGCCCATAACATATGGAGTGGTTGGGAAACAATTATCACAATAATAGCTTGGATAACACTGATAAAAGGCATATTATTCTTCCTTATACCAGGGCCATATATGAAGTTTGCTAAAACGGTCGTAAAGGCAGGTGGTGCTTACTTTGTACTTTCAATTCTAACAGTAGTACTTGGTCTTGTATTGGGATATTTTGGATTCTTGGCATAGATAATAAAAAAACAGCCGCTTAATCTACTTTCCATCTCGAGCGAGCGTAGCGAGTCGAGAGATCCCTCGGCGTTGCTCGGGATGGAATGAGCAGATACGGCTGTTTTTTGTTTCTAAATTAGGATTTTGTATTTTTTGACTATCTTACGTTTCGCCCACCACTTTCCAAATCCAAGCCAGTTCCCTGTTGGGGCTAGTGTGAGCACAATCATCAGTATTGCGTAAATCAGATGATCATCCAAAAACGGATTATGTTCTGGCCAGATATATCCAGCTGTATACATAAGAACAAGCATTAGTGCTCCTGTGTATCCAGCGATTCGCACACCTACACCAAGTAGAAGCGCTAATCCGATGAATAACAGGCCTATCATGAAGATCCAATCAACAAATACATTTCCCGCAATGCTTTGATAAAACTCTGCAAAGGGTCCTTTAGTTCCGTAAGTCAAGAAGTTGTATGTGGGATGCCATCCTGCAGTCCATGCATGCTCAGGTGCGGTTGCGAATCCGAGTCCGAACAACTTATCGAGAAAGGGCCAAAAGAATATCCAACCCATAGAGATCCGAAGGATCCCCATGAACGTCTCAAATAGTTTTTTATTCATATGCCAAGATTAAGTTTATTAGTTATTTATTGAAGTAGAGGATAAATGATAAACTTATATCATAAGTATATATCGATTTTATGCGATTACCAATGCGAAAGGCGGAAAAGTATAGACGCCAGAGTCGAAAAGACGATCAACATATTACTCAAGCGGCTTTTGATCAGATGCAAGAGAAGCTTGAGAGACTTGAGGGTTCGCTTCCTGAACTTGCATCTGAGGTCACTCGTACTCAAGAAATGGGAGATTTGTCAGAGAATGCAGCGTACCAAGAGGCAAAGTTTACTCTTCGAAGAACCATGGGCCAGATTGAGAACCTAAAGCAGCGGCTCAAAACTGCAATAATTATCAAAAAGCCAGCATCGAGCGACACGGTTCAGATCGGATCGATAGTTACAATCGTGGTCAATGGCAGGCAAAGGCAGTATGAAATCTTGGGGTCTCTTGAGTCAGATCCAACAATGGGCCGAATTTCTCATTTATCTCCGATCGGATCGGCACTTTTAAAACATCAAGTTGGTGATCGAGTTGAAATAAAGATTCAAAATCAAATAGTAGGATATGAGATCATTTCGATCGAATGAGTTGGACAATAGTCATGATTATTCCAGTAATAAAAAGGATCGGACTCAAAAAGATAGCAGCTAAAAAGAAGATTATCTCAAAGAACTCGAATAGCGCTGGCAATACTGGGATGGATTCTGAAACCATTGCAAGCGCATAAAATGCATTGTGTAAAAACACGCCAACAAAGAATCCAAGGGCACTAATTGATGTAACTAGTAGTGCTCTTTTTTGTTTGCGTTCGATTTTAGACCTTATTGTCAGAATCAGGAGTACAAGCCCAAGAATTGAAAATGTGATGCATGGCAGCAGGAACATCTCACCTTGAAAGAACTCTTGCATTGGCTCAACAAAGAAGATTAAAAGCAATAGTACAAAGTTCACTATGAGAATCCAAAAAATAGCTTTGATCGATTTGTTCATATGAGTTAAGTATATCATTGATCAGGTCAATACTTGATAAAAGTTTGGTTTCGCGCGACAATAGCTTCAATATGAGTGATATACAAAAACAGGTTCAAAAGATAATTGAGGGCACGGGTATAACTTTGAATGGATCCAACCCGTGGGATCCGCAGATTAAGAACGAGTCTTTTTATAAGCGTGTACTAACAAAGGGCTCTCTTGGCTTTGGAGAAAGCTATATGGATGGCTGGTGGGAATGTGATAAGCTTGATGAGTTGATCAACAAGCTTTTAAAAGATGATGTTCGCAAGAGGCTTCGAAAAAATTGGCATGTTGTTGCACTAGCCTTGGCTTCGATTTTGTTTAATCGACAAAGTGGAAAGCGTGCATTCAAGGTTGGTGAGGAGCATTATGATGTTGGAAATGATCTTTATACAGCAATGCTTGATGAAAACATGGTCTATACCTGTGGATATTGGAAGAATGCGCAGAACCTTGATGAGGCTCAAGAGGCCAAGCTTGATCTTGTTTGTCGAAAAATTAGACTCAAGCAAGGTGATAGAGTGCTTGACATCGGCTGCGGTTGGGGTAGCTTTGCAAAGTTTGCAGCTGAAAAGTATGGGGCACACGTTGTGGGTGTAACCATTTCGAAAGAACAGCAAAAGTTAGCTCAGGATCGTTGTAAGGGATTGCCTGTTGAAATACGCCTGCAGGATTATCGGGATGTTGATGAAAAGTTTGACCATATTATTTCACTTGGAATGATAGAGCACGTTGGCTATAAGAATTATAAGGAATACTTTGAGGTAGCAGAGCGTTGTCTGAAAGATGACGGATTGTTCTTACTTCACACGATTGGCGGACGAAAGTCAGTAAAGAGCACTGATGCATGGATTGAAAAGTACATCTTTACGAATTCAATGCTTCCCTCTTTGGCGCAATTGACAAAAGATATGGAAGGTTTGTTCATGGTTGAAGATGTTGAGAACTTTGGAGCAGATTATGATAAGACTTTGATGGCGTGGTTTAAGAACTTTAATGATGCTTGGCCGCAGCTTAAGGATCAATATGACGAGCGATTCTATCGAATGTGGAAGTATTATCTACTTTCTTGCGCGGGATCATTCAGGTGCCGACAGAATCAGTTGTGGCAACTAGTATTATCAAAAACAGGAGTCAAAGGCGGATATAAATCAGTTCGATAATTCGATTCCCCTCCTTCCTAAGGAGGGGTTAGGGGTGGTTGCCATATTTAGAAAGCACAAAGACCAGGGCTTAAGGGCCCTGGTTTCTGTTATAATGATTTCATTATGACCAATACGAAAAAGACCTTTCCAAAGGCCCTGCCACTGAAGAAACTGATCGGGCCGAGTTTTATAATACTCGCGCTTGGGCTTGGATCTGGTGAGGTCATCTTGTGGCCGTATCTTGCATCAAATTATGGTTTAGGTATCGCCTGGGGTGCAATGATCGGGATTACATTCCAATACTTCATGAACATGGAGATTGAGCGATATGCGCTTGTAAAAGGTGAAAGTGTTTTCGTTGGAATTGCAAAGTTTTTCAAGTTAGCGCCCGCATGGTTCATCTTTTCCACGTTTATTGGTTTTGGTATTCCTGGAATTATTGCTGCATCTGCAAAAGTGTTTTCATCAATCGTGGGCTTTGAAGAACATCGATTTGTTGCAATCGGATTCTTAGTACTCATCGGAATTATCTTAAGCGCGGGAAAGACAGTGTACGGAATGATGGAACGAATTACAAAGACGATAATATTATTTGGCGTGCCGTTTGTTTTCATTTTGGTGATTATTCTCACAGACGCTTCTGATTGGATCACTCTTGCTCAAGGTGTGGTTGGTCAAGGTGAAGGATATCGATTTATTCCAGAAGGGATTGTGCTTGCAACGTTCTTAGGAGCATTTGCCTATGCAGGCGCTGGTGGAAACCTAAACCTTACGCAGTCGATCTATGTAAAAGAAAAAGGCTATGGAATGGGAAAGTATGCGCAAAAGATCTCAGGACTATTCACGCTGTTTAAGGATGGTCAGTCTGTAAAGCTCAAAGGTGAAGAGTTTGAGCAAACTAAAGAGGCTCAGAACCGTTTTCGTATATGGTGGAAACGTGTCAGTATCGAACATGCGATTGTATTTTGGCTAATCGGTGCCATTTCGATCTTATTGTTGATGATCCTGGCCTACAGTACAACTTTTGGAATCGAGGGCACTGCTGAGGGTATCAACTTCGTGATTTTCGAAGGTTCTGCGATTGGATCGGTTATCGGACCCTGGGCAGGTGTGCTTTTCTTGGTAGTTGTTACAATCATGCTCTTCCAGACTCAACTTGGAGTGATGGACTCCACATCTCGCATCATGGCTGAGAATCTGGCAATAACCAGGATCAAAAACGGTCACAAGGGTGAAGTTCACTTATCAAAAATTTATTCAGTCTTTGTATGGGCGCAGATTGCATTTGGTTCGCTACTTTTCTTGTTTGACTTCTCAGAGCCAAAGACATTGATCGTATTGGGTGCTGTCATAAACGCATTTGCAATGTTCGTCCACGTCGGACTTGTCACATATTTGAATCAAAAAGCACTTCCAAAGTTTGCACGAGCCCGCTTGTGGCGAAAGTTGATTATGGGATTGATATTCTTATTCTTTGGATTCTTCAGCGCCGTAGTTATAATAGATAAACTTTTCTAATCAAAAACGGGCCTAGGGCCCGTTTTTGTTATTCCTGCGTCAGTATCTCTTGAATGTAGGGTTGCAGTGGGAGCCCTGCATCGATTAGTGGTGCAGTTATTTTCTGCAACCACTCCTTATCCATTGCGTGTCTACTGAATAGAAGAATAAATACCCTGTCTTTGAGTTCATTGGCATTTTCTACTGATTGATATTCACCCATGCAAAGCCCGATCGTAATTCCATACTTATCGTTTCCAGAAAATTCAATATAGTTATCACCGCTAGCGCTATACTCCGAAAGACCTTTTTCATCCAAGGTTATTTTTTCACGTCGAAGAGCTCTTCTTACTGAAGCTCGGAGCCTGTGCTCATTAAAAAAGTTCCCGTCTTTATGGATTGCACCCAGCAGACCGTTTATTTCAACTAGAAGATCCTCTGTTATCTTATCCGCAGGGATTCCGTCAGTTTCAATGTCGAACTCAATCTCACCTTCTTGTTTGATCTTCTCAAGTTTATCCCTGATCCGCATCTTCTTTGATTCAATAAAGCCTTGGCGCTCTCTTTCGTACGATTCTTGTGACATAATTAGTAGTTATTGAGTATTTGAGAAACTGTTTGTGTTTGTAGATTAACAGATTTCAAGTATTCAAACAAAAGTAGATATGCGTATGGATTGTTTTCAAAGGCTCTGTCATGGAACACGATTCCGATGACCTCATTTGACTCAACTGTATCAACTGCAATTTTAATATCATCAAGACTAACACTGCTTGTGTCACCTTCTCCATATTTAGCATGCAAAACCTGCAAAACGTCCTGACTATTGAGTGTTATTTTCTCAGGTGTACTTATGAGATCGTCAAAGCCATACTTTCCACCGTCTGTAGAATATGGGACGTCCTCTGGAAACTCATATGGCGCATCAAAGTCATTAATTGTGCATGTTGATATTTCGCCAGAAGCTGGAATCTCAGTCATTATAGCCATAAGATCCTCAGTAGTCCCTTGAAATCGTTCATCATCAAAGAATCGTTCTTGGTTTGTATAACCGCTCCAATTTTCCCCCATTTCGGGTCCATGGTAGTGAACTGTTATTTCATGACCATTTTTTTCCCAGCTTCGAACTAGCTCCAAGCGGTCATCATCTTCAAGTATATATAGCCCCCACTGCGGGTTCATCATTAATGTTAACTTTTGATCGTAATAATCGGCAGCCTCAACAAGACCGACCACACTATCCCAGTATCGCATCGGACGATTTGTTGTACCCTGCTCATAGTTTTCAAGAACAGGGTCAAGATGTACTGCTATGAAAAAATCGACATTCTGATTATCTGAAGTAATTTGTTCTTGAATGCCACAGCCTGACGCAAGCATTGCCAAAATAAGCAAAAACCCGATTTTTTTAATCATAGATTAAAGTTTAGTTGAATTATCTATAGTATACTCGCCTACGGCAGTTCGTGTAAGTCCTAATAGAATTGCACCTGAGCCAAGTTTCTGTCCAAGCTCATGGGCAAGTGATCTTATATATGTGCCAGATGTGACGTGTAGGTCGATTGTTAATACTTTAAAAATCTGGGTCTGACCCCTTAATTTTTTTCGCCAAGATTTGAGGATTTGCTCTTGTCGAAAGTCGCCTTTTACTTTTTGGATTTTGCTTTCGATCAGTTTGAGTAGGTCAGCGCTGTTGATCGTTTTGGATTCGATAAGTGCTGCACTTTTGACAGTCATCTCACGTTCAGGGATATCGACTTGATCGATCTGACCAGACCGCGCCCATTCAAATAATGGTTTTCGATTAACTATCACTGATGAGTATGGCGGTACCTTGATTGGATGAGTGCCAATTAGATAATCGGCAACCCCATCTAACTCCCCCTTGGGAAGGGGGAGGACGTTAGCATGCATCGATTTTGATGGCATGCCAAGAACATCATAAGTATCGGATTCGATGCCAAACAGCATCTGCGCGCGATACTTTTTATCAAGCTTCAGATATTCATCTTTTTTGTGTCGATCCTCGCCAGATAGAATCAAGACAACTCCCTCAGCCATTGGATCTAAACGACCAGCATATGTCATCTTTTGATCAGATAGCTTGGGGTTCTTAGCATTATATTGATCAATTAGATCAAGTGGAGATATCCCGATTGGTTTGTATAGATTATGAATCGCCATATGTAAGTCTTGAGACTATCTCATGAGCAGCATCTTGTACATGCTTGAATCGATCGCCGTGAAGCATAACCCCGCCATACCACCGTGTGACAACAACTATGATATTTGCAATATTCGATCTTTGAAGTTCACGCAAGATGATCATTCCAGCGCCAGTTTCGCCGTCGTCGTTCTTGATGTCAACTACTTTGTCGTTTTCGATGAGACGGGCGGCATAAATATTATGAGTTGCCTTTCGATATTTCTTGTCAGATTCGATGCGTTTGAGAAAAGCGTCGAGCTCATTCTTCGATCGAACTCGCCCTGCCGTGACACTATACTTTGACCCACGGTCGACGATCACGGCATGCAACTGTAGCCACTCATCTTGTGGCTGATTCTCATCACTCAAAAACATGGCTGTCTGGTCTGTGTTCATGACCTGATTTTATCACAAATGTTCTGTTATAATAGAGCCATGCTTTTTCTGACAAAGCTAAAGCGCTGGTACAAGCGCAATGAACGTGTTTTGATTCCTACGATGTTGATCTTGGGTGTAATTGTTGATTTTGTTACTTTTCGAACTATCAAGATCAGCTCTGCGTTTATCGTACTTATCGTGTACTGGTTCATTGCAGGCGGCACCATCATTTTTATGCACCGCAATGGTTCAATAGAAACAACTGATCGAAACATAGTAACTCGATATTATCGAGTACTCGCGCCTCTAATCATCCAATTCACATTTGGTGCTACATTGAGCGCTTCGTTTATCTTTTATTGGTTTTCTGGATCCTTTTCTGTAAGCTGGCCATTCATGTTCTTGATCGCATTTTTGATGATCGCGAACGAAGCATTTCGAAAGTATTACATGCGTCCAGTGATTCAGATTAGTGTATACTACTTTATTACTCTGTCGCTTTTGACTTTGATGCTGCCGTATCTGTTTAACTCGATCTCAGCATGGATTTTTGTGTTAGGCGGCATTCTTAGTTTATTGATTGGATATGGATATCTTCGATTTGCAGTTGATCGAGTATCAAAGCTTAGGCCGGTTGCAAAGAAACTCAAGATTATCGCGCTAATCATATTTGGCCTCATGAATCTGTTGTACTTCACAAACCTGATTCCGCCGATCCCATTATCACTCACAGAAGGTGGTGTATATCATAGCGTATCTCGGTCTAATGGTAATTATATTCTTGAAGCAGAGAGTCAGAACATTTTTGAAAAAATAATTCCAGGTGAGACTATTCATGTTGAAGAGGGACAATCAGTTTATGTCTATTCTGCTATCTTTGCACCGTTCGATTTAAACACGCAGATCGTCCATGAGTGGCAGCATTTTGATTCTGATTCAAAGCGTTGGATTACTAAAGATGAACTTTCATTTCAGATTTATGGCGGTCGAGATGAGGGTTACCGCGGATACTCTCGAAAATCTCAGTTATCTGAAGGCTTCTGGCGGGTGAACGTCCAAACCGAACGCGGCCAGACAATCGGAGTCATTCGATTTAAGATACGGTTCACGGATGACAACGTGAATACGATCAAAGTAATAAAGTAAGGATCGAGGCAGAAATGCCTCGATTTTGAATCAAAACTCCGAATACTGGCGTATAAGGAAGTAGAGGCGCTAAATAATATGATAGTTACCCACTATCATTATTGTTTTTAAAAAAACGCCGGAATATACTGAAAAGATACATAATTCAAGCCTAAAAACTAATATGGGCATATATAATTATAAAGCTTATGACGAAATTCACGATCTTAGTGTCTGTCTTTATTATATCCATCATACTGTCGGGTTGTAGCCTGTTTGATGATGATCATGCACATGCAAATGGAGATGATCACGGCCATGGACACGATTCAAGTGATGCTAGTAGCACAGACTACACTCGTGCCGGAATAAGCGGCAGCGATGCTGATGGCCAGGACGAGGAATATTGCGGAGAAGAATATCCAGATTTTGATATTGCAACACAGGATCCTTATGCCGATGAGCGGTATGAAGTTCCTGAGTTTGACACAGTCGCCCCTTTTGAGGCGGCTGAAATTGCTTACGTTGAAATGATGGCAAGCCGAACTTCATGTAATGAAGTTAATCAAAACGTATTACTTGTAAGTCAGGAGGGTGAAAGTGATCCAAGATGGATCAATGGTGACTTTGATGGTTTATACGACACAATTCAAGGTGCAATTGATGCATCAGTACACTGCGATATGATTATTGTCCGTCCTGGTGTATATCAAGAATACCTAAGGATCGAAGGTAAGGATGTGCAGATCTACTCTGACGTATGGAATGAGGATGGGACAGAGCAAGATGGAAACGAACGCGTAGATTATACAGCTGAACGCATTGATCTCGAGCATTACTACGAAACTGGAGAGCGTATCGTGATGGAGGAGCATGAGACTTATACAGATCCCCTACTTCGATCAACACGTACTATCCTCATGGGTGAGGGGTATGAAGGGGGTCCAACACTTGGAGATACGATCGATCCATCAGTTGATGGAACTGGGTGTGGAAATCGACGCCCAATGGTGGATTTTGTTGAAGGAACGACTCGTAATACCGTATTTGATGGATTCACTGTGACTCTTATGCCTGAGCAAGATCACACTATCCCAGGTCATGGACATACACTTCAGGCTCGTGGTGGGTCTCCGATAATCGCGAATAACATAATCTTCAATAACGGATCAACTGGAGTTGGTGTTCACGCAAGTTTCGAGGACATCACGCCTATTACTCCATCATGTGCGTATGATCCGTCGCTGGAGCAAGCAACATTCACTAATGCAGATTATCGTAGTAGCAACGTCAAATATCGACCAGTACCACTTGTTTACGGAAACATCTCATATCAAAACAATGGGCTTGGTTTAGGTAATAACCACTATTCAAGTGCTGTAATGACAGGAAATGAGGCATTCTGGAACCAGGTCCCAGGGGAAGAGTCTGACCATCAGTCTCCAGGTATTGGAAACCGGCATGGTGCAAAAACTCTTATCTCGTACAACATTGTGTATGAAAACGCGTGGGTAGGAATTGCTGCGCGACAGGGATACCTACAGCCAGCTGATGAGTGCGCTGAGGATCCAACAACCTGCAATCATATTGATGAGCGAACTCAGTCTGTGATTCTTAACAACATCGTGTTTGATAATGGATTTGGAGGTACCCCAGAGGAAAACATGGGTGGAATCGCGATTGATGGCGCTGGACTCCCAGATGAACCTGTAATCATCCAAGGAAACATTGTATACGACACTAAAGTATCTGGAATTGCAGTTCGAAATGAATACGCTGGTGAGGATGAAGGGTATGTAATGGATGACAGTTACGTTCTTATCGTGGATAACAAGTCGTTTAGTAACACAAAACGCGGAATCGCATGTAATGGTTCTGAATATGGTGATAGTCACTGTACGATTGTTGGTAATGATGTTTACTGGAATAAAAAGGGTGGAATCGTCTTTACTGAAGGCGCAACAGGTGAAGCTCTTAACAATACAATCGCATGTAATGAAGAATCCGGTCTGACATCACTTGAGAGCGACGATATTGCGATGCTCAATAATATCGTGTACTTCAATGCTTCTGCTGGAATTCTAGATCCAGGTACAAATCATGATTACAATATTTTGAGTGGTAATAATGGAAAGGACGCTAGTTGTGATGATTCTAAGCGCGGACAGTCTTGCCGAAATCCTCAATATGGACAAAGTAAGGACGGCACAACTGCTGGTGAAAACGACTTATTCGTTGATCCAGAGTTCACTGATGCGCTTGCATTCGACTTCTCCTTGAAATCTATGTCACCAGCAATTGATTCAGGAGTTGATATATCTGAATATTATGCAGATTGGGAAAAGTATGGTTCAAAGATCGACCGCGGAGCATACGAGTACAAAGACAAGGTGTCATTCAAATATTAATCATCAAGATTAAAAAAGATCGCCCTCGAGGCGGTCTTTTTTATCACTCTATAAATTCTCATTTGTGTGCATGGCTAGTGCATATAGATAAGGGCCTTGTACTGTGATTTTTAAATGAATGACTCGTCTCACCTTAAGTCCTAACAGAATTGGAGCAATAATATTTTTGTAGGAAAAGTATTTCAGCATGCCGCAAAATGGTAAGCGCTTGATTAATCCGGGGTATTTATCTTTACTATCTCTAGATCTGAACTCAAGTTCTATTTCCTTTTTAAACACAACCAGATCCAAGACCTTCAATCCTCTAGCTATCAAAAACTTCTTCAAGGATTTTTTACTCCACCAGGTGTAATGATGTGGTGGGGAGTCCCATTTTGGAAACCTTTTTAGGTCAAGTTCAAAACGATTTCTATTTGGAACGCTCAACGCGACACACCCCCGGTTATTTAACCTACTCTTTATTAAGCTCATAAAATGGTCAGGATCAACCATATGCTCTAAGACCTGGAAAAATGTAACGATGTCGAATTTTTTTTCTGGAAATTGCTCAACAAAGTCTTCAATGCTGATTGCGTGAATGTCCAGATCATATTTCTGTTTGATTTTGGACACTAGTATCCTATTGAGGTCAATTCCAGTAGCGACATATCCACGATCCTTAGCTTGTTTTAGAAATTCACCATCGCCGCACCCTACATCTAATAGAGTCCGTTCACAAGATGGCTTTTCTAAAAATCTACCATATACTTTTACCTGCCATTTTAGCCAAACTTCTGGTGAGACCATGGCTGTCCTATCGGCAAGAACTTTTTCATACCACTTTCTACTAGAGCATATTTGAGTCCTTGAAAAAATAAGATCACAGCATAAGCAGTGATAAATTCGAAATTTCTTTATTTTTTTCAGAAATTTAGTCTTTTCAGTTTTTCCGCAGGATTTGCATTCCATATCTTTTTTATGTCCAGATACTACAACCTTTTCCTAAAAAACTCAATCATAGCTTCTCAACAACCCCATTATTTGCATCTACCTTCAACAAATCACCATCTTTTATCATCTTTGTTGCATTTCCAGTTCCAATGATACATGGAATTTTCAATTCCCTACTCACTATAGCTGCATGACATGTAATACCTCCTTCATCTGTGATAATTGCCGCAGCCTTACCTATTGCAGTCATCATGTCAGGAGTAGTCATGGGCGCAACTATAATATTGCCTTTCTGAACCCTTTTTAGATCGTCAAGTTCGAAGATGACTACTGCCTTCCCTTCGGCCTGACCTTTACATGCAGTCTGTCCTCTGATCTCTTCATTGGCATCAAAAATTTCCTGCATTAACTTGATTTTATTGTCAGCAATGTATTTTTTCGGATCCAACGAAATGTCTCCCCTATAGTATAACCAACCTTTCTGTCTTTTAGATATTTCACTTTTTGACGGTAATTTGTTCTCAGTGACTTCTGACATAGAAACAAAATCTAGATCCTTGTTACCAAGTTCTTCTGCAATCACCTTACTTACATATGCAATTGCTTGGTGAAAGATTTTGTTACTGTAATCTCGTACACGAATAGATATTTCTTGCACTTCTTTTGGCACATTGTAAGCATCAGTACTTCCTAGCAAATTTGCTACAGCTTGCGTTGCGCTAACCTCGAGTATGAGTTTTAGCAAACCATCAGCATCTTTTGATTCTTGATCAACCATTTTCTTCAATTGGTCACAGTCGTTATGAGACTTTGTCTCCATTTTTTTGTACCATTCGATATCATCTGACAAAAAATCAATCAACGGATCTACAATCTGCCCAGGATCACTATAGTTATAAAAAACAGATACTCCCCTCCCAGGAGAATAGATAAACAATGGATCAAAATAGAGGAGCTTCATGTATTTCTTCGGCAGCATGATTCTTTCACCAATATCCCAACGCTCACAATCAAAAAGACTAATTGGCCTTGTCATTACTTTCAGAAATATCTTCATAGTTTGATGCTCATCTATTTCTGCTCAGATATAAATTGCTTGAATTCATCAATATTGAATCTTATCTCCCTACCTTGAAGCTCAACAACTATGTTATTCTCAGAATCAATGTGAATATCAATTCCTTCGTTTAGCTCAAAGGAAGTAGGCTCAACTTCACCAGAAGGTTCTCCTTGCTGTTCTGCTACAAATCTCTCTACAAAATATGAGAATGATTCCAGCAAATCACTATGAGAGATTACAAGGCCTATTGTTTTCTCGTCACGATCATCATTTTGCTGGATGAATGATTCTAAAAACTCAATAACATGTTGGGTGTGGTCTACTGAGTCTGATCCACCAAAATCCTTTAACGCCTTATGAACCTCTTCTGGAAGTTCATTTCGTGCATAATCACGAGCAAATCGTTCATTGTCACCTCTATATGCCGCCGCCTTAGCCTTAAAAAAAGCTGGTATTTTATCGAGATCAGTTGCAGTTTCCGTGAAGTCGCCCATTAGATCGGCACGTTTACGTCTAACAGACTGCGGTCCCATTTCAGTTTTCTTTGCTGGGGCAAGCTTACCAAATACCTCCTTTTCATAAAGACTTGCGGTTTGCCTTGATCGCGCTGGTAAAAGTGGTTTCTTTCCCCCATCTTTTGTATCTCTTAGTCCAGCGAAAAAAACAGATGGACTTTCCCACATATCAACATGAGCTCCCTTTGGTAATCTTTCTTTCCATTCTTTTGCTGCTTCTTTGGCCATTTCCTTTCCCTTTGGAGAAATACTGCCTAATGGACGCGAATCAGCACCATCACCTCCCTTGGGGTCGTACTCTGTATGCCTTCTAATGCTAAGGGTCAGTATCTCTGGATTTTCCCAAAGCTCTCTATTGTATTTCTCTGACTCAATCTCTCGATGCATTTCTCTTTCCATATTATTTTGTTAGTTTTAAGCTAAGTGCGTAGATTGCGGTTATCGTTCCAAAGTTCTCCAAGCCCTCCTCAAAGGCATTGAGGATGCGGTAGGTGTAGTCGTACTGGAAGTCCTGTGATTGCCAGTGTGCCGCTGAGATCATTTCAACGCCTATTGCGCCAAGGATGAATAGGCTCACAGCCAACGCGAATAGCAATTTTGTTTTACGATCTAACGACCAGTAAAATTTTGCAAATACAGCCACCACAATCAATACTACCAATGAGAAAGGTATGATCCAGGCAAAGAACAAAGGCCCGCTTGTAATACCAAATAATTGTTGCATTGGCTCATTCATTAGCTCGTGTATAACCGAGGCCTCATCAATGCTCATATATAGAACAACTGCAGAAAGCGCAAGCCAGTACTTTTTTTGCTTCTTTTTTCGCGTCTTCAGACCAATAAGTAATAGGAGTAGTGCTGTTGAAAATAAAAGTACAATAGCGAACCATGTTGGGACACTTGATTCAACATCCATGTTAAATCTAAATGCAAAGTTCGCAAGCGCCTCAGAATACTCAAAATTTAAAAGCATGAACTGCGAAATAAGGTGCATGATTATCAAAATGAGATTGATAAGCAGGAGCGTTTTAAGTATTTTCTTGGCATTTAGTTCTAACTTCATATCTGTATATTATAGCAAATTCTTGCCTTATGGTGCATCTATAAAAATAAAAAACACCCAATAGCGGTTTATGGGTGTTTTTTATTTAATTCTGTTATTCCATCTGTTTGATACTATTTGGAGCTATCCATTTTGAGATTTTTCAAGTTCAGCTATTCGTTTCTTTAGCTCAACCATCTTCCGTTCTCGTCCGATCATCATCTTGTTAAACTTTTCCAGTTCCTTATAACATCATCATTCTAGCAAAAATCCCGCCGCAGCTCAGAGAGCTTGGGGCGGGAGGACCATGCATGGTCACGATGAAATCGACTGCGGATCAGGCGTAGAGAGGCACGACGCTAGCCAGGGCGAGGTCGAGCATCCTTGGGAAGCAGGTCTCGCGCTCCTCGGCACTCATCTGAGCGCCCGTCTCGAGGTGGTCGCTGGCAGTGAGGATGGCGAGTGCGCGACAGCCCTTGTCATGCCTGCGTGCGGCAAGCGTGTAGAGCATCGCTGCCTCCATCTCAACACCTAGTATACCGAAGCGCGGCCAGAGCTTCCACGCTTCCGGATGATCCTTGTCATAGAAGATGTCAGTGCTCAGGATGTTGCCGACACGTACCTGCAGGCCTTGCTCGCGTGCGGCCATCTGAGCATTGAAGAGCAGCTCAGGGTCAGCGGGTGGGGAGAAGTTCGCACCCTTGAACCAGCGCTTGATGAAGCTCGCATCTGTGCTCGCGCACTGGGCGATAGCGAGATCTCCAGGGCTCATGTCCGGATGCATGATACCGAACGTGCCCACGCGGATGATGACCTTGACATCGTACTCATCGTAGAGTTCTGTAGCGTAGATCCCGAACGAGGGTATGCCCATGCCCGATGCCTGCACCGAGACGTGAAGTTCGACTCCGTCCCGAGTGACACGGCCGGTGAAGCTTGGGTTGTCACGCACTTTGTGGTAAGGCCTGGTGTCAGCACCGAACAAGCTCTGTGCGATGCGCCGGGCACGCGCAGGGTCCCCAGGCATGAGGACGACAGGGGCGATTTCCCCTTCCTTGGCTCCGATATGAATCGACATGGGTTCACCTCCTTGTTGGAATCCAGGTCACAAAGAATGTATATGTTTACATCATTCTAGTCAAGGGCACCTCCCTATATCCTAGCTGCCCGAACCCAGTGGCTTAAAACCCTCAGACACGAAACAACAAAAAGAGATATGTATTATACCTATCTCTTTTTGTGGCTCCGTTTGTTAATCTACTTCATAATTGCGGGGCCGTCTAACTCCTCTCTTTGCAAAATAATGACGTCGCCATCTGCCAGCGTTTTATAAGGCATGTCATTTTCAGTGTAATAAGCAACTTCTTTATTTATATCTTCTGACTCTTCATGGTCGGAATTAAAGTGTGGCGCAAATTGCCAGCTAATGAATCCGAGCCCTTTCCAGATTGTATCGTAGTTCCCATACGTTTTTTTATTTGGATCATCGATGATATGGTAGCCCTTCAGTGTTGGTGAGAGAACACAAACTACTGCACTGTAACCTGAATAAATAATATCTGAATCTACAAGTTCTAGAAGTATTTCATCTAGACCGCTAAGATTCATGGCAATGCGGAGATCGTAAACGTTGCCCCCGCTTAAGTAAAAAACACCAAAGCCTGTTAACTTAACTCTGATATCGTCCTTTTTACCGAAGTAATTTCTTAAATCAACCTGTTCGACTTGCAGACCAACTCCATTGAGCTCTCTAATATCTCGTTCTTCATGTTTTTTCTTTGCCTCAGAAGGAGCCAAGTCAAGACCATTAGAGATATAGGCAGCTTTTTTATTGTCACCAAGTAAGTTTTTGAACTTGGCCTGTGAATCTTCTGACCCAATTTTATAGGATGATAAATAGAATTTCATAACTTCATATTTTATGACAGTTCCGCTGTTCACGATGGGTATACAAAATAACACTGTAAGTTATTGTTTTGCGAGATATTTGCGAAGCATGAGTTTAATTGCTCTTTTGCCAGCAGTGGTCTTCAAGTACATCTCACGACGCTTGGCATCTTGCTGATTTATAAATGCCTCATAGAATACTAACTCGACTGGCAATCTACCCTTGGTCGAGAACACTCGTCCAGATAGGTGTAATTGCAACCTTTTCTTTAAGTCTGCAGAGTATCACGTGTAGAATTTGTTGTCGCTACATTTTAATATGTAAACGTAATACATGCCCTAATTATACTATGGCTCGCCCAGAAGTAGATACTCGCTGGGCTCGTATCACTTAGGGCGACAGCCATGAAGGGTGACCAAAAAGAAAAAGCGACCAAAACTGGTCACTCCTTCATGGCTCCGCATCGTGGAGGATATTAGAACTATTAACATGCTTACATACTGTACTTCTTCCTGAGAAAAGCCACTGCCTCCTCGATAGTTTTGAATACTGGCACTTTATTTTTCTTAGCGTGGTTTAGAATTATCTTTCTATGAGAAATAACTTGATCAAAGTCCTTGCTCGTTGCACCTCCGTCATATGCTTCGTCTTCACGCTTGACTATGTATTTTTTTTGAATTCTTAAATCTGGAATTACTACGGCATCAGGGATGAGCCAAGAGTTGGACGCTCCTATCACCCATAATCCCAAACGTCTACACTCTTCAGTTGTAACATCGCACCTTTGATCTACGTGATTTATAACTTCTAAACCCTCGGTCCACCATGCCCTGTCAGGCTGAGCGCCTGTTGCCATCCAAATTTCGTCACCATCAATCCAATCATATTCATCCTGATGATTAACATAATATGTCTTTCCTGCGCCCGATGGTGCAACGATGAAAAGACCTCGTTTATGTTGTTTATACTTTTTTAGAAACTTATTGAAGATCGTTTCTGCGTCACAAAACTTTGTAAGCATATCTAAAGACTAACTTCGTATTTTTTCCCACGAAAGTCACATGTAGGATTCCCATCAGGATCAATATCTATATTGATCCCTGCACCGTAATCAACAGCCACATATTGGTTTGGATCCGTCATAGTTATGTGACGTTTTATATAGGGACTTACTGTATCGTAATGCGATACGCTCCAGAGAACCAGCCGTCTATCTTGATGCTTTGAATGGTGAAAACCGGAAAACTTAGCAAGTGTTTTTATATAACTTGCAAATCTTTCGTCCATTTCATCAGGCCCCTCTGCACCAAATGCCCTTCTTTCATAAGGGTGCCAATCTTCTTCAAAAGCCTGCCAAAATTTTTGTGTTTGATTTCCGTATTTATCTTCAAGAAAAGCTGCGTACTCTGGCCATTCATTGAATATCCTATCTACTCTCATTCGAGTGATCGTGGCTACATCTTTTGCTTTTGATCTATTGTTTAATATCTGACCACCATCAACACCCCTCTCTTCAAGCACGTCACGTAAAGCTTGAAGTGCTTGCTGTGCAGTCTCTCTGCTCCTTTGTCCCTTGCCCTTATATTGTGTACTACTGCCAACTACAAGAAAATCGATCTCATCTAAATCATCCTCAATAGAATCTAGCATTTGTTCAACTATTCTTCTGCTTTGTTGATATGCTTTTTCTGCTGATTCTTCAGTTAGACTACCCAATGGCTGACCCTCGTCATCGCCCCGCACATATTTTTCATGCCTCTGCATAATAATTTTTGTAGCACCAACTTCAGGAGCATTACCCTCTAAATCAGTTGCGACAATTTCTGGATTTTGCATCCTTTCAAATTCTTTTCTTGCCTCCTCGGGAACTGGTTTATCTATCATAAATCACAATTATATTAACACTTATAATTTTACCACAGTTCCGCTGTTCACGATGGGTATACAAAATAACACTGTAAGTTATTGTTTTGCGAGATATTTGCGAAGCATGAGTTTAATTGCTCTTTTGCCAGCAGTGGTCTTCAAGTACATCTCACGACGCTTGGCATCTTGCTGATTTATAAATGCCTCATAGAATACTAACTCGACTGGCAATCTACCCTTGGTCGAGAACACTCGTCCAGATAGGTGTAATTGCAACCTTTTCTTTAAGTCTGCAGAGTATCACGTGTAGAATTTGTTGTCGCTACATTTTAATATGTAAACGTAATACATGCCCTAATTATACTATGGCTCGCCCAGAAGTAGATACTCGCTGGGCTCGTATCACTTAGGGCGACAGCCATGAAGGGTGACCAAAAAGAAAAAGCGACCAAAACTGGTCACTCCTTCATGGCTCCGCACGGTTGATGCTGTTAGAACTATTCAAGAGCACTTAACTTATCGAAAATTGGATCTTTCTCCTCCTGTGTAACCACGCTTGATAAAAGTTTTGCTATGTCGATTGCTCTTTGCGTCTCATCTGGGTTGTTTGCCGATCTATAAAAGTTATAGCTATCAATTGTGTCTGCGGCCTTCACGATAAGGGCGTCCTTCCCAACGCTTTGACAGCGCTCAATCATATCCCTTCTTCGCTCTGGCTTATCTTCAATATTTCTATCTTTAGTATTTGCGAGTACTATATCCAACACATGCTGACCGAATTCTTCCCGAAGTGTCTCCTGCGGGCTATCAGTCCATTCAACTATATCGTGTAAAAATCCAGCAATTACAACATCTTCTGAGTAATTATTCTCATAAAGGTACATTCCGACCCTGAGAGCATGTGTAATTATGTTCTTTTTTCGATCCTTTTCCTCAGGAACGTACTCAATGAGCAGTCGGACTGCTTTCTCCAGCTTATCATCTAATGCAATGTTCATATTATTTTCTTAACAAACAAGCGATAGTCTTTAACTTTTTAATATCCGAATAGTGCTCGAAATTTGGATCTATAAAGGCGCAGGCATTTGGTTCGTCGACGTATTCAATCACTTCCAGTCCAGCGTCTTTAATGGCTTCAAGATACTCTTCATCGAGCTTCATTAGGTCGTAAACAGTAATTGGATTATCTTGACCGAGTAGAATGGGCATCTCCTGATTCAGGATTCCCTTATTATCAGTGTCTATTGAGTTAAATGTACCGACAAAATATCCATCTTTTCTTAATACTCGTGCAATTTCATTAAAGACCTTTCGAGTATCTTTACAGTGCTGAAGTACAAAGTTGCTAAAGATAATGTCAAAGCTATTATCTTCATATGGCAAATCTACTGCGTCTCCAATTGTGAATTCGATGTTACTTCGTCGCTCCTTGGCCAATTCAATCATTGCAGGGCTTATATCAATACCCTTAGCACTCCCTGCACCCATTTCGATAAACTTTGCAGCATATCTTCCATCTCCACATCCAAGATCCAGCACGTCCTTATCTTCAATGCCAACTCGTTGTACAAATTCAAAGAGCTTTGAGTCAGCATCCTTAAACTCATCACGCCCTTGAGTGTATTTCGCAGCTAGTTCTTTTGAATACTCATTCATAACTCGATCTCTTCCGTTATAGGATTCTTGCCATCTTCCAAAATCGCTACGGCTCTACTTTGAAATAGATAAATAAACCATTCCTCCGACTCCAGTGCTAAATCATGCATTAGCTTTTGGTTCATGTCATAAACATAGGCTGTCGCCAGAAATACAATAACGTAGGAGAGTGACAAATAGTGCAGTGTCTCAAAGCCACCTATTAATCCGAATAATACGTAAATGCAGAGAATGATGAATACTAGGCTAAAAAACTTTTTTGCTGGATTATACGGATTAGCAGTCATCAACCCGATAATAGAAACTGGGATAGCAGCCAGTAGCCAATATTCCGACATTAAAACGGCCAATACAATCGCAGCAATGGAAACCCACATCCAAGACGCTGCTAGGAACATAAAAAGGTAAAAGCTAAAAGCTCCAAATATCTTCGTTCTTGCCAGTTGATTAGCAGCGGTGTTATCCATGCCTAATTTTATTTCACCCATCTCAACTGCCCTTATAAGTGCTTTAAAGGACTTGAAATCAATACGATCTATATCCTGTATAGATTTATACTTTATATTTGATCTTATAGTCTTTAGCAACTTTTCTTTGATAGCATTCATAGCTAAAAGTAGTGTAAAATTAGCTCATTTAATCAATTTCAATAAATATCCACTTTACTATCGCCTAAATAACTGTTACTTTTTAGTTAAGTGGACTCTTACCTTCGGGTGGGATTCACGAGGTCGCTGAATTCAGACAGTCTCTGCTTAACACGCTTGGCGCTCTCGTTAATCCTATCATTTGCCAATTTCTTCATCATGGCAGGCGTAATTTCTTGAGGAGCAGATTTATAAATCTGTTTTTTTATTTGCCCCCACATTACTTTGATGCCCCTACTGTCATTCCTTTGTTCTGGGAAATTGCCAGCAATGTCATTGTATGCGCAATAAGAAATAATATCAGCAAATTCTAGCCCACCTTTCAGACTTCCCTTACCAGCAAAACAAATAGAATGTATGTGTTCTTTGGCGAGGGTTGCATTTTTGAACATTTGTTTATCTTTACTGAAAATATTTTTATCTTGAGCGTCTAGATATGATGTTAGTAGGATTTTGTCAGCCCCCCTTCTACTTTCAGCAATTACTGACCCGATGGCCCTCTTCTTTTTTAAATACTTAGCAAATTCAAAGAAATGTTTTCTGGCAATTATTTCATAAGGCAACTCCTTATCCTCTTTGTGCTTCTGGGCACCTTTGAATTGATAGCCTTCAGGGACACCCATCTTTTTTCTTAACTTATCTTTATCTATATAGTAGACCCTGATATCAAAAGGTGCGTTCTCTACAAATTCACCGATCGAATTGGCAATTTTTTTACAGATTTTATTTTCTGTTATGTAATTTTCATGCCCCTTATTTTCAAAAACATCATAAGCATGCAAAGTATTTTTGCAATCCAATCCATGACGCCTTTTTATGAAACTGAAGTAAGCAGAGACCTCTCTGTCAATGCTCCTTTCAACTGTTACCGATGTTATAAAAAAGTATTTATGTTTCTGATCTCCCAGATTCGCAACGCCCGATTCATCTAAATACATTAGGTGATTTTCCATATCCACTTTATATTAATATCAAATTCCCTGTTTTTTCATTTTTGCCCTAATGTGATCAGATCCATTCGCATTTCTGGGAAAAGAGTGATCAGGCTCCATGAAATTAAATTCCTGCTCTGGGTGTATTTCTTTTTTGGGAAAAAAATTCGGAATCTCTATTATGTTTGTGAAAGGTGGTGCGTCAATATCTTCTCCCTTTATTGTGGGGCTCTGTTCGATTAGCTTTCCAACAGCCGTAGCGGCATTTTGCCAGTATGCAGCAAGTGCCAACTCATGCTCTTCCACTGTACCTTCGTGATACTTTTCCAGATGTTCTAACAGCTCCTCTGAGAGTGCCCATAGGTCATCCCATTTTATAGAGCCCTCGGAGAGCTCCATCTTTGTTGAGTCTTGCAGATATAGCAAGAATGACATTTTCAACAACAAACCTTGTTCTGCATACTTAGAAAAAAGCTCTATCCAAGTATGGTCTACATTGCCGATAAGATGGGGGTACTGCTTTTCAAAAATGGCCCGCTCTGCATCCCTCTTTTCTCGTAATTTTGCAGCATATTGCTCGGTCTTCTCATCCTCTCGCTGTCTATAAATACGCCATAAAATGTACGCAATTAGTCCTAATAGTATCGTAGTAACTGTGCCCATATCTAATTTAATTTAATCAATTTACATTAAACCACGATAAAGTTCTTTCGTGAACCTTTACTAAGTAATAATTAGGTTGTAATTTACTAGTATGGATGAAGATGAGATTAAGATTATATTAGATCCTGAACCAATCCAACTCGATAGCTTGGCTATTCTTTTTGACGAGTTAGCTACTTACAACTTTTATGACGATCACGACATGCAAATTATCGAGGAGTTGGTCTACCTCTGTATAAATGAAGACTTTGTATTCGACGTGAATTTAATTAGAAGCACGATTCAGAGATGGTATCCCAAGTTTCTCATTCCAACAGACAGCATGGACTCGACCAAGATTGTACGCAATTTTATAGCGCAAAATCATAGCGATGCGTATAGAAAAAGAATCGAAAAACTGATCAAGAAATACAAATTAATTCCATCGCTTTACTGGCATGACCACTTCAGATTCACGCCCTTCAAAGTTAAGGAATATATATCCGAAAGGGGGATGAGTAAGGAGCGTGCTCAGTTTATGGCATACGAAGATGCGGAATTCACTTTCCTTCCACCGATTCTTGATAATATTATCATCCAAAATACAGTCTATGATGAACGTGAGGGGCCACCATACTGGCTGAATTCCAATTTCACAAGGAAACAACACAGTGGCAAACTGTCAATAGAAATTGAAAAAGATAGTGCAGAAACAGTTTTAAAAGTCAGCTTTCCGCCATATTGCAATTTAAAAGAAATGCAGAGGCTACTTCAGACAAATTACAAGGAGATACAAAAGGAACGAGAAAAAGAACTTCCCGTGCCAGCTAGAAAGGATAGTAGGAAGCAAGCACTTCCCAAGGCCCTTGACGCCTACATCATGCAGCGCAAAGGCATGAAACTATCTGAGATTGCAGTAAGACTGGACGAAAAGTACAGTGATGACCTAACTTTTGAGGCCATAAATAAACTTATAAAGAGACTGGTGCAAGAGTCATCTAGGTTTGACCAGACAAGAAAGATGTAATTTCCTGTCACGACAGAAAAAACAAAGTATATGAAACTAGGTTTATAACCTAGTTTTGTTACATATTACATTATGCAAAGACCAGAACACCTTCCCTTAGCTCAGTATTTGGTTAATTCAGATATTGGACTTTCGACTGCGCTTTCCACTGTTGGATATGTTGTTAAAGCAATTGATAAGTCCAATCCATTGAAAGCAAAATTTACCTTCGAACGTGACGATGAAATTGATGAGATCGTGGCACTTTACTGGAGCAACAAGCTAGATGTTGATGCACGTTCTTTTCATGAGAACCTGCGAATGTTGAAGTATCGAGCACGATCGTAGTTATGGAGCTCTCAAAACAACAACTTGAGAGCTTTATTTACTTATTCGAGCAAGAGTTCGGATACCGTCTTGAGGTACAAGAGGCCTTAGATCGAGCTACAAGGCTTCTGAGCGCCATAAAAATATGCTATGCGCCAATTACCTCAGGTGAATTATCGGGAACCAAAAAAAGACAAATTATGATTAAAAATAATTATGAGCAGAAAAAGAATGGTTCATGAACGAATATGGGACTGCGAGCAGTTTATTCAACTCAAACCAACTGCAAGATTGTTGTTTATTGGACTAGTAGTTGGAGCAGATGATGAGGGATGTTTTCGTGCAGATGCGAGATATTGGAAACGTAAAGTCTTTCATAGCGACAGGATTGGCGTACCGACCATTGAAAAGATGTTTGATGAGATGCATGGCTGCGGGCTAATCACCATAGGTGAAACAAAAAAGGGACTAGCAGGTTACCATCCTAATTGGCACAAGTATCAAACCCTTCGTAGAGATAGAAGCAAACCTAGCGATTATTCGGATATTTTGGTTGCCAATGGTCTGTCACCTGCCTTCGGTTATGAAGCACAAGAGAAGCTAAGTGAAGATAATATAAAAGAAGAAAATATAAATCAGGATAGCGTAAGCTATCCCAGTGAAACGGAAAAAACTAGCAAATCAGCACGAGAACAGATACTTGATAGCTACAATGATACAAAGAATAAAATGATGAACAATTCCCTATAAGTCCTATTGATTTCGATAAAAAGGGTTATGCGCAAAGAAACATGCGAGGAGCACAAAGACCTCAGTACAACCTCCCTTAAGAGGCTAGGTTATCTTCAACCTCATTATGTGGGCGGTGAAATCACTTGGAGAAGATGCGGAGAAGTTACTGGCAGGATCAGTATATTAGTTGATAATACCAACTCAACAATGAGATGCACCTATACATCAACTACCAGATGGAATGGTGAGAGTGAAGATTTAGATTACAGTGTAGATCTAACAACTACCCCTTGTTACTTCGGCGGGGTTCGTTACTGGTTTACATGTCCTCTTGTGAAAGATGGAATTCCTTGCAGAAGGCGTGTAGGCAGCCTCTATTTAGCGGATAAATACTTTGGGTGCAGGCATTGCTATGATCTGGCCTATGAAAGCCAGCAAGAGACGCACACGGGCTATTTTGGAGCTCTGGGGAAGCTATTCAAGGCTGAAGGCTATTTAATGAATACGGAGGTCAAGTATAAATACTGGAAAGGACGGCCCACGAAGCGATACCTCAGATATCTGAAAAGACTTTCTCGTTATGAGGGGTCTGCGCCAAGGGCAGAAGAACTGGAAATGATGTTGCGAAATAAGTTATAATCAGTGTGCTACCCAACTGAATACCAATATAGAACTATTCCGTTTACTGCCTCAAATGGGCGGTTCTGCCAGCAAGCGGGATACTTTGGTATAGGCGCAGTTGGGTAGCCAGAACCGTCCTTTTGATTACGATTATATGAAATACTTTATATACGCTAGAAAGTCCTCAGAAAGTGAGGATCGGCAGGTACAATCAATTGATGATCAGCTCGAAAGATTAGACAAGCTCGCAAAAGAGCTTGGTCTGACAGTTGTTGATCGTCTCACAGAGTCCAAGTCGGCAAAGCAGCCAAACAATAGGCCTGTTTTTGAGGATATGATTCAAAGAATTCGTAAAGGTGACGCTGAGGGTATTCTCTGCTGGCAAATCAATCGTCTATCGAGAAACCCAGTTGATAGCGGGACTATCCAGTGGCTTTTGCAAAAAGAGATACTTCAATCAGTTCGCACATTTGATAGAGAGTACAGACCAAATGACAATGCCTTGATTTTGAGTGTTGAGAGCGGTGTTGCGAACCAATTCATCCTTGATCTTAGAAAAAATACCATCAGAGGCATGGAGCGAAAGGTTGAATTGGGCTGGATGCCCAATATGGCTCCTCTGGGATATCTGAACCATGTTACAGACGATGAAACGCATATCATTATCCCAGACCCAGATCGGTTCCAAATAGTAAGGAAGATGTGGGACCTTATGCTTACTGGCACGTATACACCAAGGCAAATCGTAGATATAGCAAATAACGAATGGGGCCTGACTAGTAGAAAAATGAAACGTATAGGGGGAAATCCTCTTTCATACAGCGGAGTTTATAGAATATTCAACAACGCCTTTTATGCTGGTTTATTTTCATATCGTAAAGAATGGAAACAGGGTGCACACGAGCCCATGATCACCCTCGATGAGTTTGACCGTGTTCAAAGGCTACTTGGCAAACGGGGAAAGCCAAGGCCCAGAACACATGAGTTTTCATTTACTGGAATGATTAGATGCGGAGAATGTGGCTGTAACTACACAGCACAAACCAAGCAAAAGTTCATCAAGTCAACGAAAGAGGTAAAACACTACACTTACTATCATTGTACGAACAAAAAGCGTGATATTGACTGCACACAGCGCAAAAACCTACGAGTTGAGAACATCGAAGAGCAGATTGAACGTGAACTTATAAAAATCACGATTCTTCCGCAGTTTCGGGACTGGGCTCTTGAGGTGTTGGGCAATGAACATGAAAAAGAAGTAAAGAAACGAACTCAGGTTTACGAAACTCAAACAAAGGCTTATCAGATGAAGCAGAATGAGATGGACAGCCTTACAAAGATGAGGATAAAGGAACTCATAAATGATGAGGAATACCTAAAAGAAAAGGCACGCATCAAGTCCGAGTTAGAAAAGTACAAGTCAGAAATCGAACGAACAGAACAACGAGCAGAAAAATGGATAGAGCTTACAGAGCAGACTTTTGATTTTGCAACATACGCTCACACGAGGTTCTTAAATGGAGACGTTAGAACTAAGCGTGAGATTCTTAATGCTCTCGGATCAGACTTTGAGATTATTGACGGAAACCTAAAGATTCAACTGAACGAATGGTTCGTACCTATCGCAGAGAGCTATCCTGAACTCGAAAAGGAGTACCTAAGGTTAGAACCAAACAAAAATAGCCAAGACAAAAGAAAAATGGAAGGTATTTCTACCATCCATTCTTCTTGGCTCCGGGGGTGGGATTCGAACCCACGACCCATTGGTTAACAGCCAATTGCTCTGCCGCTGAGCTACCCCGGAATGTTGTTATCTCTAACTGATTTCAGAAACTCTTTTCCACAACCTGATTTGAGGTATTTTTCTCTTCGTCTAGCCTCAGATCGAAGGTGGGTCTGTTCAGTATAGAACACGATCCAAGGTTTGTAACCCTTAGTAGATTTTACAAACCCCGAATTATGTTCTCTTAAACGTCTATTAAGATTATCTGTAAAGCCGACGTATACTCTTTTATCTTTCTTGCTCTTAATGGCGTAAATTGTATATTTCATAATTGCGCCAATTGCTCCCTGCCTGCCGGCAGGCAGGTGCCGCTGAGCTACCCCGGAATAATTAGGGTAGCGAAGCGGCATTTGCATGCTGCCTGCCCGCCGAAGTTCCGATAGGAACGAAGGCGGGAGCTACCCCGGATTAATGATTTGCGGGGAAACTATATCATGTTCTTTCTAAGAGATCAATAGTAAAGGTTCAATACTGAGCACTGATTTGATATGATAGATACATGCTCGAACTTTTACTTCTCATACTAGGATTAGTCGGACTGTGGATTGGATCACAGCTCACCATTCAGGGATCTATATTCCTAGCAAAGCGATTCAAGATATCGCAGCTATTTTTCGGGCTCACGATTCTTGCACTTGGAACAGATCTTCCTGAACTAATCATTGATATAAATGCTGCACTCCAACGTTTGGCTGGGGTTGAGACTTCAGGACTCATCATCGGCGAAACACTTGGTACAACAATAAGCCAAATGACAATGATCATTGGTTTCATTAGTTTTTTTGGAATACTAACAATAACGCGCAAAGAGCTTAAAAGAGATGGAATAGCAATTTTGATTTCAATAATACTGCTGTTTTTATTAGGAATTGATGGCACGCTATCCAGAATCGACGGCGTTATCATGATAATGGCTTATGCGTTTTACTTCCTTCAAATAGCACAACAAGAGCGTGTTATTGAAAAAGTTCGTAAGAATCACAAATCAGGATTGACATGGTCCTTTCTTTCAATCGTTGGTGGGCTTGCATTAGTAATTCTTGCTTCAGAAATAACAATTGATAATGCAATTCATCTAAGTTCGCTACTAGGCGTCTCTCAATCGTTTATTGGTATAACAATCGTTGGACTTGGCACAAGTCTTCCAGAGCTTGCAACATCACTAACAGCCGTTCGTAAAGGCGCAAGTAAGCTTGCACTTGGAAACATCTTCGGTAGTACAATTTTTGATCTTCTTTTTACACTCGGTGTGGGAACTGTTATTTCAACATTCATCTTTGATAAATCACTCCTTTTCATTGATCTGGGTATATTATTCGTTGTATCAGTTGCTGTTATTCTATTCTTTAGAAAAAATCTCAGGCTAAGCAAATCAAACGCGATTATACTCATTGTCATCTACTTGACATACATTCTAATCAATATCTTCAAACAAGTAACTTAAGTATATGAAAGTAAAACGACCAATGGGAAAAATGGGTAAGGTTCGAGGCCCTCGACGACCAGCATTAAGAAAAGGTCCAAAGCGGCTTGGACCACGTCCGCCGCGCAAGTCTTTTAAAGGCGGTCCCAGACCAGCCTATGGTAGTTCAGGAGGATGTTTCTCAATTCTTGCTGGGCTAGTGATCATCACTTCCCTGTTCATTATTATCTAAAAGTATGCACAGCCACTGTCGGCTGTGTCTGCTTTTTTGATATTATTAAATCATCTAATTCCGTGATCTTTAAATTATGAAGAAAATTATTTCATGGTGTCTTACATTCTGTGTTGGACTTGGAATGCTAGGCGCCCTAGTTCAACCAGTGCATGCTATTACAGCTGACACTGATGCTGGCACACTTATCAAGGGAAGCATGTCCAGTATCTACTATTATGCAAGTGATGGGAATCGATATTCATTCCCTAATGAGCGCATTTACTTCTCCTGGTATGATGATTTTGATTCAATAGAGACTATATCTGATTCTGAACTTGCAAGTATCCCACTTGAGGCAAATGTGACTTACAGACCTGGGACCAGAATGGTAAAACTTACATCAGTACCAAGTGTATATGCGGTTGATCAAGGTGGTGTTTTGCGCTGGGTCGCGTCAGAAGAGGTTGCTAGAAGTCTATATGGAACCGACTGGAATACGCATATTGATGACCTGCCCGACGTTTTCTATACAAACTATACAGTTGGTGAGGACATAACAGATCCAGATGATTTTAATCGATCTGAAATCATCGGTTGGAACGAAACTATTGGAATTGATCTAGGGCTTGATGACAATACTGATTACGAGGAATGCATGAATTGGACGCCGAGTGAGGGGCCGCCAGCGCCAGAGATCTACGACATGGGGGCTTCTGTTGAAAGTGGTACAGACTTTACAATAAGATGGTCAGACACCGATTGCACTGCACACTTTGTGCTGTATAGAGATGTTGATCCATCATTCAGCGATTCTGTAATAGTAGCATCCGGACCTGATACAACAGATCATGTAGAAAATCTAGAGGTCACGTCAACAATGATATTTTACTACTACGCTGAATCACATAATGTGTACGATGTAAGCGATCCTAGTGAAATAGTATATATAGAAGTCACTCTGGAATAATCTTGCAGAAAACAAAACACCCACACTTCTATGAGTGTGGGTGTTTTTTACTCTTATTGTAGTCGGCAAAATAACTACTTAACTAGGTAGTACTCAAATGAACCACTTCCCTCATGATCAACATGCACATTTGGCGTTGGCTCTACTTGATAACCGGCTTCCTTCAGACTCGCCTTCATTTCATCGAAATATCTTGTCGCAGGCTCATGGGCATCCATATTTTCATAGAAAACTTCTATTGTTGAACTCCCCACTTCTTCTGCTTCATTAATATCAACTGATGGATAAACAGGCTCCCCCAGGTATACATTCATATTGGCTGTAACACCATCTGGCAATGGGGTGCTATCAAATATATCCCTAGCTTGCGAGTATTTCTCTTTATTTTCTGCTTCCAATCTTTTTAGTAGAACGGCACCTTCTCTTTCTTGCATATAAATGAAAATTATTATTACTTAGTGTTTAATTGTGATATTAGCTGAATAGCACACCCACATCAAGGCCTACCATCCATATGCACCACCAAATGCACCCATGTCATTTACAGTTCCATCCACATCATTATAAATCATCGAAGGCTGTCCAGCATCTATACATGGAGAAGAATCACTTAATCTATAATCACGACCTGACTCATCAACAAACATTGAGTCAGTTGATATATCTGTAGAATCCTGCACGATATTACCATACCAATTCATAGAATCGTCAGTGCCAAATACGTTTGAGTAGGAAGATGTGCCTATACTTGAACCCTGTACATATAGCCCGTATCTAAATCCCTGAACGATCGTGTTCACAATATCTACACTATTTACGTACTCTATATCAGTCCATATTCCTCCATAAGCACCAGTTGAATAGAGTGTACTGTTGTAGACATATAGATCACCACCGTAAGTGACCTGAATGACTTGCGAGGATTCTGCTTCAAATAACACATTCAAGAAACTAGATGTGACACCTGATACATAAAACATTGTTCCATCATCCGAGTTGAATGTAATGTTCATTATCAATGTATAGTCGCCTGTAGTTACTCCGATATTATCATAAATTTCTACTATTGTGTTTTCAACACTCTCACCAATAAGATATACAGCATCTGGCATGGTCATTGAACTCATTTCATGAACCCCATCCTTTACATAGACTGTATCTCCCGCTGATGCAGAATTTAAGGCCTGCTGAATATATAAGTAGTCATCTGGAACTACTATTGGATCTATCTCTAATACCACCATATCCACAATCTCGCTCCAATCACTGCATCCCATATCATTGCAGGCTTTTACTCTATAGAAATGATCCTGTCTCAACCAATTCATCTCATCTGTTGTTCCCGTGAATGAATACTCAGTATTGCTTCCACCATAGGTACATGCGCCTAGTCCTGACTCAAATCCAGGAGAGATGTCCCAGTCGATGCAATAATTCTTAGCACCTCGCACACTTTCCCATGTCACATCATAATCATCCCCAATGGTAACAAAGTCGCCAGGATCATCAATTTCTGGAATCTCTGGGACTGTATTTGGCTCCGGATCGATGCTTGTGGTAGATGACCAATTTTCCCATGGGACTGCTATGTTTTCTGCTGTGGTATCCCAATTGTCATGAACAATAGCCCAGTCACGGCTGACGCCATCCCCCATATCATAATCTTGGATATATCCAACCCCTGTAACAGCGTGTCCTGTTGAATATTCCTCTGATGAATTTGTATACCATTTTTCCTCAATTTCATCTGGGCTCAAATCAGCATCATCAGCAACATCTATTTCATCACCCCAAGTATAAAATGAGATGCTATTTTCTAAATCATCAAATGTAGTTTCTTGTGGATTCCAATATTCAAAAGATACCACTGGTGGCTGACCAGCATCAATCTCATTTATATATAGCGTCCATGCAGACGACTCAGAGACATCGTCAAAACTTATTGTTTCAATATCCCATGATGTGTAGTCTTCCTTACCGGCTAGATCAAACCATGGGTCGTCGAATTCATAGTCGCTCCCATCGACACCATCCCAAATCGTCCAATCAATAATTCCTGATGCAATATTAATAATTGGCGTACCAAAGCCTAGCCCTGAGTTTCTATCTATACTTCCAACATCATTTGTATTCATGAAAAAGCCAATCCAGTCTGCAACGGTTTCGACGACATTTAAATCTGCGTTAACATCATCTGCATTGCTATCACCAATTACCGTATCCCAATATTCGGTAACATTGGCAGCTGATATCGGTGCGCAGAAGTTTGTATCGCCAAGTAAAAATGAATTTGTTGGTGGCTGATTGCCGTCTGGGACGTTACCTATTAATACCATGTCATAGACGGCCTCGTCATCCGTATCTTCACTATCGTCAGAGTCGTCGGCATCATCTGTATCATCTGAGTCCTCATCATCTGATGAATCGTCTGTATCGTCCTCGTCACCCGAAGAATCCTCATCAGAATCGTCTACAGCATCCAATTCATCTTGAATACTATCAGCACCTGCTTCCTCTTCGTCCTTACTATATTGACCATCTGACGCAATATCATTACCAAAAGAATAGTGCGGCCAAAATGCAACAGGAATATCATCTATGTATGTATTCCACGCACTTCCATACAAGCTTGTTACAATCTCTTCTGTAGTTACCCAGCGCAATACTGCACCACCTGCAACTGCATAGACCTTAGGGTCAGACTCTATTTTAACCATACGAACCCCTGGTTTGTATGTTACAACACCAACAAGAGGGACGTCTGCTAACTGATCATCTGAAATTGTCACAACATCATCAAAATCATCGTACCAAGTGAAGTAAGTTTTCTCATTTGGGAATGTATAACGATTACCATCAGCTGCGTAGTAGTAAACCGCTGATAATGACTCATTTTTAATGAGGTCTCCAGCAGATGCATCTATATCAGCAGCTCTAGCCCGCAATGTTGGCAATAGGAAGCTGGCAACACAAGCGAAGATAGTAATTGTCGAAATTGTCCTTTTCATATCTAAATTAATTAATTTGATTCTATTATATAAAGTCAGGGCTGCAATCCATACGGATTATCAGCCACATCATCCTCACCAGTAAACCAACCTGCAATACCGCCAAATATCACCTTTACGCCAGTTACAACATAATCAACTCCATCTCTTACCACCATTGCGCCAGCAACAGGAACAGCACCTACTGCTGTTCCAATGAGATTTCCTGTTTCTCTGACTGTTGCGCCAAATCCTTGCGCATCCCTAACATCATTAGCCGCAATACTAAGTGCGCCCGCGACATTATCCCAGCTTCCCGTCTTTATCATTGCGCTTGTAGTTGCTTTAACAAAAGCACTTGGCGAGTGTTCTGCAACATATTTTGTAGCTGCACGGACCGAACTATTATCATCAAATCCAAGTGTTTTAAGTATGGCATCTGGCATTGTCGCAAGTATTTCAGCAGCTTTGAGGGGTGGCAGTAACATAAACGCAGCTGATGCCGCAGTGTCGATTGTTGCCTTTGCTAATGCGTCCTCAAAAGATGTGCCCTTATTCAACTCGTCCATCAAAGTAATGAACCCGTTTCCAAGATCCATTGCAAGTGAGGCCCTGCTATATGCATCAAACTTTCCTTTTTCAAAAAATGTCTCTAGATCCTTTGCGTTGGTGTATATTTCCAGAGCACCCTTCATCCACTCGACAACCTCTCTTTCATCTTGTAATGCAGGTTTTGATTCTGACTCTTCAGGTGTCCCAGCAGGCTCTTCTTTTGCATCACTCGCATCGAAGTCTGTTTCAGGCTCTTCATCAGAGTCAATATCGTCTTTTTGCTGATCTACCTCAGTATCCTCAGCCTCTGGTTCGATCGGATCCTCAACAGGCTTATCCTCTTGTTCCTCCTCCGGCTCTAGATCATCTTTTGTCTCCTGATCCTGGCTTTGATCATCTTCAATATCAATAGGTTCTTCATCTGCAGACACGTCATCGACGGGCTCCTCATCTTCGATTAGAGTTCCAGCCGCTGTATCTGTATAGTCTTTTGCAGACTCAGCATCGATGCATGCGCCATAATCAGCCGAAGCTTGTGATCGACATGAATCAGCAATAGCGCTACAACTATCAAAACATGAAATGGCATCTTCACTATCTTGTATTGATACGCAAGCCCATGAGCAATCATTGTGTGCATAAGAACAATCTGACATTTGCCTGGTCATGTGAGTATACCAACAATCTGATGCACGAAGGTCTGTAGCCGGCAAAACCAAAAAATTTATGGCCAAAATAAAGGCAATAATTCTAAGCCATCTTTTTTGCATATGTGTTTATGATATCATGAGTTGGTCTAAATGAGCCTGTATTATGTTGATCAATACAATAGATCCAATCCTAATATCAACCGGCGGATTTGAAATACGCTGGTATGGATTATTTTTGGGTGTTGGAGTTGGGCTTGCTTTGTGGCTGGCAATGAGACTGTTTAAAGACCGAGGCCTAAAACCTGAAGAAGCATTAAATATCGGAATTTGGCTAACGCTTGGTGGGTTGCTTGGTGCACGCATTGGCCATATTGTTTTTTATAATCTTGAATACTTCTTATCTAATCCGATCGAGATACTCATGATCCAACATGGTGGACTTTCAAGTCATGGTATGGCCTTAGGCTTGATAATCACTTTTTCGATATTCGTCTGGGTCAAAAAAACTGATTGGCGCAGGTTGATTGAAATCTTAGTTATTCCAATACCGTTAGTAGCCGGGTTCATTAGAATCGGAAATTTCTTTAACTCTGAGATTGTAGGGCGTGCAACTGATCTCCCTTGGGCCGTACAGTTCCCTCTTTTTGAACTTGACCCAATTGGACGGCATCCGTCGCAACTCTACGAAGCACTTATTGCCTTTGTCATCTTCGGAATCTTAATATGGCTGCATCGGAGATCAAAGAATGGCAACCCCCTCCGGCTCCCCCTTGGGAATGAGGAGAGCCTTTTCTTGACTCACACCTTCATCCTTCTTTACTTCTCAACACGATTCCTGGTCGAATTCGTGAAAGAATATCATACACTTGAGGCTGGACTAACAATGGGGCAATGGCTAAGCCTGCCGTTTATAATTTATTCGATTGGTTGGTTTGTATATCAATTTATTAAAAACAAATAGGCCCCACTTGATTTAACAAGTAGGACCCATTCAAGGTTCTATTTTGTTTTATCCAAACATCAACCACTCTGGCTTCAGGATCATCAACGCTCCGATAATCAACATCAGCACTCCTCCGATAAGACGTGTAGCTCGAGTATACTTTGCTGTTACTCCACTAATTTGCAAAGTCAGCATGGCAATAACAAATACTACGATGTCATCAATCATGTATAGCAAGATGTAGAGCAACATGTAGAGATACCGACCAATCGTTGATATATCTGACATGTTCAGTATCTGCGTGAAGACTGCTGGGATTCCTGCAGAACAGATCAACTCAACCATATTAACTGCCGCAGCAAGTACAATGATTCCAATTAATGCTGCTAGGAATGAAGGCTTTCGGACAACCTCACGCATCTTTTGCATTGTCTTCTGCTTTTTATCAAGATCACCAACCTTACATTCCGCATCCTTGTTAGTGTAATAGTCATGAATGCTATAGGCACCACCTCCAATTGCCACAAGTCCAATAACCAACCGAACTGCAAACAGCAATCCGATAAACATCAATACATTCAACCATGCTGCCATAAAGACATAGTACACAGCAGCAGATGCCGCAATAAAGGTGATTCCAAGAATCCACATGCGCCTCTTGTTTTCCATTCCAATCATCAAGGAGATCAAAAATACCAATACCCACATTGCGCATGGATTAAATCCATCGATGAATCCCAATAATATTGAAAGAACTGGAAGAGATACATTCGCGGTTTTAATTTCACCGAAAATTGGTACTGTAATAGACTCTGGTATGTTTTGATCAACCTCGATGCCTTCATCATCAACTGCTGAAAGATTAACTTCCTCGCCCGCAATAATCAATCCAACAATATTTGGATCTCCATTCTCTAAGATATCATCAATCGCATTTTGAATCTCAACACCAGTTGTCTCATCATTCATGTATCCAACTATGACGTGTGACCCAATTACTGTGAAAGGCACTCCAGACGTATCCTGGTCAATTACTTCACCAACTTGCTTTAAAAGATTCAGGTTTGCTTCATTCTGCGTAATTTCGAATTCGTAGAAATCAACATCCATGTATGCCTCATCTTTTGAAAGTGCAATCAAAAATTCCATTTCATCCTTACAGTGCGGACAGCTTTCGCTGTGGAAGAAGTAAACATGTGCTGCAGTACCATCATCTATCTCGACCTGAGTCTCCTGAGCTTCTTGGGCAGATACTGGGGTTATTATTGCAAGCGATAAAATCAAACTTGCTAGTAGTTTTTTAATCATAATTAATCGATCTAGTAATCTCTAAGTTTGTGGATGATTTCTTTTTGCTGAATCTTTTCGAGTGCCTTTGCCTCGATTTGACGAATACGTTCGCGAGTAACATCAAACTCTCGTCCAACCTCTTCAAGTGTATGACTCACGCCGTCAGTGAGGCCAAAACGCATTTCAAGAATCTTTTGCTCTCGAGGAGTAAGATCCTTCATGCTTACTTTAACGTACTCGCTCAACAGTTCACGTGCAGCTGCTTTGTCAGGTGAAATACTCTTTGTGTCTTCTATGAAATCTTGAAGCTTTGAATCTTCTTCATCATCCCCAACAGAAGTTTCAAGTGATACAGTTTCCTGTGAAATCTTTTTAATATGACGAACTTTCACAATTGGCAAATCCATTTCTGATGCTAGTTCCTCAGGGAGAGGTTCTCGGCCCAGATCCTGGATCAGACGACGTTGAATCTGCTTGAACTTATTGATTGTCTCAACCATGTGAACAGGAATTCGAATCGTTCGCGATTGATCGGCTAAAGCTCGAGTGATTGCCTGTCGAATCCACCAAGTAGCATATGTTGAGAACTTGTAGCCTTTTCTATATTCAAATTTCTTTACAGCCCTGAAAAGCCCGACATTTCCCTCTTGGATAAGGTCTAAAAGTGAGAGTTGCTTTCCAACGAACTTTTTAGCAATCGAGACTACAAGTCGAAGGTTGGCCTCGATAAGTCTACGCTCGGCTTCCTTGTCATCTACTTCTTTACGCTTTGCTAGTGCAATTTCCTCTTCAGCGTTTAGTAGCGGGATCTTTCCAATCTCACGCAAGTACATTTGGATAGAATCCTGAGTTGATTCAGAAGCCTCGCCACGCACTTCAGCTTTAACACGTAACTTTTCATAAATCTCTTCGGCAGATTTTTCATGCCCCAAGAACCCTTCTTTAATTTCGATAAAGTGGACCCCCTCTACCTCTAACCGATCTAAGAACTTCTCGAAAAGTATTACATGGTCTTCAATCTCACCAAATGCAAATATGACCTCGGTATCAGTAACAAAGCCCTTTGCAAATCCACGTTCAATAATTCTCTCCAAAACTTCATCAGTAGGAGCTGCTGATTTCTTATAACGTTCTTTAACAACTTTTTTTCTAGCAACCCTTGGCTTTTTGGTTGCAGGATTTTTAGTCGCTTTTTTTACAACCTTTCCTCCTTCGCTCTTTGAGCTTCGGCGGACAGGCTTTTTTACAGGTTTTTTCTTAGCTGCCGGTTTCTTTACTGTTTTTTTAGTTGTCTTCTTCGCTGCTTTTTTTGCGGGCATACAAAACAAAATCAGGAATTATTTCTGAGCACATTCATATACTCATCAGTAAGTTGACGAGCGCGTTCTTTGTCACCAGCCATTTCTGCCTGGCGTATATTGCGTTCCAGCTCCAAAAGGTGCTTTTTACGTGGAGCCTGGGTTAAAATATTGACATGTCTATCTATTTCTTCGCGCACATGTTTCTCTTGGAATCCGTCCAATGTTTGCTCTGTTTTGAGGACTAATGCATTAATGCATGCGGCATCATCTTGCCGATCCTCAGATTCATAGAGCTGCTGGAGGATTGAGAAAAGTGTTTTTTGCGCGTTAATAGACGCATTGGACTGATTATACGCAGACTTTGCATCTTTGTAAACTCTCTTGAGTTGTTCGTTTTGGACCACATCCTCGCTAAGGTTACTCAAGATCTCTGAAGTCTGATCAACATCACTCAAGATAAGCCCCACGAGAAAGCTTACGGCTGAGTCATTCTTACTCTGTTTTTGCACTGGAATCTGATCAATTTTAGGTTTTTCTTGTGGTTTCTTTACGTGACTGTGGTTCCTTAGCTCATTTCGAAGAACCTGAATATCAACCCTGGCTCTATCAGCTAGCTGCATTAGCCAGTGCTCGCGCTCTACAGCATCTGTATATGCTGATATCTCCGAGAGCATGAATGCAACTACTTTTTTCTTTTCAGTAATATTTGATATATCAATTTTCTCAAAAATTCTATCAAAGTAGTACTTCATGATGTGTATTGGCTCTTTCACGATATTGACCCAATCCTGAGGATTTTTCTGAACAACATCGTCTGGGTCCTTACCCATCTCATTAGGAATTGATATGACATGCACATCAAAATCCATTTGCTGAGCTAAATGAATCCCGCGGCGCGCTGCTTCAAACCCTGCATCATCTGAGTCAAAACAGAAGATCAGATTGTCTGTGAGTCTCTTTAAAGTCTTAAGCTGTATCTCGGTCAAAGCTGTCCCCGAGCTTGCTACAATGTTTTCAACTCCTGCCTTATGTGAAGCGACTACATCGAGGTTTCCCTCTACTATGATCACAGATTTTTCCCTTCGAATTGCAGTCTTTGCAAGGTGAAGTCCATAAAGCACTGCACGTTTGTTATAAATCTCGGTTTCAGGAGAATTTAAGTACTTAGGCCCGCTTTTGTCAGTCTCGACTAATGATCTACCAGTAAAACCAATTACCCGTCCACGACTATCGTGAAGTGGCACTAGGATTCGATTTCTGAATCGATCAATAATTCCGTCACCTGACAACTTCTTTTTTGCCAAACCGCTTTTAATAATAACCTGATCATTGAATCCGCGTTTTCTAAAAAAAGAAGAAAGCATGCTCCATTCATCTGGTGCAAAGCCAAGACCAAACTTATCAATAAGATTTTCCGTGATCCCGCGGTCGACTAAGTATTTTCTAGCTTCTGATGCCCGATCATGCTCCTTAAGCACGGTCGTATATAGCTTTTGCGCAATGATGTGAAGGTCTAGTAAAACGTCTCTTTCTTTTTTAGCCTGCCTTGATGCTTGACTTGTTGATCTTTCTGGAAGTTTGACTCCTGCCTTGCCAGCCATGAGCTCTAGAGCTGCAGGAAAACTCAAGCCCTCAAGATCCATTAAAAATGCAAAAAGATCCCCTCCCTTATTGCATCCAAAGCAGTGCCAAATCTGCTTTTCGCGGGACACATGAAAAGAGGGGGTCTTTTCGCTATGAAATGGACAGCATGCTTTAAATCCACCCGAACCAGCAGGTTTGAGCGGTAGATACTCTGAAATCATCTCTACAATGTCGAGTCTTTGCTTTATCTCGTCCTTTGGGTCCAACATGGTAATACTTTACCCTCGAATCACGATATATACAATATAAAGTGCGTAAAGTCCTAATAGAATCAAACCCGAACGTTTATCTAACCCACGTCCACCATCTTCTGGTTTCATTCGCTCCGGTATGAATAGCGCAATCATAAGAATGACCAATGAAGCAAATACAATTGCAATATCAGTGATAACCGAGCTTGATATTATCATTGGCGCCATTGTTGCTGATAGTCCAAGTCCAAGAAGAATATCAAATATATTCGATCCAACCACTGCACCGATCGCCAGGTCAGTTTCACGCTTACGAGCAGCTGTGATTGCCGCGGCAAGTTCAGGCAGCGATGTCCCCACAGCAACAACTGTGAGTGCTACAAGAGATTCAGAGATTCCAACCGCAAGCGCCAAACCCGATGCGCCATCAACCGTAAGATTCGCACCAAGGACTAAACCAAATAATCCAACAATTGTTAGGCCAGTGGCCTTCTTAACGCTCATCTTTGCGCGTTCACGCTTTTTTGGAAGTCCTTGGACTGATAGGAATAAATAATATAAGAAGACACAAAAAACAAGAATCATTATGATTCCATCAATCCTTGACAATGTAGCTTGTGCATCTCCGTTTAGGACTTGGTCTAATGAAAAGATTAGAAGTACAACAGCTGCCAAAAGCATGAAAGGAATTTCTTTCATTACCGTCCTGCTTCTCACTGGAATTCGAGCAAGCATTGCTCCAACACCAAGGATCAGTAATGTATTCGCTATAACTGTTCCATTAATGTTTCCAAGTGCAATCTCGGGATTATCTGAAATGGCCGCAACAACATTAACCACTATCTCGGGAGCTGATGTACCAAAGGCAACAACTGTAAGTCCAATAACCAGTGTTGGAATCCCAAATCGCTTTGCAATTGAGCTTGATCCATCAATAAGATAGTCAGCACCTTTCACCAGCATGAAAAAACCAGCTAGCAGAAATATTATATTTGTAAAAACCTCCATAAAAATTTATGACTTTGTAAACTCGATTAATGACTTACTCAGTATATCAAATGTTTGTCTAACACTCTGTGTACTAATCCATTCATTTGGTGCATGCTCATTTCCGCCCTCCACACCAAATGCATTAATTATCGGCACGCCCAGTTCATTTATCAAGTTTCCTGCACTTCCATGTCCACTTGCAACAAGTGGAAGTCGTTTGCCATATTCTGATTTGATATTTGTTTGCATTATGTTGATAAAAGGATGTGTAGGATCAGTTAGATATGCTGATTGGTATTGGAATACATCTAAGACATATTCAAAGTCCTTGTCACGCTTTTTCATTTTTTCTAATTCATGCTCCACCTGCTTAACAATGGTCTTGTCATCCTGACCAGGAACTAACCTTATATCAATATTAATGCGGCAGTAATCTGGCACAATATTCATAGCAACTCCTCCTTTAACAGTTGTTACGTGGATCGATGGTCCAAACCAGAAAAAAGTATCTTTTTTAAACTTCAATCTTAAAGAGCTTATTGCATTTATGATACGCGACATTGAATGTATGGCATTTACTCCTTTAGCTGATCGCTCTCCCGTGTGTATAGACCTACCAATTGTTTGAACATGCAGTCTAAGCCAACCACGTGCACCAATGGAGATCTCATCATTTCCCTGATAACCAAGTAAGCAAAGATCGGCCTTTGGTGCTCTGTGGATAATCTCACGCGCTCCAGTTAAACTTCCGCACTGCTCGTCTGCATTAAATGCTAAAAAGATATTTGCATTGAAGCTTGGGTCATTAGCAAGCTCCCTGGCTAAGACGCTGTACATTGCAACCGCGATTTTACAGGCAGATACTCCGCAGCCATACATCTTTCCATCATCGATGACGGCCTCAAACGGCGGAAACTTCCAAGCTCCAACATCTGAAGATCTGGAAGTGTCAAGCGGCGCCTCCAGCCAGATTGTCTTAGCGTTGGGATCTTTTTCGATATAACACATTATTGATGGCTGGGTCTGTGGTCCAACCATCTCAGGATTAAAACCAAACTCCTCGAGCTTGTGTTTTATAAACTCAGCTATTACAAGCTCTGATTCCTTCTCAGTTCTCGAAGGTATCTTAACAAGTGCTTGTGTTAGCTCCAAAACCTCCTGATGTAATTTGTCGTCCATATTATCGTAGTTGCTGTTCCAATGATTTCAGCCTTAAATAAAAGCCTTTAGTATGTATCGAATTCAGTCCCAAGCTGCAGGTATCATAATGATGCATCCATTCGTGCAATAGTGTATTCAAAAAAGTCTTTGGAGCCAAGGGCTGGCCGCGCACAGCAGTATGATTAGTTATATAAATATAGCGAGTATCAGGCTTATAATAGCCATATTGGCGCATTGAGATTCTTCCATTTGACCTGCGGTGAAACTGTTTCGCATCTGAAATCTTTACATTGACTATGTCGATCTTGGCTAAATCGCAAAGTTCATCTGAAAGAGCTAAACTGAGCCTCTGACGACGATCAACGCCTGAGCTGCCCAGAATCCCAGAGGAGATATTACATGCATGGTCTGAGACATTAAAATGCACCTCTGTTATCTTATTACTCTTTTTGTAGTTTCGATTTGCCCACATGCTTATATTAGTTTATCATTTGATGGTCATAAACAACATATGCTGGACCTCACACAACAAGAAATTGACGATGTTAGAAAGAGTGGCTATCGCCCACAAGTTATTGGTGTTTCGATTAATAAAAATCGGGTTTTGTTCATGTATCACAAAGAATACGATCTCTGGATGTTTCCGCAAGGTGGGATCGATAATGGAGAAAACCTTGAGGCTTCCTTTTGGCGTGAGATGGAAGAAGAGCTTGGAAGCGGGTTTGTTTCAAAGTTTGATCGAAACCTGAACTTCATACTTGAGGATCAAAGTACATTTCCACCTACAAAGCAAGGATCTCGATCATTAAAAACTGATGAAGGCAAGGAAGTATTCATGAAAGGTAAGGTCTACTTTGTCATAGCTGCAGAATCAGGCACTGATGAGCTTGACATATCAAAAACTGAGTTCGATGACTACAAATGGGCAAGCTTTGATGAGGCACAGGATCTAATCGAAAAAATCTACCAACGAGGCAAGCAACGTATAACACGAAAGATCGTTGAGCAGCTTAAATCAAAAGATCTAATCAAATAATCAAAACAACCGCGATTGCGGTTGTTTTGATTTAGCTATGTTTATTTTGCAATCTAGTAAGTTTGGATCGAGCAACCTTTAGCTCTTTCTTTAGCTCCATCATTTTTTCCTCACGCCCAGTCATGAACTCATTCATCTTCTTAAGATTAGATTCATTCTTTTTTCTTTCTGTTATATCCTCAAGCGTTGCGGCAAACTCACCATGTCGCGGTGAAAAAGCATGAACAACAAACCACTTTTTCAGAGCCTTGGCATAACGTTCAAAATATTCCTCCTTTCCAGTTAGAGCTACTCTTCCAAACTGCCGTCCCCAACCTATCACATCCGTCTCAGCGCCTGGCAAAATATCTGACATACGCTTTCCGATAACATCCTTAAATCCTGTTTGCTTTTCAAAGGCTGGATTTACATTTATATATACCCAATCAATGGGCTTACCTTGTCTGTCTGTAATTATTTTTGCGTGCGCAAATCCTTCATTGATCTTTTCGAATAAAAGACGATATTGAGACTCACTTTCTTCAATACGACCAACAAGATAGCGTAATAGAGTCATTGCATATATTAGAACTAATATATATGCAGCAAATCGTAGGACATGCCACCACCACCACTCAACATTCCAGATTGTAGAATTCTCGAATATAAATCCTGACGAACTAAACATTGCTGTTAGAAGGGCCAGATAAATAAATGTCTTATCTCTGTACTTTTTATAAAGTTGTAAAAACTTGGGTATAACAAGCAAGAAAAATACACCTGCAGAATAGTTTGTAAATCTAGCCACATTATTAAACTCGCCAGCATCATCAAGCATTCTTATCAGTGGAAATGGTTCAAAGATAACGTATAAACCAATGAGAAATGTGAGTGCAGTCATTATTATGAACAACTTTCTACCTATTCTATCTAGTAGCTTATTTGGTAGATATAGTAAAAGCAGTAGAAAGCCGCCTGCAAACGTTGCTGAACTGTGTAGCCAAACAAATTCATTACCAGCTTCATAGATTGAGTGGAAGAGATCCAGCATTCCCATTGATATGAACGCAGTGGCAATGACCCTAAATATGCCTTTATATTCTATTCGGGGACTAACTAATAGTATTAGAGCAAAAAATATCGCAATACTACTTCCAGCTGCTTCAATAAATGAATGTACAGGAACATGATCCCAGATAAAGCCTGTTGGATCATACAATGGAATGATCCACAGGCTTATGAGAAGTGGCAGACCTAGACCAAATAGCATTATCAAAATAAATAGCCAAAGGAGCTTTAAGTTACTTATTTGACCTTGTGTTTGTTTTTCCTCCATATGTGAGATTATAGCAGCTTTATCATTTAGGTTTTCTGCTTATTTAAGGTATCAATTTTCTTTTTAAGTTCCACCATTTTAAGTTCACGGCCTACCATAGTTTTATTAATACTCTCAACTTCATCTAATTTCCTTTGTATCTCAGCTGTCTGCTCTTGCACCTTTTTTTCTAATCCAGTTTTTGCAGCTAGTAAATCCTTGTTTCTTTTTTGTAATTCGATTGTCTGCTCTTGCACCTTTTTTTCTAATCCAGTTTTTGCATACTCCAATTCCATAGTTCTTTCATTTACCCTTTGCTCTAGGCCTGCATAGGATTTCTTTAACTTTCCTGCCATCTTATTAAATGAATTGGTTAACTTTCCTATCTCATCCTTACTTTGAATATCAATACGATGATCTAAATTACCATCTCCAATAATTCTTGCTCCCTCTTCTAGAATATTTATGGCTTTCAATTTTTTACGGAATACAATTATTCCAATCAAAATGGAGATTAAGACTATAAGAATCCCGATAAAAATGGAATTTTTGATTAATAATTGTCTGTAGGAGCCTACTATTTCCTCGTGGTCTATTTTAGCTACTAGGCCCATATCAATTATCGGGATATATTGTGAAGCAGCTATAACTGGAACGTTTCTATAGTCAAGGGCACTCCGAAATATAAGTTCGTTTCCAAGCAAAGCTTGCGTCATTGGTTCTGCACTTTTTTCTGAAAATTCCTCTCCAATGGCAACATCTTCTTCAAAAAGCCTATCAAATACAAAAACTAATTCATCATCTTCCTTAACTGCAACTAGAACCTCACCAGTTTCACCCAGCCCAGTTCTGTCTCTCGCAATTCCCTCTAATGCTGCCAGGTCAAATCTTGCTACTAATACTCCACCGGCATGGGGTGTTGAAATAGCCATCGCGTTTCTTTGAGTGTCTTCTGAAAAGTAGAAATTTTTTAAATGAGTACCCTCTCTTGCTTCTACAAAATATTCATCATCAGAACGGTCTAGGCCTACCTTGGCTGAGTCAGTAGACGTAACTATTACACCATTTGCATCCATAACAAAAATTTCGAAAAAGTCAGGCTCAATCTCCCTTATATACTGTAATTCCTCAGTTGTAAGTTCACTGTGAGTTGCAGCTATTTCTACAGATGCTCTTAATTGTTCCATGAGTGTTTCTATGTGCTCTGCTCTTGATTCTGCAATAGCAAGCAAACTATTATTGATTTTCTCTTCCATTAAATCCTCAGCTGTATAATAATAAATAACTCCACCTACCAGGCTGCTAAATAAACCTACTGCTATAAATGAAACGATTACCAAGTTGGTTAATTTCATATTATAAAATTTTGTGATTTCGCACGTTCTAAAATTATTATAGCAGTTGGCCTAGCATAAAAACAGACAATCAAGAGATCATCTGCTTTTCATGGCGGAGAGAACAGGATTCGAACCTGCGAAAGCTTTCACTTTACACGCTTTCCAAGCGTGCGCCTTAAACCACTCGGCCACCTCTCCACGCGCAGAATCATAGCATTTATTGACTTTTTTTCAACCAAGGGCCAGCACTCGGTGCTGGATTTTGGTATAATGGAGAAGGTATGAAAACGTATTTTATTGCAGTTGCAGGACCATCAGGGGCTGGGAAGTCGCTATTTTGTCGTATATTGCAATCAAGATACTCAAATGTTTCTCGATTAAAACTAGATGATTTCTTCAAAAATATCGAAGACGTGCCTGTAATCGATGGGTGCATCAACTGGGATCATCCTGATAGTCTAAAGTGGGATCTGATGCTTAGCGCCGCTCAAGATCTAAAGAATGGTCAGCACGCAATGGTTCCACATTACTCTCGAAAGCACGATAAACAAGTTGGCGAAAAGTGCGTCTTCCCTGCGGATGTCATGCTATTTGATGGATTCATGACGCTAGTTAACCCAGATCTTCGGGAACTTATCGACCTCAAGCTTTATTTCGATTTATCTGAAGACAGCCAAATCAAGCGCCGTAAGATGAGACAACCATGGGTACAAGAGGAATACCTGCATTCGATAATGCTACCAGCAGCACGTCAGTTTATAGCGCCAACAAAGCTATATGCAGACTATGTTATAAATGCTGAAATGAATCCAACTGGTGTTGCTGAGCAATGTATTAACATTATTCATGGTCACTTTAAGCAGGCCAAAGAATCGAAGTTTGAAAAATCAAAGGTCGAACACCTTTATCACCCAAAATCTTATGAAGGCTACATTCGAAGCGAAACACGTTCCTAATCCGCTTGCAGTACTTCGTAAGGCGGGATACTCACCTTTTATTGATCCACGAACCAAAAAGGAGAGTTTTGTTTTAAAATTAACTTCTGGATACTACCCGCGTTTCCATTTATATTTGAAGCGTAGGCCTGAAAAAATTACTTTTGACCTTCATGTTGATCAAAAAAAGCCCGGGTACAAGGGCGGGCACATGCACAATGCTGAGTATGACTCACCGATTGTCGAACGCGAACTAAATCGGATTACTGGATGGGTGAACCACTGCATTAAAAATCCAAACTAAACAAAACACCCGAATCCGTCCATCCTGAGCGTAGTGAGTAATAGCGAACGGAGTCGAAGGATCTCACGAAACTGATACCTAAGAGATCCCTCGACTCGCCCAATGGACTCGCTCGGGATGGAAAAAAGCTGGGTGTTTTTTTATTTCTAGTAATCAACTCTCTCGGCCTTGAAGAACCAGCCAGGTGAAACTCCATCCTTTATCAGCCTGTGCACAAGCTGCCAAACAACCTCACCATCTGGGGTAACTTCGATTATTGTTGAAATGTCGTTGCTGTAATCATTATCCGCCTGGGTATCTTCGATCATATTTACAGCTGTTATTAGAACATTCCCATTCGGTAGCAAGTCACAGTCTCTCGCGGTTCTAAGCGTTGGATGATCATAGCTCCAAACCTCCTCACCTGTTTCAAGATCCACTTCCAACACCTCATACGTTGAATCATTTTGTAAACAGACCATAATCGTGCCTTCATTCTCGTATACAACTGGCTCATGAGGCTCTGGAAGATTTCCATACCCTAGTGACTTCCAATTAAATTGCTTCACGATCTCACCATTTGGATTGATAATCGCGGTCATCTGAAAGTTTCTTAAACTGACCATTGTATTTCCATTTTCGAACCGTTGAACTGCATTGATATGCGTCCAGCCCTCTTCCTCAATAGAACTTAGATTCTCATTCTCACCAAATGTATCCTCTGCATACCATTCCCAGACTAAGTTTCCGTCTTGATCAACTTCCTTTACTTGGGCATCGTTGTGAGTGTCATCCATACCAAAAACATAGAGCGTATTTCCATTTTCTAGACGGTCAGCATCATGACTCGCCTTTGAATCCTCGTAAGACCAAATAATATTGTACTCGCGGTCGATCTCATAAAGACCGTAATTCCCTAGCAGCAAAAGAATATTATCGTTAGGCAGAAGTTCTGCCTCAACCATTCTCATTTGATCAAATCCATCCCATTCATCAAGTGGGCTGAACTCCCAGAGCACTTCACCTAACATGTTTATCTCAACAACACGCTTTGAGTTACTATCAGTCAGAAAAGTCGTACCCTCATAGGCCTTCTCTTCATCGTAGATCGTAACTTCAAGATATTCATCCACAGTCCCCCGCGGCACCTCCTGCTCTGGTGAGTATACAAAATAAGCGCCAAAGATAATGACCAGCGCTGCAATTACTAGAATGACGAACTTTGTTACTTTAATCATACAAGAATATTATAACAAAAAACCGCCCTTGCGGACGGTTTTTCAAATTTCGATCTAATTACTCAGCCAAGATCTGATCAATCAAACCTTCAAATACTGATGCTGGTTGCGCACCTGATACTGCAACTCCGTTAACGAAGTTACCTGGGGTTCCTGCAACACCTGCTGCAGTTCCACTCTCCATATCTGCTTGTATGTCATCGACGTAACGCTCTTCCTCATAACAAGTGGTGAACTCATCGATATCAAGCCCCAATGTCTCGGCCACCTCGAAGTAAAGGTCTTCACCAAGCGATGTCTGGTTATCATACATCTCGTCTGTGAATTCCCAGAACATATCCTGCTCTGAAGCACACTCGGCAGCAAGTGCTGCTGGTACTGCTTCTGCGTGGAATGATAGTGGATAATGTCGATAAACCCATGCAACATCATCCCCATAAGTATCCATTAACTCAACTAGCGTTGGATGATGCCGTGCACAGTATGAACATTCATAATCTGAGTACTCTACAATTACAACCTTTGCTGTTTCAATATCTCCACGAATGTGATCATCCTCTGTCACTGCTGCAAGTACTGCAGGCTCCTCTTCTCCAGCATCGCCGCCAACATCATCTACCACAACTACTTCTTCGCCATCTAACCCAGCTGAATCAAGGTTTGGCCATGCACCTCCAATTACTAATGTAACTGCAATTCCACAAACTAATCCAAAGATAAATAGCATCTTGGGGTTTGCATCAAAAAATCCTTTTGATTTCTCACTCATAGTTTTATTTATTTGTTAATTTCCCTCCTAACTTGTCATCCTGAACGCAGTGAAGGGTCTATTAATCGAGCTCGACCGACTCAAGTAGATTCTTCGCTCTGCTCAGAATGACAAGCTGCTATGTGCTTATTTTATCAGCGCCTGATAGGCTGCTGCTGCACGCAAAATTTTACCATCATGTTGTGGACCTGCCAAAAACTGTAATCCAACTGGGAGTCCGTCAACCTCTCCACAAGGAATTGAAATCCCTGGGATTCCTGCAATGTTAGCTGAAACAGTAAATATATCAGCAAGATACATTGCTATTGGATCATCAAACTTATCCCCAAGTCCCCAAGCGACTCCTGGTGATGTCGGACAGACAATTACATCAACATCCTCAAACACTCTCTCAAAGTCCTTTGTAATCATCTGACGTACCTGAAGCGCTTTTTTGTAGTATGCGTCGTAATAACCTGCTGATAATACGTAGGTTCCAATCATGATTCTACGCTTAACCTCTTTTCCAAAGCCGGTTCCACGCGCCATTAAGTAGCTTTCATTCAAACTATCTGACTGTGCGCGTGTTCCATAACGCATACCATCAAATCGCCCAAGGTTAGAGCTAGCTTCCGCAGGTTGGATTATGTAATAAGTTGGAAGTGCGAATTCAGTCAATGGCAGACTTACTTCTTTAATCTCACCGCCAGCTTCTTCGATCTTGTTGATCGAATCTCTGATGACTTTAGTCATGCGCGGATCCATCTCATCAAGAAAGTATTCTTTTGGAACACCAAATGTCATACCCTTGAAGCTCTTTTCGATGAGCTCGGACGCCGTGGTCTCTTGCAACTCAAAGGTAGTCGCATCATGTTTATCTGGCCCCTCGATCACTTCAAGAATAAGCGCGGCATCATCTGCAGTAGTTGCAATCGGTCCAATTTGGTCAAAGCTTGAAGCAAACGCTATAAGTCCGTATCGAGAAACACGTCCATATGTTGGCTTCATACCAACAACACCACACATTGCCGATGGTTGGCGTATTGACCCACCAGTGTCTGACCCTAGTGCAACTGGAACCATTCCAGCTGCAACTGCTGCTGCCGAACCTCCGGATGAGCCCCCTGGAACCTTTGAGGTGTCTGATGGGTTCTTTGTTAATTTCCAAAAACTTGTTTCAGTTGAAGTTCCCATTGCAAACTCATCCATGTTTGTTCGACCAACAATAACTGCACCTGCTTTTATCAACCGATCCACAGCAGTCGCGCTGTAAGTCGACACATGCTTCTCAAGCATCTTTGATCCTGCCGAGGCTACGTGCCCCTTATAGAGCATATTGTCTTTGATCGCGATAGGAACTCCAGCTAGACGTGGAAGTGATTTGCCCTCCGCGACCATCTTGTCTATCTTCTTGGCTTGCTTTTTTGCATACTTTTCAAACACCTCAAGAAATGCTCCAATCTCTTCATCTTCTTTTGATATGATCGAAAGATAATACTCAAGCACTTCAACTGCTGTAATCTTCTTGTCTTCAATAGCCTTTCGAATGTCAGTTGCTGTTCTATATTCCATAAGCCTTATTCAAAAATCGCAGGAACCTCCAGCGCATCACCAGACTCCTTTGGAAATGACTTAACAAGATCTGACCGTAGCTTATTTGAGGATTTCTTCGCTTTATCATCACGCATCACATTATGCAGATCTGAAATATAAGCTGAAGAGTCTACACCTTCTGTGTCAACTTCTCCAAGCTTACTTACATAAGCTAAAATCGATGGTAGCTGCTCTTCAAACATAGCTCGCTCCTCGTTATTAAGGTCGAGCATTGCTAGCTGGGCCACATGATCAATATCAAATTCAATATTCGGCATATATTGTTATTACTTCTTCAAAAAGATCCCTCGACTCCTCGCGTAAACGCTCGGTCGCTCGGGATGACGGCTTCTGGAATACCTATATTCGCTACCGTCATTTCCCACGAATCTTACTTAAAAACTGCGTTTCAGACAAGGTCTTAACCCCTAGTTCTCGGGCTTTTGTATATTTCGATCCTGGGTCTGACCCCGCAACCACAAAATCAGTTTTTTTGCTAACTGATGAGGAAACCTTACCACCCAAATCTCGAATCTTCTCCTTAGCCTCATCCCGCGTAATCGAATCAAGTGAGCCAGTCAAAACAAAGGTCTGGCCATCAAGAACGCGCTCTTGGGTCTTACGAGCTTCAATCTCAATCCCCTCTGATAAGTAACCATCAATCAACTTATTATGGTCACTTTCCTGGAAGTACTTGTGAACTGACCGTGCTACAACCTCGCCAATATCCTGAACTTTTTGAAGTTGTTCTTTTGATGCACTCATAATCTTCTTAAGTGTCCCAAAATGCCGCGCCAATGTATCAGCTGTGCCTTCGCCGACATGCTCGATACTAAGCGCCACTAAAAAGTGTGCAAGATCAATCTGTTTCTTCGCCTGAATCTCTTCCACAATCTTATTTGCCGAGACTGAGCCAAATCCCTCAAGGCCTGAAATATCATCAACTTTCAGCCGGAAGAGATCAACTGGAGATGTTAAAAGCCCAATCTGAATGAAGCGTTCTATTGTCTTAGAACCAACCCCATCGATCGAAAAAGCACGAGCAGCATGTAGAATCCTCTCACGCTCCATTGAAAAACACTTTTTATTAGAGCAAGTGTAGTCAACCGCATTTTTCTTCTGAACAATCTCAGATCCACACATTGGACAACTCTTTGGCACACTTACTACCCTTTCTTTTCCCGTTCGAAGTTTCTTCATTACTTGCGTGATTTTTGGGATAATGTCACCCGCTTTGGTCAAAATCACAGTGTCTCCGATCTTGACACCAAGTCTCCGAATCTCATCAGCGTTATGGAGAGTTGCATGTGTAACTGTTGTGCCAGCGATGAATACAGGTGAAACAACCGCTACTGGGGTCAGCTTTCCTGTGCGGCCAACAAACCATTGGACCTCTTCAACCTTAGTGGTTGATTCTTCTGGTGGAAACTTCCATGCCACAAGGCCTCGCGGTGTCTTTCCAACAACACCAAGATTCTTGTAGAGCTTTAGGTTATCAACGCGTGCCACCAATCCATCAATCCAATACTTTATCTTTTCACGCTGCCCATGCATTCGATTGTACATTAGACGTACATCTTTAATTGATTCGGCTTCACCTCCTTCTACAACTTTAAAACCAATCATTTGCAAGATTGACACCCCCTCTGACTGTGACTTTTGTCCAATATTACCTAAATGCCATGCGCGGAACTTTAATGGTCTTTGTGCTGCAATCTTTGGATCTAACTGTCTAATAGATCCTGCTGAAAGGTTTCGAGGGTTTGCATAGGTTTTCTCACCTTTTTTCTTTAATTGAGCGTTTAGCTTGTCAAAATCTTTTTTTGGGATATAAACCTCACCACGCACCTCAATGCGACCAGACAGGCTCTCAAGCTGTTCTAGAAGCGCCTTAGAGCTCTTAAACTCCTTAGCTAGCTGCTTGGCCTCACGACCATTCGGTGTACGAAGCTTTAGTGGAATTGATTCGATTGTTTTTACATTCTGTGTTACGTCCTCACCAACTTTTCCATCACCGCGAGTCGCAGCCTGAACCAAAACTCCATCTTCATAAATCAAAGAAACTGCCAAGCCATCGATCTTGGTCATTAGATAAAAATCTAGTTTTGATCTACCTGAATGCTTTTTTAGCCGCTCCACCCATTTCTCAAACTCTTCCTCTGTAAACACATCCTCCATCGAAAGCATTCTTTCTTTGTGTTTAACCTTTTGGTACTTCTTAAGTGCAACTCCACCAACACGCTGCGTCGGTGAGTCCTTTGTTATCAAATCAGAATACTGATCTTCAAGATCTTTAAGTTCGTGCTTTAAAGAATCAAGTGCTGCATCTGAGATTTCTTGAGTATCCAAAACATGATAGAGGTGCCTATGATGCGCGATCACCTCTTTTAGTTTGTTTATTCGCTTTTTCGCTTGGGATCTATCCACTGCCCTATTTTATCAAATTTGACGCTTTTACTGTAGTGCGGATTTAGCTGGTTTTACTGAATGATCCCGCTCTGTGGATAAGCTGCTAGCCTTGACAAAACTGCTTTTTAATGCTATATTTGTTAACCAAATTCCTGGGTGTATACCTAGGTGACCCGAAAGGGTGACGATGTTTTGTAGATGCATCCGCTCATCTGCACATGTATACGATGAAAGGGGTGACGTATGTCCTCCAACCCCACGCACAAGATCGTCAACGGCCCCAGCAAATGGGACCTGATGCTCGGCCTCTTCGACAACACCGCATCAAGCCGCCGCTTCGTGACCTTCGAGGTCACGACACCGGATGGCAGTAGTCAGATCAAGGTCGGCATCGACTCGGTCCAGCGCGAGGACGGATCCGGCGAAAGCTGGAACTACGAAGGCCACAACAAAGACGGCGACAATATCGGGGGCTACTACCGCACCGACACCCGCAAGGGCAACATCTCCAGGATGTAGGCCACCCTCGTCTCCTGGACTCACCCCCGCGTCATCGTGACGCGGGGTTGTTCGTTCTAATCCAAGGTCCAACCTCCCGGAGGTTGGACCTTGCTGTGGATAAAAGTAGCCAATAACATCCGACCTGCTACAATAAGCTTGTAATATACAATATATGCGTGATGGATCAAAAGCAGATGCTGAAGTACGACCAGTTGACTCACAAGAAGCTGGTGAGATTAGAACCGAATCGATAAGAGAGACATCGGAGCAATCTGCAGAGGATATTTCTAAACACAACAAAGATGCTGAGCTCGAAGTCCGTAGAGCCCAGCAAGGATTTGATGATCTTTCATCAAAGATCGATGGGCTACTCACAACAATTGATCTAAGCTCATCTCGAGACGGTAAAACATACAAAGGCTTTGAAGGTATGAAACAGGCACTTGAGGATGCAAAGCAGATAATCGCTAACGCAAATATACCATCAGAAGGTCTTGTAGATGCTATGAACAATATTCTTGGAAATACAAAGCAAAAGATGGAAATAGTTTTGCGTGATACAGCGGCTATTGCGCATAATCTAGAAAAGGCTGAAGGTGCAGTCGATCAGATCAAAGATGAATCAAAACGCGAAACCAATGTAGACCCATTATGGAAATCTGATGCAGTTGCATGGGAACAAGGAGCAAGGGAGATACTTGATGAAATCGATGAAATCGAATCAGATGCGCTAAAGTCTACAGCACAAGCGCAGGCGCACGAAGCCGCAAGCACTGCCGCTGAAGAGATTGGTTGGTAGGCATAATTAAAAGACCCGCTCGATCGAGCGGGTCTTTTAATTATCATTTTACTGTCATCCCGGCCGTAGAGCCGGGATCCATCGACTATCGAGTTCGATAAACGATGGATTCCTGGTCTGGGCCAGGAATGACATACTAGAACATCCCCAGATACCAATTTGCCATTGCTTCACCAAAGAACAGCGTCAATATAATCGCAAGCGACATGAAGGTACCGAATGGCACGTGGCTTTCAAGCTTTCGATGCCTAAATACGATCAGGAATAGCCCGCCCAGTGCTCCAAGGACGTAGGAAAGCAACAATGCTACGACTCCAAGTTTGGCTCCAAATAAAAATCCAATTAAAAGTCCCATACGAATGTCGCCTGATCCGACCCACTTACCACGAGAAATCAGAAACTGGAATGCGAAGAATGATCCAATGAACAGTCCAGACAGAAGCATGTCCGCAGAGTCACCACCCAAAATCAGATTAAATACGATTGCCGCACCAATGGCAGGGACTGAGAATCGATCCAATATTATCGAATATTTGTAATCGTAGACAAATATGATCAAAAGCAAGCAAGCAATAATCGCATCGCGAGCAAACACAATCAACCACTCTGAGTGACTTTCAAATCCGAAAAAGCCAAATCCGAACAAGGCACGCACAAATAATAGTCCAAACAAGATCCCAGTTGCCATTTCTATTATTGGATATTGCCATGGGATAATATCAGAACAGCTTCGGCATCGTCCTTTGAGGTTAAAGAAACTAACAATCGGCACCTTATCAACCCAATGAATAGGCTTCATGCACTTCATACACTTTGACCGTTCTTTTATCGGGATATTTTTTTGTGTTCTAAAAACAACTGTGTTGAGGAATGACCCAACACAGATTCCCCCAAGACTCACTAATATTGTCCAGATGATTTCCATCATATTATTCCTCTATGCCGCTAATTGGCAATGGGTCGCATTCCCCAGGCTCTAAGCCACCAGGTGTCACACAGTTAATTCCCTTTTCAAGCCCGATGAGCGGATTATCATATTCCAGTTCAAAATGAATCCTATAATCTCCGTTTTCAGCTGCATAGCAATACATATTTGATAAATCGCTACATGATGAAAGTCCTTTCAGCCCAGCAGATGGCATAGTTGGTACAGCTTCTAGGTATCCTCCTTCAGAGCAACTTGATGTAAAGCCCTGCGATGTTAAACATTGCGTTGTTGCAGCTCCCAATGCCATGTAGTCAAGAGACTCTGGATATGTATTGTAATCTATGAAGAACATTTCAAGTCCAGCTTGCAGTTGTCGCACATCTGACATCCTAACAGCATCACGAGTCCGCGACCGAGCTGTCATCACTGCAAATACTGCTGTAATTCCAAGGACTCCGATTATCGCAGCAATGATTAGGACTTCAACTTTTGTAAATCCGTTCTTATACATATGGGTCGATTATAACGTAGATAGTAGTAAGTAGGTAGAGTTATAAGACTTTGACAAGATCACGCATCTTCTCAACTGCCTCATGCGGTACAAAGTGTCCCAGTAGAAGATATTGATCAGCGCCAGCGTTTCTTGCCTTTTGAATCTCTTCACGGTCTGACTCACTCGCAAGTATCACTAGCTTTGACTGCTGCATTGTTGGAAGTGCTTTCAAGTCTCGCACAATTTTGATTAGGTCTGTGGAACATCCCTTTTCAAATAAAACAATGTCTGGTTTCATTTTTGATATCTGGGTCTTACCATTACCGAGGTTTTCAGCTATCTCCACATCCCAACCATCACGCTCAAACTTTCGACCGTAGATTCCTGCTAAAAATGGATCACACGCGATGATCAATATAGACCGCATACTATGCGTCTTTAAGCATTTTCATTGCTAGTCCTGCTGCAACTGCCATTCGTGGTCCTATCTCACTCAAAACCACTTGAGACCCTTCTGGTGAGGCAATACGAGCCCATGGATTACCCAAATATACGTTTATATTTAGTGCTTCAGTTAAAAATGGGTCTAGGAATGGCAGGTGTGCAGATCCTCCTGTTAAGATGATCTTTTCAACTGTTGAGTGCTCGTGAAAGTCCTGTTGATCGTAAAGCTCAAGTGCATACTTGACCTCATGCAAGATTGGCATTACTGCCTCACGCACAACATTTGGCATCTTTTGTTCTTTTTGAGCCGCAATTGCAAGATCAAACTTTACTTGCTCAGCCTGCGCTGGGGATACGCCCATCTGCTTTGAAATCGCATTTGTAACATTGATACCACCAGCTTTGATTGAACGGTGCAAGAACGGAATACCATGATTCACAATATTAATATTTGTACGCTCATACCCAATATCAACAATCATGATTCGTGACATGTCTTTTCCAATCAGCGATCGGATTAATGCAAACGACTCAGTCTCAAGCGATGAGAGTTGCAACTTTGCAAGCTTGAAGATATCAACGTACTTTTGAACTAAATCTTTTGGCGCACCTGAAATCAATACCCGAATATGCTTTCGCTCTTTTCGTTTCAGAATTTCCTCAGTTTTTTTGCCTTCCTGTTTTTTCTCACCCTTTTTTTCTGGTTTCTTTTTCGGCTGTGGCTCATCTTTTGGCAAAAGATGCTTATCAATAACTGTTGAGTCCAAAATCATCTCATCAAGCGGTCGAGGTAAAAGCTTTTTTACCTGAGCTTCGATAAGCGGCTTTAGATCTTCTTTTTTACTTTTCGGTTGGGCAATAGTCACAATCGCATGAAACACGGCCTGTGATGGAAGCGCCGCATTCACTTGAGCTGATTTCATCCCAGATTTTTTAATGATCTCTTGGATAAGCTTTGCTGCTTTTTGCGGTTGATCAATCAACGCACCGTCAGTATGTGACTTACGCTCAGCATGACCATAGGTGGAAAGCTTCACCCTTCCCCTTTGTGGCAAGAGTTCTACCATCTTGATTCCACCAGCTCCAATATCAACTCCAATCATCCCGGCAGCTGATTCTTCTTTTTTTGAAAAAAGTCCCATATGTACTTCAAAATTTGTCATCCCCGACTACGATCGGGGATCCATCGACTATCGAATTCGATAATTGATGGATTCCTGCCTACGCAGGAATGACATGAATATTATGCTAATCTAAAATGATTATACCACACCTAAAGCCTGGTCGATTGCTTTATTCACTTGCGCGTCAGCCTCCTTATTTTGCTCACGACGAACGTGCCGAAAAGTCACTCTATCAAATCTGTGGAGCATGTTGTGAATCTGCACAAACTTTTTTGCAAGCTCTTCATTTTTCACTTTGTACTCACGATTCAATTGCTTGACTGCAAGTTCAGAATCCATAACAGTATCAACTGTTGATGCGTTGAGCTGAAGCGCCTTTTCAAGCCCAATAATAATCGCATGGTACTCGGCTTGATTATTAGTTGCCTCACCCATGTACTCATTGCCCTCGACAAGCCTATCAGTCTGCTCGCCCTGATCATTAATCGCATATATAACAAACCCAGCGCCTGCTGGTCCTGGATTCCCTCGCGCCCCTCCATCTGTATAAAGTCGTACGTTCATATAACACTATTTTATCACAATATCTTCAATAACCATTTGAAGTTTTCGCTGGCCGTTCCATTCGTTAAGGCTGATCCTAAAGGCTAAGTCGATTTTAGATCCGATTTTGATCGACGTTCCAAGATGGCCAAATCCAAATCCGATGCAATCAATTGATCGCTGTTCTGTTCCTATTCGAAGTTTGAGATGCTTGCCAGTTGATCCAATGACTTTGACCGATGCCACCTGCACATCCTTGATCATTAATATCGGCTCTGTATTACCTTTGCCAAATGGTGCAAATTGCGATGCTTGCTCATATAGGAACCAGTCAATATCATCGAACTTCACCTCGGCATCGATTAAAAGCTCCTGCTTTTCGTCAGCTAAAGCTAGTTTATCTTTCGCAAACTCATTCACTCGGATCTTGAAGATCTCAACCATCTCAATGCCCTTGATGGTTAATCCACAGGCCTCTGGATGACCACCAGCCTTAACAAAGATATCCCCACAAGATCGCATTGCCTCAACCAAATGCAGTCCACGAGCTGACCGACCTGACCCAAGATATTGATCACCAGATATAGTCAAAGCAAAAGTTGATGTATTTGTCTCGTGTGCAATCTTTCCTGCTACCAAACCAACAATGCCAGGCGCCCATGTTTGATTCCAAATTACGTGTACGTGTTGATCTACTTCGATTTGTAAACGAGCTTCTTTGTAAGCTGCATCTGATAAACGCTGACGTTCGCGGTTGATCATCTCAAGCTCCAAGGCATACGCAGCTGCATCATTTTTATCTTTTGCGTTTAGTGCATCATAAGCAATCTGAGCTTCACGGATACGGCCTGATGCATTTATTCGCGGACCAATTCGATAACCGATATCTGTTGTGTTTATATTTCCAAACTCAAGCTTGGCATTTTCGATTATCCGATGCAACCCTGGTCGGCGAGTCTTATTCAAAACAATCAACCCAAACTTCTCAAGAACTCGATTTTCACCCACAAGAGGAACAACGTCAGTTACTGTAGCGATCGCGACTAGATCAAGCAGCCATTTTTCATGGCCTGCAGGAACTTCCAAACCCCGCTTTCGCGCCTCACTCAAAAGTGCACATGCAAACTTAAATGCAACACCTGACCCAGCAAGTTTCTTATTTGGATAAACCTCGCCCGGCGCCAAGGGGTGAATAATCATCGCATCTTCCGGAAGGTCATCACCAAGTTGGTGATGATCACAAATAATCACATCTATTCCAGCCTCACCTGCCGCATTAAGCTCTGTAGCATTTGCAATACCGCAGTCCACAGTTATGAGAAGTTCGATCTTCTGATCTTTAAGACGTTCAATTGTATGCATTGCAACGCCATAACCATCACGTTCACGATGTGGTAAAAACGCTTCAAGGTTCAACCTTGAACCTAAAACCCTTGTAATTTCACCTAACGTATCAGCGATGATTGTTGACCCGCAAATGCCATCAGCATCATAGTCGCCATGAATGACAATTTTTTGCTCTTTTTCAATCGCAGCAAAAGTTCTATCTACAGCTTCTTGCATTTGAGTAAATAAAAATGGATCGTGAATATCGCGATCCCAGTCTGGATGCAAAAATGCCTCCTTATCCTCATTGTCAATGCCTCGATTTACAAGTAATTGATCAACAAGAGTTTCTCCAGCCTTAGGCTGAAGTTTCCAATTAAACTTCATTTAAAAGAGTTTAGTTTAAATCCAGCGTTCGATTTAATCGAAAGCTGATATCAAACCACCTCTAAAACATTGTGTATGCGAGTGATGCAAAAGTCATAGAAACCATTGCGATCAGTGCAATGATACCTAAAACTCTTTGCAGTTTTTTTGATTTTCGAGCCATATTAACGCTTAAGTACATTTAAATATGCTTCACTTGGAATCTGAACCTTTCCCTTACCCATTGCAAGCATCCGCTTCTTTCCCTTTTTCTGCTTCTCAAGAAGCTTTCGTTTTCGTGTAACGTCTCCGCCATATAACTTTGCAGTAACATCCTTTCGAAGAGCAGAGAGTCGATCCCCTGCAACTATTTTACCACCAACTGCGGCCTGAATCTTAATGACAAACTGTTGTCGAGGAATTGAATCTTTTAGAGTCTTGATAATACGTTTGCCTGCAGAATGTGCATCATCTCTGTATACAAAGGTAGATAATGCATCAATTACATCATCTGCAACTAATATATCAAGTCGAACAACGTCAGCCTCACGATACTCAAAAACATCGTAGTTCATGGAAGCAAATCCGCTACTTATACTCTTTAGCTTGTCGTAAAAATCAACAATTAAAGATGAAAGCGGGATTTGATACTTTAAAATCGCTCTGCCCTCAGACAAATATTCTGTATTTTTGTATATTCCAAATCTTTCCTGCGTGAATGTCATCACACCCCCGATATACTCAACTGGTGTAATGATATCTAGATTAGCCCAAGGCTCCTCAATTTTATCAACATGCCCAGCATCAGGTAAATCAAGTGCACTCTTTACTAGATCTGGCTTAAGGGATCCTCGAGAATACACGTTATAAGCTACCGACGGAACTGTGACAACGAGATGAAGTCCAAACTCACGTTCAAGTCGTTCTTTCAATATCTCAAGGTGAAGCATTCCAAGAAACCCTGCACGAAATCCAAAACCAAGTGCTGGAGACTGTTCCGGCTCATAAACAAGAGCTGCGTCATTGAGCTTAAGACGATCCATTGCATCGCGAAGAGCGCTATAGTCATCTCCCTCTTGCGGAAATATTCCGGCAAACACCATGGGTTGGACCTTTTTGTAACCCCCAAGCGGATCAACATCTGTTGAGGCAGAGAGTGTCATTGTATCTCCCACCTGACATCCCTGGATATCTTTAAGACCTGTAACTACATATCCAATCTGTCCAGTTCCAAGAACATCAGTACTTGCAAATTCAGGTTTCAGAGCGCCCACATCAATAATCTCAGCTGTAGTTTTAGTTGCCATCATCTTCATCTGATCACGCTTTCGAAGGGCGCCATCTATAACTCGAACATATGCAACTACGCCTTTGTAATCATCGTAATGGGAGTCAAAAACAAGCGCGCGCGTAGATTCAACATCCCTGCCCTCAGGCGCTGGCACTGAATCAACAACTTTATCTAAAAGCAATTCAACATTTTCTCCAGTCTTTGCTGAAACCGCAATGACATCTTTTTCTTTGCACCCGATCAAAGCCATTATCTCTTTTGTGCGAGTTGGCACATCTGCGTTTTGAAGATCGATCTTATTAAGGACTGGGATAATCTCAAGGTTCTGATCCAATGCAAGATAAAGGTTTGCCAGTGTCTGCGCCTGAACTCCCTGAGTTGCATCAACAAGCAATATAGCACCTTCAACCGCAGCCAAAGATCGTGAAACCTCATAGCTGAAGTCAACGTGCCCAGGAGTGTCTATCAAGTTAAGTGTAAATTCCTTACCATCCTTCACATACTTCATCCGCACAGGAGCAAGCTTGATAGTGATTCCACGTTCGCGTTCAAGTTCCATCTGATCCAAAACCTGCTCTTTCATTTGACGTTTATCCACAGTTCCAGTTTTTTCAAGCAAACGATCGGCAAGTGTAGACTTGCCGTGGTCAATATGCGCAATAATGCAAAAATTTCTGATTCTATCTTGTGAGGTCATAAAACAATAATGCTAATTTCAAAATTCGACTTCCGGCTGGTATTAGCGTTGAATAGAGTACCTAAAATAAGACCAATTGTCGAGAATGTCGCATGTTTGATACTATCGTATCAACTCTTGTACCTATGTAATAATCCCTGATCCGATAAGCTCTTTTCCCTTATGCCAAGCAATGAACTGCCCTGGAGCTACAGCGCGTTGAGGTTTGTTGAATTCTACGTGGGTCTGACCCCTTTTTATTTTAGTTATTCGGCACTTTTGGAGTGGTTGCCGATAACGAATACGAGCTTTTAGCTTTTTTCCGATCAGCTTCTCAAGTCGGCCCTCGATTGTTTCTGTTATATCAGTTGCAACTAGCTCAGATCGAAATAAGCTTTGATCGCCTTCATGCGCTACAACAACCTCGTTTGACTCAGGTCGACGTTCAACAACAAAGTATGGATCAGTCCCGCCTAGATTTAAACCATGTCGCTGACCAATCGTGAAAAACATGTGACCTTTGTGCTTTCCAAGAATGTTTCCTTTAGTATTAATAATATCCCCTTCTTGCTCTTTGATGCGATCGCTAAGAAAATCATCAAGTGCAACCTTGCCCACGAAGCAAATCCCTTGACTATCTTTCTTACCCGCAACATGTAGATCGTTCTTTTCTGCTATTTTTCGAACCTTAGACTTCTTTAATTTGCCAATCGGAAATAAAACATGACTAAGCTGATCCTGGGTCAATCGCGCCAGGAAGTAAGACTGATCTTTATCTCGATCTTTGCCTGTGAGTAACTTTGAGCCTGATCGACCATGCTTAATCCGAGCATAGTGACCTGTTGCAACATATTTACAACCAAGCTCCTTTGCCTTTTCAAGAAATAATCCAAACTTCATGTACTTATTACACAAAACGTCAGGATTTGGAGTTCGGCCAGCCTTATACTCAGAAAGCATGTACTCATAAACTTGCTTTCGATATTCGTCTTCGAAATCAAAAGTATGAAGTTCGATCCCCAGACTTGCAGCTATGCGCATTGCATCACGCCGTTCAGTGCGCCACTCACATTCCGATACCTTTTCCTTATAGCAAACTTCATCACTCCAGTTTTTCATGAACCCACCAATAACCTCAAAACCCTGCTTTTTCAGCAGCAAAGCAGCAACAGAAGAATCAACTCCACCACTCATTCCAACTAGTACTTTTGGCTTTTTCATACCTAAAAAGAATATCATGAAAAACAAAACAAGCCCACGTAGGGCCTGTTTTGTTTATTTGAGATCTTTATGCAGCTTCCTTCACATCTTCTGCAGGTGCTTCACCTGCTGCTGCCGCCGCACGTGCATCTGCATCACGCTGTGCATCAGCGTTAACCTGCTCAGGGGTTCGAGTATCTTCCTCTTCTGCTCCCTCAGCTTCTGCACGTCTCTTATCTCGAGATTCTGCAGCACGCTTACGCATTCGTGCAACATTTGGATCTTCACTTTCAACTCTACCATATACCATATAAATATATTTTAAGATTAAGTTAACACAATAACTTTAGCATAAAAATGGCCTTTTGTCAATAGTTGTTGATAAATATTTTGCAAAAATTAGTGGTTTTTGAAAAGCACTTCAGCGACCCAGAGATGGGTCGCTGATACGAACGGATGGTGGACTCTAGCTGGCCTGGCGACGCCCGGATCGACTCCACTTAAGCTCGAGATGGGATCGGCGACGAATGAGATCATCGCGCGTCTCTGGAAGACGCAGTCCTCGTGTCTGAGGGGCTCCGCTGTCGTACACAAGCTCCAGCAGGGGTGGGAGTAGCTCAGATGCCTCATTGGTATCTTCGACCAATGCAGCATCATCTGTTGCCAGCTCGTCAGAGCGGGAGGTGGCGCATACTCGGATCCAGAGGCTCACGAGCAGCTTGAAGCACCACCAATTGGCCATACCCTTCATGATTCCTCCAGGGTTGCGGGTTTTGGGTAGACAAAGGACTATAGCTTATTTTATCGAAAAAGTCAAGCATACAAAAAACACCACTCATTGAGTGGTGTTTTTTGGTTCCCGGACAGGGATTCGAACCCCGATTTTCTGGACCAGAACCAGACGTCCTGCCGTTAGACGATCCGGGAATAATTGCGCGAAGCGATAATACCTAAAAAGGACACTTTAGTCAATGCGTGATAGACTTATAATATATGGGAGATGTGCCACACAACAAACTAGATTATGATCAGATTACTGATCAGATATTTGTAGGAACCAACTTCTGCTGCCAGGTTCACTTTGATCAGGAGTTGATCGAAAAAGGTGTCTACGCCGACATCTCACTTGAAGGTGAGCGTGTTGATGCTCCATTTGGCATCGAATACTATCTCTGGCTACCAGTGCCAGATGCAACTGCTCCGAGCCAAGATCAATTACTACAAGGAGTACGAGCCATGAAATCACTGATGGATGCTGGAAAGAAGATATACATCCATTGTATGAATGGTCACGGTCGTGGGCCGACAATGGTAGCTGCCTATCTGATACATAATGGCTACACAGTAGATGAGGCGATCGAACTAGTACAAAGCAAGCGTCGCGGTGCGCACATCCTAAAAGGTCAAAAAAAGGCTTTGAGAGAATTCGAACAGATAATAAGAAAACAGGACTAGCGTCCTGTTTTTTCTAATCGACTACAGATCCACCAAAGGCGGCAGCTAGATTCTGGATTGGCACCTCGTCCTCCTTGGCGTCTATAAACTTTGTAAAAATGACGAGCTTAGCCCCAATCACTCGCTCGATCGCGTCAGAGACCACGTCGAGATTCTTACGCTGACTTACTGAATCAAAATGAAATTGCCGCTCAAAACCCATCACTAATCCTTGATCATTTATTTCGATAAGCTGGGCGTCTTTCAAAGCTAAAGGCAATGCAATGTTTGTTTTTGAAACTTCATCGCAGCAACGCTTCCACTTTGATCGAAGGTCCTCAATGTTAAATACGGCACTGGAGGCCGTATTCTTTTCCTCCGTGGTTTGATTAGTGACCTCCCCCAACCCCTCCTTCGCAAGGAGGGGGGTCGAATCTTGTTTGATTTTATCATCGGCAACCCCCTCTTCCTCCCCCTTGGGAAGGGGGAGATTTGACTTGCCCGCCCCACAAATTTCTACAATTGCCAGCTCAAGCGATAAATGTGGGATCGTCTCAGGTGCCGATGTTGTCCGTGCCTTTAAGAATTCCTCAAGGGCTGATCTAAACCATGCGACCTTTGACATGTCTTGACCTAAGTTTTCCATCATTTTTAATCTACACTCTTCGATGAGATCGTCATTCAATCTTTTTACAGACCCGCCTTGCTCGATAAATTCCAACAATTCACTAATTGCAGCAGAAGCATCTGACACCTCGCAGAACTGCAGTATATTCTCAACAGTTTGAGTGTTTGTACGCGGTAAGACGATCGAAGCTAGGTCCTCAGTTATCTCCTTCTCACCAAGTGCCATGATCTGGCTCAAAAGACTCTCAGCATCACGCAGGCAGCCCTCTGAGAGCTTCGCGACAGTCTTTAGCACTGAATCATCGGCCTTAATTTTCTCAGCCTTTAGAATTGAATTCAAACGCTTAACAATCTCATCCTCAGTCAATCTATGAAGATCAAAACGCTGACACCTTGAAATAATTGTTTGTGGAATCTTGTGAATCTCAGTTGTAGCCAAAACAAATATTCCATATTCAGGCGGCTCTTCCAGAGTTTTCAAAAGCGCATTAAAAGCACTTGCTGAAAGCATGTGAACCTCATCAATAATAAAAACCTTGAAGGATCCGGTTGTTGGCGCAAACCTTATGGCTTCGATAATATTCTCACGAACATTGTCCACACCCGTATTACTTGCAGCATCTATTTCAACAATATCCAGCGCATTGTTCTTATTAAACGCCTCACAATGCTTACACTTCCCACAGGCCTCTGGCTTACCTTTACGATCTTCGCAATTAACAGTCTTAGCCAACAACCGTGCAATCGTTGTCTTACCAATCCCACGAGGGCCTGCAAAAAGATAAGCGTGCGCAACATTCTCATCAGCGATCTGATTCTGAATGGTCTGAACAACATGTTTTTGACCAAAAACATCGCTAAACTGCGATGGTCTATATTTTCGATAAAGCGCTTGACTCATACGCGGATCATTTTACCACACTTGCAATTATGATTGACAAAACTACATTTGTGGTCTAATATCATCTGTTCGCTAAACAACCCCGGAGGTACACCGTGAACACGTTCCTGAACTGGATCGAAGAAAAGCCCAAGGCCAGCGAGCTGATCGTAATGCTTGGCATAACGCTTCTCGCCCTGACGATCTACGCACAGATCAAACCACTGGTCGCAATCTACGTCATGCACGAGCCGCGGCCCGAGCGCTACCCTGAGCTGGTTCACGACATGATCCTGGTCATGATCTTCGTCACACCCCTCCAGTCTCTTTTCGAAGAACTGGTGGGACGGGTACTGACTACTGCTGTCGCGAAGTGGATCGCTGGAACACATAGGTTCGTGATACTGCCGTTGATCATCACTTCATCCGTGATCTTCTCAATTCTCCATACACTCGGCTCGATGGGAGTCCTGATGGCGCTTTTCACCTACCTGCCGCTCGGAATCGCGCTACATATCGTTTATCTGAAGTGCGGCGGCTGGAGAGGTGGTTGGGGCATCCTGGTCGGACTAGCCTGCTGCTGGGCACTTCACTTCTTCTACAACTGCATATCGTACACAAGCACTCTATACTACGCCCAGTAGACCAACTCGTACGATTCGAAAACCGCACCCCTTGAGGTGCGGTTCATGCTTTCTAATTTCTATCGCCCTGTTGGCATCGGAGGCTTTGTTACTTCACGCTTTGCTCCAATTCCCGCTCGCAGTGCGATTCCACGCTCAACCAAATCCTTTGGCCGTCCATATGTAAGTCGAGATACCTCCTTAAGAGCATCGGTTAACTTTTGATTATGCTTTCCTGGCCACTCTGCCTTCAGTGTAAATGGCTTTGTTTGTGACATATCTACAATGATACGCGCATTCCATGCAAACTCCTCATTATTCATCAAATCATAACCAGATAGAGTCGGTTCATATATTTTCGATAAAATCTCAACATCCTCTGGACCAATTCTTGATACAAGCGTTGTTCCAACGTTACCTAAAATGGCATCCCGCGTCTCAGTCTTACCGTCTTTTATTAATTGCCCCATGTACTGATGGGCCATTATAAGATTTAATCGATACTTTCTAGCCTCAGACAGGATTGTCGCGATTGAAGGCGTAATAAAGTTTTGGAACTCATCAACATACAAGAAGAAATCTTTTCGATCCTCCTCTGCCATGTCTGCTCGGCCAAACGCTGCCATTTGGAGCTTCGATACCATGATTAGTCCAAGTAGGTTTCCGTTTACATCACCAGTTTTACCTTTCGAAAGGTTCACAAGCAAAATCTTGCCCTCGTCCATTATCTCGCGAAAGTTAAATGCTGATTTTGACTGACCGATGATGTTACGCATCATCTCGTTTTCTACAAAACGACCAACTTTTGATACAAGATATCCCATCATCTCAGACTTATGATAATCAGAAGTCTTTGCCATTTCGTCTTCCCAGAAGGATCTAACGACTGGATCTTTAACTTTTGACACCCACTTCTTTTGGAACTTTTCGTCTGAAATCATTCGCGGTATCTCTGCAATTGTTCCAGGATTCTCCTGATCAGCCATCAGAGTCAGCATAAAGTTACGCATGTTGTGCTCAAACATCGGACCGATCATCTCTGGTGGGAACAACATGTAGAAGATTGAGATCATCTCCTGCACCGCAAAATCGCGATCAGCTTCACTCTTAGCCTCAAGCATGTTAAGACCCATTGGCCTCTCCGTGTCAGACGGATTAAAGTAAATCACATCATCAATGCGCTCCTTTGGGATCTGGCCCATGATTGCATCAACTAAATCACCATGTGGATCAATCACAGCAACACCTTTTCCATTCTTAATATCCTGAATTGCCATTGACCGCAAAAATACAGATTTACCAGTACCGGTTTTACCAAGGACGTACATGTGTCGCGTACGATCCTCATTTTTCATGAAAACATCTGTTTTATGTCCACGATATATATTGTGTCCAATCTTAAAATCACCTTCATCTGGAACCTCAGGCGGTACTGGCGCTGTTCTTGCTAGCATCCAACGGATATTCGGGGTTTCAGTTGAAGGAATTGGAAGATGCCAAAGTCCAGCAAGCTCTTCAGTATTAAGAACGAGCTTATACTTACTCCTTAACTTTCGATAAATAAAATCTTGAACTAAGGTACTACGTCTTGGAACTGACTTTTCAAATGAATTTCCGTATTCGTAAATGTTGTACTGGTTGTAAGCCTGCAAAACCTGATTCAAGTACATTGTTGCAGCATCAGAGCTTTGTGCGCTCGCAACAATTCTTACATTTATATCAAGCCCAGCCTTGCTGGCCTTCTTTTCAATTCCCTCCATCATCTTTTGCTCTGTAGCAGAAAGTTGCCTTGGCTCTTTTGGACCCTCATCAGTCTTTGATACCTGAGACTTTAGCATCTTTCCCCATCCAGAGTCCCCTCCTTTCTTTGCTTCCTCATAGCCCATTCCCTTTTTCATGTTCTTGACGATCTTCTTTCCTAATGACCGCCATTCTCCTCTTGCTGATCGAACAACGTACTGCACAGCCACACCATCACCTTCTGGAACCTTTGAGAGAGCATTTGTAATTGCATTAAGCGGATCGCCCTCCATTTCGGTATACGTTTTGATAGGTAATGCATTCTCACGCTTCAAAACCAAATAACCACCAACAATGGTTCCACTTGGTGAAAATATATTGTAATCTTTCACTGGTTCAATTGCTGCGGCACTGTATTGAGCATGAAGTTGCTGCTCAACAAAGTTCTGCATGTAGCGAGGAACTGTGATGTAAAACGTTATAACCTTTTCATGTGCAACCATTTCAAGTGCAATTTCATCTGTTCTTCCGTAAAGCCATGGCTTAAATCCTTTTTGAGGCTTTAGACCACCAATTGCAGCGAAAAATGTCTCAGCTATTGCAATATCTTCCTTAATGTCAGCTGTCTTTTCATCACTCTTTGATTCTGCTTCACTTTTGAACTTTGGCACAGTAATCATCATTGTGACGCCTGAGAACTCGCCTCCACGCATCATCTGTCCCTTTCTTAAATACTTTCTGACAAAAAATAGCACCGCTATAATGATTGCAAAAATCAAAACAACCCCTAGCAACAGGTACACCAGCATAAGTGGATTGTTTAAAAACTCTTCGATCATATTTTATCTTGACGACGCTTTTGTTGATCTCTTGCGTACGTGAGAATCTTGTCTGCCTTAATCTTAGCCTCTTGATCAATAAAAAACTTATTAACTCTTGGGATCATTCGAAGCCATTCGCGGATCCAACCTAAAATCTTTCCAACCTTAACTTTTCCGGAGTGGATCATCTCATAGACTCTTATTGCAACTTCCTCACCCTTTTTCTTAAAAGCAAGTTTCTTGTCATCAGGTAACTCCAAAAAAACTTCAGTTAAATCATCTGCGAGAATACCCTCTAGATCAACTAAGATTTCATCTTTCTTTATTGGTGCCTGAGTTGGCTCTTCAGGAACAGCTTTTGGAACTGATACTTCTGGAGCTTCCTGAGGCTTTTCTGGCTCAATCTTTTCAGGTTTAGCCTCTGGTTTTTTTTCAGCTTCACGAACCTCTTCTTTAACTTCTGCTGGCACCTCTCTTTCTAAACCTAAATCAGGCCCTTGCTCTTGGGCCGTACTAGTTTGCTTTTCGACTTTTACCTCCTCATCAGGCATGGGTTTATTATATCAAAAGTATACAGTATGCAGTAGGCAGTATGCAGTTAAAATCTCAGCCACACTGCGAGCACGTCCATCCCGAGGCGAATGCCGAGGGATCCCGGCCGGCTTGATATTATTCTTTGGCCGGCCGTTCGATCTAATTTAGAAACGATAAGACCTGGGATACCTCCTAACGTTGGGATGGTGCCAGGGAGACGGAATGCCATTAGGTACACTAAACAATCGCCTCTAGATCTTGACCCTCATCTGAGTCCTTTACTTCAAAACCATGATCTTTAATTTTATCGCGAATCTCATCTGACAAGTCCCAATTCTTTTCTTCACGCGCCTTCTTTCGAAGCTCAAGCAAATCATGGACCTCTTGCGGTATTTCGATTTGCTGTTTTTCAAGATCTGACAACTCAAGCCCTAAAACCTCATCAAATTTCATTGCAGTTGCATACTTTGTTCCTGGCTTTAGATCTTTGTCCTTTAGCATTGTCCACAGCACTGATAATACACCAGGGATATCCAAATCATCATTAATGCGATCAATCAGCTGAGACTCATAGCTCTCGCTAATATCATTACCGTGAGGAAGTTCAATAATTAGCTTTCGAAGCTTGTTCAAAGCATTCTGCGCAGCTTCAATCGATTCCCATGTAAAGTTTTGCTTTTGACGATAATGCGCTCCAAGCAAGAAATATCGATATGTAAGTGGCTCAAAGCCTTTTTCCTTTAAATTATCGAGCGAGTACACATTTCTAAGTGACTTTGACATTTTTCCGCCATCGATCTGTAAAAACTCATTATGCATCCAGATGTTAGACAATGGCTTGCCACGAGCTGCTTCAGTCTGAGCAATCTCATTAGGGTGATGAACTGGAATGTGATCTATTCCTCCAGTGTGAATATCGAACGGCACGCCAAGATACTCCTCACTCATCGCAGAACATTCAATATGCCAGCCTGGAAAACCAATCCCCCAGGGTGACTCCCACTCCATCTGACGCTTTTGATCTTTAGGCGAGAACTTCCAAAGCGCAAAGTCAGTAGCGTTTTTCTTTTCTGGATTTTTTTCAACCCGCGCGCCTTCTTCTTTTTCTTCAAGCTTCTGACCTGAGAGCTTGCCGTAATCATCCAACTTCGAAGTATCAAAATAAATGCCGTCTGATGTTTGATAAGTGAATCCTTTCTCTTCTAGGACTTTGATGAGCTCGATCTGCTGTTCAATATGATCAGTTGCTTTTGGTATCACATCAGGTTCTATAATATTGAGCTTCTTCATGTCCTTCATGAAAAGATCGGTGTACTCTTTGGCAATATCCCAAGCTGTTTTCCCAGTCTCTCGAGATGTCTTTTCAAGTTTATCTTCACCTTCTGATTCATCACCAACCAAATGACCAACATCTGTTATGTTCATCACATGCTTTACTTCAAGATCATTCAATCTAAGTGCACGTTTTAGAAGATCAACAAACACATAAGCTCGAAGATTTCCAATACTAGCTCGAAGATAAACTGTTGGTCCACAAGAATAAAGCCCGACTTTTCCCTTGATTATCGGCTTAAGACCCTCCTTCTGCCGCGTAAGTGTATTATAGAGTTTGATAGGCATAGTGGGTTGATTATATCAAAAGTAGGCAGTATGCAGTAGATGGTTGATAAACAAACTTTTATACCGCCTATTGTTATAAAAAAGCATGAAAGCGCCGCATGAGAGCAGCGCTAGAGTCCGTAGATGCGAAGGATTGTGGGTCTCTTTATCCGAATGGTAGCTATTGCTAGATACCACATGCCATCAATCAAGACCTCTCCAGCCCAGATGAATCTTGGGGCACGAGGTTTGGATTTGTAGCAATGGAAGATGCCCACTGAGCATGCAATTACTTCATCAGAATCGCCCAGTGAAAAACTCATTGGGGAGAAACTGAAGGTTTTCGAGGTGTCGATGATCGATGGGATCAGTCTTCTAACCTCAATGGGATGAGCAGTGGCCGTGGTGATACTTGCAGCATTTTCAGGCACCAGATTCTGGTGAAACACCCTATAGGCCAGTGTTCGAATATGTGTTTGGGAACCTCGGACCAACGATGTATCTGCCTTGATGGGCGATTTCTGGAAGTACTGTCCAACCACATACCCATCAGCAGCTCGCTCTGGCTGCCTATGTGCATACCATGTCCATTCGTGGTCAGTCCAGTTAAAGGCTCCACTAGTGTCTTCCTTGCTGTGGAAATCCTCACGGCACCACATTCCAAACACTCGTACATGCTGAAGGCATCCCTTTACAAGTACTTGCGCATTGAAATCTGAATTCAGAAAGCCTGAGAAGAGCCAGTAGACCATTGCATCATGGTCAGGTTTTGGGCTCCAGAAGCTATGCTGGTCCATCTCGTCCCCCATGTGAATGATCTATCAGGGTTATTCCTGATGACTGCGCATATTGTCATAAAAAAAGAAAAACGTCAATGAATGACGCTTAGATCAAAAACGGCAACCCCCTCCGGACTTCGCTCCTGTCGGAGCTTCGACCGGCAGGCTATCTCCCCCTTGCCTGCCTGCCGGTAGGCAGGGGAAGTGGGAGGTATGTTTTAGGTCTCGCCTCTTATCAAAACCAACAAAACAACTGGCACCAGGGCCCATGCTGTCATTTGTATATCGCCAACAAACACAGATCGAACTAGCGGCGAAAAGCTTGCAATCATCTCTTCACCCATAAAACTTGCAACTATCACTAAGGTCAGCCCAGTTATCCCAATACAAAACGTAGCAAGTTCAAAGCCCGTGGGCACTATATAAGGTTCAAAAAATCCGTTTGACTTGAGAATAAAGAATACGATCAACAAAATTCCGATAAATACGATCGATGATGCAATTCCAGTGTCTGCTTCGATCAGTCCTCGCAACCACTCCACATACGGCACAAACGCCATTACAAAACCTGCGACATAAACAGAAACCAACAAAGGCACAACAAAGTCTTTACCAAATGTGAAACCATACGCGCATATCAAAACAATCAACCCAATCACAACCAAAGCATCCCACGTGAAGTACGACGTGTTTTGAACAAACTCGGTTACTCCCTCAATGGAGTCTATTTCGATCAAATCCTCCGGCATATATTCAGTATATCAAAGTTGACTCAAGTCTGGGAAACAGCTACGATCTCCGCGAACATTAACCCTGGAGGAATCGTGTCTACGGTAACTGAGATTCGAGATACAATCCTTCCAAGGATTGATCAGCACCTTCGCATAATACGCCAGTGCGCTATAGCATCCAACAGGCAACTCATCTACGGCATCACGCATGGCACACCTTGGCTATCCTACGGGCCTATACGCTGTCACCTTATTCAACTGCACATTTCCGTTGAGCTTCTTCTCAAGGAATTGCGTCTGATCTATAGAGCTTGCGACTCTGATCCGGCTCTGGATGTGTTGATTTGTCAATCAAAAATCATGCATCACAGGCCTACGAGAGTGGACTATCAGCAGTGGGGTGAATATGTTGCAATCATTCATATAGCACTTGAGGAAGGCAGTGTGGCCAGTTCCACATTCATGGCTGCATTTACTGCAGCTTATATGGTACGCAGCATGGCTAATAGCCTACTTTCTGAAGCTAACGTCCTGACTCTGAGACAAACCAATGATCTTGAAGGTGGCGTCAGGCTACTACAGGACCTTGTAGACCTCATAGCTGAGCTCTTTGATGCGCTTGATACTGAGGTTACGCTTCACTAGCCCGTCGTCAGTCCGCAGCCTACACAGGCTGCGGCTCTTGCTTTTTCAACAATTTTTGATATTATTTTTGTGGATGTACCGATGAGCTAGGGCCATCCACTTCTTCATGATGATTCAAGCGAAGGGAGGCTTGGGTCATGCGTCTCTGTGAGTCTTGGACAACTCACACAGCCGCCGACTTACCTCGGCGGCTCCTTTTTTTAATGAAGATGTACAAGAACCGGCATATGCCGGTTCTTGTAATTCTCAACTGAGTCCCCAGCCAATTTTGACGCGACCCGGCTCTTAGCATTTTAGGCCCACCACGAGTACGTTCAGGCTTGTCCCCTGGCAGGAAGACGGAATAGCATTTTGCCGGTCTGGTTTATCCATAGATACAAACCAGATCCTCAAAATGCCCGTCTGTATGACAAGGGGTACGCCTGGACGAACGCAGTATGGGCCAGCAGTTTCTTTTCCCCATTTCTTTGCTGCTCCAAAGAAATGGGGCCAGGGGTACGGGGCAGGATGCCCCGATCTGATTATTCTTTTAGGTCTAACTCTCCCAACAGCTTCTTTTGTTTCCTCGAAACCTTCTTTGGCGTTACAACTTGAACTACAACAATCATATCTCCACGACCTCGCGCCTTTGGCACACCTTTACCTCGCAACCGAAGCTTATCACTGCTCTGGGTTCCTGACGGAACCTTTAGCTTTACTTTTCCATTAAGCGTTTCAATCGAAACCTCATCACCTAATGCCGCTTGTGTGAATCCAATCTTGTGATGCGTATAAATATGCTCTCCAACGCGTTCAAACCTTGGGTCAGGCTTAACATACAAAACTACGTAAAGATCACCTGCAACGCCAGAAGCGCCAATAGACTCGCCCTGACCGCGCACGCGGATCTTCATACCATTATCGACTCCTGCAGGAACTTCAACGCGTAATGACTTTTTTCCATATTCCATTCCGCTTCCTCCGCAGGTCGAACATGGATCTTCTGGTTCCTCTCCGCGTCCCTGGCATGACTCACAAGCAGTTCTAGCTTTGATCGACCCAAGAATAGTCTGCTGAACTTTCTCTTGAACTCCTGATCCTGAACATGTCGAACAGGTCTTCATTGAACTGCCTGGCTCTGATCCAACACCACCACAACGATCACAACTATTATTTTTTGATACTTGGATTTCCTTTTCAACACCAAACACAGCTTCTTTGAAGCTTAGCTGCATGTCGACTTGGATATGAGATCCTTGTGCACGTCTTGATCGACCTCCGCCTCTACTAAACATACCTGAGAACATATCTCCAAGATCTTCAAAGTTCATGCCTTGACCAGAGAATCCCTGACCACCAAACCCACCAAATCCGCCAGCACCACCAGCTTGATCAAAAGTAGAACCAAACTGATCGTACTGCGATCGCTTAGTATCATCTGATAAAACTTGATACGCCTCATTTATCTCCTTGAACTTATCCTGATCACCACCCTTATCTGGATGATGCTCATGCGCAAGTTTCCTAAAAGCACGCTTGATCTCATTCTTATCCGCACCCTTTTCCACCCCTAAAATCTTGTAATAGTCTTTGCTCATAGCTACTTCATTCCAAAATCATTATTTACGCATCTTTTTTATTGGAATGCTTACAATCGAATAGAAAATACCACCATATATAACCCCTCCAAATACCGATATTAAAATGGATAATATCTCTCTGACATTCATGAATCCAATATCATACATTTTCACCATCACCCAAGCCCAAATCGTCATATCCTGGTAACCAAAAGACATGTACAGAAAGTGACAAATTCCAAATGCAATTAAAATTGGTATCGAGAAAATGGCTATCACAACCATTATTGGGATAAGGACCCATGCAAGCCAAAAATGATCGTATTGGTTACAGTATGGAACAAGGCATAGGTTATCCAATAAAATATGCATTGCCAGCCATATAGCAACAGCAAAAACAGCCATTGATAAAAGCAATAGACGGTGTGGCTTTAGGAATTTTTTTACATTACTTAAGACCATAACTACTTTAAAAATCTCTTTTTCTCACTTTTTTCTACAACCTTTGCTTTCGCATCGATTATCTTTTCTCTACCTTTTGACTCAACTCGTTTCCAAATCCAGGATCGAACGGCCTTAAAGCTAAGTAGCCACATCACAAACGAACCTACTCCGATTACAAGCCGAAGCAATATATTCCTTTTTGGTTTTTCTTTCTTACTAAACATATGCATGGTGGGTTAATCAGATCGACGGCCGGGCGATAAATGCGTCAGCCCGGCCGGGATCCCTCCTCACGTCGGGATGGACGAGAGGGGTTATTTATTTTCCGATCCTTGATCAGTTTGATCAGCGGCGTCAGCGCCTTCGTCCTTCTTTTCCTCTTTCACCTCCTCAAAATCCGCGTCTTTTACGTCGTCGCCTTCCCCTCGACTTTGCTCGTGACCTTCGGCTGGGTTCTGGGTACTGGCTTCTGGGTTCTGTTCTGCCTGCTCAGCTTGATACATCTTTGCTCCAACTTCCTGAGCAACCTTTGATAGTTCTTCAGACACAGCTTTGATCTTTTCAATATCTTCACTATCCTTAACGTCTTTAAGAGCGTCAATCTTTTCTTGAACATTCTTTGCTTCAGCCTCGTCGATTTTGTCCTTACCATCGATCAGCATCTTCTCTGCAGTATACACCATGGTATCTGCAACATTTTTAACTTCTACGCTCTCTTTTTTCTTTTTATCCTCATCAGCATGAGCCTCTGCATCCTGCTTCATCTTTTCAACCTCTTCGTCCGACAATCCTGAAGATGCCTGAATGGTAATCTTCTGCTCCTTACCAGTTCCCTTATCTTTTGCAGAAACATTAAGGATTCCGTTCGCATCGATATCGAAACTAACTTCGATCTGTGGAACTCCTCGTGGTGCTGGTGGGATTCCGTCCAACATGAACCGTCCAAGAACCTTGTTGTCAGCAGCCATCTGACGCTCACCTTGGTAAACTTTAATTTCAACAGAAGGCTGACTATCAGCTGCAGTAGAAAAGATTTGACTCTTGGTTGTAGGAATTGTTGTGTTTCTCTCGATAAGCTTTGTAAACACTCCACCCATAGTTTCGATTCCGAGAGACAGTGGAGTCACATCAAGCAACAGCACATCCTTAACATCACCTTGAAGAACACCAGCCTGGATTGCTGCACCCATTGCAACAACTTCATCTGGGTTTACAGTCGCATTTGGCTTCTTACTGAAAAACTCTTCTACTTTCTTTCCGATCACTGGCATTCGTGTCATCCCTCCAACCAAGATGATCTCTTCGATGTCTGACGGTTGAAGCTTTGCATCGTTAAGTGCTTTCTTAACTGGCTCAAGAGTCTTTTCAACAAGCGGCATAATTAGCTCCTCAAGCTTTGCGCGTGTCAAAGTCATAACCAAGTGTTTTGGCCCTTCTGCTCCTGAAGTAATGAATGGTTGATTGATCTCAGTTTGTGCTGCTGTGGATAACTCAATCTTAGCCCGCTCTGCTGCGTCTTTTACACGTTGCATAGCAAGTGGGTCTCCAGAAAGATCTACACCTTCTTGCGCCTTAAACTCCATGATAATCCAGTCGATAATCGCCTTATCAAAGTCATCTCCTCCAAGGTGAGTGTCACCATTGGTTGATAGAACCTCAACGGTATTTTCAGATACGTCGAGCACTGACACGTCAAAAGTTCCACCACCTAGATCGTACACCAGAACTTGCTGACCAACCTTTTTATCAAATCCATAAGCGAGTGCGGCCGCAGTTGGCTCGTTGATGATTCGGAGGACCTTAAGCCCTGCAATCTCACCTGCATCCTTTGTAGCTTGTCGCTGTGCATCATCAAAGTAAGCAGGAACCGTGATCACTGCTTCTGTGATTGTCTCACCAGTCTTTTCCTCAGCATCTGCTTTCATCTTTTGCAAAACCATTGCACCAACCTGCTGCGGTGTGTATTCCTTATCACCCATTTTGATACCCACACCTTCTCCACGTGCAACAATCTCATATGGCATGTGCTCCATGTCATACTTAACCTCTTCATCATTGAATCTTCGTCCGATAAGTCGTTTGATCGAAAAGAGTGTATCTTTTGGGTTTGTAACAGCTTGACGCTTTGCAGGTGTTCCAGCCAAGCGCTCATTATTCTTTGTAACCGCCACCATTGAAGGTGTTGTGCGTGATCCTTCTTTGTTCTCAAGGATCTTTGGTGAACCACCCTCCATCACAGCCATAGCTGAGTTTGTAGTTCCTAAATCAATTCCTAGAATCTTTGGCATATGTTTTTATTGTTTTATTTATTCTTCGTCATTCCGAGCGAAGCCGAGAAATCTCTTACAGGGATCCTTTCCGCCTTCGCATAAAGCTTCGGCGGACCGGCCATAGCTTTAGCGACGGCCGGCGACGAATCGACTCGCTCAGGATGACAATTATTTTAATTTATTTATTATCACCTTAGCCGGCCTTAGTATTCGATACCCAATCTTCCAGCCGGTTTGTTGAACTTCTATGATCCTTCCCGGGTCTGACCCCTTTTCTTCGCGCTCTTCTACCGCTTCATGTAGATTATGATCGAATTCGATCGAAGTATCGATCATCTCCAGTCCCATCTCCTCAAATACATCCTCAAACTGCTTTTTGATGAACTTTACACCCTGAAGCCAAGTTTCGATAGCATCTGACGCTTCTGGCGCATGACTTACAGCCTGATCGAAGTTGTCCATCACAGGCAAGAGGCTTAGCGCTAGGTCGATCTTGATCTGATCGCGATTATGAGATCTGACCTTATCAATATCTGCCTTCATATTCTCATAATCTGCCAGCGCGCGTTTCCAGCCCGCTAAGTACTCGGCGCACTTCTCGCACTCAGTAGATCCTTCACTCCGTTCAGGATGACAAGTGGAAGTGTCATTCTGAGGCGCAGCCGAAGAATCTACTCGACTTTGATCTTTCAACTTTTTACTTTTATCCTTCTTCATATCTAAGCATCTAATATGTCTTTAGCCTGCTCAAGCAAGCAGATATTTTTTTCATAATTCATTCGCATTGGGCCGATAAGTCCAAGTGTTCCGATCATTCCGTTTGGTAATCGATACTTAACCATCATTGTTGCGATCTGCTCTCCAAACGGATTCTCTCCACCAATCCAAATGTTCACGTCATCTTCAATGTCGCCAAAGATATCGCGAAGAGTCTGATCAAAACCATCAACCACACTTGAAAGTGCACGCAGTGTTGCTACATCACTAAACTCAGGCTTATCAAATAACTTCGATATTCCGGTGTAGTGATTCCACCCGGTGTCTAGTGATGCGACTGCAGTCTCTCCAGATAGTCGAGTCAGACATTGAGCCATCTCACGAACTAACTGACGCGGTGTTTGTGCCTGCTCAACAGCTTGCTGCATTTGTGTGCTAGTTCGATTTGATCGTGAACGCTTTACAAAGGTCTCAAGATAGATTCGATAACCTTCCTCGGTTGGAACGCGTCCTGCAGACGTGTGTGGCTGACGCAGAAGCCCTTCTGATTCAAGCAAAACCATATCGTTTCGTATTGTTGCCGGAGAAACAGAAAACGCGTACTTGTTTACCAATGTACGCGAAGCAACAGGTTGTGCAGTGGCCACATACTCTTCAACGATTGCTGATAGAATTTTTAGCTGACGTTCGTTTAACACAGAAATAAAATTAGCACTCTGCATTATAGAGTGCTAATTTCTTTGTGTCAACTTTTATGCTGCCGCACTTGTTCTAAGCTGATCTATTCTTGATTGAATGTCTTTCTTGAGCCCTCCAGTCGATGTCTCAACCAATCGGTCCACCTCATCAAGCTTATCATGCATTAACTGAATTTCCTCATCAGTTAGACCTTTTATATCCTCTAAATCAGCAAATGTCTGATGAGCATACTCGGCCCATTCAGCAGCACCATTTATCGCCTCCTCTTTCTCAAGACGTATTGCACCTGCAAATTTTTCATCTGTACCCATCTGATACCTGTTTTCAAGTTCATCTCGATCAGCCTCTTGCCATTGATCAATCCACTGCCCAATAGCGTCTACAGAACGAATCATGTCCTTGAGTCCTTCTTTTATTTCAGCCTCAACGCGACTAACCTCACGTTCAAGCTTTCCTTGTCCCTGTTCAGGACTACCCCCCATTATTCTAGCCGCTAATTCTTTTGCTCTTTTCATACTTATATTCATTAACTTTATAGACTAAAGATTAACACGAATTCGTTATATCGAGAATACTATTTATCAATCGCCCATTTATGGCGCTTTGCTGAGGCCATCCATGAAGTCTTCTTAAGCTTTTTTGATGAAAGCATCTGCGAGAACAACTCTCCGCTCATTAATCCAGGGACAATAACATAGGTCGCGCCTGCTTTATACATTTTCTTTGCATCATACGTATTCTTCGCTGTCACAATCACAGATGCCTTTGACTTCTTTGACTTTAGATATTCCATCATGTCGCGATTTGCACTCACGTCAGGAATGGTTGAAATAATTAACTTTGCTTTTTCTGAGACTATGTAATGCAGGAAATCACGATTTGCCATGTCGCCGTACATGTGCGGCACCTGATCTTGCTGAAGGTCATCGATTACCGAAGGATCTAGATCTACAACCAAATACTCATATTTTGTTTTTTGTATTGACTCAAGAATCGACTGCCCCATTCCATGACAACCAAATAGAATAATTGAAGGAGTTGTTTTTCGTCTCTCATGTTCCTTTGTATCTGGAACATGTTCAAGCCACTTAAACAAGGGTTCGATCTTCTCATAAATCTCTTCGTTGTATTTTATGACGTATGATGAGATTGTAATGGTGATCATTGCAACAATCGTAGCGATTGATAGCGTTTCCATGCCAACCAGATCAGCAGCAATTGCAGCAGTTAGAAGAATGAATGAAAACTCACTAACTTGCGCCATTGTGACTCCTGATAGAAATCCTGTTCGTGGATGATATTTGAAAATTCTCAGTACAAAAATTACAATGAGCGGATTTCCAATCAAGATGAAAACGCTTAAGGCTAGAGCAATCGGCAATGATGACATTATCGTATCAATTGGCAGCTGCGTTCCAAGGTATATAAAGAATAATATCAAGAAGAAATCTCGAAGTGGTCGTATTCGAGATTCAATCTCACGCCTAAATCCAGTTCCGGCTAATGCAATTCCGGCCAAGAGTGCTCCTATCTCAATTCCAAATCCAAAGAAAGTTAATCCGCTTGCTAGGGCAAAACACCATGCGATCGCGATTAAGAATAGTTGTTCGCCAGATCGCGCTGCAGCCTTGAAAACATGAGGTAGTATATAGCGCGCCATAAACCACAGGACAAACAGAACGGCTACTAACTTCAATAATGAGATACCAACAATGCTAGCGATGCCTCCCGAGTCCTGGCTAAATGCACTCAGGCCAAGCAAGATTAACATGGCCATCAAATCTTGCACGATCAGTATTCCAACACTGATCCTTCCATAGAACCGATCGATGTCTTGTTTGTCTGATAAAAGCTTTACAATGATGATTGTGCTAGAGAATGCAAAAGCGACTCCAATGAAGATTGACTCTACAACATCAAATCCAAGTAACTGTGTGATTCCAAACCCAGCAGCGCTTGTAATGATCACCTGACCAAGCCCCGAGAAGATCGCAACCTTTCCAACATCTTTGATGTTTCGCCAGTTCAGGTGAAGTCCTACCAAGAAGAGCAAGAATGCGATTCCAATCTTTGCAAGCATGTCAAACACTTCAGAGGACTCTGCAAAACCAAAAATGGCCGGCCCTACAAGAAGTCCAGTGATGATATATGCGATTATTAGTGGCTGCCTTAAAATTCTCGCTATAAAAGAGAGCAAGCCTGCAGTCACTATTACAATGGCTATTTCAAAAAAGAGGAGATCCTCCATATCCTTGATTATTATACCATAAAATGGCTATACTATGCGCATATGAAATCACATAGAAATGCCATTCTTACTTCAATAATAATCGTCATTCTTCTAGCAGTATTGGCGCTTTTCTTCTTCTGGATGGAGGAGACTGTTCCACAGGATTCAGATGATCAAACTACGCCAGGTGTTATATCCATGGATGATGTTGATGAACCTGAAAACCAGCTTTACCTCACAATTATGACTCATATGGAGCATGAGTTCACGGACGATGAAAACGAAATGGGATTTTTGCTTCATGTTGAACAGTTACGCTTTGCAATGGAGCTTGCTGATACAGTTGGGGCCATCTTAAGTATTGAAAGTGAAAAACCATTTGCAATCGCCAACAGCATTTGGGGAATAAATATTTTGCAAGAAATCTTCGAAAGCGGACATGGAGTACAGACTCATTGCGATCTTGGATCGCGCTATGCAGATATCGAAATCAGTGCTGAGGATTATTCAAAGTCATTTGAACGTAATAAATCAATCATTGATGATCTTATCGGTGAGGAGAACAATCTGGGATGCTCTGGTGGTGGAAGTATCAATGACTGGGCAACAGCTGCATCGCTTGCGGGATTCAAGTATCTGAACGGAATTGTTGGCGCACATCTGCTTGCAATCCCTTATGAAAACCGACCTGATGAAAAATGGACAGATGAATACATTAAAGGCGATGGCTGGCATGTTAGTCTTCCTGAAGACATTTATGAGGCTATCTACCCCATCCCTCTTGCAGACTCAAATGATCTTATAGCTGATGATGATCCGGTTATCATAATGATGCCTGGAAGCATTGATAGGCTTGACTATGCTGCAGAAGATGAAGATGATAAATGTAGAAAAAGCTCAAGTTGTGAATTCACCGCACAGGATGTTGATGTGATTGTCGCGTCAATCATTGATGTCGCAGAGCACTACGATCCCGAACGTGGGGTTGCAAAGATGACAGTCTATATTCCATCAAACCTATATGTCAAAGACAATGTGGTATTGCTTAACTACTTCTTCTCAGAAATTGGGAAACTTGAAGACATGGGACTATTCAACTTCGGAACGCACAAAGAAATCTACGAGGCATACATAGAACAAACCGGATTTGATCTATAATCCGATCGGAGACTAAACAATAAGACCGCAGGTATATCCTGCGGTCTTATTGGTGACCCTAGAGCGACTTGGTTTCAACCATCTTGCAGCTGAATTAAAAAAATGGAGTTGTTTTCTGGTTATTCAAGTTGAAACTCTAGCGCCCAACTTCGTCTAAATAATCTGCAAACCCATGACACACATCTTCCATACTATTTCGATCAAAATTCCAACGATCAAAAAGTTTATCCAGACGAATATCGTCAGAGAACGGTAAACCAGATAGTTCAGCTACCTGATCACAGTCAATAATAGACTCAGCGTTATAGGTTAGATCAACATAATGAGCCATTTTATCTTCCATTGCACCCTCAATTGTTTCAGGTAGATCCACGAGCGCTTTACCTAAGGCTGCATCTTTCAGAATGACAATGGCATACTCCAATGAGTCAATGGCTGCATAGCCCTCGTCTGGGAGGGTACCGGCTCCTCGTTTATCTTTCAGATTAGCAAGAGCCTGTTCATACGTTGAAAGACCAGCCCGACTCATTTCAGCCAGCAAAGGGTTAAGCATATCCGATGTGGGGAACTCAAAGCCATATCGATCCTTGAAAAAATTTTTGAACTCTTCATGGTGAGTTTGAGCACGTGGCGGATCAATACTTTCCATTGCTACAGTTTCGAATGGCACCCCGTCCCACCCAACAAGGAATCTTCCTCCCCAGCTATAGTAGATCTGCACATCACCTTTTGGATTCCTTTTTTTTCTCTGTTGCCTGTACTCACCTAAAACATACTCACGGAAGGCTTTATAGTGTGGTTCCAAAATACCAACTGCGAATGACTTAGCTTCGTGAGGGGCAATATCATAATCATCACCAACAAAATCTTCAATGCTTTCGATGATCAATAAATCCTTACCCTCTTTAAGTCCCAGCCTTTCTGCCCAGGATCTAAGAATCTCTACTTTGCTTTGAATATCACGGCGTATTGCCTCTGGTCCATATGGATCAACCTCATTTCCCTGGTCAGACTTTTTTTCTGACCCTTTTTTTAACGCCGCACAATCTGGGGCATGTTTTCCCATGTGAGTTGGATACCCACACCTACCACACATCGATCGTTCTTCTTGCATATTTTTTTGTAACTAAATATTCAACATCTTTTTTCTAGATAGATTCTACCATACATGCCATTTTTGAAAACATTTTATTTATTAGATTCACTTGGATAAGAATTGACCTTGTAACTACAAAATTATCGCTAATTTTAGAACAACAAAAGACCCGTTGCGGTGACGAGTCCCTTATGGTGACCCTACCCTCCTTCGCCCTTCGGGCTTCGGAAGGACACAGCCGGGATATCAAACCCTGCACAACCCGGGTTCGATTCAGCAGACCAATAAGAAAGCCACCTTACGGTGGCTTTCTTATTGGTGACCCTACCGGGAATCGAACCCGGGTTTCCGCCGTGAGAGGGCGGCGTCCTAGCCGCTAGACGATAGGGCCATTATCTAGCGCGAAGAGTATAGCATAAATATCGAATAAAGCAAGCCCTACTTACCAAAAACCCCGCAAGGCTCTCGGCCGTCGCGGGGTTTTGTGCTTTTGATTGGATCTTACTTATCTGAAGCTGGCTTAATGCCATTTGATTTTACAACTTCTGATGCCAATCTCTTAGTCCCTTCACGCCTCTTCATCCCCTTCTTTGGAATCGCAACATAGAACGTAGTGCCTTCATTCTCTTTACTTTCAAACCAAATCCTTCCACCAGTCTCCTCAATAACTTTCTTGACCATATAGAGTCCGAGTCCATTTCCTTCTGGATCTATTGTTCGAGCATTATCAGCACGGAACATCTTTTCAAAAATCCTATGCTGATCACTTTGAGGAATTCCCTCACCAGTATCTCGAACTTTAAAGATAACATGTGTTGGGCTCTTGCTCGGATTACCCTTTTGAGTTCCTTGATAAAGATCAATGTATATCTCACCCTCATCCTTTGTATACTTAACAGCATTAGAAATGATATTTTGAACAACAATACTTGATAAATTAACATCAAGAGATAGTTCGCCAATTGTTTGATCATAATTCTCAGCAAGTGTTAACCTCTTTGTTCGAATCTGCACACCAAGCTCTTCTAATTCAGACTTGATCATCTTGATGAGGTCAACTGGTTCTGGATCAACAGAGAAGGTTCCAAGCTCAAGCCTAGACACATTCAATAGTGAGTTAACAAGATTAACCATTCGTATATTGCTGACTTTGATTGTATTCAGATAATCCAGTTGCTCCTCTGTCATCTTCCCGACATCTCCCTCTAGCATCAAATCAAGATACCAACGAATAGCAGTCAGCGGGGTACGAAGCTGATGAGATGCTAAAGAAACAAAGTCAGATTTTGCGCGTTCGATGTTCTTCTCAATCGTAATGTCGCGTTCAATACCCAAAAAGAAAATCACATTATTTTTTTCATCAAGGATTGGGGTTATGGTCACAGCAGCTTCGTATAAATCGCCATTTTTTCGTTTATTGAGGATTTCGCCAACAAACACTCTTTTTTGGATCTTTATCGTATCCCATAGTTTTTTGTAAAAGCCCAAATCCATCAAACCTCCCCACATCATCTTTATGCCAACTTTCTTACCAACTACCTCCTCAATAGAAAAACCTGTAATGCGTTTTACTGCAGGATTTGCATAAAGAACTACTCCATTGGGATCAGTTAATACAACATGATCAGATGTTCCATCAACAGCCATTTTGAACTTGCGTAGATCTTGGGCAACCTGCTGGGTCTTATTCTTTTCATCTGCCACATCCTCAAGCACATTCATCATAGCTGCTTGACGCTGTTCAAGCTCACCGGTCTGCGATCGTAACTGTTCGGTCTGTACTGAGATCTGTTGATCGACTCGCTCCTTTTCACTTATCAAAGAGCTCATCATTCTATTAAACGCCTGTGCCAAAAGTCCGAGTTCATTCTTTTGCTCGATATCCACACTTTGAGAAAAATCCCCAGCCGTAATCCTTTGCGCAGCAATACGCAACTTATCAAGTGGTGACAAAAATCGAGAGATAATTCCTGAAATAATTAATGCAGCAAGAACTGCAGCTAAAAGTACGAAAAGCGAGATTAGATATGCAAGATTTCTTACTGCAACAAGATAATGCTCAGTTTCCTCCATTATTAAAAGATGAAAAGAAGTATCACCGATTCTATCAATCCCTATAATGAATTCCTCGCCTGTGGCACTCTCAACACTCTTTATCAAATAGTAATCTTGTATAAATAGAGAATCTGCAATCTGATCTAGCCCCATAGACGCCAACATTGCGCCCTCGTAATATCTTTTTTCATCAATCTCCGCAAGCTGATCATCGTCAAGTTCTGATAGAGCCATCAATTCATGTTCTGTATTACCTGAATATACGATCACACCAAAGCGATCAACAAACATTATGTGTGCGTGTTGCATGACAGATGGCAGTGCAAGTACTCCACCAAGTGCATCAGGCTCTAGCTTTGCAACAACAACACCTGCAAATTCACCAGCACTATCATAAATAGGGCTTGAGAAATAGAATCCAATTTTCTGGCTCGTTACCCCAAGCGCTACATCAACCGAAACCTCACCATTTTTTGCAGTTTCGAAGTACGTTCTAAACCCGTAGTTGTTTCCAGTAAATCTTTCATCAGTTGAGACCAGGGTTAAGCCAGTTTCATCCATTATATAAATAGCAGAAAACAAATCAGCAATATTAGCATCAATTAACTGATTCAACATCTGCTCCTGCGTAATCCTTCCATCTGCTCCTGTTACAAAATCTGCAACAGCCTGATGGCTACCAAGTGTAGTTACAGCAGCGAAGCCATAATTCATTATTGAATTGATCTGGTTTGATTTCTCAGTTGCAGTAAGCTCTACCTCACCCTTTTCATACTCCAAAAACTCTTGACTTGCATAGCGGTAAACCATCAATGTCGCAGCCAATCCCAAAACAGCAATAATAGCAACTACTGCTAAAGAGAGTTTATTTTTTAGTCCACCTGGCTGCATGATTATTTTCTGTTATTACTTATATGTTGCTTCATCTCTTTCATCTTCAACTCTCGTCCAATCATGAGTTTATTGATTCTTTGTAGTTCTTCAGCCTTCTTTTTCATCTGGACTTCTCTTAACTTGTGTCCAGAAATATCTCTCATAATCGCAAGCATGGTTGACTTATCGATCAAGCTTGCTGATATCTCAACATCTATTGACTCTTGATCAGATCTAACTAACTCAAGTTCAAACTTTGATCCAGGTCTCATCTTTATATTCTCAAACATCTCCTTTGCTTTAGGTATATCCTCTGGCTTGTGAAGATCAAAAACCGCCATTTTTTTCAATACCTTTAGATCGTACCTAAATAACTCTGATGACACCTTGTTTGCCTTTTTAATCTTTCCATACATATCTACAAGAAACATTGCATCGTTTGACTTTAAAAAAATCTGCTCAAACCTATCTCGTGCGTGCTTAAATCGAATTGAAAGAACTGTACCAGCAATAATCAACAAAACTATAACTGATGATAGAATCAAAATTATTACCTCCAACTCCCCCATACTAAATAAGAATTAACAACAAAAGGCCAATTATGATTCTGTAAGCTGCAAAACCAGCAAATGTCCCCTTTTCCAAAAACTTTAATAAGAATCGAATTGCGATAATTCCTGAGATAAGCGCCGCAATACAACCCGCGATCAGAATCCCAATACCAATATCTAGCCCTGTTTCAACAGCCTCGACAGCTGTTAATAAACCAGCTCCAAGGATTACTGGTATTGAAAGAAGAAAAGAGAATCGTGCTGCACGCACCCGATCGATCCCTGTAAAAAGTCCAGCTGTCATTGTGATTCCAGCGCGTGACGTGCCTGGAATAAGCGCGATAGCTTGTGCTATACCGATTATAATTGCGCGAATCCAGCCAATTTTTTGGAGCTTTTCGATCAGCTTCTTCTGCTTTTTAGCAAAAATGTCAGCAATGAACAAAACAATGCCCCAAAATATTAATGACACTGCAACCACTTGAGTTGTTCGAATCAGGTCGATCAAATCACCATTTAGAATGAGTCCGAAGATAACAGCTGGTATTGTTGCTGCAATTATCTTAAGCCCAGTTGATTTCCAGATCTTCTTAGAAAAGAACTCTTTAACAATATCGAAAATCTCCCTGCGCATTACCCAAACTACAGCCGCAAGCGTTGCGATATGGACGGCAACATCAAAACTTAGACTTTCCATTTCAATTCCAAAAAGTTCACGTACTATAATCAGATGACCAGAACTTGATATTGGAATAAACTCAGTGATTCCTTGAACGATACCTGCAATTATTGCCTGAGGTATTGTCATATTACTCCTCGAATGTCACTCGTTCGCCAGGAAGTACTGATTGGGTTTTATTATCTCTTGACCTATCTGCCTTTGGCTTTTTACCAGTATCTACGTCTTTCTGAGGCCTAGTCGAAGAATCTGCTTGATTTTGATTCCCAGATCCTCCACCCGGTTTCTTCTTCCTCTTTCTCCTACGTCGCTTGCGCTTTGGCTGCTCTTGTTGACTTGATCGATCTTGTTGATCACCCCTTTGCCGTGACTCTCTTTGCTGCGGTCTTTTATCAGGTTTTGGTTCCTGCTTAGGCCGATCAGGCCTTTTCTCCTGCCCTTCTGATTGGTTCTTCAGATTTTGATCTTTGTCTGCGTTCTGGGTTCTGAGTTCTGAGTTCTGATCCATCATCTCCTTAGCCTCGATCTCTGGCTTTGGCTTTTCTTTTTTCTTCTCTGGTTCAGGCTTTCTTTCCTTCTTGTCTTTAATCTTATCGGACGACAAAGCATCAAGACCCACTGTCTTTCCAGTGTCCTTTTCTATAACCTCACCCTCATCAACCTTTGGCGGCTTTTCAACTACTTTCTTTTCTCTTTCCCGAGACTGTCTTTTCTCACCGCCTCTTTTTTTACCACTCTTTCTCTCTTCCATTACAATCGGATGACATTCCTCACAATAAATCGGTCTTGATCGATCCAACTCAACTGGCAATGGGAATACCTTTCCACAGCGCGTGCATGTGTACTCATGTGAAAATCTTGCCTTTTTAGCATCCTTTTTGGTCTGCTTTGCTTTAGCGTATTCACCTTCTAAATCAACATCTTTTCCAAACCCACTCCACTCAGCAACCTTTTCCTCAATTTTTTCCTTACTCCCAGCATAACGCTCGCGAGACTGCTCCACAACTCTTTCACGTGAACTAGTGTTTGTTGCGATTGGAGGCAATGTCAGTGCTGAAAATGGCTGAGATGTAACTCCATCGATCATCAACTTTAGATAAACATGGAACTTAGGAAGGTTGATCATGTCATTTGGTAAAAACCTTGGCATGAACTCCTCTTCCATAAAAGCAGCATCTGGCCCACCAACACGAAACGTAATTATTGTTCCAACGTTACCAAAAACAGCATCACGTACCTCTTCTGTAAGCTGTGCAATATACTGATGCGCCATGACCAAGTTTAGTCGATACTTTCGCGCCTCAGACAAAATAGAAGCAAATGATTCAACTGCAAAGTTTTGGAACTCATCAACGTACATGTAAAAATCCTGTCGCTCCTCCTCAAGCACATCAACTCGTTCCATCGCAGACATCTGAATTTTCGTAATCAAAAGCCCTCCAAGCAGCCTTGAAGCATCTTCTCCAATGCGTCCCTTTGATAGATTAACAATAAAAATCTTCTGATTGTCCATTAACTCACGAATATTCATGGATGATTTGGCCTGAGCAACGATATTTCGAATAATGCTCGCTGAAAGAAACTGACCAACCTTGTTCTGAATCGGGGCTACAGCCTCTGAAGCAAACTTTGACTGATAACTTTCAAACTCCATCACCCAGAACTGCTTAACGATCGGATCTTTTACATTTGATATAATCTCTTTTCTATACGAATCGTCTGAGAGCATTCTATTAATTCCAAGAAGTGTTGTCTTTGGTGTATCCATCAAAGCCAAGATCGTGTTATTCAAGATGTATTCCATTCGTGCAGACCAGACTCCTTCCCAGATTTTTTTAAACACTGACATCATCCCTGCTGCAACTAAATGCTTCATTTTCTCATCTACTGCTTCCAAAATATTAAATCCGATTGGGTGTTCAAGATCTGATGGATCAAAATAAACAACATCATTGATACGCCAACTTGGAATATAATCAAGCAACTTCTCAGCTGTATCTCCGTGAGGGTCAATATAAGCGCAGCCATGTCCAGCATAGATGTCAGAAAGTATCATGTTTTCAAGCAGGGTTGTTTTACCCATACCTGTTTTTCCAACAACATAAATATGCCGACGTCTATCGTCAGTTTTTACCCCAAAGGTTTGCAATTTATTACGGAAATTAACTCGTCCGAAATATATTACGTCATTTTCGTGATCATGCGGGTATCGCATTGGCATATTAAACTGGTAAATCGTCAGGCGCCCCAGCTTGTTCGACATCTATATCAGATATATCAAGCCCTGGTGGCATTGGGGCTGGCATGCCAGCTTGAAATTCTGGCTTATCAGGTGCTAACACCTCTTCCACCTGAGTTGGTGCGGCTGGTTCAGGAACTGTAGGTTCAAATTGCTCTGCTGGTGCAGATGTAGTTGGCGCTGTTGGTGTAGGAGTCTCTGGTACAAACTCTGGAGCAGCCTCTGCACGAACTGGCGCAGAACCCTCAACATCTGATGAGCTTCTCTCAATGTTCGGTAAAATCGATTCTTCATCACGTGCAAATCCTAGCTCAACAGGAGCTTCTGCCATACGCGCGCCAAGAGAAGTAAGAACTGGTGTCCTAGCGTCAGCTGGTGGAAAGTGCCATAAAGTTGCAAGCTCTGAAGATGAAAGAATGTAAGGGGTTGTCCCCGCACCAAAGGACCTGTTCTTATATTTCTTAACCAAAGTCCTTTGTTTTCCAGGCATTTGCCATTCCTGCCAGAAGTAATCATCTTTCGTCGTAACATTAGCGGTGAGTCCGAGTTTATTCATCCTAGAATCAAACTGTAAAAAGATCCCCTTTGTCATTGAAGCAATTGTTCCCTTTCGAAATACCTCTTTTCTTGCACAATAAACCATTCTGATCTTTGAAAGCCATCCTATCTCCTTTGATTTTTCATTAACTGCCTTTAAAGTATCTTGCTCGTCTGGTGTCATTTTCCACATTCTGAAATCATCTGCTGAAGGCTCATCCCCTGCACCAAATGCCGTCCCTGTTACTTGTTCAAAAATACCAGCTGGAACCCAGCCAATAGAACTCTCAATGAGACCCTTCTTTTTCTTATCCTCGATTCCATACATCTTTTTCATCCATTTAGCTGCATCTTTACGCCAATCCTGACCCTCAGGTCCCATAATCAAAAGCTGGATCCAGTAATATTCACCCTGTCTCATCTTTCCCATCATCTCAAGCATTGGAAGGATCGGATCTTTGAATCTGAGATCCTTCTCACCAACATGCTCAAAGTCTTCAAAGCGCTTGATTGGGTAGATATGATCCTTGGACATGCTGAGCTCTGTTCCAAAACAGTCCCATTCATCGTTTGGAAAATCATTTGGAATCTGATCAACATAGTCTTCAACCTCAACGATCTGAGCTTCTGGATACTGAGCATAAAGCGCTGCTTCGACAAGATCACGGTATTTTTTGATAGTACGAATGTAATACTGGATATGTCCACCGTTACTTACAATCTCAAATGTAAAGTAGGCCTGAAACTTTCCCCAGAACCATTTTTCTTTCCAAGTGATTGCAGACTTACTTCCTGAAAGGTTGTTAAAGAAGTTCATCATTCCTTTTGGGGTCTGAACTGCATCTTGTGGGATTGTAACTGCGAGTAAATCCCACTCAAGCTTTTCCCAATACTGCCCTTGTTTTACATCTGTCCAAATCTGCAAAAATCCCCATACGACAATCGAAAAAATCGGGAACCATCCAAAGTAAAGCAAAATATCAACACCAAGCTGATCAGGTGGGGTTGTTGCTAAGTAGTTTGTAAACCATTGATAAATGGCCTCCATATCATGTGTATTATAGCACGTAGGGATCTAGAATCAGGAATCTGGAATAGTGGATTGGGGATGAATTTAAAATAAAACTCCCGACCGAAGTCGAGAGTTTTTTATTTCTTTTTTATTCTGTGATTGACTCACGCTTGCGCTTCCACTCTTCCCATTTCACAAGCAATGGACTTGCAAGGAAAATTGATGAATACGCACCTGACATAACTCCGATAATCAATGCAAGTACAAACGGCTTTGTTGTTTCTCCACCAAATATGAGAATTGCAAGCAAAACTAATAAGGTTGTCAAAGAAGTATTAATTGACCTTGCAAAACTTTGAGCAACACTCATGTTCACAACTTCCTTGAATGACTTTGCGCTATTCTTATTATTCACTAAATTCTCACGAGTCCGATCAAAGATAACAATTGTATCGTTAATCGAATAACCCAAAATGGTCAATAGTGCTGCAACAAACGCGGTGTTCACCTCATATCCCAGGTAATGTCCCAGTGCTGCGAAAATTCCAAGTGGAATAATCACATCATGGGCTGCTGCAACAATAGTCAAAACACCGTACTTCCACGATTTAACTGGCTCCGAAACCTTTCGGAACGCCCAAGCTACATAGATAACGATCAATACAAGCAAAATAATAATCGCCTTGACTGATGTTGCTTTTAGCTCACTCCCAATTACTGATCCAATAGTCTCATATCTATTTTCTTCGAATGATCCTATCTGCTCTTCTAAATCAACTAAAAGCTGTGTGTGCTGCTCCTGTGTTAGTGATTCAAGCCTGACGAGATACTCAGTTTCACTACTCTGCTGCACTGTTGCTGAATACTCTGAGGTCTCATATACAGAACGAACTTGATCAATAGTGACTGGCTCGTCAAATGTGACATCCATCAGAGACCCACCAGTAAAGTCAATTCCAATATTTAGTCCAAAGACTGCAATGCTTACGATAGATGCCGCAATCAATATTCCAGAGACTGTAAGCCAGATTTTTGATTTTCCTATTACGTCAAAGTACTTCATAAGCTATTTTGTTTTCTTTACACCGTAGAGCCAATGCTTCTGTGCTGGTTTCCATCCACTTACCCATTGCAATAAGATTCGTGTCACAAAGATTGCTGTCATCATTGAAACTAAGATACCAATGGCAAGCGTCAGAGCAAATCCTTTGATAAATCCGCTGAGTGTAAATAGCACTCCCGCTGCGATCAATGTTGTAATATTTCCATCACGGATAGATGTCCATGCCCGTCTAAATCCTTCATCAATCGCTGTTGAAAGATCACGTCCACTCTTAAGTTCCTCTTTAAGCCGCTCAAAGATAAGGACATTTGCATCAACTGCCATTCCAAGTGACAGGATAAATCCAGCGATTCCAGCCAATGTCATTGTAACTCCAAGCCACTTATATAGTGCTAGGTTAACTCCCGTATACACTATTAATGCCAATACTGCCAAAATTCCAGATAATCGGTAGTAAGTAATCATGAACAGAGCTAGTAAAATAATTCCGATAAGTGCGGCGTTAATGCTGCTCTCAAGTGATATGGCGCCTAAGGTAGGTCCAACCGTCTGTTGACTTAAAAGTTCGATTGGTACTGGTAGTGCACCAGCATTTAGTCGCTGAGCTAATAGCTTTGCCTCATCAATAGTGAAATCTCCTGTAATAGTCGCCTCGCCTCCATAGATTACATCCTGAACAACTGGAGTTGAGATTGCTGTTCCATCTAGGAAGATTCCGATTATATTACCTACGTGCTCCTCAGTAAGTGCTGTGAACAAATCTGCACCCTCACTATCAAAGTTAAGCAATACATATGGAATTCCAGTGTTTGGATCAAATGCAACTGCTGCCTGATCTACATGCTTTCCAGAAAGCTCAGTGTTCTCCCATGGATCTAGATCAAGCAGATCCGATTCTGTTGTCCATTCCATTTCAATGTGAGAGATCTCGTACTGAGTCTCTGTTCGTGAATCTGATCGATAAATAATGTGGTAACCAAACTCTGTTTCTACAACCTCAGATATCTCACCATCTGAAAGTGCAAATGCAGCATCTTCAAACGGTTCAACCATCATTCCTTCTACAACCCAGTCTAGATATCCTCCGTCTGGACCAGATGGACCCTCTGAGTACTCAATTGCTTTATCTGCAAAATTTGAAGTTGTTACTTCTGCCAGTATCTCTTCAATATAAAGCTGCGCTTCAACAATTGGACGATCTGAATCACACGAAGTTGACTCTGAGTGGCATATAAGAATATGTGACAATTCGACCTCCTCGGACTCTTGTGTCCCTGTGTACTCGACTATATGAAGAGTTGAGTTGTACTCATAAAGCCCATCAATAACCCCTTCTGAAAGTCTTTCGCTCTGGATTTGATCAACAAGCTCGCCAAATACAGTGTCATCTTCTGTTACATATCCGTAATACCCTTTATTAAATGAAGTTGAAGATATTGATATCTCGCGAGCCAAATCTCCAAAGTCTTCACCTGCTAGTGCCCTATCTAACACCTCAAGGGCCGCAGTTTCTTCTTCTGCTTGCGCTTCTGCCATTTGGATCTCCTGTTCTTCTGTTAACTCTACTGCCTCATCCAAATCCTCCTTTGGAACCTTGAACTCAAGGATTGGTGTCTCTCCAATCAGCCCTACAGCCTCTTCAATATCGAAAATACCTGCAAGTTCAACAATGATTCTAAAGTGATCGCCGTTTATATTTGTTTGAACAATTGGTTCGGAAACTCCAAATGCGTTTACACGACGCTCAATGACATCGCGCACACCTTCAACTGCAGTGGCACGATCTCCTGCATCGATCGCGGACATATCTGCCTCATATACCAAATGCACACCTCCCTGAAGGTCAAGTCCGAGTTTAAAGTCATCTTCATTAAACTCGGGCATGTTTAGCCCAACTGCGCTTTCGATGCCTCGCGCGGCCGTATTCCAAGGTCCAGGAAATGCAGCAGATGCTGTTAAAACAAAAACCACGACAATCGCAATTAAAGCACCATATAGCCCTCGCCGTGTACGAAATCCTCGTTTTTTCTCCATAATCAAATAAGTGAATAACGACGCTATTTTACGGGATAAACGTCTCGAATGCAAGTACTCTATGGATAACAAAATCCCGCGTTTGCGGGGGTCTTGTTAGTCTTTAATGAATTTTACTGAGAACAGTGGCACCCACCGCTGATCATGTTCATCAAGGATTTCAACTGATTCGTTATCCATAAACATATTCAGTGCAACATCAGCCAAAAGTTCTTGATCTGTTTGAATCTCGATCTTTAGCTCATCAAGCTCTTGTGGGCTTGCTGTCTGAGCCTTTATTTCGTTTTCGATGGACTTGCGCTCGTCTCGCAGCTTTTTCATTTCCTCTGTCAGCTCGCGATATCTCTGGTCCTGCGAAAGCTCATCGCGAATCATCTTATTAAACTCCCGACGCTTTGCTTTTGATTTTTGTAATCTTAAATAAACTTGCTCAAGTGATTGCATAAAAGATGTAACTCATTATCGCGCGCAATTATATCACATTTCATGTCCAGCACCGGGTGCTGGCCCCTATGCCCGAAACATGGGGTAAATCTACTTTTTGTCAATGTGGATAAATAAAACTACAACAAAGCAAAAAGCCCGGCTGTGTGAGCCGAACTTGAACGACGATGTGCGGCAGGATCCCTGTGCTAGTCTAGGCGTATTGCCTCGTGGCTCCAGGCCTGCAACTTCCAGCGGACCCACCTCTGTCTGAAGAAGACACGTCGGCGCAGGAACAGGACTGCGACATGCCCGACCGAGTTGTCGTTTGGCAGACCCCTCCTTTTCCGAACACTCTCACGGATACCTGGAACGATCTCTGTAGTGCCATCGCTGAGCTGCACCTTATAGGTCCAGAATGTAGCGATGTCTGGTGCAAGATCACCAGGGCCGATACTTCGATATTCCCCAGTATCAACAACTCGGCCACGCGCAGACGTGATCGTACCCTCGATCAGGAGCTTATCTGCAGAGCTATCGAACGCGCTGATCGGGCGAGAAAGACGCCACCGTGTCTGCTGCTTGCTGACGACCTTCGCGATCAGCCACAGGATGAACAAGCCAGCTACGGCAGCGCATATCCATGTAGTCGGATCCATTCTCTCACTTCCCTTCCTATTTACTTATTGCCGCTCCGTGCGACATTTGAAAGTTAGCGTTTTTCCAGCATTGCGTCAAGCAAAAAGCCCTCCGCAAGGGAGGACCGAGGTGAGGCTACCTGATGCGATCAAGCCAGGAGCGAGATCACGAACGTTCCGATGATGATCACAAGCATTCCAGGAATACGCGAACGCACCTTTTCCCTGAGGATCAAGTAAGCGAGCGTGAAGCCGACTAGTAGTGCCAACGAACGCATGGCCATGACATATCCACCGAGCGTGAGCTGAAGACCCGTGTAGAGCAAAATCCCATGTATACTCCACATGGACCCGGCGCCTAAGGTGAAAAGCCTGGTTTGTGTGGTGACCTGCCATTTGGCGCGCTCCTTGATCACCCCAAAGAGCAGGAACGGAATGCATAGGCTCGACTCCACGACCATCCAGAATCCGGGACTCTTGGAGACACAGACAGCCTCACGCTGGAATGGAATAGCGATCGCGATAGCAATCACTGCGTAAAGTGCGTGCCTGGCGCCCCGATCCTTGAGCAACCGTTTGAACGGCGTCAGCGGCCCATGTTTGAAGGCGTCTAGATGAAGGATATAAGCACCGAGTGACACAACGAGGATCCCAAGCGCTCCAGCCCAGCTTGGCTCGGAACGTCCAATAATCCACTCTCCAATCATGGCAGTTGCTGGCGCCAATCCGAAGATGGATGCAGAAATCGAGAAGTCCGTCTTCTGCAACGCACTGTAGAACAGAACCACTGTCAGGCCGACAAATGGAAGTGCAGTCATGTGTGCCACAATCAGACTGCTAGTAATGATCGGATATGTTCTGGTGACGATCATGAAGGCGATTCCAAAGGGCAATGCAAAACCCAGATAGATGAACCCCACAGTTGAATACAGACCGAGCTTCCCGAGCACGACCTTTCGGAATGCATCAGCAAAGCCCCCGAAGAGCGCCATTGCCAACAGGACAAGAAGTGTAGTTGCACTCAAGAGAGTCTCCTTTCAAGTGATGGGACAAGAACGAAATGTACTGTGATTAGCCGAATATGTCAATAAAACTACCAACGTTAAACGTTAGTAGTTTTTTATGTTTTAATTGACAAAAGTCGCTAATCATGGTGTAGTACTCGGCTTCGAGAAAGGGCATGACGCCCAAGCTGGCAGGTCCAAGGATGGACCAGAAGGAGCCAAAGATGAAGCAGAAGACTGTTGTTCTTTTCCCTGGCGCCTGGAGCCGCGGAGTCGTTGAGCTCTGGCTCAAGTTCGTGATCGAATTCTTCACGGACCGCGACTACCGCGTGATCATCATGCGCTACAAGGGTACCACTGTCCGCGAGATGGTCGACGCGTGCAAGCAGCAGCTCGGCGACGAAGGCATCACCGAGGGTGTGATCGGAATCGCCTACTCCATGGGTGGCGTTCCACTCCGCCGTCTCGCGCGCCACAATCCCAAGCTCTTCAGTAGTGTGATCCTGCTCGCAGCCACTACGCAGTACGGCCTGCCCTTCTGGGGCTACGTCCGCGGCGTACTGACGATCCCCTGGGAATTCTTCCGCGGGTTCTTCGCCGGCAACGTGACACTCGACAACCTCGATAGGATCCGGAGGGCCTTCTTCAACTGGGAGCAGCGTGGCGAAGCCCATTCCAGCAGAAAGGCTCGGGAACTCATCGAGATCGTACGCCCCGAGCCCATGCGCTGCTGCCTGAGGCTGGTTCCCTTGCCCTTCTTCCACGGCAATACCGGCCCACTGAAGTGCCCTGTGGTCGCAGTCGTCCCTCACAACGACCTGTTCTACTACGATGCCAAGTACTGTGACCAGGACGTGACTGTGCATCGTGTCTATGGAGATCATGGCTTCATCCTCGACCAAGCCGCGATCAAGAACCACCTGACCCAATGCCTCAAGACACTCGGTGAATTCGAGGCCTAGCCGCTATACCGACGTACAACGAACCGCCCGGTCCATTCGATGGACCGGGCGGTATGCTATTTCAATTGTATTTGAATCATCTAATCCCCCATCAATGTTCCTCCATAAGCTCCCATGTCATTCATAGTTCCATCCTCATCGGCATACCAAGCCTCTGGATCTCCAGCATCAACACACGGAGATGCAGGATCTAAATGGAAATCATGCCCAGCAGGATCCACGAATAACGGATCAGCAGTTATTGAATTGGCACCTGGGGTTGCATATCCATACCAGTTTCTTTCACCATATGGCCCATTTACATCATTATAATCACCGATAAATAAACCTCCCTGTATAAATATTCCTTGCGTGAATCCTTCTATTATTGAGTTGTAGACGTACACATAATTATCACTATCTGTATCTGTGATAACCCCGTTATCGCCGTAAGTTGGAGCTGCCACAGTAACATTATAAAGACCAACATAGGCTCCATTAGCTGCATAGACACCACTAGCATTCCAGCCTTCTTGATTATCTGCAATTAATACTGACTTTTGAATAGTAATGCCACCGTTATCACATGACACAAGCGTACTTCTAGCACCGGTCATCGTTAGACTATGAATAACATTATATGAATCTGAACAATAAGCTCCAACATAACTACCGGTTGAATCAATGGTTACCTCATCAATTCCTGCACCAGCTAGATATACACCAGTTGGAAGAGACAATTCACCCTCATAATATGTTCCGGGTTCAATATATACGATTCCATAATCATCAACGGCATTTAAAGCATCTCCAATCGTGGCAGACTCATCTGGAACTACAACTGGATCGTCCCAAAATACTATTGACTCAACTGTATCGCTCCAATCACTACATCCCATATCATTACATGCCTTTACTCTATGGAACCGCTCTTCTGTCCACAGGTCAATGCTAGGAGTCACATCATAAGTTGTCTCATAACCATTCCAGGCACATGATGCAAGGGCATCGTCAAAATCTTCATTAGTTGCCCACTCAATACAATATGTCTTTGCACCTTGTACATGATCCCACTCAAGGGTATATGAAACGTCTTCAACCATGATCTCTGGCAGGCCTGATGGCTCTGGTACATCTGGGACTGCATTAGCCAATGGTTCGATTGTTGTGGTTGCTGTCCACATTTCCCATGGAATAGCAACATTTTCTCCAGTTGTATCCCAGTTATCGTGCACAATTGCCCAATCACGTGTGTATCCGTCTCCAGCATCATATTCTTCAACATAACCAACACCAGTCACAGAATGCCCTGTTGAATACTTTGGAGAGGAATCTGTGTACCAGTATTCTGGCTCATTAAATTCAGGTGCAAACTCTGACTCCTCAGATGAATAAATCTGATCGCCCCAACTGTAGAATTTAACATCATGATCAGTATCTTCATCTATAAATTTTGGATTCCAATATGCAAATGACAAGACTGTTGGCCTACCAGCATCAATCTCATCCATATAATCATCCCAGGCATCCGTATCTGAGGACTCAGTAAAGTCTAGTGTCTCAACATCCCAAGATGTGTAATCTACTTTTCCAGCTAGATCAAACCATGGATCATCAAATCCGTACTGCGTTCCATCTAGTCCATCCCAAACAACCCAATCCAAAATTCCGTCTTCTATATTACTTATCGGAGTTCCCATACCAAGGCCAAAGTCACGGTTAATACTTCCCATGCCATTAGTATTCATGAAGAATCCAATAAAATCTGCGACTGTTTCAACTACAAATAAATCAGCATCAACTTGATCAGCATTTGGCTCACCCATAACTACATCCCAATATTCAGTGACGTTTGCAGCTGAAATAGGAGCACAGAAATTTGTATCTCCATATCCATATGAGTTCATTGGTGGCTGCTGGCCATCTGGTACATTTTCGATAATCACAAATGGATCCACATCATCGTCGTCATCATCGTCGACTGGGTCCTCATCGGGATCTTCGTCATCATCCGGATCCTCGTCTTCGTCTGGATCCTCATCGGGCTCTTCATCCTCATCAGGATCTTCGTCATCATCCGGATCCTCGTCTTCGTCTTCATCGCCGTCAGAGTCCTCGTCTTCCTCACCCGTGTCGATCACAACAGTCTCAACATTACTCCAGGAGCCCTGTCCAATGTTATTATCACCTCTCATCCTGTAATAGGTGGTTTCTGTAATGCTGTCAGTTGTTTCTCCATCTGATAAATCTGGATAATTTGAAAATTGCTCCTCATCTGCATCTGCGAAAGAGACATTTGTTGAGGTTTGTAGTAAGTAATAGAGCGCGTCATCTTCAACTGTCCAGGTGATATCAAATTCTTCTCCAGATTCTGCTGACGTAGGGGCTGTAAGGGTCGGAGCCTCTGGTGAGCCCTCTACTGCATCATCGTCTCGTAAATCAAGGTCATCATCAATATCATCGGACGATGACTCTTCCTCGTCTGGATCATAACCGCTAGAAAGTGTTAGATCTCCACCAAATGAATAGTGATACCAGAATGCATCAGATACATCGTCGATGTATGCATTCCAACTTGATCCATACAATGCCTCAGCAACCTCTTCTGTTGTTACCCAGTGCAAAACTGCACCAGCTGAAACTGCATAAACATTTGGTACTGACTGAATCTTAACCATTCGAATTCCCGGCCGATAGGTAACTATCCCGGACAATGGCAGATCTGCCATATCGTCATCTGAAATTTCGACTACATCATCAAAATCATCGTACCAAGTAAAAAACACCTTCTCGTTAGGAAAGGCGTATCTGTTTCCGTCGCTGCCATAGTAATATACGGCTGATTGGGTTTCGTTCTTGACAAGGCTTCCAGCAGTGGCTTCTATGTCAGCTGCCTGAACATGCATTGCTGGTAAAATCGCACTTGCAAAAAAAGCGAAAATCCAAATAAAAGATATTATGCGCTTCATAATTATTTTGTTAAAACTTTTTTTCATTATAAAAGAATTACGCGAACTTTGCGCGCAATTCTATCCACAGTTGTATTTTAATTTTATTCGTACCTCAACGCCTCAATTGGATCAAGATTTGCTGCACGTTTAGCTGGATATACTCCAAATACAACTCCAACGCATGTTGCAACAACTACACCAGCAACAATCGCGCTCAGCGGAATGTACAACGACCAATCTTCAAGGAAGTACTTTGCACCAAGTGCGATGACAATAGATGCCAAAACTCCCATTAAAACTCCAACTATTCCACCAATCAGAGTCAACAACACAGCCTCAGCTAAGAATTGTTGCAAAATCTCACCACGCGTGGCTCCAATAGACTTTCGCAAACCAATCTCACGCGTCCGCTCAGTAACTGACACAAGCATAATGTTCATGATACCAATACCACCAACAACTAATGAGATTGCAGCAATTGATGATAATAATATCGTTAGCACATCTCCTACAATGCCTATAATCTCTTCGGCGTCACTTTGTGATGATACATAAAAGTCATCCAAATCCAGGTCACGCTGCGGGTTATCAATATCATGCTCATCTCGCAAAATGAACCTTACTTCATCTTTGGCATAATCCAACTCAATATCAGGCAGTGCCCTTGCCGCTAGGTAACTGACATGATCAACGCCCATTAAATCCTGCTGCATTGTTGTGATTGGCACACTCATCTGCATATCTAGATCTTGAAAAAATCGAGTTCCCTGTTCTTCAAAAACACCGATAACGCGGAAGGAAACGTTCCCAATCTTTAATTTCATGCCAGTTGGATCCTGCTCTCCAAATAAATCTTCAGCGAGGTCAACTCCCAATACAGCAACTCGTGAGTAACTATCAATGTCAGACGATGTGAATGATCGTCCGTAGAGCAAATCAGCTGGAAAGATATCAATATAATCCTCATCAGTTCCATTTATACTTGCATACATGGTCTCCTGATCGTGAGAGACTGTTTCAGTTGACGCTAAGATAGAACTTACAGCACTGAACAATCCGCTTTTCTCAATCGCGTGCTCATCATCTCTTGTGATTGTTTGTTCAATGAATGGATTAGGCGGTCCTTCAGTTGGGTCACCGGCACTTGCTTCTACAAAAACTAAATCAGATCCAAGATCTGAAACCTGCGACAAGATCAATCCCTCAGCACTTTTACCAATCGACAACATCAAAATAACCGATGCGATTCCGATAACTATTCCGAGTATCGTTAAAGCGCTTCGAGATTTATTTCGTCGAATCGATACAGTTGATGATGTGATTAGGTCTTTCCAAAGCATTTTGAAGTGATTAAAGGTGATTAGAGGTAATTAGAGGTGATAATTATTTTTTATCACTTCTATAACCTCTAATCACTTTTATTTATGAAACCTCCCTGTTCGTCGGCTATGACCTGTTGTGTCTGATACAATCTTTCCATCACGAATCGATACGATTCTCTCTGCAAACTCTGCAGCCTCTTGCTCGTGTGTAATCATAATGACCGTTCGTCCTTTTTTGTGTAGCTTTTGAAACATGATTAAAACCTCCTCGCCTGTCTTTGTATCAAGGTTTCCTGTTGGCTCATCTGCAAAGACTATGCTTGGATCATTAGCAACTGCGCGAACGATAGCTACGCGCTGCTTCTCACCTCCAGAGAGTTGGTTTGAAAGGTGGTCAAGCCGATGTTCCAGCCCTACAGTCTTTAGCGCCTTCTTTGCCATTACACGACGCTTTGCTTCAGGAATCCGCTCATAGATCATCGGAAGAGTAACATTTTCCAAAACTGATGTTCTAGGCAGTAGATTAAACGTCTGAAAGACAAACCCCACCTCTTTGCGGCGCATGATCGCCTTTTGATCATCACTCAGGCCTGACACATTATGACCCTTAAACTCATAGTCACCAGAGGTAACAGAATCTAAAAATCCCAAAATGTTCATCAAAGTTGACTTTCCAGAGCCAGATGGACCCATGATCGCTACAAACTCTCCTTCTTGAATAGTCAAAGAGATGCCGCGAAGCACACGCGTCACGACATCGTCATTTACATAATTTTTGTAGATATCTTTGAGCTCGATCAAAGGCTTTGATTTGCCTGACATACTAATCATTTATTGCGGTAATAACCTCATCCCCTTCTTCAAGACCAGAGATCAGCTCAACATATCCACCATCTGCACGGAGCCCTGTTACTATCACCTGCTCCTCATATTCATCCCCTTTTGGCACGCGTACATATCGAGTTCCATCATCATACTCATAAACAGCACGCTGCTGAATATAAAGAACATCTGACTTGGTTTCTGTTGTGACAATTACATCTGCTGACATTCCTGATTTAAGAGTCAGGTCAACTTCGTCACTTATATATACCTCAACCCCGTAGTACACAACACCTTCGATATCGCTTTCACCTGGATTGATCTTTCCAACACGTGCTGGCACCTCAACGTCATCACCATAAGCATCAAATGTAACTACAGCCTCATCGTCCAATGTGAGCTTCACAATGTCTGCTTCAGGAACATCAACAAGCACACGATACTGCTCAATGCTTGACTGGACTCCAGCTACTGTTGTCCCAAGAGTGACAGGTTCTCCAAGGCTTAAGTCCATGTGGGTAACAATCCCATCAAACGGAGCTGAGATCTCTGATTTTTCAAAACGTGCTTCTGCAGCAGCAAGCTGCGCCTGCGCCTGTCCAAGTTGAGCATAGTATGAAGCAGTATCAACAGATCGCTTTTCTACAGTAAGTGCATCATATTCTGCCTGTCTTAGATCAACAGTAGCCTGTGCCATTGCAACACTTGAATCAGCATTTGAAACAGCCTGCGAATAGTCATACTCAGCTGAATCAACTGCGCTATATGCTGCGTCCTCTGCATCGTCAGCACTAATCACTGTTGAATCAACCAACTGACGTTGAGTAAGAATATTTGTTTCCTCGGTCTGAATGGTGTCGCGTTCTGTATCGATGGTTGATTTGTAGGTTGAGATGTCGCTCAGGCTAAGATCAGAACTGTCTGACTTGGTCGCATCAAGTACACGTCGAGTGTAAAGCAGGGTCTCGGATGTGTAATCAAGCGCTTCTTCGACTTTATCTGCAGCTACGCCGATCTCATCTGCTGTTGAATCTACTGTTAATGCATAAACAAGATCTTCAGCTGCGTCTCGTGCATCAGCAGCATAGTCATAGTAATTCTTTGCCCAAGTGTACTGTTGCGGATCTGTTGCTGATAATACGTTTTTGAAATCTTGATTGTGAAGTGTGTTTTCTACTCCAAGGATCTCATCCGCTGCACTTAAAGCACTTCGCACATCAATCACAGCTCCAAACAACAAGTTTTCAAGATCTTCATACACCTGCTCAAGATCTTCTTCATTATCTGCAAGTGTATTTTCCAAATCATCTTCAGAAGTATTTAAATCCACTAGCTCCTCGGCGACATTTAAACTTGCAAGTTCTGTTTTTGATTCAAGATCTGCCAATGCACTATCAAGCGTTGCTTGTGCTGCTGCGATCTCTTGATCTGTTGCGCCGGCCAAAAACTGATCAAGGTTTGCGTCTGCTAGGTACGCTGCCTGTTGGGCAGCAGAAAGATCTGCCAAAAGTTCACCGCTATCAAGTACAGCTATAATCTGCCCTTCAACAACTTCATCTCCAGCCTCTACAAACACATAGCTAACAGTTCCACTCATCTCAAACGCTAAATCTGCCTCTTGGAAAGATTCCAGTTCACCTGAAACTTCAACTGTCTGAATCAAATCACCTTTTTGAACTTCAGCGTAAGTAAAAATGTCATCTGACCCTCTTCCTGCCAATACACCGCCAGCAATGAGTAAAACAATAACAACACCAACAATCCACCATCGTCGGCGTCCTAAAAAGCTCATTAGCTTTGATTTTGGCTTTTGCTCAATAGGCAAAGCCGAAACCTCCTGATTTTCGTTATTTTCCATAAGAAGCAAAGCTTGCTCCTTTTATTACTAATTGTCAATAAAAGCGCGTTTATTATACCTCAGAATTGACCACGAGCAAAAACCAAGATAACGTTGTATGGAATCCAGCCACTAACTTGGAGGTGATAATGCCTGGATGGATAACTGGTGAAGATGCTGTATCGGCCTTCCTGCGAGGCTGTGCCGAGAACACCCGAATACGATGTCATCCGAAGCAGTGCGTCGACTGTATGGCTCAGAACGTGGAGGTGCGGACCGCCCATGATGGGCCTGCAACCACTATCTGCGTATTGGCTCCAGAGGAGGGCGGAACAAAGCTCATGATCCCGTACGACAGGACCGTCTTCGAAGAACCAATCGTGGCCGTCCACAACCCCAACTAGCAGCCCTTGCGTTGCATCGTGCAGACCTGCCGTATGGCAGGTCTTCAAGCATGTGTGGATAAAATTGTTGACGCTGCTGATGGATATTGAAATAATACTTTTATCGAAATGCAGCTGTGCGCAGCGCTACGTGCCTTCGGCATCTCGACTCGAGTAAAGTTATAGGTATCCACAACGGCGGTGGAAATGTGATTGAGCTCAAAAACGCCTCAGACCCAAATCGCACCTTGCTTATCGCCATAAGCCAGATCAGCACGACGCCCATGTGCAACACGATCCCGCTTTAACGCGACGCGCCCCACCCTGCGGAACTCCCAGGGTGGTCATCTTTTTTTTATATTGAAACAAAACAGCTGGCTCACGTAGAACCAGCCGAAGCCGCGATTACGGATTGTGCGGACTGTCAGTTGCTATCAAGCCCATCACATTCAACATCAGATTGAACGGTGTCGCGAATGATAGCCGGAATCACGAATTGCCCCTCAGGAAATTCGCCACGCATGTAGTGATATGCCTGCAGCGCAGTATCAGAACTCTTGATGATGAAAGCACCAGATGTACAGATACGCGCCCAAATCTGCGCCACCTGAGTGTAATTTGCACTATCCACGATACGCTGGAATGCCTGCATCGCACGGTCGCTATCCTCTTTGGCTGCAGCAGTTGCCTCCAGCTCCTGCATGGTCATCGCAAGAATGGGTTTCACGGTCTCTCCCCTGGTCAACTAGGACCAAATTTGGTTAGCAAATAGAAAATAGCCTTTCAAAAGCCCTTTGTCAAGAATACGCTCGACATTAGACGCACTGAACCCCGCACCAGCGGCACGGGGTTTATTGAGTAGTCGCATTACTTATCTTGTATTTCTCGATTGGGCTCGAGCTATAGAAGTAAGCAATGTGAGTGAACCAGCAGTAGCCACACACCACGCAGGGACAGCTAGTCGTTCCAGGGGTTGCTGAAGAGCTCTCGATCGTAGGCGGCGTTGAGCATGTCGACGGCTGCCTGTGCCGTCTCTCGGCTCTCCATGGTGATCGGAGACTCGGCATGATAGCACATGTAGCCCCACAGCTCGTGCATCGCACGCAGTGGCATTGCGGCGGTCATGAGCCTGAGCATTGCCAGACCCGGATCACCACCAACGTCGAGCACGATAGCCTTGGCGTGGTCCAGCTCGATTTCGAAGGGCTCACCGCACAGCATGTGATCGTTGACGATCTGCTGGAGCACCTGCTGTGTCTCGCCGTCTCGGAGACCCGACAAGGAGAATCCGGCCAGATGATCGACCAGGGCACAGAACTGCACCACCGCCGCGGAGTCGGTGATCTGACCCTTGATCTGTTCGAGGGCAGCGACTGCCACCTCGTCGATCCAGGAATCACCAGCCATCTCGATCAGCACCTGGACCGGCTGGATATCACCGTTCTGAATCCGCTCGATCGCGAGGCTGACGACCTGCTGCTGCAGGCCCTCGAGATCCTCAGCGCCAAGTGCGAGGCTCGAGCCGATCGCAGACCAGCAAAGCGGCCTGTAGTCGTCAAGGATCTGGTCCGCTGTCAGCGAGTTCCACTCAACAGCGAGCAACTCATCTGCGACCTGCTGACCCTGTATTGATGCTCCGAGCAGGACCATCTGTGACTGCCAGTGTCTGTCTTTCATCGTTCCTCTCTCTTTCAGCCCTATTGGACTATTTGACGGATTTTGCCGTGGATACGACCCTGAAAGCTACTCTATTTATGCCATTTTGTCAAGCATAAACTTAGCCTTAGACGCAGTGAACCCCGCACCAGCGGCGCGGGGTTTGACGTGACTTTGAAGCTGATTTTTATATGTTCCAGATTTCCCGACGCCTTGGTCAGATTATACAGGACATGCAAAAAAGACCTCTTCAGGGGCTTTTTGTTTAATTTACTGAACTGACTAGAAAACTTATAGTTTTTTCAACTCATACTCCCAACCCGGCTGCCAGGACCATGGAGCTGGAACAACTTCCTCAAGTGGTTTTCCAAGAATCAAACTCTCGAGTGCATACTGTGTTGCCCGGTGACCTACGATCATCACACGCTTGTTGTCATAGAACTTAAGAAGATCTTGCAAGAAGCTTTTCATTCGTTCATTTGACTGCTCATAACTCTCTCCACCTGGAAAAGGTTCTTTGATCCGATTTGGTTTTTCTGGGTCAACAATGTCCGAATCACTCTGTGTCATCTCTCCATAATCACACTCTCGCAGGCGCCAGTCCATAAAAATCGGCATATCGGTTCCTTCAAAAGCAATCCGCGCTGTTCGATATGATCGAACTAGATCTGAACAGAATACTGTATCGATGCCATCATCACGCCGGCACTCACCACGCTCCTTAGCCTGAGTTTCACCAAGAGGTGACAGGTCAACATCATTCCAACCCGAGGCTTTGTGGGCTTCATTATCAAATGTCGTCGAATGCGACTCAAAAACTATTGTTACGGGCATATATTTCAATTAGGCTCCGTGGCATTTCTTATACTTCTTCCCCGATCCATCCTCCTTCGCCCTGCGGGCTTCGGAAGGACTTCGCTCGTGAGAAATTTTTCTTAATTATTCTTTCCATGACAGTTCTTATATTTTTTCGGCTTTCCATCTGGTTTGACCGCTCCGCATGGACACGCATCGTTCCGGCCGACTTTAGGGAACTTGCGTTTTGCACTTTTGGCTGCGCCTTTTAAAAGCGATTCGACTGTCTTCTTAACCATTGTCTTTTGCGCTCCTGAGAATACTAATCCAGCCTTTTCAAGAATGCTAGGTGCTGCTTGGATCATCTTTTCTACTGCCAATGATTGCTCAAGAACTTTGAAGATATTGTAAACAACCTCACGCGCAACTTCTGCCTGAAAATCTTGGAACATGCCAAATGCCTCACGCTTATATTCAACCAACGGATCGCGCTGCCCATAGCCTTGAAGACCAATCGATCGTCGCAGATAAGTCATTGTATCAAGATGCTGGACCCATAAGTTATCATTTGCTCGTAGCATCATGTTGCACAATAATCGGTGATACTTCTCTTCTTCCTCGATCTGCTCTTTGAGCTCATTCAATCGCGCCTTAGCAAGCATCATGAAGGCTTCGATAACTTTAGTTCGCTTGCCAGCTAGAACCAGCTGATCCTTTTCACGTGTTGCGAACTCGGTCCTCACAAGCTCTTCAAACTTACCGTCGACTGGCAGTATTGTAACAAGGCTTTCGACAATCTCTTTTGGATCCCAGTCACCCTGCTTCTTTTCATCTTGCTTTGCATCCTTAAACTGATCTGGCACATCAGCCTTAGTTTTTGGCTCTGTGTGGAAATAAACCACGCGCTCTACTTCATCTTCAATCATTTCAAGAATCGCATCCTCTGATCCTTGCGCATGCTCAAGAACTCGATCACGCCAGTTGTAAACATGCATGCGGTGACGGTTCAGAACATCGTCGTATTCAAGAACATGCTTACGAGTATCAAAGTGCTGACCTTCGACGCGTTCCTGTGCCTTTTCGATCGAGCGAGTGATCATCTTACTTTCAATTGGTGTTGTCTCATCAATCTGGAATGTATCCATCATCTTTTTGACTCGATCAGATGCAAAGATACGCATTAGATCATCTTCGAGGGATACAAAGAACTGTGTACTTCCCGGGTCACCTTGACGACCAGATCGTCCACGCAACTGATTGTCGATGCGCCTAGACTCATGACGCTCAGTTCCTAAAACATGCAAACCTCCAAAGTCTTTGATCGAACTCTGCTCTTCTTTTGTGCAAGGATTTCCACCAAGAATAATATCCACACCACGACCAGCCATATTGGTAGCTAGAGTCACAGCGCTTTTTTTACCAGCCTGTGCAATGATCTGCGCCTCACCTTCATGGTTCTTAGCATTCAATGCTGCATGTGGAACTCCAGCCTTAGTAAGAAGCTGGTCAAGAAGTTCGTTCTTTTCGATAGATGCAGTTCCGACCAAAACCGGCTGACCAGTCTCTCTTAACCGCTTTATCTCCTCAACAACAGCCAAAAACTTACCCTTTTCAGTCTTAAAAATCTTATCCACAGAGTCTTTTCGTCGAATCTCACGATTTGTTGGAACAACTGCAACGTCTAGGTTGTAAATCTTTGCAAACTCCTCTGCTTCAGTCTCAGCAGTACCAGTCATTCCAGCCAACTTTCTGTACATTCTGAAGTAGTTCTGGAAAGTGATCGTCGCCAGTGTTCGACTTTCTTTTTTGATATCAACACCCTCTTTAGCCTCAATGGCCTGATGTAGACCCTCTGAGTATCGTCGACCCTCAAGGATTCGACCAGTAAACTCGTCCACGATTTTCACCTCACCGTCTGCAACAACATAATGCTTATCCTTTTTGAAAAGCACATAAGCTTTAAGCGCTTGTTCGGCATGGTGAATCATCTGCAAGCCCTCGGCGTACAGGTTTTCGATTCCTAAACGTTCTTCAACCTTCTTGAACCCAGCCTCTGTGAAAGTTGCAACTCGAAGTTTTTCATCAAGGTTATAGTCTAAATTTTCCTTAAGCCCTAACACGATATGTGAAAACCGATAATACAAATCAGCTGACTCTTCAGCTGGAGCCGAGATGATCAAAGGTGTACGCGCCTCATCAATCAAAATTGAATCAACCTCATCGATGATTGCATAGTGAAGATCACGCTGAACCTTTTGCTTTAGATCCATTGCCATGTTGTCGCGCAAGTAATCAAAACCAAACTGGTTGTTTGTTCCATATGTAACGTCTGCGTTGTAAGCGTCTGATCGTTCCGCTGGTCGCAAGTAATCCATCTGAACTTTGAACGATCCAGTTGCATCGCGCTCTTCATCCAGCTCTTCTTCCTCTTGTGCATCAGCTGTAAATCCTTCGTCATAAAGATATCCACTCTCTTGCTGAATGCATCCAATAGAAAGTCCTAGAAAATGAAAAATCTGTCCCATCCAGACAGTGTCGCGCTTGGCAAGATAGTCGTTTACCGTAATGACATGTGCGCCTTTGCCTTCAAGCGCATTAAGATAGATCGAACATGTTGACGTAAGAGTCTTACCCTCACCAGTACGCATCTCAGCGATCATTCCACGGTGCAGTGCCATTCCACCAATGATTTGCACATCATAGTGACGCTGTTTGATTGTTCGCTGTGCAGCTGCCCGAACAACCGCAAAAGCCTCATACTGAATATCTTCAAGTTTGGCCCCGGCCTCAAGCTTTGACTTAAACTCTGCAGTCTTTGCCTTAAGCTCGTCATCACTAAGCTTAGAAATGCTCTCCTCGAGAGCATTCACCTTTTCTGTATCACTTTTGAGCTTTTTGAGGATCTTAACGTTTGGATCGCCAAAAATCTTGGTTAAAACTTTGTTCATATCATTCGCATTCTGCCTTATTTACGCCTTTTTTTCAAGGCTTGATTCAAAAAGACTGACCCACACTTCCATTTCGAGAGAGCGAAGCGAATCGACCTGCCTGCCGGCAGGCAGGGAGATCCCTCGGCTACGCTCGGGATGGAAAATGATGCACCAGTCCCAATCTATGCCCTATGTTCTATAACTATCCCTGGAGCTTCTCCTTATATGCTTTAATCTGCCGCGCAAGCTGATCAGTTGCACCGTCGATCGCTGCATACAGATCTTCCTCTACCTCCTCAGCTCTCAAAAGAGTTCCTGGAACTGTTAGGTTGAACTCAGCACGAAAGATGCGCCCCTTTTGTTGTCCAGCAGTTGTTTTTCCAACGTCAGCAGCACAGTCGCATGGCTCTATACCTTGTGCAAACTTTTCCAGTTTAAACAATCGCTTTTCTACATAATCCTTGATTGCTTGCGTAAGCTCTAGGTTTGTTCCGTTAATTTGTGTAATTCGCATATGATGATTGTTTAAGTGTTGAAATGTTTAAGATGTTTATTCTAAATGGCAACCCCCTCTATCTCCCCCTTGGGAATGGGGAGGACTTTGATCGAATTTCCCCTCCTTCCCAAGGAGGGGCTGGGGGTGGTTGCCTGTAATTATCTAAAACCCAATATATTGGATCTCCTCATCCAGCTGGATGCCATAAGCGTTACGAACTTTGGTTTTCATTAATGATATTAGCTGAAGAACATCGTCAGCTTTTGCTGACCCATCATTAATGATGAAGTTGGCATGATCTTCACTAATATGCGCTCCGCCAATCTTTGTTCCTTTCAGGTTTTGTTGATCTACCAGCCAGCCAGCACTAACACGACCAGAATCAAGCATCTGAGTAGGAATTTCAGTCTCATCCTCAAGCCGCATTCGCTCTTTATCACTCGGTATTTCGAAATTCTTAAACGTACATCCAGCAGTTCCTGAAGCTATGGGCTGTGAATCCTTGCGCTTGTCGAGAATTACGTGCATGCGCTCTTTGATCATCATTGGTTCATCCTTTTGAAGCTTGAAAGCTGCTCTTAGAATGACATCACGATTCTCATGCTCTTTAAAGAACGAATGCCTATAACCAAACTGTAAATCTTTTGTATCAACCTCGACTATCTCACCATCACGCAATACTGTGACTTTTTTTATACTATCCTTTATTTCGCCACCAAAGCATCCAGCATTACCACGAATAGCTCCTCCAACAGTTCCAGGAAGAGACACCATCCATTCAAGACCTGAGAGTCCTTGATCGGCCATCTGCCGCGCCAATGCAACTGAGGGCATACCTGCATCAACTGTGGCAGTTGAATTATCGATCTGGACTCCCATCATGCCGATCTTCATTACAAGTCCATCATAACCCTCATCGCTTGCAATTGCGTTTGATCCTCCGCCAAGGATCTCCCAATGTATACTGTTCTCACGGCACAGATCGATTGCAGCCTTCACCTCATCAACACTCTCTGCTGTAGCAAACCACTTTGCAGGCCCACCAACACGGAAAACCAAGTGCTTTGAGAGTGGCTCGTTTTCAAGCAATCGATCACCAAAAATTTCTTTTAATTCTTCAGTCATACTAAACCAACTTACGAGCTAAATTATCAATGTCACCTGCGCCCATGATTATTACAAGGTCGTTTGGTTGTACTCGGTCAGCCAAAATCTTTTCAGCTGCATCGTGATCCTGGGCGAAATGTACATGTGGTATCGATCTGCGGGCTTCGATCTTATCAGCCAGATCTTTTGATGAAATCTTATCATCCTCATTACGGCCCTCAACTTCGTAGATTTCCGATAATACTAATTCCTGCACACCATCAAAGCATTTCACAAAATCATCAAACAACTCCTGAGTCCTTGACTGCTGATGCGGTTCAAAAACTAAAACAATTCGACGTTGTGGATAAGCCTCTCTAAAAGCCTCAATAGCACCCCGAACAGCCTCTGGATGATGGGCATAGTCAGAGTATATATCAGCATCCTGCCAAACTCCCAAGTATTCAAATCGCCGCCACGTGCCTTTAAACTTCTCCAAAGCCTGCGCGCAAACTCCAGCTGATACGCCAATGTGCTTTGCTGCCATGATAGCTGCTGCTGCATTCTGTGCGTTAAAGTCACCAGGGATCATAAGCTTGTACGGATCACCGTCAACCATGAATGATTGATGCTCACCGTCTATGTGACGATCTCCAACTTCGAACTTAATAATTTGATCGAATTTTATCTTCTGCGATTCCTTATCCTGCGCGTTCAATACGCATGTGCCTCCAGGCTCAATGCTTGATGCCCACTTTTGAAACGTATCGACAATCTGATCAAGATCAGAATAAAAGTCAAGATGATCCTCAGCAATGTTTGTGATCACAGCAATGTCAGGTGTAATTTCAAGCATGCTCGCCATGTGTTCACATGCCTCAACTACAAACCATTCTGACTCACCGATTTGTAAGTTGTGCTTTTCCCATCCTGGAACCTGTGTCCCAACTATTGCAGTTGGATCTAAACCCGCTTCGATGAGGATCGATGCTATCATCGCCGTTGTTGTACTTTTTCCATTTGTCCCACTCACAGCAATTGTCTTTTTTGTTTTTGCAAACTCTCCCAAGAACTCAGGATATGAAAACTCCCTAATCGAACGCTCAAATACAATCTGACGCTCAACATTGTCAGCTGGAACTGCACGTGAATACACAACCAAATCACACTCGCGCGGAACATTCTCCGCAAAGTGCCCAAGACGAAACTCAACCCCTTCATTCTGCAGATCATCGATGATAGAACTTTGATCAACGTCAGAGCCACTAACCTTAGCACCCTTAGCCAAAAATAAACGAGCTACAGCAGACGTTCCAATGCCACCGAGCCCAATAATATGTACCTTTTTCGCATTCATCATATCTATCTCTATTTTAGCAGATTTCTGTTCTGTCCAACACCGGGAGTTGGACAATGAAAGATCAGAAGGTACAATAAGTTCATTATGCAACGTGATCCGACTTCTATCTGATCTACTTGATTCACTGGTCCTACTGGTCCTATTGGACTTAGCTGACCGATAATTTTATTTATGAAACTACGAAACTACGATATTGATGTTGCGACCGCGCTTGAATGTGAACTTGGGAGACAGCGTGAAGGGCTTGAGATGATTCCGTCAGAAAACTTTGTCAGTGAGGCTGTGCTCGAAGCACTTGGATCTGTTGCAACAAACAAATACTCAGAAGGCTATCCTGGAAAACGCTATTATGGTGGGTGTATACACATTGATACACTTGAGTCACTTGCAATTGATCGCGCGAAACAAATCTTTAGCGCTGAACATGTTAATGTGCAGCCGCTTTCAGGAGCACCAGCAAACATCGCTGCTTACGAAGCATTACTCAAACCTGGAGATACTGTTTTAGGAATGGACCTCTCGCATGGTGGGCATTTAACCCACGGACATCCAGTAACTCAATCTTCGAAAATCTACAACTTTGTTCGATACAAAACAGATGCCGAAGGATTGATCGATCTTGATAACTTGCGCGAGATTGCACAAGAACATAAGCCTAAGCTGGTACTTGTTGGCTACTCTGCTTACTCTCGCGAGATTGAATACGAAAAGATCAAAAAAATAGCAGACGAGGTTAGTGCTTACACAATGGCAGACATTGCACACATTGCTGGATTGATTGCTGGAGGTGAGATGGACAATCCAGTGCCAATATTTGATGTTGTCACAACAACAACACATAAAACATTGCGTGGTCCACGTGGTGGAATGATTATGTGTAAGAAAAAACATGCAAAGGCTGTGAACAAAGCTGTGTTCCCTGGACTTCAAGGCGGACCCCATGAGAATGTGATTGCTGCCAAAGCAGTTGCATTTAAAGAGATCCTCGATCCGTCTTTCAAAGAATATGCAGCTCAGATCCGGAAGAATGCCAAGGTCCTTGAAGAAGAACTTCGATCGCGTGACTACAGGCTTATGTTTGGCGGAACTGATAATCATCTGCTTTTGATCGATGTATCAAATAAGAACTTATCAGGAGCCGAGGCTGAACATGCGCTTGATGAAGCTGGTATCACAGTTAACAAAAACATGATCCCAGATGACCCACGTTCACCAATGGATCCTTCTGGGATTCGGCTTGGAACACCCGCGATTACTACTCGCGGTCTTAAAGAAGAAGAAATGAAACAGATAGCAGGATGGATCGATGAAGCTATTACAGACTGGCAAAATACAGAGAAACTTGCTAGTATTCGCTCTGCGGTTAAAGAACTAACAGATAAGTTCCCGCTATATCCAGAGCTTAAATACTAGTATGTCCGAAATATTACAAGGAAAACAATTAGCACAAACAATCCGCGACAAGGTTGCAAAGGAAATAAAGAAGCATGATAAGCCATTGGGACTTGCAGCTATTTTGGTTGGCAATAATCCAGCGTCAAAGCTGTATGTATTACTGAAAGAAAAAGCAGCTAAAGAGGTTGGAATGTACTTTGAACGTTTTGAGTTTGATGAGAATGTGAGCAATGGAGAACTCATTGATCAAATCAAAGAACTTAATGATCGCGATGATATTCATGGAATACTTGTACAGTTCCCTCTTCCAAATCAGGATGAAGATAAAATAATTGCGGCGCTTGACCCTAAAAAAGACATTGACGGCTTTCATGATGAGAACAAAACACGTTGGGGTAAAAAAGACGAGGCCATTTTTCCGCCTGTAGCGCTCGCGATCGAAAAATTGATCAAAGCTAGCCATCAACCACTTGAAGGAAAGCAGGCTGTGATTATCAGTAATAGCGATATCTTTGCAGAACCGATAAAAGTACTTCTTAGTGAAAATAAGATAGAATCTCAGCGTTTTGGAAAAGATGAATCTGCTCTAGCTAGTAAGACTCGTGCAGCAGATATAATCGTAGTAGCTGTTGGTGAAGCCGACTTCGTGAAAGTTGACATGGTCAAAGAGGGTGCAATAATTATCGATGTTGGTACTAATAAGAAAGACGGGAAGAATGTCGGCGATGTTGCAGAAGATACTCACGACATTGCAGGTTTTATAAGTCCAGTTCCAGGAGGTGTTGGGCCGCTTACAGTTGCATTTCTTTTAAAGAACGTTACCGAGGCAGCTGAGATGCAGAAATAGTATGAATGGTGTCTGGGAAAAAGTTAAGGGAAACACAACGCATTACGTGCATATCGATCGCAACAGTGTAACCATCGGCAGTCATCAAGGCAGTGGCCACACTGATAACGCCAAGATGATGAGCTATGAGGAGTTTAAATCTGGAGAGTGGGATGAATGGATAACCAGGAACCTTGGCAAAAACGTACTTAACGAAATATACAACAAACTTCTCCACAATAACGATTGACATGGGGGATTCAAGATGCTGAAATATAATTACGGACGAGGCGAAAGTCAACTTTCGATGTCAAAATAAATTCCAGGACGCGTTCCTGGTTTTTATTTTGTCCTAATCTTAATTCTTTCCATCCCGAGCAACGCCGAGGGATCTCTTGAAGCTTATGTCTATGCAAGGCTATTTCTACATACTCGCAAACAAGAACAATGTGGTGGTGTACTGCGGATCAACTGCCGACTTAATTAGACGTGTTTATCAACACAAAAATAATTTTGTTAAAGGTTTTACTGAAAAATACAATGTACACAAGTTAATCTATTACGAGACATATGACGATATAAATGAAGCAATCCATCGCGAGTACCAAATCAAACGCTGGAGTAGGAAAAAGAAAAATAGACTCATTAGACAAATGAATCTGCTATTTCGCGATTTGTATGAAGATATAACTTGAGATCCCTCGACTCGCTCCGACCCGTCGGACGGGTCTCCGCTCGCTCGGGATGGAGGGGGTGTGGCTGGGTGTTTGGTTTTTAGAAATGGACAACCTGGGCCGTCAATCTATAGCACACCTGCAATTGTTGAGACCATACCTAGAAGTAGTATTACAATCACAACATTCAAAAGCCAATTTGGGATTGTGAATCTTCGCTTAGTTGCCAGTGCACTCTTTTTAGCCTTCTTGTACATTGAAACTACCACCAACCCAATAATCACACCAAACACACCTCCAGTGAACCCGATTACTCCAATGAAATCACGTGCGCCCACGATAAAAAGAATGAACGGAGCTGCGATGGCCCAAGCCCATCCAGTCATGTATCGAGCCTTGTAATCGTATATTGCCGTATCCATCACTTGCACGCCAAGAATCAAGAAGCTTGTAAACACTGCAAATAATCCTATCAAAGATCCAACTATTACTGCCCAATCGCCAAGATAATCTCCTAATCCGAGAATGGCCTCCTCAGTCGTATCATTTCCAGTCACACTCACAACCGCCGCAGTAAACAAAACATAAACCGCTGTTATAACACCAAAAGCCAAAAGAATTGCTTTTTTAAGTAGCCTCTTATGTCGCCCCAATATGGCCTTCATTTCTGGTACAGTTGCAGTTCCACCAAATGCAAAGAACACCACTCCAAATGGTGCAAAAGCAAGCGCGGGCTCGATTGTCATCAAGTTTGAGACATCGACATAAGGTGCTGAGCCACCGATTATGATAATCAACAGCGCAATAAGAATAAACACAAATATTGATTCTGTGCGTGAAACAAATCCAAGGCCACCAATCAAAATTGCGGCACAGATTGCAAAAAATACAAACTGGAATATGAGAACACTTCCACCAAAAAACCATGCGGTAAGCGCATGTAAAAACTCTCCGCCCAAAATAATGTAAGCAAGCATTGCCCCCCAGTTTGCAGCAAATAGGGATATACTTGTGACATGTCCCCAAAAATGACCCAAAAAACCTTCTACATTTCCAGATAGTCGATGATGTCCATTAGCATGCAGTACAATCTCAGCATATGCTAAGACTATTGTAAGACTAACAGCGCCAATAACAATCAAATGGGTAAGTCCTATCGCATAACCTGCTTGCGAAAAAATGTAAGGCAATCCAAAGATCCCAACCCCAATTACTGCACCGATCAATGACTGCGCGCCACTAATAAATTTCTTTGATTTTGTGGTCATAATTGACTTAATTATATCACAGTACACAGTACACGGTGCTCAGTTCACAGGGGATCCCCACTCTCTACACAGTTCACACTTGATAATCGCACGGTCTTCGGTAAGATACACACATGCCGAGCGAATTATCAAAAATCCCTCCACACAACCTAGAGGCTGAAGAGTCGCTTTTGGGTAGTATTTTCATTGATCAAGAATCCTTAGCTAGGGTCATGGATGTTGTGCGTGGAGATGACTTTTACAAAGAATCGCACCGCATCATCTTTGAAACAATGCTGGACTTGTTTGAGCGACACGAACCGATAGATGTCTTAACTGTTGGAAATAGGCTTGAGGAAAAGAAAATGCTTGATCGAATCGGCGGTCGTACAGCACTTGTTGAGATCACCAATCGGGTTACTACCTCGGCGCATGTTGCAAACTATGGAAAGATCATCCAAAAGAAAGCGACTTTACGCAGGCTTTTAGGTGCAGCATCTCGAATTACTGAACTTGGATATAACGAAACCGATGAGATTGATTCAATTATTGATGAAGCTGAGCAAAAACTGTTTGACGTTTCTTCAAACTTTATCCAAAAGGCATTTACTCCAATTCGATCGATTCTGACTGACGCATTTGATCGAATTGATAAACTTCACAAAGAACGAGGTAAATTGCGCGGTATTCCCACTGGATTCACTGGAATTGACAACTTGCTTGCTGGACTTCAGAAATCTGATCTTGTTATTCTTGCAGCTCGCCCTTCTGTTGGTAAGACATCACTCGCGCTTGATATTATTCGCAACTGTGCACTTCGCTCAAAAGAACCTGTCGGACTCTTCTCTTTGGAAATGGCAAAGGAACAGCTTGTTGATCGTTTGATTTGCGCAGAAGGTAATATCGACCTTTGGAAACTTCGCACAGGACGGCTATCTGATCGTGATGATGATTTTCCTCGAATCGGCGATGCGCTTGCAAAACTATCAGACGCGCCGATTTACATTGATGACACACCTGCAGCTAATATCATGAATATTAGAGCTAAGGCTCGTAGACTCAAGGCAGAACACGGCCTGTCAATGATCGTTATTGATTATCTCCAGCTTATGGAGGGTCGAACAAATAATAGCGACAACCGTGTTAACGAAGTTGCGGAAATCAGCAGAGGCCTCAAGCAGATCGGTCGTGAGCTTCAAGTCCCAGTTCTTGCATTGGCGCAGCTATCTCGTGCAGTTGAGCAAACTAAACCAGCAATTCCAAAACTTTCACATTTGCGTGAATCTGGATCCATTGAGCAAGACGCTGATGTGGTGATGTTCCTATATCGAAAAGCAGCGGACAGAAACTATTCGCTTGAAGAGCTTACTCCTGAGGAGCGAAACTCTGGAGAAGTACATATTGCAAAGCATCGTAACGGACCAACAGGAATGGTAAAGCTATTTTGGGATGCGAAACGCGCAAGTTTCAAAAACCTTGATACAAAGCACATTGCTCCTCCTGCTCAAACGCAACAAGTTGAATCAAATCCTGCAAATGTGGGTCTGCCACCAGGAGTTCCGCCAAAAGGAGCTGATATTCCACAAAAATAACTGCATACTGTATACTGCCTACTGCATACTTAAATTAACAATATACTATGTTCAACAAGATCAAACAGATAAAAGACATGCGTTCGCAGGCAAAAACTATGCAGGCAGCACTTGCTGAGATTATGATTGTGGGGAAAGCCATGGGCGGTAAGATCATGATCACAGTTGATGGAAATCAAAAGGTTCAAGGTGTTAAGATAAATCCAGAGCTTGAGCGTGAAAAGATTGAAAAGGGTGTCCAAGACGCTTTTAATGATGCGTCAAAGAAACTTCAGCAAGAAATGGCTGCAAAGATGAAAGACATGGGAGGGCTTGATGCTCTTAAAGACATGATGGGCTAACATGCGAAAATTCCCTGCTCCAATTCACAATGTTGTTGCAGCGTTAACTCGATTTCCAGGCGTAGGACCAAAGACAGCTCTTCGATACGCCTTTACTCTATTGCGGATGCGGCAAGATGAGCGCGAGCAATTAGCTCGCGCCATTGTTGATTTGCAGCATGTTCAAACCTGCTCACAATGTTTTGCGCATGCAGAAGATCCGATTTGTTCGATATGTACTGATGATAAACGATCGAGCGACGTGCTGTGCGTTGTGTCGGAATCTCGAGACATCTCAACTATCGAGGCGGCTAATGCATATAATGGAAGGTATCTCGTCTTGGGTGGGGTCTTGAATCCGATCGATGGGATGACTCCGGAAACGCTAAAGGTTGAGGAGATGGTTGATCGAATCGAATCGAATCCGGATATCCGAGAGGTGATTCTTGCATTTTCTCCAGATGTTCACGGAGAGACAACCATGATGTTCTTAGCGCGTAAGGTGAAAGAGTTAGATCGACGCGCGACCCGATTAGCCCGCGGACTCCCAATCGGCGCAGATCTCGAATATACCGACGAGGTAACCCTCGGCGACGCGCTTCTCGGTAGATCTGAAATGTAATACAAAGCACCCGTTCGATATTCTCGAGCGGGTGTTTTTTTGTCTCTATTCTCTATAATCACGCGAATCTAGCTCCTGGATTACTGCCTGATAGTAACTAGGTTGGGCCGTCCAATCAGGTTCTTTGCTGCCTTCGAGGATATCTGCTAACTCTTCTGTTTTGTATTCTTTAATCATGTCTCTTCTAAGAGCCACGTTCCTTGCGACTTGTGAGGCCGATCCTCTTTGTAAAGTTCTCAATACCGACATTATCTGACCCTTCTTACTCCATCTCGAGCCATGCTCCAATGCATCCATTAATCGTGACATATAGGCACCGTGACTACCCTCAAAGGCACCTCCACCCCTCAAAGAGCCCAAACCAAAAAGCATATCGTCGCCATACTGATCAAGATCAAGTGGATCTTCGTCTTGCTCATCTTGACGGGCCTGGGCTTCAGCCCTAGCTGCATCAGCAAACGAAATAAGCTGACCACGCTCCTTATCCTCTTCCTCGGGCCCTAAATCCACCCCTCCATCTTCATAAGCTTCTTGACCTTCGCCAGCGTCTTCTTTTAACTCACCTCCATCCAGACGCTCATCTTCGGCCTGCTTTCGATCATCCTCACCTGGACGCCTGCCAGCCCCTTCCCCTGCAACACCTCCAGACCCAGGAAAACTTAGTACCTTACCCATAAATCACTGTTAATTGGGTACATAATATAACTTTTTTACATTAGGCTCAACAAAACACCCGCTCGAGAATATCGAACGGGTGCTTTTTTGCTTGTGTGTTTATGCTGTGATCTTTTCGATCTTGATAGCCGTGTATGGCTGTCGGTGACCAGACTTTCGTCTATACTTTGACTTTGGCTTATACTTGATGATTGTAATCTTCTTGCCTTTTCCAGTTTCGATTACTGAAGCCGTTACCTTTGCATTTGGTACAAGTGGAGTCCCTACTTTTGTTTCTTTTCCTTTGTCATCAGAAACTAGCAATGCATCGAACTCGATCTTATCACCGTCCTTGTTATCGAGCTTTTCGACCTTCAAGGTCTGACCTTCCTCGACCAAGTACTGTTTTCCACCAGTTTGAATAATTGCGAACATATAGTTTTTTACGGCCGCATAGGGTCTATCGATCTGAATCGATATGTTGATACCACCTGCGAGCCTTACTTATTTAACGCCGAAATAGTAACAAAATAGCCAAACTTCGTCAATAGTGATAAGGTTGTTGAAGTCTTTGTCCCATCTTCAACCCCAATCTCTTCAGGTGAAATATGCTCTGGCTCATAATAGCTTCTCTCTTGGCCATTGGTGCCGCCGTCTACCTATGGCTCGATGCTGCAGATGACGAGATCAGGCTTGATGAAGCATTCGAGGGCTCCTCAAGCCGTGGAATGTGTTGGAGCGGCGCCAAGCGTTCGATCCGACGCAAGCGGATCGCTTCGATCGTACTCGCGATCCTCGGATTGCTGCTCATGCCCGTAGCATTCCTTATATAGCCTAACTCGCGAACCCCAAAAGCCGCCCGCACGGGGCGGCTTCACTGCTTTTTTAAATGCCAACACCGAGAGTTGGCATTTACTCATTCAAAAGCTCACTTTTTGATTTAAGTCAATACCATACTTATCCACATCCCCGGCAGGCAGCTCAAGGGCAGCGTCGACCTTGTATGGATCAGAGTACATATATAGAATATCTTGATTATTAGGAACAGAAAGCCCCTCTTCGATCTCAACTATTTCACTGTCTCTGATCCATACTATATCTATTGCAAACTCCATATCCTTCATCCAAAACGTTCGCTCGATTGGATCCTCAAATATAAATAACATTCCATCGGCATCGAATTCAGATAAATCAATGCCTGATAACCCCTGCGCATGTTCAGCTGAAGTCTGCGCAATGTACACATCAAGTACATGATCATTGATTATAATCTGTGTTCTTTCTATTTCCTGCTCCTGTAGAAACACAAACATCACCAAAATTGCTGCGATAACCAATCCCATTATCACCAAAGCGATTTTTAGCGCGTCTTCTTTTGACATTTTTGAATGTAATAAATCGAAATGAGTAAACCGACAAACAGAACTGCAAGCGCCACTATCTTTTGCCAACTTTCAAAAACCAATGTTGAAAGTCCAAACAAAAGCGCGACTCCATAGTAGATCAAGACTATCGAACGTGTACTAAGCCCAAGATCACGAAGTCTGAAATGTAAATGCCGCCTATCTCCTGCAAAAAGTGGTACCCCGCTACGATATCGGTCCCAAAGCACGAAAAGAATATCAAATAACGGAATCGCAACGACTAGTAAAGCAGTAGCAAACTTCCCTCCTCCAATCACAGCTAAAACTCCAATTGAATAACCAACAAAGGTACTTCCTGCTTCACCATGATAAATACTTGCAGGGTTCCAATTCCACACTAAAAAGCCTAGGAATGCCGCAACGATCAAAAACGAGAGTAGTGCCGCATCTGGTTGGTAAAACGCAACAGAGAGCGCCAGAAAGCCCATCATAAGGCCTGCGATTGAACTTACCCCTGATGCAAGGCCATCGAGTCCATCGAGCAACTTGGTCACGTACGTCATACCCAAAAGCCACACAAAAGTCACACCAAACGACAAGAGATCTCCGACTTCGAAAAAACCACCAAGAGGGTTTGTTATTTTTGATACACCGATACCAAAGCCTGCCGCGATCAAAGCTGCTGCGATCGGGAATAAGATCGAATATCGCGCTCTGAGATCGAACCTATCATCAATCAAGCCTCCAATCACCAAGGTTGAACCTCCAAGGAGATACCCAATAAAATGAAGGTTTTTCATCGCGCCACCAGTTAAAACATCTGAAAATAGCAAGACGCCAATCGAACTAATCGAAACCGCAATAAAAATCGCAACTCCACCAAGAGTCGATACCCCGCCTTTTTGTTTTTTACGGCTAACACGCGGCTCATCAATAAACCCCCACTTACGACCCAAAGTACGTCCCACATCACACAAAAGCAATGAGATCAGAAAACTAAGTATTACTGGATATATCCACCATGAAGGCATAATGCATATAGTTTAACGTACCAGAGCGGGATTGACAAAAGCCCTTCTTTGTGATAGCTTAAAAACTCGTATCGTTTTACGAGAGAGCGCTATCCTCAGCCAAGAAAAACCCAAAGACAAGACAAGGAACGCACATGAGGAAAGACCGCTTCAAGTCCCCAGACGAAAGAAAGGCCCGGTATCGCAAGGACCTGCCCAACTTCGCAAGCATGGTCAATAAGCATGGTGCTGATTGGTTCAACCGCTTCCGGCATCTCAACCCAGACTGTGAGATCGACTTCAAGGGCCGTGGGATCGGTACCAATCGGCTGCGCGGCATCGACCTCAGCGGGATCGACATCTCAGGCATGAACCTTTTCGGATCTGACCTGACTGGCGCGCATCTTACCGGCGCCAAGTGCCACGGAACGATCTTCGATCGTGCAACGCTCGACGGCGCCACGCTGATGGAGGCCGACCTGACCAACGCGAGCTTCCGTGATGCCTCGCTCGATAAAACAACCATGCAATGGGCAATCCTCAAGGGCGTATGCATCGACGAGAACTTTGCGCAAGCAAGACTGGCTGGTGCAGACCTGCGCGGGATCGCCTCTGGCAGCAGGCTCCCGCCTGATGCGGACCTGCAGGGCTGCAAGCTCGACGGCCTCCATCTGGGCACGCAGGACTTGCGTGGTACGGACCTCACCAATGCTAGCCTTGAGGATGCTAACATGTGCGGCGCCCGGTTCAACTTCGAGACCGAGCTCGTGCGCGCCAAACTGGCCGGAGCTCGGATGTACCAACGCGACTTCGATGAAGCCAACACGCGCGGCGCGATCCTGTTCAAGTGGGACCCAGACGCTCATCGGCACAAGCGCCTCGAACTGATCGACTAGTGCTGGAGAGCCAGCACGTACGCGAAACCACGCCCCTTGAGGCGTGGTTCAATGCTTTTCAGAACCCAGAACACAGAACCCAGTCGAGATAACGCGGGTTAGAGAGCCTCGGCCTTTTGGACTTCGATTGCTCCGCCGGCTTGCAGTAGAAGCGTATCTCTGCGCGATACCTTCCCTTGAAGTAAGAACTCAGCGATCGCATTATCAACACGTTCTTGAATCACACGTCGTAAAGGTCGCGCTCCAAACTTAGGATCATATCCAAGCTTTGCAAGCTCATGCACAGCCTCATCGGAAGCTTCGAACCTAATTCCCTTTGCATCAAGTCGCTGTGCAACCTTTTTGATCATCAAGTAAGCGATTGCTACCACATCTTCCTGTGACAACGGCTTAAAGACCATGATGCCATCAAAACGGTTCAAAAACTCTGGACGATATACTTGCTTTAACTCCTCTTCCATCAAATGCTGTTTAATCTGCTCCATTGGCGTTTCTTTTGCGACCTCGTCTTGAATATATTGCGTTCCAGCGTTTGAGGTTGAAATAAGAATGACATTTGTGAAGTCTACTGTGCGACCCGCGCCATCTGTTAATCGTCCATCATCCATAACCTGCAAAAATAGATTAAGAATATCAGGATGCGCCTTTTCAAGCTCATCAAGCAGCAATAATGAGAACGGCTCCTTTCGAACAGCCTCAGTTAACAATCCACCTTGACCAGCAGCACCTATCAAGCGCGATATAGATGCCTTGTCCTGATACTCAGACATATCAAAACGCAACATCGTATTCTCACTTCCAAAGTAGACTTCAGCAGTAGTCTTTGCTAGCTCAGTTTTTCCAACTCCAGTAGGTCCTAAGAATAAAAAGTTTGCGATCGGCCGACCTTGAGATCGCAACTCGACTCGCGCACGTCGAAGCGCAGACGATACTGCCTTAACTGCATCATCTTGACCAATGATTCGCTCATGCATGCGAGCCTCTAGATTCAAAAGTTTCTCACTTTCTTCTTGTGAAACCTGAGTAACTGGGATATTTGTCTTATCTGAAATCATCTTTGCAACATGAGACTTATCCACACGTGCCCAATCCTGAGATTGCGCACCAACCATATGCCCAACTTCTTGGGCTAGGATGATTGCTTTATGCGGCAAGTACTGATCATGCATGTAGCGACTTGAAAGATCAACAATGCTAGCCACAGCCTCATAAGTGAATACAACCTTTTCTTTATTCTCGATTCCACCGATCTTTGACTCAAGCACTTGAATCGCGTCATCACGTCCAGGCTCTTCTACAACAACCTTCTCAAGCTTTTGACCTAATGCAGACTGCTCAAGCGCTCCAGAGTAACCTTGAGGTGTTGTAGTGGCAATCACGAACGTATAGCCCTTTTCGAGCTCTGATGAAAGCACTGCGGATAAATCCATACCTCCAGCACCAACAAGTTGATCAATGTTTTCGATAACTAAAATAGCATTACCTGCACGTGCTACCTCGCTCATAGCATAGAGCAACCGCTCTTCAGCTCCTGCACCACCTTGTGCTGATGCAATATGCGGGACTGAAATCTTTATCAAGCGCTTATCTTCAAGACTCTTTGGGACTCGCTCCTCAACCATACGCTGAGCCAAGCCATAAACGATTGCGTCTTTTCCAACACCAGACGGACCAACAAGTACGATACTTTGACGTCCACCCTCGATCGCACGCAAAAGATTTTCCATCTCACGATCTCTACCAATCAACATTGGCAATGCACCAAACACAGCAGATCTGGTGAGATCCTCGGATACTTTATCCAAAAATGGCGTTGCGACTGCTGTCATTGCCCTGTCCATTCCCTTTGTTGGCTTAAAGCTTGCTGCCTTACGGAACTCTTCATATCTATCACGTAGCTCTTCATTGATACGTATCCACATCACAGCGTTTTCAAGTTCCTTTGGTTCAATGTCCAATGAAAACAATAGCTCCTGCAAAAACTCATCCTTGGTATAAGCGGCCATAAAGACCTCCACAGCACTTATCTGCGACTTTCGAAAAGTCATTGCATTTTTCAAAGCATTGGCTATAATATCTTGCGCCTCATATCCAAAGACTGTGTCAGCTTTTTCAAGAGTAGACAATCTACGTCGCAAAGCGTCTCTAATTTGATCAAAAGTAATTCCCAACCTAACGAACAGTAATGAGACTGACCTAGTCGAAAGCGACCCAAGGAACAAATGAACTGCTGTTACTTGTGCATGACCACCCTTTCTTGCAATGTGATAAGCATCTTCAATAGCATCTCTAGACTCTTGGGAAAGCACGGTGCCAATGTCTTTGCGCTTTTCAACAACATCAAGTGAAGGAATGCTTTGAACCTCTCCGATCTGTTTCACATCTCGAGGTAAATGCTCCACGCGCATTTTCTTGTCCTGAAAACGAAAGAACAAAAAATATAAACATAAAAGCCCGAAAAGTCCGACGATGCTCGTGATATTCGGCTTTGTCCAATAATCAATGACAAAAATCTCGTCAGCTTCCCCAAATACAACTGTCAAAACAACCACAACTAATGACGCCAATAGCAACGCTGCAACAACTCCATTTATTACCTTTTCGATCTTATCGCGGACTTTACGCAATGCAATCGAAGGTTCTGTTAGTTTTTCCTTCCAATACCAAAACACACCTTGGACTGAAACTCCAGGGACCCCGCTTTGATCAACAATCGGCTTCTCAACTTGTTCCATTTCCTCAACCATAAAGTGCTACTATTTGATAAAACAGTGTGACAATGGTTAGCGGCGGTGCAATAACATAAACCACAATCGCAACCAAAACTAGAATACTTAAAAGGAAAACTCCAATCGCACGGAAAACAATCTGTGCCAAGCGCATTAAAAAGCTGATCAATCTACTCTGCCAGTCATACATCCCATACATTGGAACAAAAAGATTCTTCACCCACACCTTTAATGCTAGTGATTTTGCATAACCACCAATCCAGCCTCCGCCGCCTTTTGCTACAAACAAAAGACCGCGCGTGTACCACCACACTGGCCAACGCACAATTCCTCCGACGAGGTCAATAAAGAAATATCGTAACCCCAGTAAAAAGGTTTGCATAAGCTAAGTATATCATTATCCGCCAATATTTGCCCGCAATTCTTGCATCAAACGTAAGTAGAATCTTACGTTTTGCATTGTTGCCAATCGATATGCCAAAAGCTCTCCAGTTTTGAACAAATGCCGCAAATATGCCTTTGTGTATGTTTTTGATGTTGGGCAGTCGCTGTGTGGATCGATCACGCTCTGATCAAACTCAAATGGCTGTCTGGTGATTTGCACGCGCTCATAAAGTGCATTCGCGATACTTTTATCATCTGCCCCATTCTGTGCTAATTCAAAGGCTTCTCGAACCGCCTCTTCGGGGTCTTTCTTCCACAAAAACAATGTTCCATGGCGAGCATTGCGCGTTGGAAGCACGCAATCAAACATATCCACACCCACTGAAACGTAATAAACAATCTCTTCTGGCATTCCACCACCCATAAAATACCGCGGCTTATCCTCAGGCAACAACTCGGTCAGAAACTTCGTAATCCTGAAAGTATGCTCTCGATCCTCACCAACTGATAGCCCTCCGATTGCATATCCATCAAACCCAATATCTATAAGCCCTTTTGCAGACCGTTCGCGAAGGTCCTCATGAACTCCACCTTGCACAATTCCAAACAACTTTTGATTATGATTATACGAATCCTTGCATCTTTGTGCCCAACGTAACGACCGTTCCATTGCCTCTTCGTATCTCTCGCGCGATGAGTTCCCTGCCGCAACATCATCAAACTGCATGATTATATCAGCATTGATCGAAGACTGCATTGCCATTGATCCTTCTGGAGTTAGTTTGATCTTCCGGCCGTCAATATGTGATGCAAACCGAACTCCATCCTCATCTGTCTTATTAGTTTTTGATAAACTAAAAACTTGATATCCACCACTATCTGTAAGAATCGGCCCATCCCACTGCATAAATTTATGCAAGCCGCCTAACTTGCGCATTCCCTCACTTCCTGGTCGGAGTAGTAGATGATAAGTATTTGATAAAAGAATCTGTGCGCCAATCTCACGCATGTCTCCTGATGACATTGCCTTAACTGCACCCTTGGTTGCAATTGGCATAAAAAACGGGGTTTCAATTGAACCATGAGCAGTTTCTAAATCCCCACGCCTTGCGTGACCTTTTTTATTCTTCAGTGTATACATGCTTACATTTTATCACGAAACAAAACATCCGATGTCCCCAGAACACCGGATGCATATTTTTATCCTGCTAAATCTATGCGCCTCTTCATCTCTTTTCCTTCTAACCTCCAATCTTCAATCGTTACTATTGATTGCCCCTTGGTAAATCTAAATAGTATTGCGGAGTTTATATCAATTACATAGTCAGCCCAATTATCTCCAAATAACACAATTGCAAGCTCTTCTGAAACAACCCATTGCAGCTCTTCAGCCTCATTAATAGCAAATACTTGAGGATTTGATGGGGTCTTAACCAAAACTATTCCAGGCGCTGGCATCATTGGCATTCCAATTTCTAACTGACTAATCTGATCAGTACTAACCACTTGTACGCCTTCAAATGAATCATAATGCGTGAAATAGGTATACGGGTCTGCAAACGGCCGCCGAGTACCTTCCGAGGTCACATGATAAACAATCGGGGAGAAATCTAGGCGCAGTAGATCACCTTCACTAAATTCACCTTCTTCAACCTCAACTTCCTCTTCTTCCTCATCGTCAAGCTCCCCGTCACCACTTTGATCGCCATCTTCTTGGTCATCTTGGTCATCGACGACCTGATCCCCGCATGTGAGCTCCACCTCACCTGAGTCAATCTCATCTGCCAGATCTTGCCACACAACCTTGATAGTTGTTGAATCTAGATCTTCAGGGACAATCCATGTGTAACTCTCATCATTTGACTCATTTGTTGCAATCTCTACATATTCACCGCTCGAATCAGTATAAAAGAGATCAATATAGTACTGATCATCATGTGAACTGCTCCAGGTTATCTCGTATTCATCCCCTTCGAGCAATTGAGCATCACAAGATAGATCATCAACTTCTAATGAATACTCAGGTGCCTCGATAAACTCTGAGCCACATGACATTGTTGTAAAAGACAGCGTTCCATCAAATGGTCCGGTTTCAATTAATGGCTTAAATAATGCGTCACCATTCGCAGAAAGAACAAATGCTTCAGTTGTTGTGATTACATAATCGGTTATGCATAGGAAGTTATTGTGAGTAAGTGTGATCGTCTCATCACCATTACTAGCTGTTGCACTCCAGTTTCCTGGATCTGGGGTTGATTCAAACTGGGTTCCCTCCGCAAAGGTCGTCACCATCGGCTCTGAAAAGTTGAACACAACAGAGTTTGTTCTTGATTGTACTGTAGTATCATCGGTTGGAGTTGTGCTTGTGATAACTGGATTTGCCCTATCCCTCACCGATGCCTGTGTTTGTGCACCAAGAGTGCTATTGGTGTTTGTTCCGTCTGTAATTGAAAATCCATTTTGAGTACTTATTGCAAAGGTTGCAGTATCGTCATATGTATCAACCACTGAAGCATCCGTGCCCAAGTTAATGTTTACTTCTTGCAAAGACCCAGTAACCAGATCATCAGTATTTCCTCCAAACGCAGCATCAGTAAAATCACCAACATTTGTTATTAATAAGTCATTCCTGGCTAAAGATGATGCAGCTGTTATTGTCTCTGTGAACCTCAGCTGAACACGATCAACAATCCCATCACCTGAACGGTCTTTATATCGAAATTGTGCTATTACGGGCGCTGCTCCATCGTTTTCGATGTTTGTTGGACCAGTATTAGAGCCTAAGACTATGGCATTCATCTCCTCGTCTGTATCATCAGTGATACAAGCTTCTGTTGTGCAATTCGATCCGAGATTACCCTGAACATAGCCAAGCTCCAAATTCGTATTTGATGTATCTGCTAACAAATCTGCATCACTCTCATCTAAATCGACTTGAATTAAAACTGGATTCGCATCAGCTGCTGAAGTTATTGAAACGCTATTTATTGTTACGTCTGATCCGCTCCACTGGGCCTGAAGACCATGTGGTGATAGTCCAGTTAGGCTCCATGTCTCAGTATTTGGATTTGCAATTCTAAACGTTATTCTGTCAAGTACACCGTCTGCATCAGTATCTAACAAAGAGATATCACTTGTTGCGCCATCTCCACCTGCTGCATGTACCTGATTTGACTCAATCTGGATTACAAAACCAAAAACAAGCCCAAACATGAGGACTGAGGCGATAAACGATTTGTAATATTCAAAAACTGCGCAATTCACAGGCCGTAATCTTTAATCATTATAACAAAATAAGCACCTAATGCCCTGTGGACACTCGGTGCTTATTATTTATACTTTCTATTGTAAGGACTCACGTGTCTTCATTTCGATAAGCTCAACATCTTCTGGGTCATCAACATCGTCTCCGATCGTAAATTGACCAAAGAAAACAGATTCGATGTCAATAACATAATCCGCCCAATCCTCTCCATAAATCTCAATGGCATCGTCCTCGCTCTCAATCCACCCGAGCTGAGAATCACTAGTCACAGCATACGTCTTAGCATCAGATTGCACTTTAACTAGTACTACTCCTGGATTTGGAAGCATGTTGTCACCCAGTGTTAATGCTGTAAGCGTTGCATCTGTTACATCTTTGATCTCATCGTATGAATCAGCATATGTGAAGAATACTGCTGAGCTAATGAATGCTCGTCTCTCAAAGTCTTCTGTTACATAGTAGACAGTAGAGAATGAAGGGCTTGTGATGAAGTCACCTGCTTCTACAGCTGTAATCTCTTCTTCTTCACCTGTCACAGGAGATATTCCTGTTCCAGATGGTGCTTCTGCTGCCTCTTCGTCTGCGTCCTCAGTGGTGTCTTCATCATCGGTTGTATCAGCATCATCATCTGTATCAGTAGCATCCTCGGTTGCATTAAATACTGAATCTGACGTGTCTGAATCTAACTCATCGGCCAAATCATTCCATATAACCTTAATCATCGAATCTTCGACACCCTCTGGCACTTCCCATGTGTATGATCCATCATTTGCTTCTTGTGTAGCAATCTCTACATAATCCTCGCCGTCTAGGTAGTAAAGATCAATATAATACTCACCTTCAGGATCTGCTTCCCATGTGACCTCATACTCTTCACCTTCTGTTAGAGTCTCGCCCCCGTTTGGTGTGAGTACCTCGATGTCATAGGTCACCTCAACTGCTGTTGATGAATCTGAGTCTGAATCTGTGGAACAGGACATGGTTGTGAAATCCATACCAAAACCTGGTTGCAGCTGTGTATACCCAACACTGCCATTAACAGCATCAATCTCCATGGGTATAGTATCGATAACATAGTTAGTTACACATAATAGTGGTGCATGTGTGATAGTTACTGTTGTATCGCTATTACTCCAAACAGCGGCTCCAAAGCCACTTATAGATTGTATTGGTAAAAACTCGGCGCCACTTACCCAACCCCCTGATGAATCTATTTGCTCTGAAAAATTCCATACAAACGCGTCTGTTCTTGATTGAGCAACAGAGCCTACATCTGGAGTCACACTTGTAATAATTGGCTTAGCATTGTCCTCAAAAGTAATCTGCGTCTCTAGCTTTGGAGTTGTATTTATGTTCCCATTTGTATCTTCTAATGTAAAAGCTGCGTTTCCATCTACCGTTGTAATAGCAATATTACTAGAACCTTCAAACGTATCTTTGACAGACGCCTCAGTGCCAAGTGTCACATTTGCATTACCGACAACGCCTGTAATTAAATCAGTTGTACTGCTTCCAAATGCCGCAGAAGTGAAATCTCCTACATTTGTTAATGTGAGATTATCTGCCGCTAAAACAGATGCCGCAACCAGAACCTCTGAAAAATCAATTGTAAACTGATCAATCATTCCGTCTGCGTCTAGATCTGAATATTTAGCTGTGATTATTTGCGGGGGAGCCCCGTCTAGACATGAAATACTCGGCTTGTTTGTAATAACGCCGGAGTCTTGAAGTGAATTAGCTGTTCCCTGATTAGTATATGAAATAACTGGAGCAGCTCCAGAGCTTGTCTCACCAGCGTCTGCTGTGACAGATACATAAATAACTGCATCGTTTCCGTCACAGGCTCCATCGCCATTCCCTTCTGGATCGGAAGTATTAATTCCAGTAATCGCAATGGTCAGGGGACTGGCATTATTAACCGTCCAATCCCCTGCTTCATAAGTACACTGGGTAATGTTTGCATCCCAGGTAAGCTTGATGTGATCGACTGTCCCATCTGCATCTGCATCTATCCATACCTTTGCCGAAATTGCATTTGCAGCATGAGCATTTCCTGCTGGCAATACAAACCAGATCATACACAGTATGATCGCAAAAAAACTTCCTGATAGAATTTTCAACATAAGTTGGTGGTTCAGAGTAATACTTCATTGATCATTATAACAAGATATTCACTTGCGCTTGAGTTAATGTGTGGATACAAAAACCCCCGCAAGAGCGGGGGTTTTTACTTTTAATCTATGTCAGATTTTATTGTGAGACTTCCTCCCGTGTCTTCATATCACCCACGGTAAGGTCATCAGTTGAATCAACATCGTCTCCTGCTCCAAATGATGCAAAGAATGTTGCTTCTATATCAATGATGTAATCTGCCCAGTCTGTTCCGTATAGATCTTCTGCTACTTCCTCAGATGTAATCCATCTTAGGTTATAGCTGTCATCTACAGCATATGTCTTAGCATCAGACTGTACTTTCACTAGTACTACTCCTGGGTTTGGAAGCATGTTGTCTCCAAGAGTTAATGCTGTAAGTGTTGCATCTGTTACATCCTTGATTTCATCGTATGAATCAGCATATGTGAAGAATACTGCTGAACTTATGAACGCTCTTCGTTCAAAGTCTTCTGTTACATAGTAGACAGTAGAGAATGAAGGGCTTGTGATGAAATCTCCTGGTTCTACAGCTGTTATCTCTTCTTCTTCACCTGTCACAGGAGATATTCCTGTTCCAGATGGTGCTTCTGCTGCTTCAGCGTCTGCTACTTCCTCTTCTTCGTCTGCTACTTCCTCTTCTTCAGCTTCGCTAACTCCGTCTGTATCATTAAAATCAGCATCTGATGTATCTGAATCTAGCTCATCTGCGAGGTCTGTCCATACAACTTTCACTAATGAATCCTCAACATCTGCTGGGACCTCCCATGTGTACGATCCATCGTTTGTTTCTTGTGTTGCAATCTCCACGTAATCCTCGCCGTCTAGATAGTAAAGATCAATGTAATATTCTCCTTCAGGATCTGCTTCCCATGTGATCTCATACTCTTCACCTTCTGTAAGAGTTTCGCCGCCGTTTGGTGTAAGAACATCTATTTCGTAGGTTGTCTCTGTATCTTCAGCCGCAGATGTTGATGCTGTTCCACAAGACATTGTTGTGAAGGTTGATGCAACACCTACTGGAGTTGTGGCCGCATCATTAAGCGCTACAAATCCGCTTTCACCGTTTGCAGCATTGATTTGAGTATCGTCGGTTGTCATTGTGTAATCTGTAATACACAAGAATGGTGCGTGAGAGATAGTAACCGTCTTGTCACTGTTACTCCATGCTGGAGTTCCCCATCCTCCTGGATCTGGAGATGCCTCAAACTCAGCAGCTGCAGCTGCACCCTCTGTCCATCCTCCGGCAGTAGCCATAGCCTCTGAGAAGTTCCAAACAAGTGCATTTGTTCGTGACTGTACTGAGGAAGCATCTGTTGGTGTAGTTGAGGTTATAACTGGTTTCATTGTATCTAGGAATGTTGCCTGCGTCTGAGCTCCCAGTGTGGTGTTGGCAGTAGTCCCATCTGTTAGTGAGAATAAATTTTGTGAACTAACAGCGATTGTTCCAGAATTTTCACGAGTATCCACTGCTGTTGAACCTGTACCTAATGTCACAGTAACACTAGAAACACCAGACGTTACCAGATCTGTTGCATCACTTCCAAAAGCTGCTGCTGTAAAATCTCCAACATTAGTAAAAGTGAGATCATTTGCTCCCAAGACTGATGCTGTATCAAGAGTCTCAGTAAATGTAACAGTCATTGCACTCACCTTTCCATCTCCTGTTCCACCATCAGCATATGAGAATGACGCAATCTGCGGTGCGGCACCATCTGCCTCTGTATCCGTTCCGCCGCTATCCCCAGTTGCTATAACATTAAGCTCTTCATCTGTGTCATCTGTTAGACAAGCCTGAGCCACACAGTTTGACCCTAAATTCCCCTGAGTATAGATAAGCTCCAATCCAGTTGCACCTGTATTGGCTGTATCTACACTTAAGTCCGTATCTGACTCATCAAGATTTACCTGCACGAGAACTGGGTTAGCATCAGCTGCAGATGTAATTGAAACTGTAGTAATAGTAATATCTGCACCATCGTCAGTTACTGAAAATCCATTAGGTGAGGCTCCTGTCAATGACCAGGTTTCTGTGTTTGGATTTGCAACACTAAATGTAATTCGGTCAAGTTTTCCGTTTGCATTTGTATCAAGTAATGTTATAGCACTTGATGCTCCGTCACCTGCAACTGCCCTCGCTGTCGGCACCTGGAAGGTTGAAGCTAGAACGCCAAACACCATCATAGCAATGACCGCAATGCCAAGATAGGATGTAAGTCGTTTTCTTAATGTTTCTGACATAAAACAATTTAATTAAAAATGTATTTAAATTTACGTGACTATTATACGTTTTTTGCTGGTTTTTCTAAAGAAACTTGTCCACACTCTAACGACCGATTCCAAAGTACCTAAATCCTTGATTCTCGATATTTTTTCTAGACAAGATATTACGGCCGTCAAATACTAGTTTTTGGCTAACTTGATCCGCGACTTTTGAAAAATCAAAGTCTTTAAATTCATTCCACTCAGTGGTAATTACGATCGCATCTGATCCTTTAGCAGCTTCTTCGATCGAATCGTAAAACCCAACTCTTTCAAGAACCTCACGAGCATTATCCATAGCTTGAGGATCGTAAACTGAAACTCGCGCGCCATTTTCGATAAACTTTTGAGCAAAGTCAATTCCAATTGATTCACGAATATCATCAGTTCCTGCCTTGAATGCCAAGCCAAGAATTGCGATCTTTTTTCCCTCTACCCCCTTTAAAACCTTTTCTACCTTTTTATAAAATCTCCAGCGCTGGTCATTGTTGACTTGGATAACTGACTTTAAAAGCTTGAAATCGTAGCCATTCACACCAGCGATCTGATCAAGCGCTCGCACATCCTTGGGAAAACAGGAACCCCCATATCCAATTCCTGCATTTAAAAATGCAGGTCCGATTCTTGGGTCTGACCCCATCCCACGCGCCACATCCTTCACATCTGCTCCAACTCCTTCACAAATATTGGCAATCTCGTTAATAAATGAAATCTTTGCAGCCAAAAATGCATTTGATGCGTACTTGATCATCTCAGCTGATTCGATTGAGACGTCCAAGATCGGACAGTCAAAATCCTTATAAACCTCTTTTAGAACAGCTGTCGCCTGCGGTGAGTCAACACCCAACACAATACGATCAGGCTTCATAAAATCATCTATTGCCTTACCTTCGCGCAAAAACTCAGGGTTTGATGCTACAAAAATATCGCCACTGTCATTCTGAGGCACTGCCGAAGAATCTACTCGAGTAGATCCTTCACTGCGTTCAGGATGACGGAGTATGAGAATCCTATCCTTGATTTTCGCATTTGTACCAACTGGCACAGTACTTTTACTAACAACCACGCATGATTCTGATAAATATGGTGCAATATCCTCAACTGCCTGAAATACATACTTTAGATCTGCAGAACCATCGTCAGCTGGCGGAGTTCCTACTGCCAAAAACACAACCTGAACCCCTGGAATAGCTTCAGAAGCCAAAGTAGTGAATGTTAGCAAATTTCGATCAATGCCCTCTTGCACGATTTCTGTGAGACCTGGCTCGTAGATTGGTATCTCACCATTCTTCAGCGCATTGATCTTACTCTCATCAATATCAACACAAACAACCTCATGTCCGCGCGATGCAAGACATGCTCCTGTAACTAATCCGGCATAGCCGGTTCCGATGATTGCGATTTTCATAAATTAGAACTCCCCCTCAAGTATATGATGTGCCGCAGGTGCTGGATTATCGTCTCGCGGCTCAAGAGTAATAACAACTTGAGTATATTCATCAAGATCATCCAGAGCATTTAATTCATCAACCTCCCAAACAAGTCCCCACTTACCATCTTCGCGTGGAAACATTTCACCTGTTGAAAAGAAATCTACAATGCCAGGCTTAACCAACCAACCTTCATAAAAATAAAACCCTGTGTCAATCCCTGGCAAAGAGGCTACAACAACATGAGTGAACAAATCGCCAGTGTATCCTATACGAGCAATCCCAGAGCTTCCCGAACCATCTACAACAATTAACTCAATCTCTTCATACTCAACACTTGCATCATCTGACGAATCTGATTGGATAACTTCAACTGTTAAGTCTTGGTTTGAATCATCCACTTCTACCACTTGATCTATCTCCTGTGTATTTTCGCCCCCTGAAAAAACAATAAACAGAATAAGGATGACAATCAATCCACCAAAAATTCCGCCAATGATCTTCCATGGCACTTTTCTACTTGATTTCCTCATGTTCGACCTATGCTGCGCGTATTTCATGTTATGAAAATGATAAGAGGTTTTAGAAGTGATCAGAAGTGATTAGAGGCTATCAACCAGTCTTTGCAAAAGATATCCAGCTTTACGCCTTTGTGACTCCAACTCCTCGTATTTACTGGCATCTATATATCCTATTTCTCGAGAAAATTCTAGTAGGTAAGCGCACTCAGCTAATGAACCTCTGGATATAAACAGGAACCTTCTCATATCTGCCTTAGAACCCCTTGCCTGACCTTCTACTATATTCAAAACGACAGACAGCGCTGCTCTTCTAAACTGCGATGTCAAATTATACATTTCCGATTTTGGAAAACATGCAGTCGCCCCATAGACTTTCTTCAAAAATGCATCTGCCTCTTTGTATGCTACTAGCTTGTGATATGGCTGCCATCTCGTCATATTATCCTCTTACCACTTTTTTAACCTTTCATCACCTCTTATCACTTTTTATCACCATCCCAAATCATCTACATCTTTTAAAAATGACGCTGGTTTTGGCCGACTTATAACCTCCCCATCATCACTAAGAACAATTGTAGGTTCATCGTACATCTTGTCAGAGTTTGATCTTTGCTTCAAGCCTTGGCTGAATCGAAGCCCAGAAGTCTTAAGCTGAACTCGATCTAATCGATTATCCTCGATTTCATCAATAAACATCGAATGCTGCTGATAGTCATAGCCTCTACCACTTGTCATTGGATAAGTCAGATATAATTGGCTGCGTGCACGTGTTATAGCTACATAGAACAATCGACGCTCCTCTTCGATCTCCTCATCAGACGAGCAGTTCTTATGCGGAAAAGCACCTTCTGCGACATTGATCACAAAGACATGGTTCCACTCAAGGCCCTTTGCCTGATGCACGGTTGATAAAATAATTCGATCTGAAACATCCTGATCATCGTCTTGACCATACTCTTGTGTAAGCGCCACATCATCAAGAAAACTTTGAAGATCAGTATACTGCTCTGCAAAGGTGATGAACTGCTCTAGATCATCCAAGCGCTCTGGTGCATTTGGATACTCATGTTCTAAATAGTCCTTATAGGTGCCTGATCCTGCAAGTGCTCGAATATAATCAGCTGGAGTTTGAAGTGACGATCGCAACTCGCGCAATAAATTCAAAAATAACTGCCAACCTTGGAGAGCTTTTGCACCTTTCACAGGCATGATTTCGAAAACTGTGTCAATATAATCAACTTCTGATGCAGCCTGAGCAATCTTTTGCGCTGTTACCATTCCAATCCCTGGATGAATCCTAAGAGCTCGCATCCAAGCAGATACATCCTTTGTATTGTGAATCAATCTAAGATGAGCAATAGCATCCTTAACATGTGCGCGCTCGAAAAACTTCAAACCACCGCGGTACTCATAAGAAATGTCCCGCCGCATAAGTTCGAACTCCAAAGCCTGCGAGTGAAACGCAGCACGGAACAAAACTGCGATCTCAGTTGGTGATTCACCTCGTAGTTGCAATTTTGATATTTGATCAACAATATAATGCGCCTCCTGACCTTGACTATTGGCTGGAACAAACTGCGGAGCCTCACCACTCTCAGCCATTGCTTCGAGGTTTTTCTCAAACTGTTTTGTGTTGTATGCGATAACATCGTTTGCAATATCCAAAATCTGCGGAGTTGATCGATAATTACGAGTCAGATGAAAAGTTTTTGTATCATGAAACGAGTTTGGAAATTGCAAAATGTTCTGAATATCAGCCGCGCGGAACGAATAAATGCTCTGTGCATCGTCTCCAACAACAAAGATATTCCTATGTACGCTTGAAAGCCATTGCACAATCCGCGCTTGGATATGATTGGTATCTTGAAACTCGTCGACTAAAACGTATTGGAATTGTGATGCTAAACGCTCGCGGACCTGTGGATCGATTTCCAATAACATCAAGAGTTTCAAAAGCAGATCATCAAAGTCCATTGAGTTATTTACCTTTTTGTAAGCTTCGTATGCATCGGCAACAGCTGTAATGTCATTTACAAGCGCTACAAAATGCGGTCGACGCGTCTCAACCATTTCAGGAATCGATATACCCGAGTTTCTAGAATACGATAAGATCTCCTGCAAAACTCTAGCTGATGGAAATCGTTTAGCTTTTGTATCGATCTTGAGCTCTTTAACACACAAAGAGATAAGGTCGCGCGAGTCTTCTTGATCCAATATCGAAAAGTTAGATTCAAACCCTAATTTCGGTGCGTACTTTCGAAGTAGTCGATTTGCTACTGAGTGAAATGTTCCAGCCCACAGACCCTGAGCTGAGTCGCCCAGCAAGCCTTCAACGCGTGAAATCATTTCTCGAGCTGCTTTATTTGTAAATGTCAAAAGCAAAATATTGTTTGGCTGTACACCGTGTTCAAGGAGCCATGCCACTCGATAAGTAATAGTGCGAGTCTTACCCGATCCAGCGCCTGCTAACACTAAAACAGGGCCGTCACCCTGCTGTACAACATCAAACTGCTGATCATTCAGATCATTTGCATAGTCGATTTTTAGGTCTTTTGTTGGTTTTGGGGATAAAACAAACTCGCTCATAGCTTGTGCATTTTATCATAACAGAACCCAGACGTCAGACTCCAGAACCCGCAAACTCCAATCTGGGTTCTGTCTTCTGGGTTCTGCATTCTGTAAAAAGCTTCAATCCCCGGTCGCGATGACCGGGGATGTGTACGTAGTAGTGCGCGCAGGGTGTATCAGCCAAGGCCTCTGCGATGTCGATGGCAACGGACCTCACCACAACCCGCGATCTTGAGCTTGAGAGAGTTCAAAGTGTCATCGATGATCCCAGTGAGAATCACCAAGCCTGCCCGTGCGCATTGATCACGCAGGATGTGGATCTCTTGCAGAAGCTTCAACTTGGTTCTCTCTGCAATCGCCACATCAATAAGACGCTCAAGATAGTGGACCATAATCGGAACTGACCCCAACAGCTGATCCCTGGGAATGCGTTCTGTTCCCAAGAGGCAACATACTACCTCCAACGTACCGGCTTCGGGACCTGTACAGGTATCGATACGCGGATCTATTCCCACCAAGCCGTCACTCTCGCTCAGTCCCTTTAACAGAACTGTGACATCCCAATGCCCACCTTGAAATTCCATGCTTTCTCCTCCTATTTGCCACTTCATGAATTTCCTGCCGCCGGTTTGAGTTCCGGATTCGACGTGTTAGTTTTACATTAGCCGGATCATAAGTCAAGCATAACAGAACCCAGACGCCAGACACCAGAACCCGCAAACTCCAATCTGGGTTCTGTCTTCTGGGTTCTGCATTCTGTAAAAAGCTTCAATCCCCGGTCGCGATAACCGGGGATGTGTACGTAGTAGTGCGCTTGCGCGCTGATCGAGGCCGCTCAGCCCTGCCGCTCGAGCTCGTCCTCGATCATGGCCGCAGCAGCCTGCCCCATGCCAGGCGAGCACTCGCCAGGCCCGAGGTGATCCTCACCTACGTGGCTGTCGCTGTGCCCATCGGCGTCGCTGTCGGACTTGAGGTAGTCGGCCTGCAGGGACTGGATCATGCCCGAGATCAAGCTCTTGGATACCTCGGAGAGCGCCATCTCATGCAGCTCACCGAGACGACCAATGATTTGCTCAGCGATGCCGCGTGCCTCACCCTTGCCGTTGGGCAGGATCACATACCTGACCCAGGGCTCGAGCACGTCGAGATGGTTGACCTCGCGAACCTCGCAATCCTCACCCTTGCTCCTTTCGAGCTGGCCGTGTTTGTGGGGTTCACCGATACCACCGCAGCCGATGAAGTAGTCAAGACCCTCGATGAGTGCCTTGTGGGCCGGCATGCGTCCGGACTTGCTATTTCCCATGCGATCCTCTGGATCCGCTAGTCGCCGGTTTGAGTTCCGGATTCGACGCATTAGTTTTACATTAATCGCCAAATAAATCAAGTATTAGCCAAAAAGCACGAACACCGCCACAGGGAGCTTCCCTTGGCGGTGTCTGTTGTAGACATCCTCTAGCCCTGCAGCTAGGATTCGCTGGTCGTATCTTCGGAGACGACCGTGCGATGCTGAGCGTTGTTGTCGTCGCCCGTCACCTTCCAGTCGCACTCGCGCTCGTCCGACTCACCCTCCTCAGGCTCGTCACCCTCACACACCCAGATCGGACGCAGGGCATCAGCGCTGTAGAAGAAAACGCCGGCGCCGGTACTCTCGCACCAGGTCATAGCACGGGTGTGGAGCTGGATGCCCTCGACCGAGAGGGTGCCCTCCAGTATCTTGGCATCGATCTCCAACTGCCCGCCACTGCGAGCGATGAGCTCGCCACCGCCGATTGAACACATAGCCATGAACTGATCGATGTCTTCTCCTTCGAGGTACTTATCGGTCTGCTCTCCAGTCTCGAGCACCACGAAGCTCTCGGAGTAGAGCTCTTCCGCAGGCCAGGGCCAGAAGTCGGACTTGGCCTGGCTGTAGAAATAGAGATCGTGCTCGTAGACGTCGTCCTCGAAGTCATCAAGCTTGATACCCATGATGCATGCCACGGTGCGCTTGCCGTCCTGGTCGAAGTGACGCCAGAGCTCCATGTCCGCATCACTGCAGACCTCGACCGGATCGAGCGAGTACAGGCTGTAGTTCCACTCGATCCCCTTGTAGCCGAGCCAGAGCATGACCAGCAGAGCGATGGGGGCCAGCACGCCGAGGGCGAAGACCTTCAACATCGTCGAAGCCATGTGCCTGAGCGCTGCCTGCCAGTAGAGCTCGAGCGCATCGTCACGGTCCATCCATTCCGGAATGTCGGGCGCCCAGTCTTCGGGCATTCTCTTCCTGATGATTCTCATAGTCCCTCCTCCTTTCGGGGGGCTGGGGTTGTACAATCCCACTCACGCCCCTCTCACGAAGGTTTGTGGGAACAGGTGATTTAACCAAACATTAGCAAAAATGTCAACAGATTAAACAAAAAAACCGGTTTTTTAACCGGTTTTATCTGCATTCTGGGTTCTGTATTCCCTTCGACTCCCTTCAGTCGCTCAGGACCTTCGGCTGCTAAACCACCAACGGTAAATCATGAATTGTATTTGGCCTTCCCGCAACAACGTCTTCAATTCGATAGGCTCCATGTGTTGGTGCTTCAATGTATCCATTCCACGCCATACGCGCTAGTGCCCCGGAGTTGATCCAGTCAAACAGCCATTCATTTGCATACTTTGGATCAAACTGTTCCATACCTCCTGCCATCTGCACAATCCACTGGCGATTAAAGTCCTCTTGCGACCCAACGGTTGGGGCCATGATGATCGGAATTCCTAATCCGGTATAGAATGAGATTTCAGACGGCTTAGTCCACATAATATCAAATAATCGAATCTGCTTTTCAAACTCAGTGAAATACTTTTGACGATCTGTCTCATAAAGCACATCGATCTGCTGCTTCTTCCGCTCTTTTGATAATCCAGCTTTTCGAATAGCGTCTTCAAAATACTGTGCTACTTCAGGTCTAGTTCCAGCTACAAGAGTAAACTTGATCTTACCCTGCTTAATCTCACGTCTAAGACTATGCGCTATTGTAGCTCCGATCTCACGCTGTGCACCAGCTCCCCCTACTAAAAATGCAAGCGAAATCGCTTTTCCATTCTTCTTTTTCAATGACGGGCAAAACTTCACCCCCATGTGAGCCTCTAATGTCTTTGATGCTCTTGGAAGAAATATACCCTTTGGATCTAGGTGGCAAATACGTCGGGCGAGATCTTTATAAATCGCCCTTGGCTCTGGACCACCAACTGCACTAATCGGAAGTGGAAATCCAGTTAGTTCGATATTCTCCTCTGGAACCCCATATAACTTAAGGCGCTCCTGCACGCGACCAGTTGGAGCCAGGTATTTAATACGTGACTTCTTTGGGTGTAATGGAGCCCAAGCTCTGGAAATGTCTGCATCTGTTGCTAGTACAAAAATCTCACCTGGGTATCCATGCTCTTCTGCCGCAAATGCTGGTGTCATGAATGTGCAGATTAATGGCTTTGGATTTTTTGCAAGCTCATCAATCAAATGTTTCATCCAATGCTTACGTCGGATCAATTGATAAAATTGCCACACCTGAAGAGACGACTTTGAAAGATCACGTCTCGGATAAAACTCAGGGATCTTTTGTAACTCATCCATGATTCCAAAAACAACTTTTCCAAGAATCGGAACTTTCTTAAATCTAGAAATCTTTTCGTACAACTTACGACCATCCTCCCACAACTTTTGATCGGCCTCTGGGATTCCATTATAGTCATTTGCAATCACAACTTTACCTCTTGTTGCCAAGTGGCGAAGTGAGTGCGCTGGTCGTTCATGACCATATCCCATGTTTACGGCTACAACATGCGCTAGTGATTTTTTTGTTTTAGACATATTCCTCCTTCTATACTCATAGTATACAGTACGCAGTGCTCAGTGCACAGTCCTCAGGTAAAACAAAAACACCCAGCTATTGCCGGATGCTTTTTTGTTTATACTTTCAGGTCTCGCAGGTCGTACTTCTTTCCTTCCTTCTGCCACTTTGCAAGTGTTCGCAGTCCTCGAGCTGAGATCAAGACAGTTTTCAGCCTTCCAGTCGCAGGATTAAGCAAACGCTTCTTTTGAAGGTTTGGGTTCTGTCGTCGCTTTGTTTTTACTTTTGAGTGACTGACGTTGTGTCCAGTTAGTGGTTTCTTGCCAGTTAAAGCACATTTCTTTGCCATAGTTGGTGTATTCACAGGCGTAATAGTAACGGATACTCCAGATTCTGTCAACAAACTACCACCAAAGCTAAAACTATTGACAAAATCTCGAAATTCGCCTAATATTACGCGTCGAATACCTCGACCCCGAACTCCGGCATGAAACCCGGAAAGGAGCGACCATGCTCACCACGAAGGACACGGGAAGTCTGCGTTGCGAGGGCACGCAGCTAGTTGCCGGATGTCGTATCTGCTTCGACAAGCAGATCCGGGGCCGCATCATCCTGAGGGATGCTGAAGGTCAACTGATCCTCAACAACGGCAACGAGGGCTTCACTGTCGCTGGGCTTGAGCCCCACCAGTACGAGGCTATCGCCCACCTGATCGCGAGCGTCTCGAACCTGATGCTGGCCAACTATGTAGCCCTCGAGAGTGACAACGCCCTCTTCTTCATCCTGAAAGATACCTGCTAGTAATGACTAGCAACGTACACACAACACCCCGCCTCGACGGGGTGTTCATGCTTTGTAGAAAATAAACGGCCGACTGCGAATCTCATAAGGCCGGCCGGGATCCCCCTGCCTGCCGGCAGGCAGGTCCTAACGTCGGGATGGTAATTATTTATTCCTCCCCTATCACATCTGAGCACATTTGCATAAGCTCCAAAACCCGATGCTCAGATATATCAAGCTTTTCTTGTAGTTCATTTGAATCCATTTCCGACATTTCCTTACAAAGCATGATTCCATGATGTGATAGCTTATCAAGTTCGACCTGCGTTAATTCATCAAGAACTGTAACAGGATATACAGCATTGATATCTACCATTTGCGCAAAAGTTCTTTCCTTTGGAACATTCCAACCTATCATATGTATACCCTTGCATATGCCAAATTGACGCGCACGATCAGAAAACCTCGCATTAGTTACAATCCATGGCTCATCAAAATGTGGACACTTGCCAACAGTTGATCCATCAACTAAGTCGAGAAACCGGGCCCATGTTGCCATTGTGTCCTTTAGATTTACAGAATCGTTAAAACGATTCCGAAACTTTGCCTCAATAAATATCCTTCTATGATCCTTCTCTGCTACAACATCAACTTCATGCATCACGCATGATCCCTCATATTCTTCTTCTGGCACAAATGCTTCATAACTATAAGCGTTCAAAATCGATGCAACGTATTTTTCAAACTTGTAACCAGCCGGGCCCAATCGAAGCAGAGCATTGCGAAGGTCATACCGACATGCAATACACGCCTTTCGATTCTTAAGCTCGTCAAAAACAATCTTATAGACTTGCTTTGTGGTCATGCCACTGTGCAACTTCTTTTCTAAATCCTTCAGAACTTCATCTGCAGTTTTTTCATCTGCACCTGAGCGCAACATGCTGCGTTTTACTTTGGCTGGATCAAACTCAGCCTTCTCTCCACTTGATTTTATTATGAACATATCAATAACCTCCCCTATCCCCTCCTTCGTAAGGAGGGGGTTAGCTTCTCAACCCTCCCCCTTTCGAAGGGGGAGATGGAGGGGGTAATTAGTTAATTAAATTCCTAATTGTTAACAATACTCTATCAAGATCCTGATATATCTCCTGATTTGTAAATCTAACAACTTTCATCCCAAGACTTTCAAAGTATTTCGAACGTTTTAGATCATATTCGATCTGATGAACTTCAAAATGAGTATCCCCGTCTATCTCAATGATCAAATATTTCTTTGGGCAGTAGAAATCAACTACATAAGTACCAATACCAAACTGCCTCCTGAATCGAACCCCTAACTGTTTTCTCCTTAAATGTGACCAAATTGTCTTTTCGGCAAATGTCTGATTAAAACGTAAATTCCTCCGCTTCTCTTTTTCTTGTTTTTTGTTAAATAACTCAGTCATGAAAACCTCCCCTATCCCCTCCTTCGTAAGGAAGGGGTTAGAACTCAAAATAAAACAGACACGCTCATTACGTGTCTATTCTACCATATTTGCTAATAGCTCTTTTCCCTTTTGTGCCCAATCTTCGAGCTCTAGTGTTTCCTTTTCTAAAATATATAAACTCAGCGTATCGATAATTACTTCTTGATCATCAAGCTGTCCTACGTATGCTTCAATTGCTGCATAATGAAGCTCCTCCCGAGTATCATCGTCTTCAACTTGTAACCATAGTTGATCGTCCACAATGTCTTCAATCGACTCAAGAGATTCAATCGAGTCCCACATGTACGCAATGATTGATGCCTGGATCTCATCCAACGACAGCTCAGTTAAATCATCTGAGGATAAGTATGGTCGCAAAAACTCAATCCAATCCTCAATCTGCTCGCCTACAGTTTCTGGGTCATAATGATAGTCCACAGTCTCGTAGTATGGTCGCATTGTGAGCCAAATCTCGTCTGGATTCTCATCAATGTCCGCATCGATATACCCTTGCAGCAAAGCGCGTGCAGTAGAGAAATCCATGTCAGTATCTACAAAAGAATATAAGAGATACTGCATAGGCAATGTAAAGCTACTTTCAAACTTTTGAAGATGGTCAATGATCATGTCCTTCAAAAATACTGCCTGATTATGAGCACGTTGTGGCTCTCCGATCTGATAACTTTGACGATGGCGAAGCCACTGCAGTGTTTCAGTAGTTGGCAAATCGAGCAATCGAAGGATGCCAAGTGTTTGTGAAAAGTTTACAGTTGCTACATAGTCGGCCTGTACACCAACAACTTTTTCAATTTGATCTATCCCATACTCAAGCCCTTCATAAGAACAGGCATTGGCCAGATAGTATTCAGTCTCCTCAAGATACTGTGGAATATATGCATAGGTCCCACGTGGCACAGTGGTTATCACAATGTCCCAATCAACTAGATCAAGCGTGAACATGTGGATGGCATCACAATGTGGTTCTTCGTCTTCTTTGCGAGAATCAAGGCCCAAAAGCAAGACATTTACTTGAGAGCTCTCCCCGAAATTAATCTCAGAGTCGTCTGCATCTAATCTAGCTGCAGAGACTTCATTAAGAATATTATCAACCTGTGCCATCTGAGCATCGTTCCACGACCAATCTTCTGCAATGGCACTTAAACCAAACACAAGAACCGCTAAGATGATTAATGACGTCAGAAATAGTAGTCCCTTGCGCTGCATACTGGCAATAGATTACTGCTTTTTTATATTTAGATCAAGATTCTGATCTCAGCCACACTGTGAGCACGTCCAGGTCTATCCTCGGGCAGGAGAATGGAATAGCATTTTGCGTGACATTTATCCATATATGCAAATGGAGCTCAAAATGCCCGTTCGTATGCCTGAGGTAATACCTGGACAGCGCAGCACTGTGGCCGCCCTTTCTTTTCCCCATTTCTTTGCTGCTTCAAAGAAATGGGGCCCTGGGCCTGCCTGCCGGTAGGCAGGGGTTTGGGGGACGGAGTGCCCCCAACTAAAATCTAATCAAGATGTGGGTAAATCAAAAATCAGCCCTTTCGGGCTGATTTTCATCTTTTCTTACAAAAGTGCGTCCTTTGCTGCCTTATTAACTCCAAACTTTAGAACTGTCTTTGCAGGAATGTGGATTGCTTCACCTGTAGCAGGATTGCGTCCCATTCGAGCCTTTCGATGCTTCTTAGCCATCTTTCCAAGACCTGGCATCATTATCTCTCCACACCGTCCGATCTCTTCATAAATTAGACCAACAAGACTTTCGTATGTCTCAATTGCCTCTTTCTTAGATACACCCCACTTCTCAGCCATAGCGGTCATGAGCTGGGATTTTGTAAGTCGCTTATCCATAACAAAATAGGTTAATAATTGTTTTTTAGCTTTTTCAAAACAAAGTTGCGCCTTTTTACAAAATATTTTTGCCTGTAGTGCGCTTGCAAAATGCGACATATAGCCTTAGCTACATTGAGTATTTTGAAAGTGTGCTACAGGTAAAAAGATAAAGTTAAAATGTGCAATCTTGTTTTGATAAAGCTATACCACTTAAATCGTAGCACTTTTCTTTTGATTACTCAATAAACAAAGGGGTTCCTGTGTACAAATCAGTGCAGATTCGTTTTCACTTGTCAAATCACAGGATTGACAAAACCCCTAATTTTTGCTATATTTCTAGACCGTACCATCTTATTTCTCCCCCAAATCTATTTCTCAACCTACCATCGCCCAATGGGCAGAAGGAGTCCTCATGGAGACTCTCATCGACCTCAAAGTCTCTCTGGCTGCGAATGGAGTTCAGGTGGTTGTCATGATCTGCCTGGGAATCTTCTGCCTGTATCTCCTACGCCAGCGGGACAGGTACTTCAAAGAGGCGCGCCATGACTTCCTTACAGGTCTACTCAACATGCGTGGCATGGAAGAGAGGATCGAGCACTTCCGCAAACGCGCTGAGTTCGTCATCGAGGGTAGGGCCTCCACTTCCCTGGGAGTCCTGTTCATCGACATCAACGACTTCGGACAAGTCAACAAGCGCTTTGGTCAGGATGTTGGCAACTTCGTCCTTCGCGAAGTAGCCAAACGCATCCTCATAACCGCCCGACCAGGCGACCTTGTGGTTCGCTTTGGTGGAGAGGAGTTTCTCATCTTCTTCGCATGTCCAGGACCTGAACGTGCTCAGGGACTGGCAGTCTCGGTGTACAAGGCAATCGCCAGAACTCCGATAACAACCAACGAAGGCACTGAACACAATCAAAGTGCCAGCATCGGATGGGCGATCGCTGAAACCTCACAAGAAACCGTGACTTCGATCATCAACCGTGCTGATCAGCGAATGCAGCGTGTTAAGAAAGAACTCAAGCACACAGAAGCGATGACCGTCTACACTCAATGAGAACAGACCCCAAGCAATGCAGAAAAGGCATCTGAAAAGATGCAATTTCCGTAGGACTTGGTGTCAACCTCAACCTCAACCCCCAGGCTCTCAGCCTGGGGTAAACTGCATCCAATTTTCATCGGTTGGCTGATAATTCCGTCAGGCCAACCGAGGCCCTTCCTATCGTCGGGATGTTTTCAAAAAATCGAAAGTGATAGCAGTTGAACTGCGAGCGTTAAAATCAGCCCCATCATTAGGTACATCCCAAGCGAAAGCTTGGTTTTTCTATTTGCTTTCTTTGTTCCAAGAAGATAAATAGCATGTCCTGCTCCTAGTATGTATCCAATAAATATCGAAATGATCACTGAAGGCCAACCCAAGGCAAAACCCATAAAAAGCCCCAAGAATGTGTCACCCGATCCAATCCCCTTTCCACGCGTCAAAAGATACTGAATCCCGAAAAATGCAATACCTACACTAGCACCTGCCAACATATCCACAACCGTGAGTGTTGATGGGATTAAAAACACGAGAATCGATCCAATCAACATAAGCCGAGCACTTACAAGCATCTTGTGCCAATCTAAAGCCATTGCAAAAAGTCCGATAAGTACGATCACAATATCTCGTGCAAGTATCCAATAATCACCGAATTCGATGAATCGAGCAGCCACGATCAGAGCTGCCAACCCTGTAACAACTTCAAATACTAAATAAAACCACCTCAACTTCTTTTTGCATTGCTTGCACCTACCTGCATAGATCAAAAAACTCACAATGGGAATCAACTGATCCCAATCAAGTTTTTTACTGCAATGATCACAAACCGATCTTCCACGCCACCAAGGCTTTTTATCAGCATAACGCATAGCAGCGCACAAAAGTGCGCTACCAAAACTTGTCCCAACTATAAAACTAAAAATGTAAACCCCGATCAGCACATTATGCACCTAACATTTTCTCCACCTTTTCCCCAAGCTTTTGCAAACTTATGTCTGTCTTCTCGATATACTCAACGTCACCCTTATTGATGAAATCTTCCTCACGATTACTCAGGTTGGTAAGAACCAAGACCTTTACTGTTGCTCCCCAGTTATCTTTTCGTAACTCCTCAAACATCATGAATCCATCCATCTTTGGCATTACAAGATCGAGAATGATCAAATCCGGGTGCTCTTTAAGAGCCATCTTAAGTCCCTCGTCTCCGTCCTTTGCAATCATAAGCTCATGCCTATCGGTAAGCTTCATCTCCATGGCCTTAGCCTGCACATCTTCGTCCTCCACGATTAGAATTTTCTTTTTATCCATATGAATCATTTAGGTTTTATCAGCCTCCATCATTGTTTTTTTAAGATCCTCAACAATCTCTGTTAGCGAGTGCTCTGCCTTAACATAATACTTAGACACACCCAACTTTAAATATGCTTCGACTTTGTCTCCAGATGAGCTGTTTGAGATCACAAACACTGGAATATTATGCCAAGGCGAATCTGGCTCTTTTACCTTAACAACAAAATCAAGTCCGCTCTCACCTCCAAGAAGATAATGATCAAGCCACACAGCATCTACCTGTACGCCTTCTTCAAGATAATCCAATGCCTGCTTAACACTCCGAGCCGTGAGAGTATTGCAGCCCAAATTATCAAGCTTTTTCTTAATGGCTTTATATAAAGCCTCCTCATCTTCGATAATGAGAATGACTTTATCGCTTAGGAAATCTTCAGCCATATGATAGTTATTATCGGGTTACTTCGATTGTTTCACTCTCTTCAGCGCTAGGAGCACAAACTGTTATTCGTCCGTCATCACTTTTAACTACACCGTAATCTGTTGAGGTTGTTGTTGCTTCAGATGGATCATATGGCATTGCAACCAAGTAAACCTCTCCGTCAGTTAGATCTGATAAATCTGTTAAACCTGTGCAAGACGTATCTGTCTTGCAAATTTCCTGAGTAGCGGCATTACAATTTGAAGAAGATGGGATGCTTGTTGGTAGATCGCCATCATTATCAATCGAATATTGGTAGATTGCATTTAAAATCGTGTTGACATCTGACCAACGCTGCGCGTTGCGAGTATCTGCAAGTTGTTTGCTAGGATTTAATGCCAAAATCACAATTCCAGCCAATATTCCTATTGCTGCCACTACTAATAAGATTTCCATTAATGTAAATCCTTTTTTCATATTATCGTGTTACCGAAATAGTCAAGCTTTCTTCTGCATCAGGCGCACAAACCGTGACACGCCCATTTGTACTTTGAACAATGTGATATCCAGCACCATTCGTAGTTGCACCTGTTGGATCTTCTGGCATCGTGACCAGATACGTCTCGCTCGTCGTCAAATCTGAAAGATCAACCAAGCTCGTGCATGTTCCACCTGTCACGCAAATCTCCTCTGTTGCAGTATCACCACATGTTGCATCTGATGGGATTGAACCGGGAAGATCACCATCATTATCGATAGCGTATTGATAAACAGCATTTAGAATTGTGTTGACATCAGCCTGACGTTGAGCATTTCGTGTGTCTGCCAACTGCTTTCCTGGGTTAAGTGCTAAGATGACAATCCCTGCCAAAATACCAATCGCTGCAACAACTAGAAGAATCTCTAGGAGAGTAAAACCCTTTCTCATAAAAATAGTTCAATAATATGTTTTCATTATACTAAAAACTTGCTACTTCTTGCCATGAATTGAGGATAACTGGTCCGCTAAGGTCAGAGACATCTACTTCAACTCTTCTAGCAACTGTATCCACAGCACCCGTAACTTGTATAACTCGATTCGTAGCACCCGAGCCACTTATGGCATTTACCGCACAATTTCCATAATCAAACACAAGAGTTGCACCAGCTGCATACGACGTGTCTTCTGAAAGCTGGTGAAGTGCCTCTTCTGCACACGTGTCGGCATAATGACGGGCAAGTCCTGATCTTTGGATCGCTAAACTGGATTGAAGTGAACCAACACCAGACACAAGCATTGAGACAACTGCGGCTGTTGCAACTGCTCCCACAATCAAAACAGCCACTAATGTTGTGAAGCCCTCCAGTAGATCCTTCGACTCGCCTACGGCTCGCTCAGGATGACAAGTCGTTTTGTCATTCTGAGGCCACAGGCCGAAGAATCTACTCGCCGATCTACTGTCGCAGTGACGCTGTTGTGGTGAATGTTTTTGCATAATCCCACTCTTGCCTGTTAATTGGATTGATGTGAGTTAGTGTAAATTCGATCCGTACACTTGAATGGTCAAATCCGTTTGATAAATGCTCAAAGCTTAAACTCGAGGCTTCGATTTGATCTGATGTTAAGTCAACAGCACCCCCGCCTGCTTCAGTCACCTGCAAAGTCGTTCCTGACAATGAAAACACAGTTGGATCAACTCCGACATCAAAAACATCGAGAGTCAATGACGATCCTGAGCTTCCAGAAGTCGGCGCAGTCACGTTCTCTGCATTTCGAATGGTTTGCATTATAAGATTCATAACGTAATTCCCTTGCTGCTCTACTTCGTAAATAACAGTGTTTTCAACTCGATTCTCTAAAGAAAGAGTCAGAAAAGCCACAATTCCAAACATAACAAAACTAACCGTAACCGAATACAGCAACATCTCTACCAGTGTGAATCCTTTGCACTTGGAAAGCATAGCTATTGCAAGTAGTTTATTCGAACCTCATCAAGAACAGGTGTTTCAACACCGTCTGAGGTTAGCTCAACACGATATTGAATCCATTGATTGCCGTTCAGATCGGTTGAGATCAGGGTACCGTTTGCGTCATCAAACGTTGTTCCAGATCCAGTTGCACCATACCAACTTGACCATGTTCCAGGTGATCCGCCAGAATCAGGCGCTGCACGAACTTCAAAGTCAATATCGCAATTTGGGTCGCAGATACTCATATCCTCATCCCATTCAATAATCTGGATCTGTGAAGTTGCGCCTGTATCAAACGCAGAAGATGTAAGAGTTCCACTCAAAGGATGCGCGCCATCTCCAAGGTCCAAACTCACATTGTCGAATCCAACATTAAACGGACCTGAACCTCCACCAGTTCCAGTTTCAACATAAAGAACAACTTTAAGATAGTAATCTCCTGTTGCAGTCACGGCACTTGATAGGTCGTATTGCGATGCCGCTATCCACGAACCCGTTCCTGTCAAACTAATCGAACTGCCAACTTGTGTTACAGGATCTCCGTCAGCTGTATCAATGTAAATACGGATTTCTGCTAAATCCGGGGTGCCAGTGTATGTAAAAACTTTGTAATCAAAATCAAGCGTTACTGGTGTTGGATTTGTTTTATAGTTTGTAAAAGACTGCTTCCAGAGACCTCCGACTTCGTCGTTATTTCCAGCAAGTACTGTAACATCTGCGTATCCATCTGGATTTCCGCCTGTTGTTTGTAAGCTGCCAGTTGGCGTCTCTTCTCCACCATCCACATCCCATGTGACAAAGGTCCATGGCGATCCACTCTCAGTAAACTCAATATATACATTATCTAATTGAATCTGCTGAACACCGTTACTTTCCAAAAATGCCTTAAACCTTATCGTTCCAGCAGCTGAGTTAAAACTGGCTATGTTTGAATTAACTTCTGTCGCTGTATTGTAATCCGCGGCCCCGGCCGTGGCCCAGGAGGAGCCATTCCAATATTGCCAAGTTGTTCCGCTGTCATCAGAAAGCTGATAATAAATCTCACCCGTACCCTTTGAAGATGTCTCCACAAATGCACTCCATGTTCCAGAAGTTGCAACAGTAAAATCTGTTGTTGGATAAATTTCAGGCTCATCTGTTGGATATGCAGTTGTGGCCGACTCCCAGTGGAGATCCACATTGTCAAAGCCAATAACCTGCTCACCACTTGCCGGACCTCCACCACCACCTGTAATCACACGCGCTGCAATCTTTAAGTAGTAAGTACCAGCCGCTCCCAGTGACGAAGAAACGTCAACGGTTGAAATACTTGCCCAAGACGTTGTTCCGGTTATCTCTCCGCTTGACCAAACCTGGGTGCCAACACTTGGAGATCCAGATGAAGAATCAACAAAAGCATAGACTTGAAATGAAGTGACAAAACTGCCGTCATAGGTATCGATTATCCAATCTAGGTCTAATGTAGCCGTAGTTGGATTATCCACAAGCGTTGTGAACGGCTGCTCCCAGTATCCTGAAAGTGTCCTGTTTTTAGCTTCATCAATGGTTATATCAACGTATCCATTGGGACTTCCGCCGGTTGCCTGATGCGAGCCAATAACTCGACCACCAGTTTCTTCCCAGTCGTTATAAGTCCAATAAGATGAATCCACATCAAAATCTGGGTTCAATGTATCTCCTTCTAAAGTTGCGGCCCCAGACTTAAGTTGAGCAACGCCGCCCGTTACTTCAATATCAGCCGTGTCATAAATGTAATTACTCGGGGTCGTGAACGGCCAGTCGTATGAATCAGTATCTGATGTTACATCAAACCCTGGATCATCTGGCTCTCCGTTGAGGAGAGTAACTTCGCCGGCAGCCTGGACCTCAAGATTTCCGTCATCATTGTCATACTTGTTCTGACTAACCCAAATTGTTTGCCCATCTCCTCCAGACCAGTCCGACTGCACCCAGTCAACACCCCGCCAGTTAGTAACGTAAAAATCACGAGATAGACTCTGTGTAACGCCTAGGAATGTTGTGTAATCAATTGTTACAGTTACCTCTTGCGTTTCAATATCAACGTGATCGCCCGGGCAAGTAGTGATCGCTTCTGAGGCGTCGCGACATACCTCCTCGAATGTGATTGTGCGGGTATAGTCTCCTATCGTCTCGTCAGTTCCCTCTCCTGAGAATATCCATTGACCGCCACTTGTCTCAACAGCGCTTTGATCGTAAATAAGCTCATTAAACGCTCCATCGCGGATATTGCGCGCAGCTTCTGCGCCCTCGTCAAGCAATCGAATAGCAGCTGTTCGCCCACCAAATAAAACTGCACTTTGTTGCGCATAATAGAAAGATCCAGTAATCGCAACTACAAACATGGACAGCAGAGCTGCTGCCAATAGAACTTCAGCTTCAACAAAACCACGCAATCGCATATTAGTACTCAACCATGCCTTTTGAATTAATCGAAACTGTAAACTCCTGCGCATTCATACCTGTAAACGTTAACGTTCCTGTTGTATCTGGATCTCCTGTCATCTGATCAAACACAATCTCAGTCGGCCCGCTCGCGCTAATCGAATCCGCAATATCAAAAACCTCATCATAGTCTGCATCGCGCGCTGCATAACTTGCGCCCTGGAACAGAGTAATGCTTCCGGTCTGAACATACACTCCCCAAGTCTCATCATCTTTTGATGCAATCGACAATGTTTGCGCGCGCCGCCAAGACTGACCAGTTTGCGCAACTGCAACAGAAAGATCATCCTGAACTTGCACAGAATAAAAAACAGGAATTGACAATGCCACAAGCATGCCTAAAAGCGCCACTGATAAAAGCAACTCAGGAAGTGTGAATCCTGAGAGTTGCTTTTTACTAATCTTCGTCTGGATTTTCTTCTGGTTCATACAGCTCAACGTATTCTATTGCAACCCATCCAATCTCTCCGGTTTCATCACTAAGTTCGATTTCATACCAGCCATTATCCTCGCCAATGACCTCATACCTCCATCCATTTATTGCTTGAAAAAGAATTTCGTTATCAGTGCCTCGCCCAACGCGCACATTTACTACACCAGTTGGCGAACTAATCACAATAACTGGATTTTGCTCTTGCTGCTCTGGTCCCAACGGCTGCTCTGGTCCAAAAGAATCTTCTACTACATCTCCAACTGTTGCTAAAACATCCTCAAGCGAAAGTTCAACCTCTACAACTTCCTCCTCTTGAATCTCAATACCTGGAGTTGATGCTGCAGTAAGCCCTCCAACCAAACTATAAATCGGTAGGATGATCGCCATTGCAACTGCAACAACACCAAGCCACACAATAACCAATAGGATCGGTTCAAGAATAACTGAAAGATTCTTTGTTGTAGTGTCAATTTTTTCTTCAAATGTTTTTCCGATTTGGAGTAATACATCTGGCAAATGACCTGATTGTTCTGCAGTTACAATCATCTGCTGGATTGATGATGGTATCATCACATATGATCGCTTCTTTTCTTTAAACGCCTCAGCAAACGTACCCCCTTCTTCGACTTTCTCACCTAAAAATTGATAAAACTTTTTATACCTATGGAATATTGCCGCCTTCTCAAGTGCATTAATTGCCTCAACAATTGGTAAGCCAGACTGCAAAAGTGTTCCTGTAACAAACCCTAAGCGAGAAACCTCAACCTCACGAATCAACTTTCTTACTCCAGGCATGGCGAAAAGCATCCACTGGCCGATTACTTTTGTTTTTGGTGCAGCAAAAATAACCCACATTAAAAAAATGAAAATGACCACTGCAATTGGAACTGCGTATGAACCATATTCTTGAAGGAAAGCACCAAGCGCCATCAATATCTCTGTTACAAGCGGTAGATCCATATCAAGCGACCCAAACACAGTTGCTAAACGTGGCAAGATAAACCAGGCAACTCCGAGTCCAACAATCACTGTTAGTCCAAGAACAAAGACAGGATATGTCATTGCAGCCTGAATCTTTGATCTAAAGATCCGCTCCTTCTGCTGTTGGAGCACTACAGTTCTTAGATTGTCTGGCAACCTTCCAGCAGCTTCACCAATTCTTATGAGCGCTACAATGTGCGGTGCTGCAAATTTTGTTTTAGCAAATGCGTCCCAGATCGGAGATCCGGCTTCAATATGATACTGCGCACGCATCAATAAATACTTCATCCATGGTGCGCGAACATCCTTTTCAATCGCAGTCAAAGCAGTGGACGCATCCATTCCAGCATCAACAAGCATTGCCAAATCTTCCATGACATACTCTTTTTGCGCTCCACCACCAAACGAGATTGCGGTCAGTTTTTTGTACCAAGGAATGTGCGGACCCTTTCTACGCTTTCTCTGCTTCTGCTTTGTTTTTTTCAATTCCTTGACCGGCTTCTTTACTTGGGGCTTGGGCAACGGCTTTTTGATTTTGCCCTTGGGCTTTGCCATAACGTAAATAAATTGGAGGCGCAACAACACGCTCCAGTTCTTCGATCGTTGTTAATCCTTCTTTAACTTTTTGAATCCCATCTTCAAACATTGAACTTGCACCTTGGCTCATAGCTAACTTCCATACATCCTGCGAGGTTGGGTTTGTCATGATTAACTCCTGCATCTCAGATGTCATTCTGATCAACTCAAATATTCCCACTCGACCCTTATACCCAGTATCTGCACAACTCACACATCCCTTACCTTTATAAAGCGTTGCTTTTGCGCCAAAAAATTGAGCTGCAACAGCAGATCGACTCTTAAGTTCAGCATTTAAAACAACCTCTGAGTGTCGACAATGATCACAAATCTTTCGCACAAGTCGCTGAGCCAAAATCGCCTGCAATGTTGATGAAAGCAGGAACGGCTCAATATTCATATCCAAAAGCCGCGGAATCGATGTTGCAGCATCGTTTGCATGGAATGTTGATAGGAGAAGGTGCCCAGTTAATGCTGCGTTAACTGATATCTCTGCAGTCTCTACATCGCGAATCTCTCCAACAAGAATAACATCTGGATCTTGACGAACAATTGAGCGCAATCCACGTGCAAATGTTAGTTCAGTTTGAATATTAACCTGAATGTGGTTCACTCCCTGGATTTTGTACTCAACTGGATCCTCAATGGTTGCAATATTTACCTCAGGCCTATTTAAAAGCTTTAAAACACCATAAAGTGTTGTTGTTTTTCCAGATCCAGTAGGGCCGGCTACAAGAATCATCCCAAACGGCTTTTTTGACTCAGCAACGATCATCTTCTCATCTTTGGGCTGCAGCCCTAAATCACTCAATGCAAAGCTACGTGCATAAGCAGAGAGCAGTCGCATCACAACCTTTTCACCATCAAAAATCGGAACAATTGAGACACGAATATCAACAGTCTCTTTTGGTGTTTTATATCGAATCGCGCCATCCTGTGCTGCTAAATGCTGATCAGTGCGAAGATGAGACATTACCTTAACGCGATTCACTACATTCATGTATTGATCTTTCTTAAGTGTTGCTACTATTTGCATCACACCATCAATACGATATCTAATTAACACCTGCTTTTCTTGTGGCTCAAAGTGAATATCAGAAGCCCTTAACACAACTGCTTCATCCAGAATTTCAGTCACAATATCTGGTGTAATCTTATCGTGGGTCTCGATGATATTATCTAACCGCTCTTTCAATGGCTTCTTATAGTAGAGCATTACCTGATCAATATCATCTGGGAGTGAAAATGCGATCTTTACATCCTTAACACCTAGCGCTTTTTGAACTGCAGGCAAAAGACCTGTTTGTGTTGGATCATCTGTTGTAACAATAGTTCCCTTGCCGTCTGCGCTAAACAAAACAGTGCGATACTTTTGTGCAACTATAAGTGGTATCTTCAAAACCTGATCCTTTGTTGGAATATATGTATTAAGGTCCGCATACATCACCTTATAATTTTCTGCAATTGCTTGACCGACAAGATCCTTGGTAACAATATTCTGGGAAAGCAAAAACTCCAGCTCACTCATTTGACCAGTTGCTGCTGCACGCTTAGCACTTTCTACATCTTCTTTTGATACATAGTGCTGGGCAACAAGAAGCTCTAAAATCTTACCCTCCTCAACCATGCATTAGTCTAAGTACTTATCTACTTGATTTATTACTTCCGTAATCGGCGTATCAGACTTTACGAAAAAGTCTTTTGCACCAAGCTCTTTTGCACGCTTTTCGTCTTCCTCTTGGCTCAAGTTAGTAGAGATGAGCACAGGAGTTGTGATCCCCTTTTTTTTCATTTCCTCCAATACACCAAAGCCATCCATGACTGGCATGACCAGGTCAAGGAGAACCAATGAATAGCCGTTGCCCTCGAGCATCTCGAGTGCCTCCCTGCCATTTAGCGCAATATCTGACTCATAGCCAGAGTTCTCAAGTTTCAACTTGAGAGCATTTGCAATAGACTTCTCGTCCTCCACGATGAGAATTTTTTTGTTCTTTGCCATATGTATTTATTTGTTTTTATTATATCAGTTCTTGTCTTTTCTTCGCGGCAAAACGTGGATAACTAAATCGTTTTACCAATCAATCTGGCAAGATCTAAAAACAACTGATAAACTTATGATGATTATTCATAACAAACTATATGCGTTCACTTAAATTATTCGGACTCTTTGCGATTTTCGCTCTAACTCTAGCTGGATGTGGTCCAGTTGCAGATGTAGATACTTCTGAAGATGTTGAAGTTGGAGACACAACGACTACAGAGGTAGAAGTCGAAATCGAAGCTGAGGAAGATGCTATCGCAGATGCAGAAGACTACTATGGAACCTGGGAAAAGGTTGCAACATATGCTAATGGCGACCTATTTGATGAGTCAGAAGCAATGCTAACTTTGGAAGATGGAGCTTTCACAAGTGTATCAGGAGATTGTACTAACTCAGGTACTCTTTTTGTGGAAGGTGCTCTTATGACAATGACGATAACTGAGCATAACTGTGACATTGTTGCTGGGTTTGAGACCATTGAATATGAATACGAACTAGTCGATGATATGCTGGTTCTAACTTCAGATGATCTCGGATTTGAGCTTGTAGCTGAATACTCAACTGTTAAATAAGGTCAAAAAAACACCCGCGATTATCTCACGGGTGTTTTTTATTTCATTTAATGTGAATGCTCTAAAAAAGGAATGTGAAGTAATAAATACATAACCGCTATTCCCAGAAGCATAACTCCAAAGTGCACTGCCATACGCTTAAGACTTTCGCCATGTTTAATCTCTGGAATAAGATCAGACGCTGCCAAGTAAATAAAGCCGCCCGCAGCGATCGGAATAATGTAGAGCGCAATACCCTCTGACGCTTGTGCAAAGAAAAAGCCGATCACACCACCAAGCACTGCAGTAAGTCCGGACAGAAAGTTAAACATAAGTGCCTTTGCGCGCTTCAACCCGCTATAAACCAATACACCAAAGTCTCCAATCTCCTGTGGAATCTCATGAAGCGCTACAGCGATGGTTGCGATGATTCCGGTTTCGATATTAACCATGAATGCCGCTCCGATCACTAATCCATCGATAAGATTATGAATTCCATCACCAAATAAAATCAATGTTGACAGTTCTTTTTTGGCACGTTTATCACACCCATCTCCACAGCAATGCTCACCATGATGCCCGTGATGCCAATGTAGGAACTGCTCAGTTAGTAAAAAGAGACAAAAGCCGATTAGTACAAATAAAAATATCATCGATGATGCCTCATGACCACGACTTTCTGAGAACTCATGAAGCGCCTCTGGAATCAGATGCAAAAACGCGCCTCCTAGCAATCCTCCAGCAGCAAGGGCAACAAGGATCAAGATTATCTTCTCAAGAACCTTTTTTGAGAAGCTCAATGTCAAAGCTCCAATGAATGAAATTAAACTAACTGCAACTGTCGCAATAATTATGTACAGCAATGTCATAATGTTAAATCAAAACGATGAGCAAGAATATGATCAGAAATACCACCAACCAAGCAAGAGTGCTCCCAAGCACCTGAAGTGCGGCTTTGACCTTCTTATTCATTGCAAGCACTGCGGGATATGCAAAGATTAATGACCCAGTTACAGCTGCTGAAAAAACCAACAGCAATAGTATAGTAACCATTGAAAGATATAATGGCGGTTCTGCTGAGATATTTTCAAGTCCGTAAAGAACTACACTAATAATGGCCACATAACCAGCCACGCCAAGGGCCTGCAATAGCCCAATTAAAATAGGATGTTTTTTCATATGTTGTGATTATAACGCAGAATACAGCCTGCCGGCCATAGCTACGAAGTAGCGTCGGCTGGAACGCAGAAAGCAGAACGCAGCATAACTAGACTGTATTCTGGGTTCTGCATTCTGGGTTCTGCTCCCCCATTGACATTTTGCTAACATTATGCTATTCTTTCCGTGTCCTGGCCCGTTTTCCCTAAAAGGTAATTGGCTCAGAACGTTAATTCACAGTCATCATAGGATGACAACTAAGCTACTTTCCCTTTATGGAAAACAAGCTATTTGTAGGTAACATCTCTTGGGATGCTAGCGATGAGGATCTTAAGAACCTTTTCGCAGAGTTCGGAGAAGTTACTTCAGCCCGAATTGTGATGGACAAATTCACAAACAAAAGCCGAGGATTCGGTTTTGTAGAAATGGGCACAGCTGAGGAAGCACAAGCTGCTATTGAGGCTTTGAACGACAAGGATTTCATGGGTCGTCCAATCTCAGTAAACGTTGCGCGACCTAAGGAGGACTAGTCCTCATCAAAAAACCGCGATTCTATTGAACTGCGGTTTTTTGTTTTAAGCCAAAAGCCTGCCGCAAGGGGCAGGCTGTACGAATCGCCTTTGAGGCGAGCTATTCTGGAATTTCAGGCCCGGTCGTTCCGAGCAGCACCTTCATGAGGTACCAGCGGACATCTTCGGGCATGCCAGCCATATGAGCCTCCAAATCGCCGGCTCTGTGATCCTGTAGACCCCGCAAGATACAGCGGAGATCCTCGGTGTCGTTGTGCCCAGCTGCCAGCACGTACTGGACACCCTCTTGTGGCAGGTCAGTGGGCCAGGCGTCGCCGCTGTCGATGTGAGCTTCGTGAAGCCCGTTGAGCTCGCGGTGGACATGGATCACGTCAGCGAGCGCCTCGAGTACCTTGAGCACGAGCTCATCCTGAACGCGCCGTACCGCCCTAAGAAGTTCTGGGGATGCACGGTTCATGTTTTCCAGCTGTCCGGCTGCCCAGAAAATCTGGTGCATGAGTCGGCGCATCCATACGTGCGACCGTCTACGCTTGCGATCCAGCTCTTGCTCTTCCCGTGACTTGCGCAGCCGCCACTCCTCCCGATCAGGCTTGAAGCTCTCATGCGCCTGCTCGAGCATCTCAGCAAACCCGGATACATTGGCAGAACCTACTCGCTGGCAGAGCTTGTCAAGCAGCTCAGGATCATCGAGCAGCCAGCGGGTGAAGTCCTGGAAGTCTACTGATCGCTCGAACAGCAACTTGATGCACTTCCAAAGCTCGTTATGCTCCTTCTGAGCGCCGCGCAAGGCCTCGCGCGCCTTCCCGAGCTTCTGCCTGGTCTGATCAAATTCCCTCAACTCCCCCCGCAGCTCTGCGATCTGCAGATCATAGTTGGCCACGATCGCTGCCTCGCGCCTTTGCCAGTATCTCCTATGGAAACCCAGAAAGGCAGTCAAGATACCTGCAACTGCTAGGATTGTGACACCCCAGATGATAGCTAGCCTGCCACCCTCAGAATCTATCGCTTCTGGCCACGCTGCAAACATACCAGCCATCACAACGACCAAAAGGATGCAGAGGGCAAGGATGATGACTGGAATCACCATGATATTACGGTGGAACCACCACTCTGGGACTGAGACCATGGGCTGAGCGCCCGACTTGCTCTCACTCATTTCCGACTCCTCTCCTTGCCCCTGCCGTGCAGGCAACAAGTTGGAATACGCGCCTTGGCAGACAGAACAAAATCGACCGAACTGTCGAAAATGCCCCAGCATCCAACAACGCGCTGTCTTCCGTAGGGGGTCAGACACCCCCAACAGCCCTTTAAAAATAGGGGGGAACTACCAAAAAGTCAAGAAAACTTGGTTCAGCTGGGTTGGTTCAACCAAAAAATCGCGATTCGATCGAACCGCGATTTTTATTGAACTAATGACCATGCCCTGTATCATCTGCTTTTGTCGCGTGTATCGTTCCATCAGCATGCTCTGGCGGTGTATAGACTGTATAAAGCTTTAGTTTCGATTCGCCCGATACGTTCCAGACGTTATGCTCTGCGCCTGCCGGTACGACTATCGCACCGCCGTCTTTAAAATCAAATTCCTCGCCGTCGATACTTGCTTTTCCCTCACCCGCCTCGATACGTATAAACTGATCATGATCCTCATGAACTTCCATTCCAATCTCATCACCTGGCTCAATACTCATTACAACCAACTGACTTTTAGGTCCAGTAAACAAAACCTCGCGGTAATTCTCATTCTCAAGCGTCTTTTGCTCAAGATCAACGTAAAATCCTGACATAATTTATAGGTTAAAATTACTTAATTTGATTCTTCTTTCATAATTCTTTATCTAGCCTTTTCTTTATTGTCTCCAAGGCCTCTAATGCAAGATCAACTGTTGTTATCTTCTCAAGATCAATATTAAAGGTCTCTTGTGCAAACACTTGCAGCTCTTCATTACTCGGGCGCTCATTCTTTTCTTTTACAACCTTATAGAGATGCCTCATGGGCATTGTGACTGCTTTCTTGATCTCAGATTCCATTTGCCAATCTTCAACTGGAAACACGGAATCTTTAACTGTATACGAACCGTCCTCTTGAAAAACAATCTTATACGCACCCTGCATCTTAGATCGTAATCGATTCTCCCATTGATTTATCCCACCAAAAGACCGAATCACATCTTCAACAGTTCTCTGGCATGATGAAATCTCATCAAGACGCTTGCCATATATGGAATCTGATCGATACCAATCATATAAAACAATTGGACACTCATCTTCATATAATCGAAGCCCAGCCCGATCTAAAAAAACTGCATGGATTTGAAAAGTGATCGGCCTATCTGTTTTTGTTTTTACTGATCCAGCACGAGTCTCGACAATAACACCGATCTCATCTGTTGAAAGTTCTTTAGCAAGTTTGCTCAATTCATCAACAACCCTGTCGTAATAGTTCTTTTTTAGTGTATTAAAAACAAAAACAAGATCATAGTCATTTAACTCAGAGTACTCACCACCCTCTACGCAAGACCCCACTGGCGTGATACTGACAAGATCCTCAATCCGCTCACCCAAATCAACAACCATGTTGTCGACCTTATCTTTTATATAATTGAGATCCTTCTTTTGGCTGGGCTTCATACGGGCTTATGGTATCACAGCTAAAACGATTTTACAGCTTTACGATCCGCTGCTAAGCTAAATATAGCACCCAAACCTGGAGGAACCATGGATATCACCGCACAGATAGAAACTGATGATCACAAAATGGGCAGGCTTTGGAATCGACTCGTGGCCCAGGTCGATGGGGTCCGGGTACCCCTGCTATGGCAGGAGACCCCCGACCTTAGATGCGCCCGCCTGCACCTTCTTCCTCTTCACCTCGGTGAGCGAGTCAACCTCGGTCCTGAAGACTGGCTCTGGTGGCGGGATGGTCGCGCACAGTACCCCAGAAGATATCGTGCGTTCTACACCCGTATGCCAGCAGGCCAGGACATGACCTGGATTGAGCTCTATCGCAGGCGTCAGGATGCTCAGCTCGTCATGCTCATCCGCTGGTGCATTGGAGGAATGTTCGAACGGTTCGACGACTACCCTTTTTTCGAATGGGCTATCGCACAGGTCGTACTGACTCCTGAGCAGTCTCGAGGAATGCTCTGGTGGCAAGGACCTGGAGCGCCCCGGCTGATTGACCTCGATGCACGCCTCACCTAGAGGTCTCTACTACCTCACACCCCCGCCACTTGGCGGGGTTCACTGCTTAAAGCAAAACAACCGCCTTTTGGGCGGTTGTTTCTGATTGAATTCTATCGTCCAATGTCTTGATAGATGAATAGCACATCTTCTAGCCCAGAGATTACATCCCCAATCGTTTTTGCCAGATCTTCTGTTGTTGCATGTAATTCAAACCTTGTTTGAATATTATTATCACGAACAGCATCTTCATCCTCAAACAATCTAATCGTTCCATCTTCTGCAAGATAATATGCAGAGTCATCTGACGATCGCACAACTGATCCGAGCGGATGTAGTGTTGAATCTGAGATTGACTCTCCAATTGTGTACTTATTAAAGAATGTTGGTTCTACATCTATAATCTTTTGATTCCATGTATCTCCCCACAACGCCGTTGCTACCTCTTCAGTCTCAACCCATCGTATAACGCCACCAGGCTCCACTGCATAGACTTTTGGATCACTTTGAATCATTATCATCCAAGTTCCTGGACGAACTCGCACAGGGCCTCCTAGAGATATTGAACTTAAGTCAGAATCTGATACAACTTTCACACTCTCAAATGTTGTGTACCAAGAGAAGAATGTGAGTTCATTAGGGAATGGATGTCGCTTTCCATCACCACCTAATACATATACCGTTGATAATGATTCTGATTTTACTAGATCCCCAATATCTGTACTTTCTGGCAACATTGCTTCTGCATCTTCGATCGATGGATATAGCTCTGACACTATGTCTGATAAAGCTTCTGAATCACTCTCTTCTTCGTCCTCTTCAGTTTCTATAACTTCTTCTACCTCGTCATCTTCATCATCGCTAGTATCAGAACTTGACGAGCTACTACTACCTCCACTTGAAGCAGCCGGGCTTGCGGCTGCAGCTGCAATACCACTTGAAGCAGTTGACTTTGAAGACTCAAGACCACCTGTATCTGCTGCAGTAACCTTATAATAATATGTTGTTCCAACCGAGACAGTAGAATCGGTAAACGATGTGGTGAGAACATCCGCTGTATTTACCTGTGTTGTAAACGAACCACCAGCGCTAGTATCGCGATACACCTCATATCCAAGCAAATCTGAAATTGCTGAAGAATCTGAGTTTGTAGTTACAGCGCTCCATGAAACTAGTACACCTCCCAGCATATTATCAGAGACTGCAACACCTGTTGGCGCTGCTGGTGCAAGCCCATCAGATGGGACCGTGATAGAAAACACAGTAAAGTGATCTACAGCCATTGTAAATTGCACATCTGTAACATTTGACAAATCTGTCGCAGGTGATGCAACTGTATCACCACTTGCATCAAGATATGTTGTTGTTGTGTTTTCTGGAATCCATGTTCCATTTCCTGAGAAGTATGAAATTGTCAGATCTTCTGCTTCTGCATATGTATCAATACTATTTGCTGCTACTAGGTCTACAACTGATATAGTTCGTGTGATTGTTACCTCTTCATCAAATCCTGAAGAAAGAACTGTTCCTCCAGCATCTACCATTGATACTTCAAATCCATTTCCAATCACATCCACTGTTGCAGTATTTACAACATTATTTGTCTCTTTTACAGTAACAGTTCCCGCGCTTTCAGAATTACTTGTTGCATTTCCTGGAATGCTCACAGTAAGCCCTAGATCTGAATCTTGTACTGTACCACCATCTGCTGGAGTAATTGATTTTATAGTAGGCTCATTAAGTCCAGTTGCAAGCGTAGTAAACTGAATGTCGTTTGATGTTGATGAACTTCCGCTGATAGATACCTCTGTTGCTACTGATACAGCATCGTATCCATGTCCAATTGCAGCTAGCTCCCATGTTCCATCATCTACTGGCAATGAATATTCTCCATCAGCATCAGCTTGAACTGCAGTAAATCCACCACCTTCTTTTATAGCTTCAACAAAGGCATATGGAACAGCTGAACCATTCAAATCTGTGATAGTACCGCTAATTGTTTGGTCAGATATTGAACCTGCGAGATCAGTATTTACAACATTAGCACCTGCCACAGTTATAGTTTCTGGAGTTAGAACTAGACCTGGGTTAAAAGCATTTACCTGATATGTTCCATCTGGCACTGAAATTGAATAATCTCCTGATGAATCTGTCTCAGTTCCAATATATACACCATTAGTCGAATCAGAAAGCTCAACATAAGCATTGGTAATAGGATCTGTTCCATCAGTCAATGTTCCTGATACAGTGCTTAGATCTGGCATCTGAATCTGCATTGTTTCAGCTCCATCAACTGTCAAGACTCCAGCTGACACTGTTGTTGTACCGGCATCGTCTGTTAATACATCTGAGCTTTCATCAACCTCAACTCCATGTGTATAGACAAACACATCATAAGTCCCTTCAGGTAAATCAATATCTGCAGTGCTGGCACTTTCAATAAATAAATGCTGTCTAATATCTGCAGAATCATCAAAGAACTCTACAAATACCTCACCCATGGTCACAGCAGAACCTGATGAATCCTTAAGATTAACCGTTACAGTTTCTGGTGTGTCAATAACAATATCCTGGCTGCTTTGATTTGCAGAGGTTGTATCAACACTTGTCAGTATTGGAAGTGGTCCACTGTGTGGGTCCCAGGCCTCAACCGTGTATCCTGAGGCAGCAGGGACGCGCAAAGAATAAGTTCCATCATCTCCAGTTTGTACAAAGTTACTTCCTCCATTAGGGCTCCATGCATAAACTTCAATTCCATCAAGCCCAGTTGCCGCAGTACAATCAGATCCACCGCCAGCCACTTCGCACACTGTTCCTGAAATAGTTCTAAACGTAGCTGTACTGTCTGGCGCTAAGTTTATTCCATCTTCATCAGCATTGTTTATTGTTACTGTAGTTTGTGCTGTTGGACCATAGCCTGGAATGTATGCTTCAACTTTCCAGGTTCCATTTCCAACATAAAGCGAGTAAGTTCCGTTCGATGAAGTTATAGTTCCTGCATCAAAGTATCCAACACAGTTTGCAGTACAAAATGCGTGAACTGATGCTCCTGATACAGCATTTGTTCCGTCTGTGACCGTTCCACTGATAGCTTGGGCTCCCTTTGAAAGCTCTAGTGTGATAGTTGAAACCTCTGTACCTTCTTGGAATATTGTTCCAGTGCTATCTATTCTGACTTGAACCTCACGAGTCGGTGGAACACCATCAAGGAATGCTCCAACACGATATGTTCCTTCATTTACATTTAAAGTTGCTGATCCAGCTCCAGAAGTTTGACCAAACGTTCCCCACCCAGCCTGGGTAGAGTCCATATAAACCATTGCGTCCATTATTGCATTTCCTGAATCATCAACAACATTCACTACTACAGCATAATCCGCTGCTGTAAGTGCAAATGCAACTGTACCGTCATTTGCTGTTCCACTAGTTTCAGTAACAGTTGCTCCATCTACATTCACTTGAACATCATTAGGTGAAATAACATAGTCTGGCGGTTCAGGCATCATATATCCACCATCGTCTGGCATGTGAGGACCAACACCAAAGAACCAATCTCCATCTGATAACTTGAAGGTTAATGTATCAGATCCATCAGTGCTTGCAACTTCTTTTTCTTGGAATCCATTAGGTCCACTAGCCCATATATCTATAGACTTTTCAGTTGCCCCTGTGATATTCACAGTAACATCGGTAAGTCCACTTGTTGCAAGAAGTGTAATGCTCTTGGTTGTGGCGCCCGTTACATAAACTTGATCACCTGACACTCCCAGAAAGTTATCAGTAGCCCCTCCTAGTGAAAGAATGCTGTCTTCTGTCCAAACCTCAAAGTAATCATCAGGCAATCCTGTGAATGTTGTTTGAGCAGTTCCATCTGCTTCAGTCGCAAAGTTTATAGCCTGAACCATCTCACCAGTTGTCGGAGACCAGATGTGAACATCTGTTGTTCCACTTGTCTGAGCAGCAGCAGTCAAATCAACCACCAAAGAACTATCTCCAGCTGCTGTTATATAAAACGGCATTGAGGTTAATGTTTCATTAACCGTTGTACTTGTCATTGTCTTAACATCAATTGTATATCCTGAAGTCTCCCAGTCTCTTGGCTGATCTGTATTCACAATTCCCTCCAAATCAAAGCTAATGTAATCATACTCATCTCCTGATACACAAGGATCTGTATTACCTGACCCACAAGTAGTAGCTATTGAAAAATCAACAGTTACAGTCCTTGCAGATACGTTTGCTGTAACACTATTCACAGCCACTGTTCCTGGTGCATAACCATTAACGTCATCGTTTACATAGTTACCTGTAACTCCAGCAACGTTTGTTACATCAAATCCTGAAGGGAATGTTAGGACTACCTTTCCGTTATTTGCGCTTGATCTAATTTGCTCTGAAATTGGGAAATCAACAATATAGTTGGATGATGTACCTGCCATCGCATTCATTGGGAATACAGATGCCTGGGGCACATATCCAAAATCATCAGTACTATATCCTGCTGGGAAATCGTAGATCTCTCCACTAAATCCATCATCTGGGCCCATTGAATCTCCATAAACTGCAGAGTCGAAAACCGTTCCACCAAATACCTTGCTTGTTGATAATGCATTTCCTGACATGTCCTGAAGTGCAGTTGTGGCCGTAATCTGAAATGTATCATCTGCCGTAAGACTAATCCCTGTAATTTCTGCAGTAAATGAATCCGCATCCCAACTAACAGAACCTCCAGCTAACGCCGACAATGGGACTGATGTACCAACCGGACTTTCTAATGACCAGTTATCCAGGTCAGTTATCTTTGATTCACGCATTGACTCTGTAAATGTAACAGAAACATTGCTTTGCGTAGCGGTCGCATACATTACATCTGGCGCTGTCGAGTCTGCTGATCCAGTTGTAAAGCTAAATGAATAGTAATTATCACTAACACCGTCTGTATCTTGAAGTGCCAGGCCTGAGGTGTTTGTAATCTGATTTGCTGCTCCAGAAGCGTCAAGTCTTACAGTATAGATCGTACTAGCCTCAAATACTGTCCCTGATACAATCTCGATCTCATTATAGGAAGAATAGTAATTAACTGAGACAGACATTTCATCTGAACTTTGATAAAGCTTAACTGAATCAGTATCTACACTAGATGTGTCAAGACCCTCGTCAAATGATATAAGAATCGCCGTATTACCAACCGCAACTCCAGTTTCTGCAGAGCTTGGCTCACTTCCCATAACCTGTGGTCCAGTGAGATCGCTAGTGCTGTCAGTTTGGAAATCAATGTTAAAGGCCGCCAGTGCGACTCCAGTGGCAGATGTAACATCAGATGTAACTGCCAACCTATAATTAGTTCCTGTTCCAAGGGTAACACCTGAAACATCTATCATAACTGAATCATCTGCATCTTCTAGCGTCTGTGTTGAAATACCTGTAAGCACAACTGCTTCACTTGTATCCTGATTTGTCAAAGTAATATTGCTTGTTGTGACAGTCGCAGCACTCAAAGATCCAGAAAAATCAATCGTCATGTAGTCTGAGCTTGGTGGAAAACTTGATGATCCATCCATTGGATATGAGCCAATCATATAAGGCGCTGCTGTTGAATCAAATGATTCACCTGAAAGAGGTGTAAACCCTACTGAATATTCTGACCCAAGAGCATTTCCAGTTATATCAGTAGCTCCTGTAGTAACTTTGAAAGTATGCGCGGAGCTGGCTAGTGGCAATGATGCACTGTTTATATAACACATCACATAACCACTTGCTGAATCATAGCTCACTGTTTGACACAGATTAACTCCTGGTGCGCTATCTAGATATAGCTGGATCGTTGAGGTTGTTAAAGAAGTGTCATCCATCGACTCACTAAATGAAACTCCGGCCATGTCCAGATCTGCAGGTATATATGATGCGCTAGAGGCACTTGGGTATGAATCCAAAACAGTAGGCGCTGATGTATCTCCACCCTCATCATTAAATGATGTTCCATATGCAAACTCTGTTGCAGAGCTTGCATTTTGCGGAACCGGTGTAGCTTGAACTACAAAATCTGTTGAATTTTCTGAATCATCATATCCATTACCCTTATATTCATCTATACCACCTGAGGCCATTGTTGCAGCTGTTGCACCAAAATCAGAAATTCTCTCTACACTACTACCAGCTGTTACATTAGATAATGCGGTACCCTCTTTCTTTGTAGAAGTTCCCCATCCAACCATATCAATCAAATCTGTGTCTGCTGATGCTGAATAGCTAATATAAACCGCCCCATCTGCAACCATAGTAGCCTCGCTAGATGAATACGTAGCATCAGCTTCAACCCCTGTCGAAGATGAATAATAGTTAGATCCAATCAAATAATAACCATTTGAAGGAATTGATGTTTCAAACTGTGTGAGTGTCACATTTACATCAGATGTGCCTGAGTGTGTGTAAATATGAAGCTTCAAGTTTGAAAGATCGATAGCTGCATCGCCGTAGTTATAAAGCTCAATAAACTCATTTTTTGCATTTCCTGTTCCATCAACACTAACCTCACTAATCTCTAATGATGGCAAAATTGTAATAGTCTCTCCTAATGATGCATTGCCATAAATATCTGTAACGCTAGTTGATACTTGAATAGTATTACCAGAACCTGAAGCAATAGTTGCTCCACTTGCTTGTATATCTATTCCAAAATCAAATGCAGAGGATCCTGTTATCGTTGAATCATCTCCACCAGCAGAGGTAGTAAGTGTAAAGTTTCCAGAAACCATTGTAGCTGGCGCAACTATTTCATCAAAGTCAACATATAAACCGTCAGTTCCCATTGTTCCAACCTGCTGGACAACCGGACCAGTTGTATCTTCGGAAACAGAAGTATAAACATTTACGGTTGTTGCTCCACATGCCTCATCAGCAGAATTATAAACAGCACTTGAAGCACAAGCTATTGTAAAATCTGTTCCACCCCCTGAATTAAGGTTTCCTGACAATGTAATGATTATACTATTTGCCCATGCATAATGATCAACAGAGCTAATAGATATTGCATTTGCCCCTGATACAACAAAGTCTGATGCGTCCAGAGCTGAATCTGCCCCATTGTCAACAGGGTTGTCAAATTCCAGAACAACCTTTGTTTGTCCGTCCTTCCATCCCATGACTGAGAATGTTGGCGCTGTAGCATTTGCAAAATCAATGTCAAACGCTAAGAAAATCGTGGAGCTCGTAATTATAAAAACCAGGATAATAGCCATGAACTTGGCTACCCAGTCTTTTCGATCAACACGAAAAAATCCCCTATTAGATTGCATACTCGGTTTTTATTATTGGCACGCGTTGTGCCATGTTTTTATTAAAAATGATTGACATAATTATTCTAACATTGGATCAGAAAAAAGATGCAGGCACCTGAGGATAAAGCTTTAGTCATAATTATCAAAAAACAACCGACAAATGTCGATTGCTCTCTAATACAATTTAATTACTGATAAAATGGCTCTGTGAAGAAGGTTTTGTTTTCATTGTATCTTTTTACTAAAACAGGAATTGTGTCCCCAATATCATCTGACCTGGTAATGTATTTTTGGAAATTTCTAGCAATTTGATAAATAAATCGGGATTGGAAAAATAGCGGTAGGTATTCCTTTTCTTTTTCAGTAAATAGTCGCACTGTCTCATATTCACGAAGGAATAATCCAATGTGATCCTGGTTACGCTCTGCAGTCATAACAATCTCTTCGTCGATTCTAAACTGTTCGTCGAAGATGCTTTTGACAATATCCTCAAGAAAGTGGGACCAACGGCAATTATCATAATCAAAGATACCAACTAGTTTCTCATCTTTGAACCGGACATTTTGAAACATGATATCTCCATGGATGATCCCACCCGGGAGACTGTCGAGATCTGCCGCTGCATGCTTTTCCTTAAACTCTTGAGCGAGATCGAAAAAAAAGTTCAACTCATCGGTAATATCCTTCACACCATGTTCTTTTGCAAGTTCAGTAATATCATCAATACGTTGCATGGTCATCTGCATGATCGTTCCAGGATATCGACGCGTATTTGGCTCAATAAATTTGTGGGCAACTTTATGCTTCTCAGCCATTGCTCGCGCTACTTCTTTGACCATCTGCGGTGTGTAATCTTGTTCAAGATCTCCGTTAATAAAATCTAACACAGCACAGAATCTTTCTACCCCATCGATTTCAATTGTTTCAAAAAATTTACCAGCAAGTGTTGAATGAATTTTTGGTACTGGAAATCCTTGCTCGTGATAAAACTTCAAAAAACCTAATTCATATTCAATATCTGAAGCCAGCCGCTTTCCCATATAAGCATGCCTCTCTCCCCAGAAGCGTACAACAACATCCTCATCTTCTAGAACTACGCGCACGTTCACGTTCTGGTTACCGAGCGTAAGAAAATCTATTTTGGAAATAGCTGGTTCAGGGAAGTATAATTCCAGAACAGCAACTATTGTTTGCTCATTAATTGGCGATTTTTTCATCGGCATACTATTATCATCTAATCATAGTCAATACCAATTTTCAACCCTGTTTTATAAAAGCATATCACCCCACACGGTAGCGTGCAGGGTGTGAGTGGGTCGTGGAAGGTGTTCAGCTGGTGGGCGGCATTTGGGCGATTTCATGAAAGATCTGATCGATGATTCCAGGCGCGGCTGTTACATGGCCGTTTACAGGCTGTTGCAGTCTATCGAAGGCAATTGGTCTGCGGTTCAGGTCGAGTGCCACACCACGAGCTTCATGTGCAATGAGCATAGGTGCTGCTACGTCCCATTTATGCACTTGGCCGAGCTTGATGCAAGCGTCCATATTGCCACTGGCCACTCTACACATCTTGACTCCCGTAGAGCCAATGTCGTGTAGGTTGAGGTGCGATAGTCCGGCGCACTTGCCAGCGTGAAGTTCACTTCGGCTCACAGCCAAACGTGCGGACAGTAGATTCGTGGTGTCACTAACGTTGATAGGTTTGCCGTTCATCGTAGCGCCCTGGCCCTTGGTGGCCGCGAACAGCTCATCTGTTACGGGCAGATGCACTACTGCGCATACGACCTGGTAGATTCCATTCACCTTCACCACGTAAGCGATCATGATGCACCAGTTTGCCAGACCCTCGAGAAACTCCTTGGTTCCGTCGATTGGGTCCACGATCCATATGCGATCATTGGTGCCGGGATGTTTACTCTCTTCGCTAAACCAGGTTGCGTCTGGATCAACAGTGATCAGGCTCTCATGGAGACATGTGTCACAGTCTTCGTCGGCCTCTGCTAGTGGATTACCTGGAGCTTTGAACCGGACCAGTCTAGGTTGTCCACTACGGAAGGACCGGAGCGCTCTATCACCAGCTTTCCGTGCTGCAGTCTCCATGGCAGCCAGAATCTCTTGGTGGTACATCTCCATCCTCCTTTCAAGGATGTTAAGGTGGGCAAGAAATTTACCACATTATAACGATTTTGTTAATCATAACTGCGGTTTTTGCAATTCAAAAACACCCGAATATTTGGGTGTTTTTGGCAAAAGGCTGATGACTTGTTTATTCAACCTCGATATTTTGCGTTTTTATAATGAAGTCAAATGCTAGATCAGCTAGATTTTTTTGACCAACTTTTTGCAGCCAAGCATTGTGAGTGGCGCCTTCCAGTTTGTAAAATTCATAATAGACACCGGTTTCAATATACCTACCTCTTAGCATCTCTGCCTCGCTAAAATCAACAACCGTATCCTGGTCTCCATGGGCTATGAGAATAGGTGCATCCGACTCATCAAATCTGTCACCACCACCATAGATGGAATCCATGTATTCCAATGTTCCAATGCCTCCCCAAAGACTAACAACAGAATGTACTTCTGAGGATTGTTCCAAATTAGTAGTAGTTAAGGTAGGATCCTCTTCTTCAGATAGCTCCGACTTAAAATCCTCTTCATTTGTTGTGCCAATAGCAAGGCTGGTAAAGGCACCTGCACTCGCACCAAGTGCAGTAATATATCCTGTGTTGATACCGTATTCTTCCGCATTTGCTCGAATCCACCTAATAGCAGCTTTGGAATCCCGCACTGTAGGATACATAGCGTGAATTTGATTTACTTTACCTGCAGGAACAGCGTCGTCGTATTTTGCAAAATCAGCCCATTCTTGCGGAACGCTTCCTTTGTCGCCCTCCAGTCTATAATTTATTGAGAATGCGACCCAGCCTCTAGAGGCAAAATAATTACCAAGTGCTTGATATTGCGTATCTGATTTGTCACCCTCCTTGAAAGCACCACCATGGATTATTGCAATAACTGGTCTATTATCAGGTGCGCCAATGGGCTCATATACATCTAGCTCTAAAGACATGGCTTCGGGATTATCACCATCCCAGTTGTCATGTGTTAGTCCTTGCCCATATTCTACGGTCGAGGTCCTTACTTCAAATGTTTCTGATTCAAAAACAGTGGGGGCCTGTGTTGAAATCTGATTTCTAAATACACAACCAGACAGTAAGAACAAAGATAAAATACATCCGGCTGTGATTATGTATTTATTTGTTTTTTTCATATGTACTCAATTATATCAAAAAGTTCGTAGCTCATGAGCCTCTAACGAAAAAGGCCCAGCTAATACTGAGTCATTTTCGTGGCAGGGGTAGGAGGATTCGAACCTCCATCGCTGGTTTTGGACCCCTCCCTTCGCGAAGGGAGGGGTGGAGACCGTCATTACTTGTAAATAAAAAATCCTTGGCAGGGATGCTGGGATTCGAACCCAGACGACAGGTTTTGGAGACCTGCATGCTAGCCGTTAACATCACATCCCTATCAAGAATCTTCTACATTGCGTTAATTCGTTTTAAAAGTCCGTAATACGCCGATCCAAAACGTTTCAATTGCATCTCCCTTTCTCGCGCAGAATCCCTATCTTGATACGCCTCAAAATATATCAATTTGGGATTCTTCAATCTTTTGGTTGTTTTTACATTTTCAGATAGATGCTCCCGCAAACGTTGCTTCAAATTACCTGTAAAACCAATATAAAATTTGTTCTTATCACTTTTTACCTTTAATAGATAAATATAGAACATATACGTTTTGCGGGTGGATAATACACCAAAATTCGCTTTTTTGCAACCCCAGACTAGGGTATAATTAAATCAATATGAAGATATTCTATAGTTTTATTGCTTTTGCAATTGTTCTTGTCGCTGGCGTGAGCTTTGTCTTGGCTGCTGAGACATCGATCTCAACAGATACAGATTGGATCTCAGAGATTGTATCGCCTGGAGCGTATAACCATGTGCGTGACGGCGATGCTCAATCACTTGAGCCAGAGGAGTATGTGAACCGTTATCGGTCTCTACTTGGTTTAACAGAGTATGAGGTAGACGAATACTTGCAAGAGAGTGCTCAGAATCATGCTGACTATCTAGCGGCGAACGGAAGCTTCCCAGGTGATGCGCATGCAGAGGGACCATCAAAAGAAGAATACACCGGATATACTCCAAATGATCGATGCATCTATGCTGGGTATGATGTTGGGTATCATAAGTACTGTACTGAAGTTCAAGCCTATGGCAGTGGTGACATGTACTCTGCGCTTGATTCCTTGATGATGACACCATTTCACCGTGTGGGCTTGATGCATCCAGGTTTTGAGGAAATCGGGTGCGCACAAAACGGGAAATGGGTGGTTTGTAATATGGCCTATACGGTTTCAAATTATTGGTCAGCGATTAGTGATCTGGAACAAGCGGTTACATATCCAGCAGATGGGCAGGTCATTAGCACGACTTTTTATGTTAGTGAGACCCCGAATCCATATCCTGAGTACAACAAGCAGTTTATTGGGCCAACTTTAATGTATTGGCCGGCAGGTGGCGTTGATGAACCTGAAGCAGAAGTGTCTGTGTATGATTTGACTGATGGCGAAGTCATTGAATCAATCATATCAGTTGACACTGGCTACACTTATGCTCTTAATGCTGTCTTTTTCAATCCTATTGAACCTTTGGAGTTAGATCATGAGTACGCGGTCTATGTGCGTGACGTTTCGGGTAATAACCAATACGAAGATGTTTGGACGTTTAAAACACAGCAGAGCTCAAATGTAGATTTTCCAAATGTAGATCAAACCATAACTTATGATGCGCATGTAGATTGGGCTGATCCAGAAGGATCTGACATCATCGTATCTGTTCCAAATGAGGCGACTGATGATCTTGTTGATCGACTGCAGGGTTATATAATGTTAGCTGTTGATCAGCATGGTGAGGCTTGGTATGTCGATCCAATAACCCGTAAAAGATATTATCTGGAGGATGGCCCAACAGCATACGAGTTCTTACGGTCGTTTGGATTGGGGATTACAAATGCTGATCTGGAGCAGGTTCCCACTGAGGATGATTCTGTTGGAGGTGGTGCGCTGGCTGAGCAGCTATCTGGACGTATCCTTTTGCAGGTTGAAGAACATGGCGAGGCTTGGTACATAAATCCAGATGATCTGAAACGATACTATATGGCTGATGGTGATGAGGCGTATCGAATTATGCGAGAGTTGTCATGGGGTACATTAATATCATCGATATCAGGAATACCTGTGGGAACAGTAGAGTAGGGGCTATTTACAAAATATCAAATATAGAGTACTATTACGCCGCATTCTTTTAGAAGAATTTCTATTCATTTATGGCGCCGACGTAGCTCAGCTGGTTAGAGCAACGGTTTTGTAAACCGTAGGTCCCCGGTTCGAATCCGGGCGTCGGCTCCAGCCTTCGCTACATTAAACAAAGTTAGTGTTGTGAAGGCTGCCCTCTGTAGTATGATGAATGGAGACAATTGCATAGCCCACAGAGCTTCGGCTGGCACAGCCACATAATTACGAGGAATGCGAAGGAGGGCTTTTCCAAATAGAAGCTGCCGTTGTAGCTCAGTGGCAGAGCGCTTCCATGGTAAGGAAGAGGTCGGCAGTTCAATCCTGCCCAACGGCTCCATTCGACTCGGCTTTTGCAAAGCCTCGCTCATGGTCTTCGACCACTCGACAAAAGACGAGTCGAATGTCCTGAGCCTGTCGAAGGGCATAATTACCAAATGGGTCGGTACCGAAGCGGTCAAACGGGGCAGGCTGTAAACCTGCTGGCATCTGCCTTCGGCGGTTCGAATCCGTCCCGGCCCACCAGAAAATCATCACCAAAAATGGTGGTGTTTTTCTTTTTTGTAAAACTGTCTCATTGTTAATTATGATTGTAGCGGGTAAACTATACGCAATAAACTTATCTTATGAGAAAAAAAATTTCACTCGGAATGCTTCTATTAGTATGTACAGGCTGTCAGGTACCGGTTATAACTTCTGATACGGAAACCTCGATAAGCACGTCCGAGGTAGAACAAGTAACTATTTTGGTTTCAGAACATGATCCAAGTGAATTCTGCAATGGAGCAGACATGGATAGTGAGAGCTATCGAGAAACACTCGTTGCAGAAGAAGAAATTGAAATACTTGGTGGGCAAAGTGATATTGAGCGAGTAAGGTTAATTCTTTCCGCTGCAACAACCGGGCAATGCTCTAATCTTTTCAATGATGACCCTGATCGGACTTTAGTAATTCAAGATAGCGTATTATACATCCCTCATGTTAGTGGCTGGGCTGGGGTGTCCATTACTATGTGTCATTGCGAGCCCGAAGTCGAGGTAAACGCTCTACGATTATCAGGTATCTCAAGCGTTGTTTGGGATACGTATGATAACGATTAACAGCCGACAGAATCTGTAGCCCATCATAAACCACCAAAAAATCACCGGTTTATAATCTGGTGATTTTTGATCTTAGTTTGCGATTTCTGATATATTAGATCTATAGGAGGAACTTATCTCCAGAAAAACCTTTATATGAATGCATACACCTTTATGCGATGGCGGATTATAGTCATCGTTTTTATTATTAGTCTCTTCCCGATCTCACTCCTCGCAGCATCACAGTGGCCAACTGATCAAAGTCTTGAGATCGGTAATGGAATTCTTGATGAGCCGAGCGGTGTAGTGATACACAACGGTCAGTTGTATGTTGTAGATGATGATGGTTATCTTGCTGTGATGAACACAGACGGATCTGGAGCAGAAGTATTCAATATTGGAGGTGACCTTGAAGCTATAACAACGTCTGATGCAGGTGGCAATCTTGTGTACATCGGAATCGAAAGGCCTGACTCGATCATAGAATTCAACACAGAAACAAAACAAGTAACTGGCAGCTCATGGAACCTCACTCAATACATGAATGGGTCAGATGACAACGCTGGCCTCGAGGCGCTCGCAAAAGCAAACGGATTATTCTATGCAGGTATGCAACAAGATGGTTCGATTAGTGCATTCCGTTTGAGTGGATCAAACGCTGTTGAGCACGTTGTGACAATCCCTTCGCCAACTGGATATAGTGATCTATCAGGACTCCATTTCGATGGTGAGATCTTCTGGGCGGCTTATGACAGCTACAACAGGCTTGTGTCACTCAAAGTAGACGATCTAGACAATCCAAGTAGTTTCGAAGTTCGGGAAGAGTTTATAATGGCTGGAGACTCACAAGAAGGCGTTGCCCTCCTAGATAATGATCTCTTTATAGCAGAGGATTCCGGAGAGATCTGGCGATATAACAACTTCATTAGTCAGCCCGCTCCAGAACCAACTCCGGAACCCACTCCAGAGCCGGAGCCAACCCCGGAACCGACACCTGAACCTGAACCCACCCCTGAACCCGAGCCAGAGCCAGAAATCGATGAACCTGACTATAGCACAGCAACAAGTTATAAGATTAAAAGAAGAGCTCGAATTCTTGAAATAACCTATGCCAGTGGAGACACACAAGACATTTCGATAAACAGCCGCTGGGCATATGTTATTCTATATCAAAGCGGTAGATATGTGATCATCGTTGATAAACATCGCCTACGTGTATTTGAAAACGGCGAGCAGATTCGATAGATACAAACAAAAACACCCTTCGACTTCGCTCAGGGTGTTTTTGTTTTAATCTTTTATTCGTTTTTACCAACGACCTGGTCCATTTGGATCATAGCCGTTTGCGATTTCGATTCCATCCTCATATCCATCATTATCTGAATCGGCATCATATGGATCAGACCAATGGATAGTCATCTCATTATAATCCGTAAGCCCATCTCCATCAGAGTCAAGCTTACCAGATCCATTTGGATTGTAACCATTAATTACCTCGATGTAATCATCATAACCATCATTATCAGTGTCTGAGCTAAGGATGCCAGAGTTCCAGATGGTCATCTCATCTTCATTAGACAATCCATCACCGTCTATATCCATGTCAGTTACAGCAGTTTCAAGACTTGCCATAACTAGGTCTCCAGCACCGCTATTATCGTATTCATATAGATCGATAGCGTTTTCTGGCTTATCAATGAGCACAGGCTCATTAAGACCATTGAAAAGTACTGAGAGCTCAAATTTTGTATATGACGTTTCGCTTGGATTGCTTTCAATTGCAAATGTGAACATAACTGGAAGCATCTCTGCAGTATCAATCCACACATTTCCACCTACAGTAACATTATCATTTAGGTACGTACGCATCTCTTCTGACTCGTCTTCTTGTACGAGTCCTTTATCGATAAGATAATCAACAAATCGGTCATTATCTAGTTCGTATGCGTAACGAACTGTAAACTGTCCATTGATAAAGTCTGCTGTTTCAGGAGCATATTCAATAACTCCTTCATCAAACATCTCTTTAATGAATGATTGGATTTCAGCAACAACTTCCTCAGTGTCGTCTTCAGATGCATAGCTCATTTCTGGCATCTCGATAAAATACCACTCTTGCTCATCCTCAGAGAAATACATTCGATCTGAGGTCACAATCATTGAACCTCCAAATGTTTCATAGAAGCCGTCTTGACTTGTGAAATGATAATCAAGATCAAACGAACCTGTTTGCTCCATATCCCAAACACCATCATAGTCAACATGAATAGTGATTGGCTCACTCATTTCATCGCTCATAGTTTCGAAATCAACATCAATGTTGAAATCGATAGACTCGGCATCCATAATGTTTTCGATCAGCTGACTACCGTCAGGATCGCTAAGCATCAAAAGAGCCTGCGCTGATGGTGCAGGTAGGGCAAATAGACCAATAAGAAGTAGTGCAATTAGTTTTTTCATAGTTTTTTTATGACGCATAATAATAGCAAAAAATGGGCCTTTTGTCAACCATCTTGGGCCCTGATATTGACAAAACCCTCTCCATGAGCTACTATTCGCCAGTTGTACTACGGGTGCCATCGAGCGCGCCCCGACTATTTATAAACTTAAGCCTGTACATCGAGTTATTGCGCATTTGCGAGTAGCATCCAGGGGTTTGAGAAAAAGATCTATTTTTAGATCTACAAACCCTATTTATGAAACAGGGATCACGGAAGCGCAATCTGCGCTTCACGGATCTTGGTTTGTCTACGGACCTACTCAAGGCCCTTGAGCGTCTTAACTTTACGACGCCAACTCCAATTCAACACAAAGCAATCCCTCTTGCACTTGAAGGCAAGGATGTTATTGGAATTGCACAAACCGGTACAGGAAAGACCTTTGCCTTTGCTTTGCCAATGATTCAGAATATTACAAAGAACCGGGGAACCGGACTTATTGTTGTACCAACCCGTGAACTTGCCTTTCAAGTACGTGAAGAAATCGATAAGGCTGCTCGAGGAATTGGATTCAAAACTGCCCTGCTCATCGGGGGAGCAAATATTGGTCAACAGATTCGATCACTTAAACGTCAACCGCATATTGTGGTTGCAACGCCTGGACGACTAATTGATCACATTGAACGTAAAACCGTAAAACTTGATCGTGTACAAATGCTTGTACTTGATGAGGCTGATCGAATGCTTGATATGGGATTTGCGCCACAGATCAATCAGGTGCTAAAGGCTGTACCAGATGAGCGTCAAACTATGCTCTTCTCTGCAACTATGCCAGAGGAAGTTTCAAGAATCAGTCATAATTACATGAATGACCCCGTTCGTGTTGAAGTGGCCCCAGCTGGAACAAGTGCAAAAAATATTGAACAAGGAATGTTTTATGTTGAAGCATCTAAGAAGCTCGAACTTCTTGAATGCATTCTTCAAGAATATAAACAAAGTCCAGTTCTAGTTTTTTGTAGGACAAAACGCGGAACACAAAAAATGGCCCGTGTTCTGAGCCGTAAAGGACATAAGACAGAAGAGCTGCATTCAAATCGAAGTTTGAACCAGCGACGATATGCTCTTGCAAACTTCAAAAATGGAAAAAGTAGCACTCTAGTCGCAACCGATGTAGCTGCACGTGGAATCGATGTTAAGGAAATCGCGGTAGTTGTAAACTACGACATTCCAGAAAAAAATGAGGACTATGTTCACCGTATCGGACGAACTGGTCGTGCCGGACATACTGGATGCGCCGTATCATTTGTACTACCTGGGCAATACCGAGACATGAGAGCAATTGAGCGTCTTGTGGGTATTAATATCGAAGTTCTTGAAGGACCTGGCACATTAACAGTTGAAGAAGTGCAAAAAATGGCGCACCGAGGTGCAAAGCAATCAAATCGTAGGAAGGGTCGTTCATATGGACGAGCACAGAAACGTCGACCAAACTCTCAACATCGATCTTCTGATAAGACCAATGGGAATAAGCGAGACAAAAAGCGTCGCTTTACTGAGGATTCTCCTGAGCGATATGATCCAAGAAAGGATCGAAATAAGCGTAAGAACTCAAAACGAAAGCCTGCTCGAAGATCTGGAGGAACAGCAGCTTCGCGAAGGAAGTACGGATCTCGATCAAATCGATCAAGTGCCCCAACAGGCCGCAGAGGACAATCAACACAAAAATCTTGATAACAACGACAATAACGCGACTATCAGTGGCGTTATTGTTTATGGTAAAATAAAGACAGATCCCACAACTCTTGGGTGTTTTTATTTATGCTAAGATAGACCGGATATGAAAAGAACTGGATTCAAAAAGAAATGGCCAGGTGCCAAAAAATCAACAAAAAAGAAATGGCCCAAAAAGGTGCCAGCGAATTCTAACTTTAAAAAAACCACCAAGCCTTTATCAAAAATCGGGCTTGATCCTGGTATCAAGATAACCAAAGAGTTTCAAGAGGCATTTAATGCGATCGAGAACACAGATGATCATATTTTTTTGACTGGTCGAGCTGGAACAGGAAAGTCAACACTTCTAAAGTACTTTAGATCTAAGACCAAGAAAAAGCACGTTGTGCTCGCACCAACCGGAGTAGCTGCACTTAATGTTAAAGGCCAAACCATTCACTCATTTTTTGGCTTTCATCCCAAGATCACAAAGAGCCTTGTTCGCAGAGCACATACGGATAATCTCGATTTCTTTAAAAAGATCGATGCAATTGTAATTGATGAAATATCTATGGTACGCGCTGACCTTTTGGACTGTGTTGATCGCGCGCTGCGACTGAATCGTGGGCGGCCAAAAGAAAAGTTTGGTGGGGTTCAGATGGTATTTATTGGCGATCTGTTTCAACTACCTCCCGTAGTAACCCGTGAAGATAGTGATCGGTTCATAACAGAATATCTATCACCATATTTCTTTTCGTCTGACGTCATGGACAGCACCCCGATCAATATTATCGAACTTCAAAAAGTTCACAGACAAAAAGACAGGGCCTTTGTTGAACTTCTAAACAACGTTCGCTGCGGCACTATTGAAAAAGCTGATACTGAGGCCTGGAACACATGCCATGATCCATTTTTCAATCCAATGGATCAAGACGATTATATTGTACATCTGACCACCACAAATAAGATGGCTAAATCTCGTAATGACTTCGAGCTGGACAAGCTTGAGGGTGAAGAGCATACACTCAAGGCACAATCAATGGGTGAGCTTGGTACACGTAAAATGCCGTCTGAGTCGAATATCAAGGTTAAAGAAGGCGCGCGCATCATGTTTACTACCAATGATCCTGCGAAGCGTTGGGTTAATGGAAGTTTGGGTACGATACACAAAATTCGAAAGACTGCTCTAAGTAAGTTGCCAACACTTGATGTTGAGCTTGAAGACGGTGAACGCGTTGAAGTCGCGCAGCACAAATGGGAAATATTTGAGTATGCTTTTAATGGCGAAAGCTTTGAAGAAGGAGTCGTTGGATCATATTCACAATATCCGATCGCTCTGGCCTGGGCTGTAACGATTCACAAGGCTCAAGGCAAAACCTTTGACAAAGTCTTAGTCGACGTTGGTTGGGGAGCCTTTGCTCATGGCCAGATGTATGTTGCCTTAAGTCGCTGCACCACACTTGGAGGCATTACACTTTTAAGACCTTTTAAACATAAGGATGTAATCGTAGATCAAGCTGTTTTGAACTTTTTGGGATAAATAATAGATTCAGCTCTGCTATAATCAGAGTGTCTATGAAAATCAAAACATTCTTTCATCTTAAACAACCGACTGGCCGACACATTGCACATGCGACGTTTTGGTTGATGATCTTACTTGCAATTGGCTTTCAATTTGGATGGATCGACTTAAGCCATGATGACGAGCAATTCTTGGTTTTCATGTGCCTACTATCGGCTGGGGCAATGCTTGTTCCGTGGCTTTTAGTTAAGCTCACGAAACTTTTCAAACTATCACTTTCTAATATCAACAATATCGAGTTATTCATAGCAATAATGATGATATTGAGTTGGATAGGATCTTTGGGTTTATATCGAGCAGGGATTAGCTATGACACACTGGTTCACTTTATTAATAGCGCTTTTGCAGCCTTAATTGCTCTAATAATTGCACATGCAAATGGTCTAGAAAAACGCACAAAAACTTGGCTAATAGTTATTCTGGTTTTTGCTATTGTTATGCTCTCGGGAATAATAAATGAGCTTTTTGAATGGGGTGGTGATGAATTAATTGGTACTGAGATGTTTGGTGAAATTGGTGAGCCAACTGATACGCTCAAAGATATGGTCGCAAATGTAGCTGGATTTGCTTTAGGAACTTATCTGGGCCTAAAGCACAAAATAGGCCAATTTTAGCCCAAAGGCCTTGACAAAACGCTGATTTTGTGCTATTATAACAATGTTAAAATTTACAATCAGAGAGAGCCCTTTGCCTGGGTTATAAGGCATTCACTAAAAGTGTCATCCTGAGCGTTAGCGAAGGATCTACTGACAGTGGAGGACACGCGGTTATTCTCTCACCAAAGATAGAATAGCCGCGTTTCCTTTTCATCCTAGAGAATCCGTCAACGCCAAACTGCATGGAGGTTTCAAATCATGCTCATCTTCGCACATGCCAAGGCCATCGCTCTGAAGATCTTCGCCGACATTATCTGGTACGGCGCCAAGAAGATCGATCAGAAGCTCAAGGCCTGGCTCGCCACGATCAAGCCTGTCACGCTGACCGCCGTCGGCATCGGGATCCTCGCCCTGGACCTCGTGTTTGCCTTCGGCAACGGCATCCCCTGGGTCGGCATCGCGGTCTCGACCATCGACGCCGTGCTGGGGCCCATCGACGAAATCTTGCTCACGGCGTGGCCCGCTTACCGGGTCGCGTACGAGGTGGCCCGGCGCATCACCCGCCGGCTCATCGCACAGGGCAAGGAGGTCCCCAAGGGCCTCCAGGACTTCGTCGGGCAGCTCGAGGCCGAAGGAACCGAGGCCCACGCCGCGGTCAGCAAGCAGGCCCACGGCACAGCCACGGCCCGCGCCAAGGCCGCAAAGCCCAATCCGCGCATCGCCCGCGCCCCGGCTCAGTCCTAGCCGCGATGGCACTCGTCTCGAAAAGCACCCCGATCCAGGATCGGGGTGCCCTTGCGTCTAGATTATTTTCTAGACTTTTATAAACTTATAAAACTTGTCATTTTTTCGAACTCGATTAGGGACCTTTATTGTAATCAAACTTCCCTTTTCAGCATGATCTGATCGAACCTCGTCAACCATCATGCCTTCAGGTATAACACGCATCACCCCAGTTGTCTTTCCTGTAATCATACACGAATCAGTTTCTCTTACATCTGATGCGTGAACGCGAATCTCAGCCACACCTACCTTTGGATAATAATGCTGAACTGTTCCGACCAACTCTTTCTTTTGAGTTGCCTGAGAATGCGCGCCCTCGCTCCAGTATCGAAATGCTTGGCCACGATAGAATCCTTCGCTCATCTTTCGGTTGTAAACAGTGCCAAGCCGCTCATTCCAATTTTTAACCTTGTTTTGATCATAGCTTCCCTCTTTGATCGAATCGATAGCCTCGCGATAGCATCCAATCACTTCATCAACATATTCAGGCGCACGTCCACGGCCTTCTATTTTAAGTGAAACAGCACCAGAATCCATAATCTCATCAATCATTCCAATGGTGCACAGATCTTGCGTACTCATGACATATTCGTTTTCAATATCCATCTGCTTGCTAGTTCCCTTGTCAGTTACTGTATAAGCTCGGCGGCATGGTTGAGAGCATTTCCCGCAATTTGCAGATGTATTGTACATATACAAGCTCATTCCGCAGCGTCCACTTACTGCCACACACATGGCTCCGTGAATAAAAACTTCGATTTCGACAAGCCGACTCTTGGGTCCTCGAACATTTTGAGCTTCGATCTGGTCAACGATTTCCTTGATCTGCTCTAGTGTTAACTCTCGAGCTAACACAACTCGATCAGCCCATTGTGAGAAAAACTTGACGGCTTCGATATTCGAGATCGAATGTTGGGTTGAAATGTGAACCTCAACCCCTTGTGATCGAGCGTATTCGATTGCTGAAACATCAAAGCTGATAATTGCATCTATTTCAGATTCTTTTACTGCATCAATCGCCTTTTTCATCGCATCGATATTGTGATCGTACACGAGCGTGTTAAGAGCCAGGTAACATTTGACGTTATGTTCGTGACAAACCCGAGCGATCTCTCGCAAGTCATCAAGTGTAAACTTCTTAGCGGTGTTTGCTCGCATATTAAATCCAGCAACACCAAAATACACAGCATCTGCACCTGCATTGATTGCCGCCCGAAGGGATTCAAAGGATCCTGCAGGAGCTAGTAGCTCTATATTATCGTAATCTTTCATAGCTGGGTTATTATAGTGATTGAGCCTAAAAAAGCAAGGACGCGCCGTCCTCTAGGAGGCGGCGCGCACGTGGTCAGAGAGTGAGAAGCGTTCAACTGAGACGCCTCGAGACTGGAGCAACCTGGCACAGCTCGGACAGAGGTAGAATGGAAACTCTTTGTTCTCAATGTCGACGAGCCTGTAGATGGGGTCTACTACCCAAGGACGCTCTGGGTGGCGAGCACATACATTGTACTGTGCGCCAACGCATCTTGCTGCTGTCTGGTACACTTCAGACACTGGGTGCTCATCTCGGGATCCAGAGTTGATCAACGCTTGTGCGTCGGCAGCGAACTGTGCAACGCATTCCTCTCGATGCCTTTCCTTCAGTTGCATCATGTAGGCACTTACACAGCGGCTAAACTGTCTTCCTACATGCCATGGGGACTTACACCATCCAAGACCATTCGGCTCACACCAATCAAACTCATATTCCAACTTAGACATCTCAACCTCCTAGTGTTCGGACCAGCTATATTGTAACAAATCTCCAAATATGTCAAGGATTGACATAAAACCCAGCATATAGTACATTACCCGCGTTATTCAACAACAAATCTATGTCACAAGACAACATGATAAAGCTCGAGTGCACAGAGTGTGGAACTGCCAACTATCGCTCACACAAAAACAAAAAAAAGATCCAAGAGCGACTTGAAATCAAGAAGCACTGCAAGCAGTGCGGAAAACACACCACTCACAAAGAGAGCAAATAAGAAAATCCGTCCATAAGGACGGGTTTTTCTTTACAAGCTCAAACCCCCTGTCCAGAGCCTCAGCGGAGTAGCCGCTTTTGGCCCTGAAA